>NZ_JBALFF010000014.1:0-134917 GCF_036916975.1 Nostoc sp.
AAAAACTACGGTTCTCAACTTAAATCGCGTTTAAATTCTTATTTTTCTGAAAAAGATTCCTAAAAACTGCCGTAAAAATAGAATGAAATAGCCCTAGGTTTTTATTAATCTAAAATTCCGTCAAACTAGGAATTCACTACTGGCTGAGGAACTACTCCGGTGTTCCGGGTTTCCACATTAGGCAAGCGAGTAGCAGTTAATAGCGGTACTTCTTGTCGGCACGACAGGCAAAACCAATATAGTTCACCATGTCGGGCATGGCGCAGGAGGGAACCACCGCAGCATGGGCAGGTGTTGGCTCTCGTACTCATACTAATGTCCTCCTAAAAAAAATTATTGTTTAAGTTGGATAAAAAAGCAGTTGATTAAAAGTGGATCTTAGCTGCATAAATCCGACCATTCGATTCTATGCGGTCTTTAATAATTTGTCTGTAAACACCTTCATATCCGTTAACCATTTGGCTAACACTAAAGTTTTTTCCTACATGTTTTCGACAGGTTTGACGATTGAGTTCCAAAGCTAGTGGAATCATTGCCGCCATTTCTGCATAGCTATTGCAGATAAAACCTGTTTTACCGTGGGCAATCACTTCAGGTATAGAGCCGAAATTCATGGCAATGACTGGTGTACCAGTTGCCATTGATTCAATCATTACTAACCCAAAAGGTTCTTGCCAGCTAATCGGGAAAAGAGTTATGGCAGCATTGCCCAGAAGTTCAGTTTTTTGGGCGTGGTTCATTTCGCCTAGATATTCAATTTGCTGACCATCTATAAGGGGGGCAATCTCTTGTTCAAAAAACTTAGAGTCTTGGACATCAAGCTTTCCTGCCATCTTTAAGCGCCAACCACTCTGTTTAGCAATAGCGATCGCATGTTGGGGGCCTTCCTCTGGCGAGAAACGACCTAAAAATGCCAAATACGAAGATTCTGACGGTTGGGCTACGAATGGATAATTTGCTAGCTCGATTCCGTTATAAACCGTGTCAATATAATTTAGATCGATTTGACGCTGCGAGTTACTAATGCTGACATAAGGTTGCTTTTTGGGGTAGCTAAATGCGTGACGGTTATCCGTTGTAAAATCATTGTGCAGGGTATGCACTGTAGAAGTTGCTGTTATCAAACTCGCTAAAGCTAATGCCGAAATCCCTACATGAGAATGGATAATATCGAATTGGGCAGCACTCTGGTAAACTTGGCTTAGTTCTAGCATTTCGTACACTGCATACTCTTTGACATTTGGATCTAAGCGCAATGCCCGTGGATAAACTGCTTCTAAATTAGCCAAAGTTTGAGAATCGCCAGAGGCAAATAAGGTTACCTCATGACCGCGACGAACAAGTTCATCAGTCAAGCGACTTACTACCAGTTCTATTCCTCCATAATTAGGAGGTGGAACCCTTTCCCATAAGGGGGCAACTTGAGCGATTTTCATAAGTTTTTTTGGTTCAGTCTATGAAATTGTCCTCAATATAATGAGTTGCATGATTATTTTATGAGGAAAGAGCATTTGTACTTACTCTTTTGACATTTAAATTAACCTAACAGGCTACGAAAAGCGCAATAATGGTTAACGTTGCTGTAAACTTTTTACCGACAAATCTCATGAACTATTGGCAAAACCCAACCCTGAGCTATATTTCTAACTTAAAGTAAATCAATTACTTATTGCATCTGCCTTGGGGATCATAAAGAGGTAGAATATTTTGTAACCTAACTTACAAAAAGGAATATTTTGTAGCTAAAACTACTAAAATCTATCATGGGATCAAGCCATTAAAGCTTGGTTTAAATGTAATTGGTAAATGCAACAGAAATTATAAATATTAAGTAACTGTACAATAATTACATAATTTGTAATTATTAATTTACAAAAAATCCTGATAACTAATGAAAATCGCTACTTGGAATGTCAACTCAATTCGCACTCGTTTAGAACAGGTTAACGATTGGTTAACTGCCAATCCAGTTGATGTTCTCTGCTTGCAAGAAACCAAAGTTGTGGATGCCGAGTTTCCGCGATCGCCTTTTGAGCAGTTAGGCTATAACCTTTATATATCAGGACAAAAATCTTATAACGGCGTAGCCATAATTAGCCGCCAGCCACTCGTAGACGTAAGTACTGGGTTTAGGGCGATTTTGCCAGATTTACACCACGAATGGGATGAGCAAAAGCGGGTGATGACAGGTGTAATTGATGGTATTCGGATTGTTAACTTATATGTTCCCAATGGTGCAGCAGTCGGAACTGAGAAATATGAATACAAAATGCGCTGGTTGACAGCGCTACACGAGTATTTACGATTGTTGGTGCTGTCAGAACCTGCAATTTGTGTGTGCGGTGACTTCAATATTGCTCTTGAAGATAAGGATATTCACGAGCAAGTGAGTACAGAAAATCACATTATGGCAACAGAAGCAGAGCGCCAAGCCTTAAGGGATATCCTGAAATTGGGATTTGCTGATGCTTTTCGCAAATTCACCACAGAAGGCGGAAATTATAGCTGGTGGGATTATCGCGCCGCCGCTTTCCGTCGCAACTTAGGTTGGCGGATTGACCATCACTATCTCACACCTATTTTATATGAGCGTGCTACAAGTTGCATTATAGATGTCGCGCCCAGAAAATTAACCCAACCCAGCGACCATACGCCGGTAATTGTGGAATTTTGAATGGGGTATTGGGCAGGGTGAACGCATCTTTTTTACTAATAAAAACTAAAAAAAATGTCAAAATGATATAAGTAATCTTAAAAATTGCTATGATTATAAATAAAAAAATCAAAAAAAAGTCAGAATATGAATTAGCTTCTTTCTAGATAAATCAATATCTACTAATACTAAAAAAGCTTATTAATTGGGTACAGAAAAGTATGCTTATCTAGATAAAAAGCGAAACTTTCACGTAAAATATTAAGTTCAATTTTTGATATACTTTATCGTAAAATCACTGGTTTAAGACCCCTACATCTACATGTAGCATCATTTTGAGTTGGGGTTAAATCCCCTATTTGCAGTTAACCGCCGTTAATTCCGGGAAAAACTCCTTTGCGGCACAAGACACTAACATCGGATCTTCAATAGGGGGATTCGTTTTTGCAACAATGTGAGCAGCAGTAACTTTTTTGAGAGTCCATTGAAAATCTTCTTTCTTATTATTAGCAATGCTTTTTACTTGAGTGTAAAAATATTCGCCACGAGTCAAACGATTAGAACCTTGTTGTGCATCGCACTTATAGGTATCATGCTTATCCGATAAAGGTTTGTTATCTTTTGTGCCTAAAATTATTGTCATTGGTGAGCGGAATGTGGGTTTCAAGTCCACAGATGGCAATTGATCTCCGGTTTCTTTATTGAAACCGCAGGGATAGTCCCTATGCTCATCGGGTATTATGTACGACCCAGCCTCTGCGGCGATCGCCTTTTTGATATGTGCATGGGGCATAAAGATCACCATTCGATGTACGAACTGTGCGCCAGCAGAGTGACCATAGAGATAGTAATTGGTTGCGTTGACTTTGGTGCTTTTTTTCACGAAGTCAAAAATATTTTCAATTTGAGTAAACGCCCATTGGTTTCGAGGATTTAGAATCTTTAAATCTTCTGTAAACATGTTACCAAGATTATATCCTGTAGCTAATGGATAGCGATTTTGCTTAAACTGGGGAGCAAGCAGGATAAAATTTGGATTGTCGCTCCCCAAGCGATTGTAGATATTTCTCCAGTCATTTCTATAATCTTCAGCATTCCGTTGTTCGCCATGCATGGCGAATACCACTTTAGTATTTGCCTCCAATTGATTAGGTAGGTAGTAGTAAACAGGGATAGAGAAATTGCCAGATTCAACCTTATAAAGGAAACAACCCTCTCCTTTTTTCAACACCCTTAAAGTACAATTATTATCTGAATGTGTTGAGATTGACCCAGATGCGTTGACAAGATGAGCAAAATCAAAGCATAGGAAAGCAATTGTAATAAAAGCAAACAACCGTTTCATGAACCAAAACCTCTTAGATGGCAGATACAAAACAAGGTGCGTGAGTAGTCATTTTCTAATGTAATTATTATACAAAATATGATTTTTGTAGTATTAAGAAAGTTTCAATCCCTAATAGGGATTTTGATGAATTGCAATGGAATACCATTAGGGAAGGCTTTATCGATTTCACGTTTCAATCCCTAATAGGGATTTTGATGAATTGCAATATGATTGCATACTAGGGTTATAGTCAGACTATTCAAGGTTTCAATCCCTAATAGGGATTTTGATGAATTGCAATACAACTGCATGAGGTAATGTGTGCCATTCAGCCTGGTTTCAATCCCTAATAGGGATTTTGATGAATTGCAATTCAACAAAAGCAATTAATAGAGCGCACAGAACGCGCCGTTTCAATCCCTAATAGGGATTTTGATGAATTGCAATTTTGGTGCCTGTTGAATAATATTTAGCCATGCGATTTTTGTTTCAATCCCTAATAGGGATTTTGATGAATTGCAATGCCGCCTTCCACTTAGTTAAATTTGCAAAATCCTTAGTTTGGTTTCAATCCCTAATAGGGATTTTGATGAATTGCAATCCATTAGTTAGAATCCTTGTTAGCTCTTGCTCTGTTTCAATCCCTAATAGGGATTTTGATGAATTGCAATACTATTGCGAGTCGCGCTAGCTAATCGAGTAAATCCTTCGTTTCAATCCCTAATAGGGATTTTGATGAATTGCAATACAGCGCAAAATTAGCACAGTGAAATGGACGATTGAGTTTCAATCCCTAATAGGGATTTTGATGAATTGCAATACCAGTAGTTGAAAATTTTGATCACCTAATAATTGTTGTTTCAATCCCTAATAGGGATTTTGATGAATTGCAATTGCCATCGCCGCGTCCTTGAAGACTAGTAACAAGTTGTTTCAATCCCTAATAGGGATTTTGATGAATTGCAATCTTGAATGATGGTGATGATACTTAGTAATAATTAAGTTTCAATCCCTAATAGGGATTTTGATGAATTGCAATTCATTATTGGAAATTAATTGACTCCCGGTCAGTCTGTTTCAATCCCTAATAGGGATTTTGATGAATTGCAATTAGAGGTAGTTATGAACTCAGCCGCCCGATCGCAGTTTCAATCCCTAATAGGGATTTTGATGAATTGCAATGGCGGGAGCCTGAAACCCAAGCTATATTTAGTTTTCAAGGTGCGGTTGCGCGATTCAAGGGCAATCATAGCATTAGAAAATTCGTTTGGAAAGAGCGCCAGGAAAATTTAAAGGCTGAAATTGAATTTTGATAAGCATTTCAGAGGTTGCGCGGATGAGGATTAGGTGACTAATAGGTTGAAAGCCTTGCTGGAGTTGGGATAGAAGCATTTTTTTGGGGCTGTGGAATTTGTACACCTACCCTTCCGCGCATTTGAGATGCAGAAACTTAGCTAGAAGAAGACTCAGCAAAGAAAATTGTTTCATCTCGTGGCTGTTCTCCGCCAATGCGTTCGACTTTTCGCTGACAACAGCCACAGAGAAAATAAAAGCGCACGCTATCGGTATCGGGTTTAATCAATTTAGATAAACGCGATCGCAGTTTAGCATACTGAGTGGGAGTGATATCGCATTCAAACACACTCAGTTGCATCCATTGTCCGTAAGACTTGAGAACCGAATGGATTTTTGTCCGACGCTTATCTTCGGGAATGTCGTAGCTGACAACAATATACATGGGGGAGATGGGGGAGAATAACTAATTATTTGAGAATTAAAGGGGGATATTTATCGATTTGGTTCATGAGGTATTTACTTAATAACCTCGCTTGAATTTCAAATGATTCTTGGTAGGTACATTTGTTTCCCATGACTGGATGTTTGAAATTCGATAGTTTCTTTTGTTGGTAGGCGCGAAGAAATGTATGCAATCCTTCTTTGGTTAAATTCACAGCACCACTGAGCGGTTCGATGGTAAAGTCAGTTAAGGTTAGCGATCGCTTGTTAATCAGCGACAACACTACAGCATCCACTATTAAAGGGCGAAATTCTTCCATCAAGTCCAAGGCTAGGGAAGGTCTACCATAACGCTCGACATGTAAGTATCCTAGATAAGGGTCGAAGCCGACAATATTTAAAGCACTTTGCACGTCATGACGTAGTAAGGAATAGCCAAAACTCAATAAGGCGTTAACTGGGTCAGTTGGTGGGCGGCGACGTCTGGCTTCAAAGCGAAATTCTGGGGTTTTGATTAGCTGTTGAAAACAACCAAAATAGGCTGCACTACCAGCACCTTCTAAGCCTCTGAGGGAATCAATATTGTTAGTCTTTTCAATTGGTGCGATCGCGTTTTCCAATCGAGTGATGTTATTATTCAGATCAACATCAGGATGTTCTCGCTGAGTGCGAAGTAAGCTATGGCGGTAATTTTTCAATTTACCCCGCACAAATCCTCTGACTAAATGTATTGCTGGTTCTGATTCTCCCACAGCTTGCCATTGGGCTTTACGAACAAAGATATTTTTGGTAACTTCGGGTTCTAAACGCCCTAAATATCGTCCGTTTTGTGTGAGAAAAGTTAAACAAATGTGACGTTCTAAAAGTTCACTGACAACGGCGGGAGAAATAGTCGCCCGTCCTAGTACTACAATTCCTTCTATTTTAATTAAAGGGATATCCAATATTGTTTTTTGTTCAGCTTTGACGGTAAGACGTTCGTCAACTTTCCCGATAAAAGCATCGGCTTGTGTTACGTAAAGTGTTCCCATTTTTGATGATTCCTAGTAATAATTAGGGCTGAAGCTAAGAAGATGTTTGACAAGTCTTAGGCGAATATAATTCGCTACTACACAAGCTCTCGTCCACCTCCGTGGACTAATAATCAAGGTATTTTCTAACCCACGGAGGTGGGTTTTGTCTGTGTAGCCGCGAATTCTATTCGCCAGGGGATGATTTAATTTACTTCTTGATAACTTTTGACTTTATCAGTTGCTTTGGGCAAACATTGCGAATAAAGGCTGCATCCTTGGCAACGTTTGCTGTAAACTGGTTTTGGCATTGCTCCTGTTTCTAGAAGACTTGTGACAGATTGAATAGTAGTAATCGCACTGTTTCGTAACTCTTGATTAATCTCTACTAATTGCCGTTGATGAGAGTGGGCATAATAGATATATCCAGTGTTAACAGGTTCTCCTGTCATCTCTTCTAAACATAAGGCTTGGGCGCAAACTTGCAACTCATCGTTATCCCATTCGCCTTTGCGTCCCCGTTTGTATTCCACTGGATAAACTTGACCAGATTCGGCTTCAATTAAATCAGATTTGCCGATGAGTTTATATTGCTCAGACTTCAGCCAAATTGCCCGAATCTGCCAAGTTTCTCCGCGTTGTACATCGCTTGTAGTGTGGACGCGATCGTGTAATGTAGTGCCTTCAATTGTGTATTGATTATCAGTAAATTCACCTGCACAAAACATCCGCCAACAGCGATGCGGACAATAGGCATATTGATTCAATGCCGCAATAGAAATATATTCGATGTTATTTGTCATTAGTTTATAATGATTGTGAAAATTTATTATCTGTCGCAAATTAAATTTGTGAACTATTATCGACTAGCGCCATAGCCCGCCCAGAAATAAATTTCAGAGGCTCATAGCCCAAGTCCATTAAAATGGACTAAAAATAGTTATAGTCTTATTCTGAAGGCTTTAAATGGTAAGATTCGGTTTATAGCTACTGTGCGATTAGGGGGAATACATTCGCCGCGTCATTCCCATACCCATTGTTGTTTTTCTGCCGACACCACTATATAAAGCAAAGTCAGCTAAGGCGTTAATTTGCTTAATTTGTATTGGTTCAATTTCTCCCAAAATCTTATAGGTAACTTCGCCAATAATGCCAATAAATTTGCTGCGAGAGTCGGCTAATATTTCTGTGTGAATGTTAACGAAAGAAGGGAAAATGGATTCAATCGCAATCTGAGTAAATTCTATGCCACTGTACTTATTCCAGCGCGAAAGTAGGGAATTAAACACAGATTCTCTGGTAGGAAGGGTAGTATCATACTGTCCTTGACGGAACGCGGTAGGTGTGGAGAAGGTAAGGTTAATGGAAGAATTGAAATCGCTAGCTTCTTCGTATAATTGAGCGTAAGTACTGGCATTTGCCCAAGGTTGAATAGATTGGGGTGTGCCTTGAATGCTGGTAATATATAAGTCAGCCGGGCCAAGATGCCAAGGGCGATTGGGATTAAGATTTAGCCAGAGTTGGGTAAGTTTGCCAAATAGAGTGTCATCTAATAAAGAGATGCGCCACCAACAAGGAGTTCCGGCGGGAATGGCTTGTTGATGTGAGTATTGCAATTTAGATCCGCCCTTACCTCCCTTCAAAAGGGGAGAGTTTGTATTACTAATTTGTAGAGGGGAGAGGGTGAAGGCTTTATCGGCGGTGGAATCGTGCAAGCGATCGCCTAATATGGTATCTACAGAACTAACGAGGGTTAAAAATAGGGCGTGGAGATGTCTACCTGTTAAGAATTGTGGGGGGATAGGCGATTGAGGTAGCAAATTTAACACTAAACTATGAGGCATATTTTCTTTTTTTGGTTGTAGACTGAGTGATTCTTGACTCTACAGTAAACTCAGGGATTTCCTGGAGTTCAGCTTCACTCAAACTATACTGTTCACAAACTAAACTTAGACGATTCCCAGGGGTTTTGACAGCGTTAACCGAATGGGTTAAATCACCTTGAAAATAAACTAAAGTATTGAATTGGGGCTTAATTTGCCCAAGTTGGCGTTTGTGCGATCGCAATACCAGTTCTCCCCCTTCCATATCCCCAGGTACTCGCACATAGAGAACGCTGACAATCGCAGGTGGTTCAATGGTTTTGGAATAGGAACGTAAGGAGCGATCGATATGCGGATCGACGCGGGAGCCTTCTTTTAGCTGTAAAGGATTGAGGTAAAAAGCGTTACAATTTGGCTGGAGAGCTAAATCTAGATAAGGTTTGAAGTAGGGGAACTGCTGCTCTACTTGTGGTAATCCAGAACGCTGAAATACGACAGAAAATCCTTTAGTGGCGACAAAATCGCGGTTGAGGTTGTTGATAGCAAAGTAAGGACAAGCTTGGATTTCTCCCCACAAGTTGTTGAGGTAATCGCTGGGGAAGGCGTTGGGTTGTTGTTGATAGTGTTTCACTGTGGATAGAGGAGCGATCGCTAAATGTGGTATCTAAAATTTTAAAGACTGTCGAGTGATGATAGTAGTATTCTTTTAAGTGAGAAAAACTACATAAGGAGAAAGACCAATGAGAATTGATGATTACAATACAGTAAAGGCACTAACTGAAAAACTTAAAGAGAACTTACCCATTAAAGCACGAGCCGGGAAGGAGTTTTTGAAGACATTAAAGCAAAAAGGTAAAAACGCCGATCCAGACAGAGAATTTGAAATTGATTTCGTTGGCTATTCAGGAGATGAAGGTGGGATTATGTGCGGACTAAAAGAGCCAAATAATCCCGAAACTGAAGAAAAATATGTTTCTTCTATTACTCACCTAAAAATTGATCCTAATCATCCTCTAGCTGCTGAAGTGCAAGCTTATCAACGCCAGCGAATTCGTAAGTTAATGTTGCAAGATTCCAGAGGTTTTAAAGCAGAGTTAATGACGATGGAGCCGCGCAAAAATAAAAAGCCTAGTAAAGGTTTTGGGAAGTAATTAACCCCGAAAGCGATATTCTATCAGAACTGGAATTTTCAAGTTTTGAATGCCATCAAATTGATAGTATTGACCTCGCATTTGGACATTCTGAATTAAGCTAACTGGAGGCATATTCACAACATCATAGCTAATCACTTGATTAGTGAACATCACATCTAAAGGATTTAATGGATGTGTACAAGTGAATATACCTTCAGAAATTTTATGTTTCGGTAATTGTTCAACCGTCACTTCAGCCTTGCTCATCCATTTACCCAAGCGAATCCATTTAGGTAGTTGAAGTTGTTTTTGAGATATGACAAAAAACTCAAATCTACTCTCTGCTGCTATTTCTTTCGCTCTCCCAAAACTAGGGATATTTTTCTGTGTTTTCTCCATTTCAACGTGGTAGTTGTTGTTAGCATATTTCCAGGTATTAAGGATAGAAGAATGATTGAGCGATCGCGCCGGAGTTACATAAATTCCCTGTTCATTGAGTGGCGTTAGATGCTCCTCATATTTTGGCACTTGTTCGGGGCAAAAGTAGCGATATGAATGTTCTTCAGCAACGGTAGTTGAGTAGATTTGGCTATCAACTAAACCCAGTGCATAACAGAGGGCGTAATTATGAATTAGGGCTTCTGTTTCATACAATCGCCCGATTTCACGAGTTGCAAAATAGAGGCTGTCGTGTAGTTCTATTTGACCACGGTAAATAAATACCATTAATCTTTCCCCGCTTTAGCAGCAGTTTTCTTCTTGCTGATATGCTTCTTGGCATAATCTTTAGCTTCTGCATCAGCTTTTTGCAAAATTGTCTGAATTCCTTTCTCGCTTCCTGTTAAAGTCTTGACTTCATTAATTAGGGATACAAAAGCATCACCAATAAAATCTGTATGAACAATAAACTCATCAGCCATTAACCCCTCAATCGCATTTTTCGCAGCAGTAATTACATCATCTTCATCTAGCGGATCGGGAGCATTCAGAGTATTATTAGATTTCATTTGGTCATATATTGCCTGAGTCCAACGCAGGTTACTAGTAATTTCTCCATCAGCAAAGACAACACCGATTAACTCATTTCTAACCCGACCTGTACGGGTGGTTTGCGCTCCATAATGACGAGTTCGCAGAATATTATTAAAAACGTAAAGAAAACTAGCCTCAGTGGGGTCTTTCAAGGTGACAATACTAGGGAAGAAAACTTGCGGTTTAATGTGGTCTTGTTGATTAATTCGACTGGTAACTTCACCAGGTTTAGAACCATTTTCACCCTTAGAAGCCATCGTGCCATTTTCATAAGGAGCGTTGAGGGTAAATGTTTCGTGTGATTCATCAAAAGCTGTAATTGAAAATGCCGTATCTACCACAACTTTTGATTTTTCTGAGCCAGAGTCACCAATAGCAAAACCATAAATGATGCAATCAGGATTATCCATTGCAAAATTCACGTTGTATTCGCATTCTTCAGCCGTCATCAAGCCATAATTACGCAGCAATTCCCGACCGACTAAACGCTCTGGTGTAGACTGTTTGCGCTTGAACATTGACAAACGGCTAATTGTGGTTTTGTCTTTAACTCCTGCTCTTACCCGTGCTTTATTCAGTTCTGCATCTGTCTGGAATAGAGGATAAGATTCAGTAATCCGAATGGTCAAAAAATGAACATATTTACCCATTGGTTTGTAAGGAATCTCAGATTGAAAAAATTTAGATTCAACAGTTTTTAGAATTGCCATGATTTATCTCCAAAATAAGGTTAATTAAGTTAAATCGGCGGTAAAAAACCGCATCTACACAGGTGAAACCCACCTGCATGGGTTAAAAGCACCCATTTTTTTATTAGTTAAATCGGCGGTTAGAAACCGCATCTACACAGGCGAAACCCACCTGCGTGGGTTAAAAACACCCATTTTTTATTAGTCCGCGTAGGCGGACTTTGTTTGTGTAGCCGCGACTTCTAGTCGCCCAGGCTCTAATTTGATTATTCATTTTCATCATTTTCAGGTTCAGCTTTAGATTTTCCTGCATTTTCTTTATCATCTTCAAGACGATAAAGAAATTCACAGGTATCTCGAATTAAGTTGAGTTGACGACCTGCTAAACGAGCGCGATCGCCTGCAAATGATTTATCAAATACCTCCACTACAAAATACTTGGCAAAATCTAGAACAGCTTGCCGTTCTTCCTCTCGTTTGCTCATAATCCAGCGTCCTTCAGCAGTAGAAGAATGAACGCGATCCATGAGTTTAAAAACTTCTGCTGCAACAGCCGCAACTAATGTTTCTCCCTGAAACACACTTGACTCAGCTTTGAGTATAGTTTCAGCCGCAATATCAACTGGTTTCAACACAGCATTAGACTTAGGATTATAACGTTTATTAGCTCGGTAAAATCTGCGATATAAATCTGTTAATTTCTTAGGATGATTCAGACTTGATACTTCTCCCACAATTAATTGCTCCATATTAGTGTCATATTTCACATAAGGGTCAAAACAAGGATAAAAATGATAGGTATAAAGCCGGATTTTCTCAATTCGCGCTGTTTCGATTCCCTGGTTACGTACCCAGCGATTGAGATAAGAAAAGACGTACAATGGACTGGTTTCAAAATCTTTAGCCAGTTCTGTAAATCTCCCCCAGTTGGCATCGTAACCAGACTTACCCTGCCTAGCATTCACATCTAAATGAATGGCATAAGCGGCGGTAAGGACATTTAAAGGTGCTGGGTATTGGATGCCGTTTTCGTTCCAACCTTCGAGGATGTAGTCAAGACGGAAGCGATCGCGCCTTACTAGAGCACGGAAAGCATGAGGCGCACTATCAAGAAAAACGCTTTCCTCAAATTCAGCCCCATCATTAAAGGGTGGAATCGGTGACTCAGAAACCACAGTTTTAACATCTAAAATCATCGGGAAAGCAAACGCTAACCAAGTTGGCATTACCCAAGATTCTGTATCGGTGCTGTCTCTTCCTGGCGGGAGCGCCATGAAGTAAAATGTTAAAGGTTGGTCTTTAGGATAGGAAAGCTTAAAGGTGCGATCCTTGTCACGCTGGAGGTTTTCATCTATTAAGAAACTATCTACACTTTGATAGCGATCGGGCCCCAAATCCGCCTGTAAATCTTTACTGATAAAATGGTTACGAACACTCGTATCAAAGCGAGTTTGAGCAATACCGTTGTAAGCTTTCTGCAAAAACTTGTTAGTCTCTGGGGTAAAATAATAAGTAGGATAAAAGTAGAGATAGCGATATTTCCCATCTTCAAATCGCTTCCCTACAGCTTGAGTTTGATTCATCAATATTTGTCTCAGCATCATCTCCACACCTGCAATACTGGAGATATTGCGTTTAGCGTTAGAACCTCCTAACATTTGCTTGTTTGTATAAACTTGTGGCGTAAATAAAACTGCTGATTCCATTTGCTCAGTAACCGTGTAAGCCGAATGAGAAATTGAGCAAATTAATTGTTTCCCTCTCCCTGCTTTTTTCGCAGCATTGTAATTACCTAACTCATCTAGGAATGTTTGAACTTGAGTTTTAACAGATGACTCTTGATTAATGCCTGGTAACATCACAACTCGTTTTACCCAGAGCCTTAAATCATCCCAACCATCAGGTAATTCATACTGAGAAATTATCGGGGAAATTAAGGTTGCCAAATACTCAATAACTTGCTGACAAGTTTCGCGTACATCTTCAATTCCTGGATGATGTTCTAAATATTTAGCCGCCAGATAATACCATTCATAAGGTACTCCTCCCGTATTTCCTTTTAACTTATTTTCTTTGAGACTTTCATTAATGCGTTGAATTTCTCTAATTTGGGGTAAACACTCTGCTAAATTCCAAAATTCTGCAACTTTGTGAGTTAAATCAAAATCGGGAACTGCTGGCAGCTTTTTATCTTTCTTCCGAGCAGAATCAACGCGATTAACTGTCTCTTCCCAAATCTTCCGGCTAACCAAATCACCAAATTCTGCTATTTGGTCAATGCGGATATCGTCTTCAAATTTGAAGTTATAATCAGCAGATAAAACATTTTGTTGCTGAAACTTATTCAGATTTTCACTGCGACTTTTAGCGACAGAGCCTTTGTTAGGGTTTAAGATGCGTAATGTAGCATCTAAGGCTACTTTCATCAAGCCTATATCATCAAAAAATAAGTTGTAATATTCGGCATATTTCATGCCTTTACCATCTCTACCAAATCCTGTTTGTCTGAGGCGTAATTGACCAGCACAAAGTGATTTAATACTGTTAACTACACGGTCTGGTAAATCTGACGGCGAGATAACTGGAGCATTGCGCGAAGCCAAGTAAATCACGCCTGTTGGCAGATATAACAAAGGTTTATAGTAGGGATGCTCATCGGTATTGAGACTTTTATGAGCCTCAATTAAAGCATTATTCACCACATTAGTTAAAACACCACGATTCTCAGCAATGCTGTGATAAGTAAATTTTAATTGCCCATCACTGAGGCTGTGGAGAATTCCATTTAATGCTTGGTGTTCTGCATCTTGAGGATGTTTAATAACTGAGGAAAGTAAATCAGCTAAATAAGTTAAATCAGCAAGACATATCAGGATGTAATCATCAATTATTGGCTGTAAACCATGCTCAGAAACATTGAGATTTGTATCATTTCGACGCTGGGCATTGTAGGCAATAAATAACAAATCATCTCGATATTCTTGCCATGCTGTTGGTTCATCAGGACTAACAAATTTATCAAGAGCTAATTCACAGACTATAACATCTATAATTTCGCGGTGGGCATCTACAGATAACTTGCGAATGTCTTGTTCTTTATCTTGTCCAATCGCTTTATAATTATCTGGCATTTTAGGAAATAGCCGATAATCAAACTTTTCAAAATCATGTAAAATAAACCCAGCAATTAATAAGCGTCTTTCTTGTTGTTGAATTACCCTTTTTGCAGTAGTATCAAGTTTATTTAGACAACGTTCTATTAAATTAGCTGGTAGTAAACCATTCAGTAAATGAGTATTTAAAGATTGATCACCCGCATTTCTTCGATCAAGTTTTTTCGGCTCTTTTATTTTGTGACTTTTTCCTAAATTATTTTGGTGGAAATTCTCTATATCCTTTTCTCTCTTTTTATCAAGATAATCAAAAAATTTTCCACCTTTAGCTGTAACTCCAACTGCTACCCGTAAAAGATTGGGTAAAACGTAATCACTAAATTCCTGCATAATTAAATCATTGTCATTTTCTGATTTAATTGCATCTTGCAGTAATTTGAGGGTTAAGAGTTCTGCTGATTGTGTTTCGACTTTTAGATTAGATGTTTCTTGAAAGTCAGAATCATCTCCAGACATCCAATCATCATCTAATAGTTCGGAGGTTGAATCATTTTCTGTTTCTGCTTCTAAGAGCGATAGTTGTTGATATTCATCTGATTTCTTACTTTTTTTAGCCATTTTATTTACTCAATAAGTTATACAGCATTATGAATAATCGTCAACATTCATTGAAATCCTTCTAGCAATCTAGCAACTTGTTCTGGATCTGGAAGTTGGTTTTTTAATTCTTGCGGTACCTTGGAAACTATTTGGTAAGTTGCAACACCAATTGGTTTATTAGATTCTTTTAGTGCATATTCAACAATAGTTCTCTGTTTTGATTTACAAAGAATAATGCCAATAGAAGGATTTTCTTCTGGTAGCTTTACCGTGTTATCTAAAACAGCTAAATAAAACTGCATTTTCCCAACATATTCAGGTAAAAACTTACCAATTTTTAATTCTATTGCCACCAGACATTTTAAACGGCGATGATATAATAGGATATCTATAAAATATTCTTCATCATCAACTTCTAAACGGTATTGGCTACCAATAAAGGCAAATATTCCACCCATTTCTTGTAAGAACGGTTGAACTTTTGCTAAAATTGACTCTTCTAGCTGTCGTTCGCTGTGTTCATCTGCTAATTCTAAAAAATTAAAAGTATATTCATCTTTAACTGCTAGTTTTAATTGGTTACGGATATCTGCCGAAATACTTTGATCAAAATTAGTTTGATTAAGCAGAGTTTTTTCATAAGTTTGATTTTCAATTTGGTGAATTAAAACGTTTTTTGTCCAGCCAAACTTCCGAGTCATTCTAATGTAAAACTCTCGTTCTAAGTCATCTTTACATTTTTCTAAAATGACCAAATTGTGAGTCCATCCAATTTCTGCAACCAATGGTTGCAGTTTTTCTTTTTGGCTATATGTGACGTAAAAGTTCCGCATATTCCAGATATTTCGTGCGGAAAACCCACTAATACCAGGAAACTCTGCTTGTAAGTCTTTTGCTAGCTTTTCTACTACTGATTTACCCCAACTAGCATCCTGTTGTTTGATAACAATCATCTGCCCAATATCCCAATACAGGCTAATCATTTCCCGATTAACTGCCTTTAATGCTTCATACTGGGCTGAACGAATCCGTTGTTGTACTTCCATAAGTAGATGTATGTAATCGTCAGAAATGGAATTACTCATAATGACAATATTTCAATCTCGCAAGTCAAAGTCCTTGTTCTCTTCTAGTTCCTGATTTCTGCCAATTAGATACTCAAATTGACTAACTTTTCTGAATAAAAATTCGATTGATTCCTCGTTTTCTTGAATTCGATTGTCGTGGTCTGAGAGTCGATTATCTTGAATAAGATTGTGCTGCTGCTGCGCTTTAATGCGATCAATCAGATCATTGATCACATAACGGAGTTGGTCTAACGAGTCAGAGTTTTGGCTTTGCATCTAAGCTTTTCCTGGTTTAAACGATTACCTTAGAGCCTAGCATACATACTGGTTTTTAGTTAGACCAGCGATTTAAGTCGAAAAATGCTTAATTAAACTTTATCAGTGAATTATGATTCTGTAACCATTAAAAAACCAGACTGTGTGAATGCCTCTTTCGTGCTATCCTTGGCTTGTAGGGTCTTAAAATAATCCCTTCTCAGGGATTGAAACACAGATTCATCATTCACTGATGCTGACTCTACACTGCTAAAAAAGCAGTTTAATCCCTATTAGGGATCTCATGGGGTTATCCATATTTCATCCCCTTTACTCTTAAACCAATCTCTCAAGGTATCTAGCAATAGTGCAGACTGACCAAAGGCAATGCAGTATGGTGGTGTATTATCTAAAACACTATATTGGTCACTAATTGGGTAAATCTGAAAGTGCATTGGCAATCTTCCTTGCTGACGTAATCTCTCTAAGGGAAAAGGCAGCAGATAACTAACTAATGCCTGTTTCTTCAATTGCTTGTTAATTTCACTAATCCAATAGTTTGCAGGTTGCCAAACCTGAATACCTAACAACACCTGCACATCCCAAGTATCAGCAAAGGGTTTCAAGTCCCCAGGATAAGTAAATTTCCAATCTAGTCTTTCTTCTCGATAGCGAAGTAATTTCATAAATCCTAGACAGTTTTTAAATCTGCCTTTGGGAATAATTGTGTCTGTGCGTTCTGCTGTCGCTTGTCGCAATCGTTCAAATTCTGTCCCCTTCATCGGTTCAATTTCCAAGTTGCTGAGAATTCCTGGTAAATCGTAGGTTTTGAACTTATCAGCCTCATTTTGCTCTGTAGTGTCGTAAATTCCACACAGCAAAGGACTTTTACCCCGAAAACTCACAGCCTCCTCTAAAATAGGATTTCCCTTATCTGTTCCTGAAAGTTTGTGCCATTTTTCTTCCCATTCTTTGCTACGGACAAAGGCTGCTTTAAGATTGGCTTTTCTTTTGTCAGTGCTGAAAACTATCTCACAATCTTTCTTTAGTGCTTCCTGACTACCTGCTGCATATTGCTGTTTAATATTAGGATGTCCCAATTGTCGAACCAGTCGCATAGATTGAACAACACCCCATTTAAAGTAATAACCTGTAAAATCATTAATTTTGCGGTATTTATCCCTAATTTGATCATGAAAAAAAGGACGTTCATAAACTTCGCCTGACTTCAATAGTGGTGCTTTATCCTTCTCATCTTTTTCAAAAAGCCTTTTCACCAAAAATTTAGGAACAAGTGCATAAGCAGTAAAGTTAGTAAAATTAATCTGCTGTCCGTTACATTCATAACGATCATGTCGTCCCAGTCTGCCTAAACGCTGGATAAAATTACCCGCGTCTGCTGATTCAAAAAACAAGAAATTGATTTTGAAATCAACACCCACATCAATAGTGCTAGTTCCTAAAACTAAGTCAGCATGAAAGGATTCTTCTTTGGTTTTTTTACCAGATAAACCAGTGTTTTCTTCAACTGTGAAATTATACGGCTGGAGAAAAGTTTTGAAAAAATCAGTTAACCGCTTCACAGCAGCAATGGAGTTAAGAATAATTGCACCTTTGCTACCTGGATGCTTTTGCAAATGACTTAAAATCAATTCTGAATTATTTTTTAACCAAGTTTCAGATGCTTTGGATGTAGATTCTAAATCGATAAATTGCAATGATATTTCCCACGTAACTTTTCGCCAACCTTGGGTTTCTAGCTGCTGAGACTCAGCAATGGTATCAGGAAATTGATACTTTGGGTCTTTTTCTTCTATTGGGTTGACGGGGTGACAGCGAAAACCTACTAATTTAAGTCTCTCAATTAATTGCGGATTTGGTGTAGCAGAAAGAAATAAAAACTTTTTACGCCTGTTGGTGTGACGAATCAATAGCATTGTGTTGATTACACTGGCGATTTGTGGTGCTTGGAATACGTGGAATTCATCAAAAATAATGAGATTAAACCTCTTGTCAATTCGATTCCAAAGTTTATCAGGATTATCTTTGAACAATAAATATGCACCATAATGTAGATAGTGAAAAATATCAGGATTGGTAAGCAAAATATCCGATTGTGCAGTTCGAGTTTCTAAGGCTGCGCCTTTTTTCAAATTTTCTTCTTCAGCATAAATTTCTAATTCTTGTCCACTTAATCTATTAACGCGCGGTTTATGTTCAGGCTGAAATTGCTCAATATATCCTTTAATTTGCTTTTCTTGATCTCTAGCGAGTTCGTTTGTAGGATATAGCCCTAAAACAGGAGAGTGTCTTTGCAAAATATCCAGGTATCCGGCGAGACTTTTACCATCGCCAGTCATCGCAGTGTTGAACACGACATCAATATTTGGATCGCGCAACGCTTCTAAAGTTGCGGCTTGATGCCAAGAAAGCGACCAATCTTTAGGTAATTTTACCCCGTCAGGTGTGGGGACAGTTTGCGAGTAAACAGGCTTGAGAGTAATTCTGTAATTTTCGGACATACACTTAAATAGTGTCCGTAACTGGTTGTTAAAAACTATAATGCCACGCAAAATAGAAGTTGACAAGAGAAAATACGTATAAAGTACACGGACATTTTAATGAGTCGAAAAGGTCAATCTATTACACTGTCGATATCAGAACGGGATAAAGTCGAGCTAGAAGCGATCGCTGGTGAATTCGGTATGATGTGGGGAGAGGAGCCTAACATCTCTAAGTTAATTAAAGCGATCGCTCAACGTAAGTTACTCATCGGTAACAATAACGATTGGAAAGAACCACGCATCAAAGCATTACATAGATGTATCAATGCTTTGACAGACATCGGGCAAATTGAACAAGCCAAAATTATTGCAAACTTACTTCTCGAACGCAGCGAACTATCATTACCGTTGCGAGGCGAAATCGAACGTTTCTTAGAGAATTTGCCCCCGGCTTGGCGCTTAGAAATAGACCGCTATATCTTGCGTGAACAACCCTTTCAGCTTTCCTATCAAGATGCAACTGGACGTTTATTAAACTTTACGGTTCGTCACGCCAAAGTTACACCCCACGAAAAGCGGCAATATCTTGATTGCTGGTGCGAAGAGACAGAAGGAAACTTTGATATACCAGAACTGCTTAACAACTGGAGTTTACGTTTAGACAGGATTACAGAAGCTGCTGTCATGCCAATTTCTGGTGAGTGGCGTACTAACTTGGATGAAATAGAAGTGGAAATGCATCTATTTGCTGGCTTGGCTTTTGCCTATCAAGCTAAACTTGAAGACAATATTAATGAGTGGCTACCAGATAAAGCGCGAGTTCGGCGAGTTGTCAGGCGAGTATCTAGTACATTTTGGTTTATCCGCGAAGTGATGCAGTATGCGCCAGATTGTGTAGTTATATTACCTAAAAATGTGCGCGATCGCCTCAAACAAAAACTCCTCACCCTCTGCAATTTATACGATATCGAAACCATGTCTTAACTCTTCCCCTCTCCGCCTCGGAGAGGGACAGTTTTACTACGTAAAACCTTCTGAGAGGTCTTTTCATCCTTGACAAAAGTACACTTCCATAAGATGCACTCATGTAGCCGTTATCTGCGATCGCCTATAGCCATCTACAATACGTAAGTAAGACAAATGACCTAATAACAAGCCTTCCAGACATAAATTCTGAAAATTAAAGAAAAAAATAATTACTAATTGCTTAAAAATTCCGGTTTATTTAGCTTTGGGATGATAAATAAAAATAATAGCGTTGAATGTCATGCTTCCTACCACGAAGGATTACTGAAATTCTTCGCTGCTTTCAGGATGACTACTGAACATCAAACAATATCTGCCCCCTGCCTCTTATCAAAAGGTTCTACCACAAAACTTGCTCTAGATGTATCTAAGTAACTATGCCGATCAAGTGTAAAGATGCCACGCTATCTAGGAGCGAATTTTAAACCAATTGTAAAAGACTTGGTGCCATTTTGGCAGGTTTTTCTCCCAAATATGCGATATTAGTAGATTGTACAAATCTCTATTGTTATTCACTATCTACCAACAACTGCTAAGTACAAGTTTAAGTAATTTCATGAAGTAGGAAATAATACATGGTATTATCACTGTCTTCTCATAACGTTATCCAGTATCTGCAAGAAGCGGGGCTGTGTAGCTCAGAAGATGACGCATCAGATAAATCTGAGTTGCCAGGAAGTAGTAAAAACAATTTCGATTTACTAGTGACTCTAGGAGATAATCGTCAACTGCTCATTAAACAAGAACGTAACGTTAACAACAAACACGCCGCGCCCCATGAATTGTTTCAGGAGTGGCTATTTCATCAGTTGCTCCAGCAGTTTCCAGTTCTTGGCAATATTTCCGCGATTGCACCGTTGGTAGTGCATTTTGACGAAGAAAATTCTATCCTTGTCCGCAACTACTTAAGTGAATATCTGGACTTTGCGACATTATACCACAACAATGATATTTTTCCGCAAGAAATTGCCACAGCGATCGGCACTACTTTAGCAGGACTCCATCGCGCAACCTATAACCGCCGAGAATATAAGGATTTTATGGCAACTGCTCCCCAAGGAGAGTTTCGCTATGGCTTTTACAATCCGGCGCAAGGGTTAGAGTCAATTGGGCCGGAGATTTTTGGGACAGTTCCCACGGATGCGCTGAAATTCTATCTACTATACCAGCAGTCGGAGAGTTTGGAATCTGCGATCGCAGATTTGGCATACGACTGGAATCCTTGCTGCTTGACTCACAACGACCTGAAATTGAACAACATTTTGGTTCATTCCAAATGGGATAAACTAGACAATTGCCTAATACGACTAATTGATTGGGAAGCTTGTTCTTGGGGAGATCCAGCTTTTGATTTAGGTACTTTACTAGCAAGCTATTTAGGAATTTGGCTCAAGAGTCTCGTAGTAGATCCCACCATTGAGTTAGAAGAATCTCTACTTTTACCATTGACACCATTGGAGAGTTTACAACCTTCAATCATTGCCCTAATTAGGGCTTATCTAAATGCTTTCCCGATGATTTTGGAATACCGCAATGATTTTATTGTGCGAGTTATCCAGTTTGCGGGGCTAGCACTGATTCATCAAATTCAGGATATGATTACCTGCCAAAAATCTTTTAACAATGCTGACATTTGTATGCTCCAAGTGGCTAAAAGTTTACTCACTATGCCGCAGCAAGCTGTATTGACAATTTTTGGGATCTCAGAGTCAGAAATTCTGAATCCTGTAGCAAAAATTCATAAACTTCCTCAACCTATAAAAGAGGCACAGTTACTTCGCATTTATTACGAAAAAACTCGGCTTCGCGGTTGTTAATGGCAGGGAGCAGAACAATTTAAAATAATTCGTAATTCGTAATTCGTAATTCGTAATTCGTAATTCGTAAATTTTGTTTTGTAATGAAGAGTGCTTTTGTGGGGACGGTTTCCGACTCGCATTACAACGTGCGATTTAACCCTAATCGCATTACTTATCGGTTTTAGAACCGGGGGACTTAAACCCACGGAACTAGTTAAATAAGAATTCAGGAGTCAGAATAGTTAAAAAATCAGTATAAAATTTCAGAAATGAATATACTAGACTCTTTCTCTATCCTGGATTTTTGCGAAGTTTTAAATTGTTCTGCGTATTGCCCTATTCTAATTTTTCCAGGATTTTTGCCCCAGAGGGGTTTCCTAATTTTTGATTTTAAACTTTAAATTTTAAATTGATTAATGCTAAATAACTCTATCAATCAACCGCTAAATTCTCTATTCGACATTGCTAAAAATATTCAGATTGAGTCAAATTTTTGTATTTATCATCCTAATTATCAACCCTTTGCTCTGCCGACTAAAATAGCCGAAAGATTTCAGCACAATTCTGTAGATTTACAACATAAATATCTCACTTTATTGCTGCGAAACTTTCTTTATGGAATCTATTACAATGGCTCTCTACAAAGTACTTTAGCAGTCAATAGTGATACGCCAAAGCAGAATTTAGCAGATAATTCCATTTTGGAAATTGATTGGAATTTTTACGAGCAATTGCACACCAGTAATCACGGCATAGGTTACTTTGACCCCCGATGGCAGGTGTTGCGTAAAGAACCTGATGGTACTATGGCGGTGACTAAAGGCGGTTTAACACTTTATGTTGAGCCAGACTGCCATCTAAAATCCAGCAAGAAATCTACCAAAGTGGGTGATATGGTAGCAATCTGGATGCCCAAAAATCGACTGCAAAATGGCTGTTATTTGGCAGTTAGCAATATCGGACAGGAACGGCAAAGTAACCCCGATGCTGATTTAGGAGCAGGGCGAATTTATTTTAACTTTACGCCATCTGGTGCGATCGCTCTCATGTATTGCCTGACACTGCAATTGAATGCAGCCTCGATTCCCTTTAGCTTTCAGGTTCTTCACAATCCCAGTGCATACGGACGCTATGATTCGGGGCTACTCTACTTTGAACTCCCCGACTATCCAGCAATTCGCACAATCCTTCAGGCTGTTTATTTAGAAAATCAATCCCATTTCCAGCCAGAAATTCCCTTGTTTACAAAATTTTTAGCACCAGGGTTAGGTTTAGCCGAAGAACCAACCCAAAAATTTGCAGCACAAGAAAGTTTTGGGATGAACCGTTGCCAAATAGTCGCTAATGCTTTATTTGAAGCTTGGCAAAAAGGTAAAAATGCGATGGAAGAACGGATGAAGACAATTGACGAACACTTTGCCCGCCATACAATCGACTTGCAGCGTCCATACCTTAATCCTAATTCTCAAGATATTTATATCCCTCTAAATTGAGTAGCATTTAAACCACGTCTATCTTGAAACCTATAGTTCTTCCATGATGAAAAGGATTTGCCCTCTCCCAAATCTGGAATTCGGGAAGCGAGAATTTCAAAGTCCCTCTCCCAGATTTGGGAGAGGGATTTAGGGAGAGGGTGAAAACTACGGTTTTCAACTTAGATAAGAACCCCGAATCCCAAATCTGGAATTCGGGAAGCGAGAATTTCAAACTCCCTCTCCCAGATTTGGGAGAGGGATTTAGGGAGAGGGCGAAAACTACGGTTCTCAACTTAGATAAAGTTTAAGTAGCAGTTCGATTAAAATTATGCCAGCATTAAGTCCACCAGCCCCGACGCTGGAGTTGATGGATCGCTCGCAGGTTCATCTACCACTACCAGCGCCTGAGCATGACAAATGATTAAAATTTAAGCAGCACAAAAAATCGGGGCAGATTTCAAACCCGCCCCGATTGCTTCTGATATACTGCGCCCAACGGCTGTAGCTACAGGCTTTAAACTATCAACTAAATGCACCATATCTTCTAAAGAAAGTGCTTGACGGGCATCAGAAACAGATTTTTCTGGTTCTGGGTGACATTCAATAATTAATCCATCAGCACCGCAAGCGATCGCAGCCCTAGCCACAGGTGCAACCAACTCTCGTTTCCCAACAGCATGGGAAGGATCTACAATCACAGGCAGGTGAGTTATTTGCTTGAGTGCTGCCACTGCCCCTAAATCTAAAACGTTGCGGGTGTAATCATCGAAACTGCGGATACCTCTTTCGCACAACACCACATCAGGATTCCCGTGGCTGAGGATATATTCAGCAGCCATGACGAATTCTTCAATTGTCGCTGCTAACCCACGCTTAAGTAATATTGGTTTACCAGCTTGTCCCAAAGCTTTAAGCAAGTCAAAGTTTTGCATATTGCGGCTACCAACTTGAAGCATATCAGCGTGGGCGGCGACTACTTCAATTTGAGAAATTGACATAACTTCGGTGACAACTGGCATATTGTAATGCGATCGCACCCTTGCCAAAATTTCCAATCCATCTTCACCCATACCCTGGAAAGCGTAGGGAGATGTGCGGGGTTTGTAGACACCGCCACGCAACCCCTGAACGGATGCAGTAGATAGCTTTTGGGCGACTATCTCCATTTGTTCTAAACTTTCAACAGTGCAAGGCCCGCCGATAATTACTAGTTCTTTGCCCCCGAAAGCGACTTTTTCGGAAATTTTAACGATTGTTTGGTGGTTTGGATGAGATTGTGCGGCAAGTTTGGCGTTAATCATGATTCTATTCTCCTAAAAATTAAATATTGGACACTATTTTGCGATAACAAAAAAGCCCGGAACCTTTGAAGAGTTCCGGGCGCGTTCTGAATCATCGACATGACGCTATTTACCCGGAACTTAGTCTGGGCCAGAAGTAAAAGCCATAAAACCAGCTACTGAAATAAGTCATAACGATGAAATTCTCCTTAAAACAACAAAAACCGCAGAGTTCGCTCTGCGGTTCACCGGGTGGTTTCCGTTAGGAAACTCAATTCACCCCCGGTGAACCACCCTATACCAAAAATAAAAGTAGGAATTTGTCTGAAGCATTTGTGGGGCTTTCGCTGGAAAACTTAATAAATACGTCTATGTAAAGTAACATTAACAGGAAGAGTAAGCTGTGTCAAGACCCCCACAAACCCTAAAAAAGCGATAGACTCAGTACAAATGTGCGAGTAAAGACCAAAAGCCATAAATAAATTTAGTTGCTCTCAAACGCCTGTGGCAAGCGGAACCTAGAATCTTTTCCCTTGAAAGCTGCTCCCTGCTCCCCTGCCTCTAAAGGTCATTTACCCAAAGCTTTTAGCCCCCTTCAAGAACCGCCTCTTCGTTGAGAAGTTAAAATATATAATTCTCCTGAGTTGTCATCTCACCTTGCGAAAGTTTATTGCAGATAATTCACGATCGCCATCCATTATTCTTACCTAAGTTCTCATTGACCAGATCAACTTTTTAGGATCATTCAGTTTCATTATGCCCAGTTCCAAAATCTTAGCCCAATCTTTCGACTACTATGGAGTTTACCCCTGCCCAGTCTGTCGGATAGGTAAGATTTCTCACATGCCATTGATGGAAGCTATGGCTTGTGAGTTTTGCCAAGAGATTTTTACAGTCAACTTAGAACTAGAGCAAATCAAGATGCCTTCTAGACAACCCCCCTTAATTTGGCGTTGGAATGGGTTTAGTTGGACAGAAGGCCAGTTGGAAGGTGTGGAATTAGGTTGGGGTTATGGACTAGCAGCAGCAGTTTTTGTAATTCTTCCCACTACTCTAATTGGCATAGTAGCTTACTATTTTCCTGCTAATCTCAAAGAACCCATTACCTGGACGCCATATATTTGGACGATATTAACTTTCTTATCACATTTATCAATTATTGTTTGGATTGTGATTGAAATTTATCAGATTCCAGTTACAGCATATTTGAGAGCGATCGCCCGATGGAGAAATGGGGAGATGGGGAGGTAAGGGAGTGAGGGAGTGAGGGATAAGAATTAATAACCAATGCCCACTTGCCCTGAGCAACTCGTGCCGAGCGGAGCCGAGGTAAGCCGAAGGGATGCCCAATTCCCCAATTCCCCATAACCCATAACAAATGATGCAGCCAATAGATTGCTCCATCACTCATAATTAAGTTGATTGTCCACCAAAATATCGTATGAGCGATCTGGAGCACTACTATAGAGTTTTGGAATTAGAGCCTGGGGCTACACTTGAAGAAGTGAACCAGGCTTACAAAGATTTAGTCTTTGTTTGGCATCCCGATCGCATTCCCAAAGACAATCTCCGTTTACAGCAGAAAGCACAAGACAAGCTCAAAGCCATAAATGAAGCTCGTGAAAAATTGCGCTCTCTAAAAACCAAACATCAAACTATACATCACTCACCGCCACCTCAAGAGGAAAAACCATCTCAAACAATCCAGAAACCACCAAAGCAAAACTCAGACTTGAGTGGCAAAGATTACAGTCGGGCAAATTTGAGCAATAAAGACTTATCTGGCAGAAATTTGAGTTATGCGAATTTGAGCGGTGCTAATCTCAGCGATACTTTTATGCACAAAGTCAACCTCAGAGGGGCGAATTTATCTGAAGCAAATTTATTTCGGGCAAATCTACTTTTAGCGGATCTCAGAGAGGCAAATTTACGCGCTGCTAATTTGATTGGAGCGGATCTCAGTGGGGCCGACTTACGAGGAGCCGACTTAACTGGAGCGCGGATTCGCTCTGGTGAGCGCCTTCTGGTTAAATTAGTTGGTACTAACTTAGCAGGGGCAATTATGCCTGATGGCTCAATTTATCAATAGCTGAGGCTTGCCTCAAACTTCTTCTTAAGGATCTGCACACCTCCAACGCCAGGAACACGCCATTGAGGTATTACCAGAATTGGTTGCTGATTCTCGGTTTGACCATTACAGCACAGTTTTTCAAAAGTTTGGGTTTGGCGATCGCCTCCGATCGGCGATCATCTTAATAATTATTATTTCTAGTCAAAGGGATTTTTGGAGGAAGAATCTTTCTTGCTGGGTGAGTATTCAGAGCAATTCATCGCTTCTTCGGTGAGAACAATAGAAGGGTTAACTGCACATTTTAGATAATGATTATTGGAATAAAAGCTACAGTTTTTACAAGGTAGTTTATCTAAACCTTTGGCATAAAACACCATTTTATAATCTAAAATCGCCCGAATTTTTCGCAATATTAACAAAAAAAACATCCCACTAATTACAAAGCCAACAGGGGATAAAAATATCGCTATATCAGTAATAGTTAATTCATGTGTTTGTGCTTTATTTTTTGTTGCTTCACTCACGATTACTTGATGTAAATTACTATTAACTGCTACAGTTTTTGGCAACATTTGAGGATGATACATATTATTTACCTTCTACTATATTTATTTAATCCTTTAATTTTTGGTAAGTAAGTGGGCGCAAATAATCATCACTTGCTCGTAGTTGCGCTTTAGCGCTAAAGCGCAACTACGAGCCAAATACAGACATTTTACTTTTCGTTACATAGTTTGGTTTTATCTTGCCTACCTACTTAGCTGGTTAACTAACTAGTTATTTGGAAAAATATCCTAATTATTATTCTGTCATCGTAATTAGGTTGGCAACACTGTTTCCTTAGGAATATATAGACGTTTTTTCAGGAAGAAACTTCAGCAAAATTTTATAAACAAGACTTGAGTTTACATAAATCATGACAAACGATTTAGATATCAAAAAAAATTTGCCAATAACGATATTTGGGGTTTATGTTTATTGTTCTGTTTTTTAATTAAGTAAGTGGGTCAAATTAAATATAAAACCTCACCCTCCCTCCGGCTTCCCTCTCCTTTATAAGGAGAGGGATTGAGGGTGAGGTTTATTATATGTTTAATTCCGTCTACCTACTTAAAAAATCACTACATAACATTTTTCAGTAGCTCTTTTAATGTTTACAAGGGTTTAATTATAGGTTTAGCAAAATAAAACTTCAGCTATATCTGTCAAGAGTTTTGCTTATATTTCTAAGTTATATACCCAAGGGGAGAAATTAGATTAGGGACTTATAACTAGAGATTTTTATGTTAATATTTCTAAAAAAATACTTTTAGGACTTACGCATTAGGTACGAAATGTAGGGGCAATTCATGAATTGCCCCTACGGGAAATCAGGGCTTTCACTGCCTTGAAAGCGTAAGCCCTGATGTCTTTGATTTTGAATGCGTGAATTTTGAATTGTTAAGACGGGCTTTTAGACCCATCTCTCTGATAAGAATTATGAATTACGGATTTTTAAAGAGCGGTGTTTATAACGGACTATGCATAGTAAAACAATTAGCAATATAAGCGCTTTGATCATTGATGGCTCCACTACCTTTTTCACTTCCGTAGGGGTTTTAGGAGTAACATTACACGGTATCTCAATGATCTGTGTGTGATCGGAACCATTACCACTAGGAGTCAGATCGCATTCGCCTGCGCTGGTGAGAGACAAAGGTGCATTTCCTGAAGAAACAGCTGCAACAGATGCTTGGGCTGAAGAACTATCACCATTCAGTAGTAGAAGCAGAATTAAAGCAAGACCCCCAATTCCGAATATTGGCCACAGTGGAAAGGAACCAGGACTGTCTTGTACTAAAACATCTCCTATAAAGGCAGGGGAAGTATCAAAGCCCATTACTTCTCCATCCAACGCTACTGGATTATCACTCAGCAATATATCTCCTGGGATATCTTCTCCCAATATCTGACTAAATTCCTGTGGAATCGCGTTATTGGGACGTCCGAGTTCCCCACCATCTTCGGAGTATGGAAAAGATAGTACTTCAAAAATCCTCTGTTGGAGTTGGTTTGGATTTCCAGAACTCAACGCATTCAAGCCTGTAGAGATTTTATTGAAGTAGAAATTCGTCATCTCTGGCGACAAACCTAAAGACTGAATCTGCTCCTTAATGTTGGGAATTTTTGAGGCTTGCTCAAAGAGTAGTCGTCCGTATGACAACTTCAAGTCTAGTAATCCATTACGGAGACTAAGGGAGTTATTGGTTCCTGAGTATGGTGACCAGTAAAACTGCTTGGTTACAAGTCCGAGTCCTTCTACTGGATTGCGGCTAACAGGTTCTCCAAGAAGGTATTGAGAACTATCCATGATTGCGGGGGATTGGTTTCTCCAAAATGAGGCGTAAGGCACCGCAGAGAGATTGGGATTGTTATCGTAAAAGCTAGCGAAATTCTGGAAGTTTTTCTCCCCACCAGCTGCTCGGATTAGCAGGTCTTGATAGCTAGTCCCGTCGTTTAAATCCAGTAATCGCTGGATTACCGATCCAGTTTTATTGCAGGTCAGACCAAATCCCACATCACATCCAGGAATGACTCGCATCTGGCTCAGATTCTGGTTATTGATTTGGTACTGGAGATACTCAGACTCCAGTCCTTGTTGGATACCATAGCGGCCAATATTAAGCTGTGCAAAAGCCGACTGATATGTAGTAAGTACTACTGCAACTGATGAGAATCCGATAGTCGCAAACCGAACCGCTTTCTCTACGAGACGCTTTGGGAATGACATTGCAATTCTTTGAACGATTGATTTAGGCAAGATGCACCTCCACTAAATGACAGCAATTTCATTGGTTGTTCACGTCCCTCTTTGGGTCCGTAGGGTCGATATTAATAGCTTTAAAAATTCAATAGGACTTACGCAAAAAGCACTGAAAGCCTTGATTTACCGTAGAGGCAATTCATGAATTACCCCTACATTTCGTACTTGCTGTGTAAGTCCTATACAAGTTGAGTGAGGTTTGAATGCCGTCTATACTCATTTCACTCCCCACTATCTACTCCCCAGTTCATTCAACTCTTAGCTAAAGAAATGTTGATCGTGATTCCGGTACCTTTGAGATTTCCTGATGAGAGTGTGTGATATAAGACCAATGCCCGGTTTGGTTGGTCGAAAAGAAACCCACGAGGTGTGGGTTTGATCTTCCCTTCTTTTACTAACGAGACAAAGGCTTCTAAATACCTACGTATACCTTGACGGTTCTCTGGACTAGTATTTGTATGATGCTTAATCAGCATCATAAAGAAGTCCACACTACGATTTTCCTGTCCCTGAATCAGATTGCCCTCATCTAGGAAAGAACTTGCTATGAGCCTGTCATCAATTTGTTTAACCTTAAATAGGGTAAAGTAACGCCCTTGTTTTTTAGGATCGTTCGCATAACAGACCCAAGAACCCTCTTGATTCTGTATAAAACCCTGTTCAGCAAGGTAAGAAAGTAAAGAATTACTTGCCTTTGTTTGTACTGGAGGCAATAAATCCTCAATGGGATCTAAAGAGCAAATCTTTTGCGTTGTTTTCTGTTGAGAAGCAGCAGGAGTCTCTTGGGTATAGACAGGTAGGGGTTTGTCATTAGACATTGCCATAGTACACATCGCAGCGATCGCAGATATTTGGAGAGCGATCGCTCCAAACAAACGAACAATGATATTCATGTTTTTCCTGTTAAGTAGCTAAAGTTGTTAATAATCGAGTTGTTACTAAATCAAGATTGATCTAGCAGTCCTAAATCATTTGTAAATTTAAGTGTTTGCCTGATTTGGTCGAGGTAGCTTAAGTTTTCAGCAATGAAATAGGGCTTTTATATACGTAACTAACCACAAAAAATCAATATCTAAATAAAACACACAATGTTAATCTCTTATTGACAAGACAAATTTGGCTTTTCGATATTGTTAGATACACGAAAAACAACTGACTTACTCTCAAAAATTTTCTATTTATTCTTGTCTAATTTTTTGCCGCTTTCAGAGGGTTTTATCCCTTATTAGCTAGCTTTAATGATTCTTAAAAGAGGACTTTGTGAGCTATTTAATACCTTATATAAGCAGAATTTCAAAAGCTCTGTGCCTTGCACGTTGCCGCTTTTGGGGATTTACCTGGTGGGTTAAATAATTTTTGTTTTTTGGAGGTAGCGCACCTAATTACCTGTTCTAGCATCTTTACAACTTGATGTATAAAATAATCTCTCCTAACAGTAAAATAATATTACCATGAGCTTGAGACATGCAACTCTATTGTGGACAGTTATCAAAGTTGTACACTGTGAATTGTAACTACCCTTGATGAAATTTCATGGCAAATAGCTGAGAATCAAAATCAATCTACTTATATATCGCTAGTACCGCAAGGTGGAAGTCACGCATTCACACATTCACGAATAATTGTATTTCGAGCTTCTTACGCCATTTGAAATAAGTATAGGACTTACGCAAAATTATGAAAAAACGAACCGCAAAGGAGAGGCAGCGCGTTGCGGGGGTGGAGGAGTTTGTAGCGACTGCCGTCGCAAAGGACACGAAGTAATAAGAGTTTGAGAGAGTTTTTGCGTAAGTCCTGAAGTAAGTGGGTCAAATTAAATAAAACCTCACCCTGCCTCCGGCTTCCCTCTCCGATACTTTGGAGAGGGATTGAGGGTGAGGTTTTATCTTATATTTAATTACGCTTACCTACTTAGTATGTTTATTTGGGCGCTAGATGTACTAGATTCATTTTGGCTTTTAACTAGTTCCGTGGGTTTAAGTCCCCCGGTTCTAAAAATAAGCAAGTAATGCGATTGGGGTTAAATCCCACGTTGTAATGCGAGTCGGAAACCGTCCCCACAACAGCACTCTTCATTACAAAACAAAATTTACGTACAGCCCAAAAGTCCATGAAAACCGAGGAGCGTGCCGGAGGCTCTATTACGAATTACGAATTACGTACAGCCCTTTGGGCATGAAAACCGCGGAGCGTGCCGGAGGCTCTATTACGAATTATTTAACGGTCGTAGCAATATTAGGTTTGGTGATAGACAAATTGATAGATATTTTACTTTTTCCCAGTAGCAGGTATTAAAAGAGTAAGGGTAAAAAAAATTTATTATTAAGTAAGGGCGCACATCTGTACACTCTTACTTAATCTGAAGTTTTAGGCGATCGCTGTCTCTAGCTATTTGATAAAACAAAGCATAATTACCTACTATTAGTCAATCATTCTCTAGATTACTAGAAATCCCACTCACGGAAGACGTTTTATTTATTGAGTCAGATTTTCTAAAATATTACCTCCATTGGGGGTTGACAGTAACAATTTTAAATAAATTGCAGAATAATCTAAAATCCCAAATAGTTTAACTGAGTGCAAATTCAAGCAAGGGCAGCTTAGGCAAGAAATATGATAGGGTTAAAAGGAAAGAATGCTTTAATTACAGGTGCAACTTTAGGTATTGATCCGATGGCTATCAGACTCGCTCAAGAAGGGTGCAACATCGCTATCAATTACCGCTCATCCCCTGAAAGTGGCAGTATTTAGATATTCTAGTTAACAATGCTGGCACAGTAGCTTTTTTAGCTTCGGATGAAGCCGCCTACCTGACCGGACAAGCCCTATTCGTAGATGGTGGATTGACTCTCTATGCTGACTTCAAAAAAAGCTGGTCAGCTTGAAAAGAGGTAAGGCTTGCGTACTTTCCACAATTGAGCCGATACATACCATTAGTGGAATTAAACGCCCATGACTAGCGCGATCGATAAAAACAGTCTGCTGGAAGCAGAAGCCTGGGAATTGTTGGAAGAGTCGGTAATTTATTACCAGGGAAAACCCATTGGTACTGTGGCCGCCCACGATCCGCAGTCAGATGCACTCAATTATGACCAGTGCTTCCTCCGCGATTTTGTCCCTTCTGCCTTGGTGTTTCTCATGCACGGCAAAGCAGAGATTGTGCGTAACTTCTTAGTAGAAACACTGAAATTACAAAGTCATGAAAAGCAGATAGACTGCTTTGAACCGGGAGCGGGATTAATGCCTGCAAGTTTCAAAGTACATTCTAATGGAAATGAGGAATTTTTGGTCGCTGATTTTGGTGAATTGGCGATCGCTCGTGTTCCTCCAATTGATTCTTGTATGTGGTGGATTCTCCTGCTACGCGCTTATGAAAAAGCTACAGGCGATTTAACCCTAGCGCGTCAGCCAGATTTTCAAGCAGGAATCAAATTAATTTTGGATCTTTGCTTGGTACATCGCTTTTCCATGTACCCAACAATGTTAGTTCCCGATGGCGCGTTTATGATTGACCGTCGCATGGGAGTCTACGAACATCCTCTAGAAATTCAGGTTTTATTCTATGCGTCCCTCAGGGCTGCTAGTGAATTGCTTATACCAGATGAGGATGGCGGCGATACTTACCTCGGCAAAGTCAACAGGCGATTGGGATCTTTGAAATATCATATCCGCAACTATTACTGGCTAGACCTAAAGCGATTGGGGGAAATCTATCGTTACAAGGATAACGAATTTGGTAAAGAAATTGTTAATAAATTCAACATCAACTCAGAATCAATCCCCACTTGGTTGACCGAATGGTTACCCGAAACTGGAGGGTATTTAGCGGGAAATCTGGGGCCCGGACGGATAGATTTTCGCTTTTTTGCTCTGGGAAATTTGATGGCAATCTTAGCTTCCTTAGCAAGCGAAAAAGAATCTCAAAGCATTATGAATTTATTTGCCCAACGTTGGCAAGACTTGATCGGCTATATGCCTGTTAAAATCTGCTTTCCAGCAATGGATGGTTTAGAGTGGAGAATTGTTACAGGATGTGATTCTAAAAACAGGGCTTGGTCTTATCACAACGGCGGTAACTGGCCTGTTTTACTGTGGTTATTTACCGCCGCTGCACTCAAAGCAGGTCGAACAGAACTTGCCCAAGCAGCTGTAGCCATTGCCGAAAGGCGTTTATTTAAGGATAAATTCCCAGAATACTACGATGGCAACAATGGCCGTTTGATTGGTAAAGAAGCCAGAATTTATCAAACTTGGAGCATTGCTGGATTGCTAGCAGCCAAAAAGTTGCTAGAAAATCCAGAGTACTTGGAATTAATCAGCTTTGCAGAGGGTCTTGAAGTGCCAGGCTGTAGCCTGTAGGTACTGAATCCCCAGGGCTTCTAAGTAAGTCAGCGCAAATAATTATCACTCGTTTGTAGTTGCGCTTTAGCGAAGACAGCGCAACTACGAGCCAAATACAGACATTTTACTTTTCGTTACATAGTTTGGTTTTTTCTCGCCGACTTACTTACCCCGAAGATGATTTAGTGGTGTAATTATACAGGGTGTCTCTGCTAAGTAGTAGTCTGTCTGATTAATTTTGCGGGGCTAGCGAGAACCCCGACTTGTTGAAGAAGTCGGGGTTCTGAACACCACGAACCTCTGAAAACTTTTGGGACAGACTACTAGTTAGACTGACACAATCATCACAAGCGATATCTGATGGCAAGCCTCTTCTCTTCTTAGGCTGCGCCAACAAGTTACCCGGCGCTGAAATCGCCTGCTCAAATAGCGGATAACTGATACACTATATTGTAAGAGGTATCTGAAGTGTCATACATTAGTAATATCAGCAGATAGTCTTTGCATAATTAACACGTTTTAACGTGGATAAAACATGAAAACTACTTCAGATTTAATTCCAGAATTTGAAAAACTATTCAGACAAAAATTGCAACTAAATAATTGTAAGCTTAGAAAGAAAAGACAAGAGAATAATTATGAAATTATTACTCCAGCTAAAGACGTTTTTTTGATGTATTGGTCTGAATTTCCAGAAGTTAACTTAATATATCAAGCTATAGGGGTACGCACTCAGCAGACTAGTGTTTATGAACGGGCTATCCGCTCTCACATTAGTTCTAGTCTGATTAGTATTCAAGAAAATCCTAGCTCTGAATCACCATTATTGGTGAAATAACTAATACATTAGATAGATAACACAGAGAATATTTACTAAGCTCTCGCCAGTTTTGGTTATATAACTGACGAGAGTTTTTCACAGAAAATCTGTTGATCGAGAGATAAAAATGCAATCCGAAAAAAATCAAGATCAAGATCAGCTAGATTATAAAGCCTTGTTAGCGAATGCAAAGCAAGCCTTAAAACTTGAATATCAGAAATCAACCGCTTTAGCATCCCAACTGCAAGCCATAAAAATTCAGCTAGAGCAAGTTCAGGCTGAAAACAAAACTCTAAAAGAGAGTGCTTACGAAGATGTAATTAAGCACTTTGAGGCGCGAACTCAAGCAGCAGAAGCACTAGCACTAAAAACAGAAGTACACCAAAGATTCCTTGAAGCCAATGGTTGCAAGGATGATCAAAGCTTCGATACTCTCTGGGATAGTATTAAAAATAAAATTCAGATCCAAGATGGTGAAGTGAGAATCGTTGCTCAAAATGGCACTCCTAAATTCACTTTAACAGGCAATATGATGAGTTTGAGAGATTTTATTCAATCCCTCAAACAAGACCCCATTTCGAGAAAATTTTTCTACAACTAAAGAGCCAAATTAACGAAAGCCTTTGGCTCAAAGCGGACTAAGGATGGTAGCAAAAAACTATTCATCTTCGTCTCCTGGCGGCCGTTCGCTCTCGCTTTGTTGGGCGTTCCACTCCAAAACAATGCGCTCTAACATCTCAGGTTGCGTACAGTTATTAACATCGGCGTACATTTGAATCAACTGCCTCACTTTAGGACTAATGTGGCGGATCTCTAGTTGGTTACTTTGCACCATGTTCATTAACTTTTAGTGTCTATTACATTATGTTGAACTATTAAACTATGTCTGTTGCAATAAATTTTGTTAATGGCAATCGCTCACTCTCAGCTGCGATGTAATTATTTAATCTTAAAATCGCTTAGAGGATGTTTGTAAAGTCTTAATTCATACTAGCCCTGGCGACTAGAAGTCGCGGCTATACGAGACTTTACCCACCTCCGTGGGTTTGGAACCCTTGATTTTGCAGGGCAAACGCATCTAAATTACTCTTGATCATAACGAACGTTAAGAACCAACGAAAAAATCAGCATTTCGCGTTTGATTTAGTGCAAAAACCCTGATAGCCCTCATCCCCTAACCCCTTCTCCCAAGTTTGGGAGAAGGGGAACTAGAATTATGTCTCACCTCTCCCATGTTTGGGAGAAGGGGAACTAGAATTATGTCTCACCTCTCCCAAGTTTGGGAGAAGGGGAACTAGAATTATGTCTCACCTCTCACAAGTTTGGGAGAAGGGGAACTAGAAATTATGTCTCACCTCTCACAAGTTTGGGAGAAGGGGAACTAGAAATTATGTCTCCCCTCTCACAAGTTTGGGAGAAGGGGAACTAGAAATTATGTCTCCCCTCTCCCAAACATGGGAGAGGGGCTGGGGGTGAGGGAAAAGATTTAAGCACTCATTGTGATGCTGCCGCGAATTGCGAATGGGCGAAAAAGCGAATTGTTTTAACCTCGTGGGGCTAGTTCTTCAAAGGGACGGATAATCGGTGGGGCTGGTGTAACTTCTGGTTTAAAAATTCCCTGCAAGGCTTGTTCTAATGTTTGTGCCATAATAATCCGGTTTTCGTAAGCCACGACTACCCGCACCAAAGTTGGCAAGCTATTCTGTGTGGCTTCTAGATAGATTGGCTCGACATACAGCAGCGATTGCTCAATGGGAATGACTAATAAATTGCCCTGAATGGCTCTCGAACCCTGGCGATTCCACAGGGAAATTTGCTGAGAAATTACTGGGTCTTGGTTGATCCGCGCTTCGATTTGCTCTGGGCCGTAGATCAGCCTTTCTTTGGGAAAAGTATATAACAATAACTTACCGTAGTTTTCGCCATCCGATCGCGCCGCTAACCAAGCGATTAAATTAGTCCGTTGTTTGGGAGTATAGGGCAAAAGCAGGATAAATTCTTCAAAAGGTACGGTGGGTAGACTAGTAATCAAATAGTACGGCTCTACTGGACGGGGTTCACTGCCATAGATTTCGTTGGGGATTTGCCACTGGTCTTCCCGATTGTAAAATACCTGGGGATCGGTCATGTGGTAGGTCATCAACCGCTCAGATTGAATTTTGAAAAAGTCCACCGGATACCGCGTATGACTGCGGAGATTAACTGGCATTGTACTGAGCGGTTTGAACATGTTGGGAAATATCGCTGACCAAGTGGCAATTATCGGATCGCTGGGATCGGCTATATAAAAGTTAACAGTACCGTGATAGGCATCAATTACGACCTTGATAGAATTGCGAATGTAATTGATCCCATCCCTACCAGTGTCTGAGTAGGGATAGCGATCGCTTGTGGTATAAGCATCAACAATCCAGTAAAGATAACTGGGATTACTGGGGAAATCTTGATAAGCAGTAGCAGCCACTAAATAAGGGTCGCTGTCAAATTTTAGGAAAGGTGCGATCGCTTGAATTCTTTGCTTGACATTTCGCCGCAGTAACACCTTTGTCTCTGGTAAAAAGTCCCGCGTCAGCATCATCTGCCAATCTTTCAAATACATGGCAAACAGCCCGCGTCGCCATGCTGAAGCGATTTTAACGCCGCCCAGACCATCGTAAGAATTGTAAACATTATCGCTACCACTGGGGTAGTCTAGCTCTCTAACTCTTGTGTCAGTCATTACGTAGGTATTGGTTATTTCTCCGTAATAAATCCGGGGTTGCCCAATGGGAATACTGTCACGGATGACTTCTTTGGAAGTTGTGAGGGCGCTACTATTACCGCTAATATCTTTGACAAAATATTCTGGTAGCCCACCAGGCCCAACTATATTAACTGGGCTAACAGTAAACCCGAAACCGTGGGTATAAATTAAATGGCGGTTAACCCATGTTTGAGCTTCCTGTGGTACAGCACTATAGTCTAATTCTCGTGCGGCAATCAGTACCTGTCGCCGTTCTGTTGACTCAACTGGTGGTTTTTCCGGGGTAGCGGGTTGGGGTGAACTTACATCTGTTACTAGAGTATATCGATCAATATCAGCATTGGGGAACCGATAATACGGTCGAATTTGTTGCAATTGACGGTTAGTTTCTAACAGTGGGCGCTCATCCCACAGGCGAATATTGCGAATTGTCAAGTCATTTTTTTGAATATCGGCTTCAGTTAGTGTTCCTTGCGGGTTAAAGGTTCTGGTATCGATCGCATCTAAATCAAATGCTTGGCGAGTCAAGGCAATAGTACGCTGAATGTAGGGTTGCTCTCGTTGCAACTCATTAGGTTGAACAATTAAATATTGCACTACTGTAGGTAGAACAACCTCAGCAGCGACAACTAATATTAGATAAATCCCTAACCCATAAAACACCAAGTGACGATACTGAGATTTGGGTTTCCAAAAAAACGTTCGCCAAAGTAGGTAAAAGGCGATCGCTACTGCTAGGATGCACAAGAGGGTGTAAGCTGGCAACTGGGCTGTCACATCGGTATAGCTGGCACCATAACTTACTCCCCGGCTAGAATACACCAGTTCATAGCGACTTTGCCAATAACTCAGAGCTACTACCAGCATCAACAAGCCACCCATACCGAATAAATGACGCTGTTGCTGGGGCGAAAAACCAGGGAAAATTCCCTGACTCAAACTGTCACCTGAGAGGAGATAAGTGAGAGTAACGGCGACAAAGCCATACAAACATAATCCCATCAGCCAGAGTTCTAGTAGTTCCCAAACGGGTAAAGAAAATACGTAAAAGCTGATATCTTTACCAAATAAAGGATCAGTGCTGTTGAAAAGGGTGGGGTGGAAATATTGCAGCACCTTTGGCCAGTGTTGGAATACGATCAACGCAAAAATGGGACTGAAGAGAATTGCGATCGCAGTTAGTAAAAATTGGGGATAGATTAAGATTGCGATCGCTACTCCCACAATTAAACCGAGATACCAAACTTGAGAGAAAATCTGCCTCAAAAATTGCCAGATTGTCTCCGGTCGGAATAAGGCGGGAATTGGTAGAATACCTTGGTTAACTGGAGAATGCCAGTAAGAAACAGCAATTTGACCATAGTGAGCCAGCATTAACCCGATCAACAAACTCAGTACTAGAGTTAGGGGTAATAACCCGCGCAATCTCATTTTTTTTAAGCGTTGCGGTGCAAGTATCTGGGTTTCGTTGCGTCTTGGATAATGAGGACTGAGAAAATTTGTTAATTCACTAGTGAGTTCTGCTGACTCAATCTTCACAGACTGGGAATATTTTAGCCGTTGTGCTAAACCCAGATTTAACAGTAGATAGGCAGCAGTTACCCCAGCCACCACTATCCACAAAACACCACGAGTCACTAGCCTCAACAAAAATACTTGGAGATAGCCGACTTCCTGAAACCAAAAAATCTCTGCTCCCAGGCGGGAACCCAGATCCAGGATTAGCCACAGTCCCAAGAATACAACTAATAGTCTAAAGCCCCATTTCCAATACATTAATAAGTAATTTAAGAAGAACGCCAATTCTCTATTTGTAAGCTAGGTACTCTTTGAAATTCTCGAACATTAGATGTTACAACAATATGATTGTGAGTTAGTGCTGTTGCTGCAATCAATACATCATAAGAACCGATAGGAGTACCTGCTGTTTTCAAAATACTTCTAATTTTGGCAGCAAGTTCTGCTTCTTCCACACCAAAAGGTAAAATTGTAATCGAACCTAATAATGCTTCAATCAATGATTTAATTTTAAAGGCACGTTGGGGATTGATTGCTAATCCATACTTTATCTCCATTACTGTTAAGGAGGAAATAAAAATATCTATGGGAGTAGCAGACTTTAATAGATTGAGAGTATTTTTTTCTCCCTTGACAAAATCACTAATTACGCAGGTATCGAGTAAATACCCCATCATTACAACTGGATTTCGTTAGGTGGTAGCAGTTCGTCTCGGTAGGACTCAAAAATAATACTTTCTACTACACCTTGATGTTGCATAATCGTTTCTGGCCAAGTCATGGGTTTTGTTTCTAAGAAAGTAACAAAGACTCTGCTTTCAGTAATACCTTGTGGTGTTTGGGCTAGTTCAATTTTGCCGTTTTTATAAATTCCTTCAATGGTTCGTAGCATTGTTGTTTACCTCCTATCTAATTTTTAAATGTAGTTCCAGTTTAGAACATCCGAGTTCTCAGGGTAAGCGATCGCTTTTTATTTACCATAATTTACCTTGGGATCTTAGATATTGCTGTTCTGAGTTTAAAGTACCGAGTTCTCAGGGTAAGCGATCGCGCTTCACTTAGCATAATTAAGGAAGTTATACCCTCGCAATTTGTAGAATTAAAAAAATAATTATTACAAACATTTGGGTTTTTTAAGTAAAAACACTAGATTAAGCTATAATTACCTCCGTATTTTATGGAAAATAGTAAAAAATATAATATAGTAATACCACTTAAATTTGGTAAGTATACTGATAAGCAAAACCTTATCTGGCAAACTTTCTATCAACTTGATTTTTCAAAAATAAAATAGGATTACTATAGAAAAATTAAGCGTATCCTGAAATTTAGAAAGGTTACTTATATGGTAAAAGGGGAGTCTTTATTTAGTATTCAAGAAATTAGCCCAGATTCCAAGTATCTGGAAACTATAATGCGTTTAGGAGATGCCAATTCCAAATGCTTTCAAAAATACTACGAAAATTCCCCAACTGGTTTTGCTATTTTCTTTAGAAAACCATTCAGTTTTGATTCACCAATTAAACTTAAACAGTTAAGAGAAGAATGGTCAGATTTTCGACCGCCACAATGTTATCATTACTTAAAAGACAGAGAAATAAATCTTGTTCAATCTATAGCAAAATGTGATATTTTAAAATTATCAGAAAAACTTAAAGTTTATCAAACAGAATTACTACCTCAAAGCTAAATATTTATATAAAAAAATCAATATTTTAATCCCTAATTTTATGTTGTTATATATATTTTATACTTCCTGGGCTGCTAATTACAAACAAACGACTTGAGAAAAATCACACATCGCGCTAGTCTTCATTGACGTAACCGCACAATGTAACATTAGGCGATGACAAATCAACTCTCTTTGAAAATTCCCTCTTGCACTTGGAGCCGTCCCATCGGCTTAGGCTGGGACAAACCTTATACCGTCCGCTACGCAAGTAATATCGATGATGGCCCTTGGCATGGTATGCCTTTGGGTGGCTTTGGTGCAGGTTGCATCGGTCGTTCTTCACGGGGAGACTTTAACCTGTGGCACATCGATGGCGGTGAACATACCTTCAAAAATGTTCCCGCTTGTCAATTCAGTGTGTTTGAATCCAATAGCACATCTTCCCAAGCCTACGCTTTATCTACGCAAGCGCCCGATGATGGCACTCTCAAAGCTTGGCAATGGTATCCAACAACTCCCGGTACACAAGGGACGGGAAATTATCACGCGCTATACCCACGTAGCTGGTTTGTGTATGAAAATGTATTTCAAGCACAGTTGACTTGTGAGCAGTTTTCCCCAGTTTGGGCAGGTAATTACCAAGAAACTAGCTACCCTGTGGCAATATTCCTCTGGAATGCCCACAACCCAACAGATGCAGCGATTACTCTGGGCATTATGCTGACTTGGCAAAATATGGTGGGCTGGTTTAGAAACGCTCTAAAATCTCCCGAAGTGCGGGTGCGCGATGATGGTAGTCCGGTTTACGAATACCAACCACGCTGGGGCGAAAGTCAAGGAAACTACAACCAAATAGTTGAAAATACACAACAGTTTGGCTGTGTTTTAGGTCGGGTTGGTAGTGATGTGCAAGAAGGTGACGGAACTTGGTGTATTGCGACGCTAAAACATCCCCAGGTGGAAGTATTTCACCACACGCGATGGAATCCTGAAGGTACGGGTGATGAGGTGTGGCAAAGCTTTGCTAAAGATGGTTCTTTACCTAATTATCTAGATACCACAGCAACAGAGAATACACAATTAGGGGCTGCGATGGCACTCCGTTTCACTCTCCAACCAGGCGAAACTCTCGAAATCCCCTTTGTCCTCGCTTGGGATTTGCCGATTACAGAATTTGCCGCCGGGGTTAATTATTACCGCAGATATACAGACTTTTTTAGTAAAAGTGGAAACAACGCTTGGGCGATCGCATCGACTGCACTACAAGAATACCAAAGCTGGCGATCGCAAATTCAAAGTTGGCAAAAACCGATTCTCGACCGGGAAGATTTACCCAACTGGTTTAAAATGGCTCTATTTAATGAGCTTTACGACCTCACTAGCGGCGGTACTCTCTGGAGTGCAGCATCAGAACTTGACCCCATCGGTCAGTTTGCGGTGCTAGAGTGCTTAGATTACCGTTGGTATGAAAGTCTAGATGTGCGGTTATACGGCTCTTTTGCCCTACTGATGCTGTTTCCAGAATTAGAAAAATCGGTAATGAGGGCATTTGCCAGGGCGATTCCTCAAGGTGATGATACACCCCGGATAATTGGCTATTACATGACAATTAAAGCAGAAAGCCCGATCGCAGTTCGCAAAGTTGCAGGTGCAACACCCCACGATTTAGGCGCACCAAATGAACACGTTTGGCAGAAAACCAACTACACCAGCTATCAAGACTGCAATTTGTGGAAAGATTTGAGTAGTGATTTTGTCTTGCAAGTATACCGTGATTTTCTGCTCACAGGTGCTGACGATGTAGAATTCTTAGCAGATTGTTGGAATGCGATCGTTCAAACCCTCGACTACCTGAAAACTTTTGACCTTGATGGCGATGGGATTCCCGAAAATTCTGGTGCGCCTGACCAAACCTTTGATGATTGGCGGTTACAGGGTGTCAGCGCCTATTGTGGGGGGTTATGGTTAGCGGCCCTGGAGGCTGCGATCGCAATTAGCGATATTTTATTAACTTACCAGACAGGTAACACAGCATTGGCGGCGCAAAAATCCACTTATGAAACTTGGTTACAACAATCTCTTCCTATCTACCAAGAAAAACTTTGGAATGGGCAATATTACAAACTTGACAGTGAAAGTGGTTCTGATGTGGTAATGGCAGATCAATTGTGCGGACAGTTTTATGCTCGTCTGCTCGACTTACCAGATATTGTACCAAGCGATCGCGCTCTCTCTGCCCTAAAAACTGTTTATGATGCCTGCTTTTTGAAATTCTGCAATGGTGAGTTTGGTGCTGCTAATGGTGTTCGTCCTGACGGTTCACCAGAAAACCCCAAAGCTACTCATCCCCTAGAAGTTTGGACAGGGATAAACTTTGGGTTAGCGGCTTTTCTTGTGCAAATGGGAATGAAAGATGAAGCGTTTAAGTTGACGCAAGCTGTAGTCCAGCAAATTTATGACAACGGTCTGCAATTTCGTACCCCTGAAGCTATCACCGCAGCTGGTACTTTCCGCGCTAGCACATACTTACGAGCAATGGCAATTTGGGGAATTTATTTAGTTATTAATTAATTTACCATCAAAGCGGTTCTCATTTTGATGCAACAAACGTAGAGGCGCACAGCTATCATGCGTGTCAACTCAACGTGAAAGCCAATCTAGAACAAGCTTTTAAGTAAGTCGGTCAAATTAAATATAAAACCTCCCTCTCGCCTCCCTCTCGCCTCCCTCTCCAAAATATCGGAGAGGGATTGAGGGTGAGGTTTTATCTTAGGGACTTCCAACAAATAAATTACCCAATCTTGTGGGGTATTTTTTTATTTGTCAGTCCCTTGTATTTAATTAAGCTTACCTACTTATAGCAATACGCTTAGGTTAAGCATTCTCTCTGTGTCCTCTGCGCCTAGAAAGGTTCGTTAAAAAAATTGACTTTGACAAACAGTATTAACCTTAACCCAAGCGGATTAATCTTTATCTGAGAAAGCAGAGTTTAGATTTGTGATTGTATTTTCCGAGTGTTTCCGGAAGCGAAGGAAAATTTCAGTAATGGTAAGAGTTGAAGCATTGAGAATTCAAGACTACTCTATGCCGATTTATATCTTTGTTTTAAACCAAAGTATCCTTGTTGAGCAAGGTACTGATTGCCAACTCATAAAATTGGTAGTTTTTACTAGCATTTAGCCCAACTGCCACAGCATCCGTAATCTCAACTTTATAAAACTTTTAAAGATTAAGACACATATAAGACTGCGATTTTATTGTTAAAATCCACGTAGGGTGTGTTAGCGATCGCGCAACGCACCAAAATATTATAATGGTGCGTTACGCTCCGTTAACACACCCTACAAGACTACTTTTGTGCAAAAACAATTTATGATTTTTATAAAAATTCCTGCTGAATAAACTTAACAACATTATATGTTAGTTAACTTTATCTCTCTCACTAAACTTCCTAATATTCTACCTACTTAATCTGCTACATATTTTTTAATAAAAGTATCTTACTACAGGGATTTTATTTAAGTGCTGATAATTAAAAGTATAGTAATCCTATTTAAGTTGTGAAAAATATAGATTAGGAAACGAACCGCTAAAGAAAGAAGAAAGAGAGATATAATTTTCACGAATGATTTAAGTAAGTAGGCGCAAATAATCATCACTGGCTCGTAGTTGCGCTTTAGCGCAAAACAGCTCAATTACGAGCCAAATACAGAGATTTTACTTATCGTTACATAGTTTGGTTTTATCTTGCCTACCTACTTAGGACTGCTATAGCTATTTTTATTATCGCTAAGAAGTATTTTTTTAACTAGGCTATCTATCATTAGGAACTGAAAAATAAAAAAATATTCAATTATTTTTGGATAATTTATCTCTTGGAGTTCCCTTACTAGCTGATAATCATGAAATAATTCACGATCGGTTTACAGTGATTTTATTTAGATAAGCTAAAGTATTATTTCTTGTTAATCAAGAAATATAAGGATAATAAATATAATTCTCTAATTTAACTTATTAAGAAACTATGTTGGCTGCCATAGCAGCGAACGTTTTTTATTATTTAAATTTTACTATTTTTCTAAGTTGTTTTACTTCATAGTTAATGGTAGTATTTTCTAGTGACTCGACAATAATAAAGGCTTTAAATTGAGATTGTATGGGGGGTCAGACCCCTCATGAATTAGCAAAGGAGGACAAAATTCAAAGTTGCACAATCCGCAAGTACGTATCGAAATACATTCAGTAAATTTAGCTTAAAAATCTACTAATTTAGTAGATGACATTAACGACAAAAAATAGTATAAATACGAATGGCGTTGTTAAAGCTCAAAGATAAATAAATTTTTACTCCTACTCAAAAAAATATGGAAACTTGCCGGAAAATGCTTAATTAAGCAGTAGTAAGAAATACAGGCGTTTTAACAGAGAAAGTTTATTGAATTAGGAGTTGAGAAAGTTTCAGAGGACAAAACTGCATCTACCAAGTGCTACGCCGAGACTTTTGTCTTACCAGTAAAATGAGAAGACAAAAGATAAATTTTTACCTTTGACTTACTAACAAGTTATAAGCACAGTTTCCTCAATTCATCGGAGGGAATCTGGATAGTTAGAACCGAGCAACCAACAAACTTGATTAAAAACTTGATTGTTTTTAATCAAACGTTAGTTCATGAAAAAAATCATCAGGTCAAATGCAGTCGAAACCTCAAGCCAAGGGGACAGTTCAAAAATGAATCTATATAATTTGTATCCCTACTACAAGCTAGCTCTTGCCACAACTAGTTTACTAGGGAGTTATCAGCCAAAATTACTAAAATGCTCAATAGCGCCAAGGTAAAGCTTAAACAGCAGAGAAGTTTCAGCCTGTATCTTTACCATTTAAAGCTACGAGAGACAATCAGAGTTTGGGAAAATTATGTAAGCGTCTGTTGATTGATACATTTTTATCCCTCGTCAACATCCAATACCACCAAATTGCTGATAATTACCTGAAAGCGATTTGTAACCCTCAATTGAAACATCAACAATCGCAGAAATTGAACTAGTTTACTTCATCCAAGATAACTAAACACTATGATGAATCAAGACATTGCTGGTATTAGTAGTAACTTAGATACAACAGTCAAGGCTCAACAATTTGACAAAGTAGTTGAAGCAATTATTGCTGGAAAGTACTCCTGGGCATGTGTTTTAATGCTACGTTTTGCTGGTTATAATCCTCTCCATTACATTCCGTACCGTACCTACAATCGATTGCTCAAAGAAAATCAAGCCAACAGAACCAAACAACAGCAAAGTGAAAATCTAAAAATGCTGAAAGATTCAAGACCTGCTTATCTTGAAGTGGTTGGAAAGTAAAAAACAGAAATCCGTGGTGGTAGTTTAGACCAGAGATTGGGACAGCCAATTAACGAACATCAATCAAGAAAAGCGCCATTAAAAGCAGAAGGTAGCCAAGATATTTCCTTGAAACGCTGTGGAGTGAATTAAAAACAATTTGGAATCCAGAGATTCTGCCCTAGAGTTGATTGAGTGTTTGAGAGCCTACTATGCTAATTGAAAATTTTTAGCATGGTAGGTTTTCTATAGCAGTGATTAAAATAATTCGTAATTCGTAATTCGTAATTCGTAATTCGTCAATTTTGTTTTGTAATGAAGAGTGCTGTTGTGGGGACGGTTTCCGACTCGCATTACAACGTGCGATTTAACCCCAATCGCATTACTTACCGGTTTTAGAACCGGGGGACTTAAACCCAGGGAACTAGTTAATTTGATATTTTTTTGCAAAAATCTGCCAAAATGGCAAATATATACTGACGCTATTGATAAACTAATAACAACTACAACTTAAACAAAAATAGAGGTGATTGGCGGCAAACAGGTTAATTTTAATAAATAAAATCAATGATTAGTTCTGACTATGAAATCAATCAAACTGATTACAAAAATAGTCAGCATTTGATGGAGTAAATAACTCCTATACCAAGACCAACGATACAACCGTTGCTACTGGTGGTTCTTTTTCTGAGGAAGTTTCAGCAAAGAGAATTTGGGGAGGTGGATTCCCCCAATCCAAATTTTACACAGCTTTCATCGACTACAGACGATGGGAGCAATGCTAATAAAACTTTCTATCCTGTGGTTGGTGTTGCATTAGTTAAATATTGCAAACGCTTAACACCAATAACAAGAACAGAAACAGAAAAGTTACGGTAAAATCGTTGTCGTGGCTGGTAGAACTAATAGGTCATACGCTTCTCTTTCGACTATTGTAATCCTAGTCCTCCCAAGCTGGATTATCTCTGCTTTCTAAAATTTCAATTTATATAGCAACAACTGGAAGTTCCAAATTTGAATAGCTTCCAGTTTTTTTATATGTAAATAAAAATAGGGTGGACAATTTGCCCACCCTACTTTTTGTAGAGAATAATTAATCCAAAAATGAATTAAACCTTAGCTAATTCTGGAGTAGCACTCTTGCTGTTACGAATTGATGTAATAGCCTCAGCATAATCCTTAGCATTAAATACAGCTGAACCGGCGACAATTGCATTAGCTCCTGCTTCCAAAACTTGCCAGGTATTATTTGCCTTGAGTCCTCCATCGACTTCAATCCAAGGGTCAAGACCGCGTTCATCACACATTTGACGCAGCTTGCGGATTTTAGGTAATACACCAGGGATAAAGCTTTGACCACCAAAACCAGGGTTGACGCTCATAATTAGTACTAAATCGCACAAATCTAGAACGTATTCAATTAGCTCTAGAGGGCTACCAGGATTAAGTACAACTCCAGCTTTCTTACCAAGCTCTTTAATTTGTCCCAAGGTGCGGTGCAGGTGTGGGGAAGCATTATGTTCGCAGTGTACAGAAATAATATCAGCACCTGCCTTAGCAAATCCCTCTACATATTTTTCTGGTTCCACAATCATCAAGTGGACATCCAGTGGCTTGGTCGTAATCGGACGAATCGCCTCCACAATCAGAGGGCCTATTGTAATATTAGGTACAAAACGACCGTCCATGACATCAACATGAATCCAATCGGCTCCAGCCGCGTCTACCGCGCGAATTTCATCACCCAGACGACTAAAATCGGCTGATAGGATAGATGGAGAAATGACAATGGGTTTTTGAGATAGTTTTTGGGTCATGGCTAGTGGGTTTTTAAGCGTCCTCGTCTGTAAGCATTGTAACAAAACATTGAGCAAGACTCATAATTTTGATCCCGGCTTTTTTGGGAATGGGGAAGTGGGGAGTGGGGGAGATGGGGGAGATGAGGGAGATGAGGGAGATTGGGGAGAATAATAACTCCCAACTTCAAACTCCAAACTCCAAACTCCAAACTCCAAACTCCAAACTCCAAACTCCAAACTCCTAACTCCTAACTCCTAACTCTTGACAAATAACTCCTAACTCTTGACAAATAACTCCTAACTCTTGACAAATAACTCTTGACAAATAACAAATGACTAAAAAAGTAACCTGGATAATTTGGGGATTAAGTGCTTCTTGTCTGAGTGTGCCGGTAATTGCTTCGGTTTTAGAATCTCCTTTAGGAACTAATGGCATTGATGCTCTGAGGCTACACAAAGCTCCTTATAATTTAATCGGTCGCAAGATTGCTATTGGTCAAGTGGAAATTGGCAGACCGGGAATGTTTGGGTGGGATAAGGCGGTGTCTAAAAATCGCGCTATATCTTTAGCTGGGGTGTTCTTACGCAATGGGCCAGCTAAATCAAATAGTGGTGTTGACCCCCACGCTTACAATGTCGCTGGGATGATGGTGAGTCAAGACAAAGCTTTGCCCGGAGTTGCTCCCGGAGCGCGACTGTATTCGTCTGCGGTGGGTTCTACTAAAAATATGGGTCAGTCAGAAGAGTGCTTATCTGCCCAGCACATAGCCCGACAAAATGGTGGGGATGTCCGGGCTATTAACTTTAGCTTTGGTGAACCTTTGAGCCGCGATCCTAGACCAGACGCTACTTTAGATGGCAATGCTTTACTAACTTTATGTGTTGACTGGTCTAGTCGCGTTGATGATGTTTTGTATGCGATCGCAGGTAATCAAGGTAAGGGGGGTATTCCTATTCCTACAGATAATTTTAACGGAATAAATGTGGCTTTTTCATCCCGCCGAGGGGGAGTTTTTAATAAAGTAGATGTGGCTAATCTGGCGGGTGCTAACCAAGGAGTGAGCGGAAGGCTAGCTGGAAAGGAATTTAATCTTGGTGAGCGTCGTGCTATCGGTTTAGTTGCTCCTGGAAATAACATTCCTTTGCTCAATCCAGATGGCACCGTGAACAAGGTTACAGGTACCAGTTTTGCAGCGCCTCAAGTTACTGCTAGTGTTGCTCTGTTGCAAGAATTTGCTGACCGACAGATACGGACAAAACAACCACACTGGAGCATTGATGCTCGCCATCATCAAGTAATGAAAGCTGTATTGCTCAATTCAGCAGACAAAATCCAAGATAGGGGTGATGGCTTGCTGTTGGGAATGAGCCGGACATTAATTGATAAACAAAATCAAAGCTGGCTAGATTCTGATGCTTATAAAGATCCAAAAATTCCCTTGGATGCCCAAATGGGAGCGGGTCATTTAAATGTATTTCGCGCTTATCAACAATTTAGTAGTGGTCAATGGCAGCCATCAACGGCTGTACCTGCTATTGGTTGGGATTATCGCACAGTCAATGCTGGAGCGTCTGTTGATTATATATTAGCAAAACCCTTAAAGGAGGGGAGTTTTGTTGCTATTACTCTGAGTTGGGATCGATTGGTAGAACTCAACGATAAAAATAAAAACCAGCAATATGATGTAGGCGAAAGCTTCCGCGATCGCGGTTTGAATAATCTCGACCTATACTTAGTAAAAGCTAATGCTCAAAATTCCGATCCTGGTGTCGTTTGCTCCTCAATCAGCCAAATCGATAGTGTACAACATATTTTCTGCCCCGTTGCGGCGGCTGGCAATTACAAAATCCGCGTCCAGTTTAGTCAAAAGTTAAATGAAATGACTCAACCCTATAGTTTAGCTTGGTGGACTGTACCTATCAATTAAAATAAGGTAAGTAAGTGGGCGCAAATAATCATCACTGGCTCGTAGTTGTGCTTTAGCGCTAAAGCGCAACTACGAGCAAAATACAGAGATTTTACTTTTCGTTACATAGTTTGGTTTTATATTGCCTACCTACTTAGCACAACTGTTATCTGTGTCAACTTACCCCGGATTTATCACCACACTCCCCGTCAGGGGTAGCACAGCCGTGTGTCCCTACAAAAGCTTGGTATTTCGTCAACTAAAAAGCGTGATTTTATCTTTAAAAACCAAGAGCGCTGGTTATTTTGTGATTAGGTAGTTTACAATACTTTTATACATAAATAGTAAAATTCTTAAAAAAAATTTTTAGAATTCGTCTGTATGTCCGCCCCAATTAGGAATTAGCAACTCTAATAAACCTTATCTAATTTGAGAACCGTAGTTTTCACCCTCTCCCTAAATCCCTCTCCCAAATTTGGGAGAGGGAGTTTGAAATTCTGGCTTTGCGAATCCCAAATCTGGGATTCGGGGTTGGGGGATAAGGGCAAATCCTTTTCATCATGGAAGAACTATAGGTTTCAAGATAGAAGTGGCTTAATTTGTGTTTAATTCCTCTGAGCTACTAACTTGCTGTTACAGAAACTGTAACAGTCACCTTTTTCTATTGGAGCAAATGCAATAGTTAATCATTGACACAGTGTCTGCGTCAACCATAATCACAGTTCGGGAATCTTTGGCAAGTGAGGTGGTAAGATGAATCCGCAGAAATATAATAGTATGAGAGAAAATTTCATGCAAAGACGTTACGGTGTTAGTCTGGGCAGACGCTATGCTATGGCAGCCGCAAGTGTTGTTCTATGCAGTGTATTAGGCTATTCTCAAATCGATAGTAATAAAAGCGCTCTTGCCCAATCTGGTTTACCTCAGCCAGAAACTCCATTGCAAAAAAAAACACTCAAGACTGATACCAAAATTGTTGACTCTAGCAATAAGTTTGGCTTCAAACTGTTTTCAGAAGTTCTGAAAAAGGATAATGGTCAGAACAATGTTTTTATCTCACCTTCGAGTGTGGCGATCGCTTTAGCTATGACCTACAACGGCGCTAGCGGCACGACTCAACTAGCGATCGCAAAAACTCTCGAATTACAAGGGCTGACTCTACCAGAAATTAACTCCTCTTACAAGGCGGCATTAAAGCAGCTTTTAGACAATTCTGATCCAAAAGTGCAACTGAAGATTGCTAACTCACTTTGGGCAAATCAAAATTTTACCTTTAAGCCAGACTTTATCCAGAGAACGCAGGATTTCTATCAAGCAAAGGTCAGCAATTTAAATTTTCAAGATCCGGCAGCGCCTAGTATTATCAATAACTGGGTAAAAGATAATACTAATGGCAAAATCGATCAGATAATTGGAAAAATTGAACCAAGTCAGGTGTTGTTTTTAATTAATGCCATATATTTCAAAGGAAAATGGAGCAAAGAATTTGATAAAAGTCAAACTGCTCAATACCCTTTTTATACTACACCTGGCAATCCAAAACAACAGCTGATGATGTCACAAAATGGTGACTATAGATATTATGAAAGCAAACAGTTTCAGGCAGTTAGTTTACCTTACGGCAAAGATGGTAAATTCAGCTTTTATATTTTCCTGCCAAAACAGAACTCTAACCTGAAAGCTTTTTATCAAAACTTGAATCTTGATAACTGGGATAAATGGATGACTCAGTTCAGCAAACAAAAAGGGTTTATTCGTTTACCTCGCTTTAAAAGTGAGTATGATGTTACTCTCAATGATGCTTTAAAAACTTTAGGCATGGAAGAGGCTTTTAGCAGCAAAGCCAATTTTTCTGGCATGGGTAAAAATCTTAGCATCAGCGAAGTTAAGCATAAAACTTTTGTTGAAGTAAACGAAGAAGGAACCGAAGCGGCTGCGGTTACTTCAGTGGGAATAGTCGCAACAGCTTTGAGAGAAGAACCAGAACCATTCCAAATGATAGTTGATCGTCCCTTCTTCTGCGCCATTAGGGATAATCAGACAGGAAGGGTTTTGTTTATGGGTTCTATCATTGACCCACAGTAAAAAATTTAAAATTTTTTCATTTTGAATTTTGAGAAAAATCGCAGCGGCGGCTTCCTCTGCTTTGAACTTCTCTTTAGGACTTAGAGGTTGAATCAACAAGTCTAATTTATTACTCGCCCAGGCGATTAGAAATCGCGGCTACACAGACAAAACCCACGGAGGTGGGTTTCAAACCTTGATTTTGTTTTAGTCTGCGGAGGCGGACAATGCTAGTGTAGTAGCGAATTATATTCGCCCAAAACTTGTTCATTCATCCTCTTAGGCACTTTACAAATTAACCATGATTTTTTACCAAAATAGGTCGTTTCAGGCTTTGATTCATTATTACTTTGATGGGAAATAGATCCGAGTTGTAGGGTTTAGCAATGCTAAACCCCTACAATAGATTTGGTGTTTTCTGTCAATACGTAAGTCCTACTCCTATGGCCGCCGCTACGCAAACGGTGATTTTGAATTGAATTCTAGGGTAATGTCGCTTCAGAAATACTCAGAGTGCTTTTAGGGTCAGGTTTCGGGGACTGGTTTGCTGCAATCTGCTGTATTTCCCCAGTGGTGTTGTCGTGTGTCTCGCTGTTTAGGCTCCCAGGACGGAGGGCGCTTAAAGCAGTCTTAATCACAACAGCTGTAGGTACTGCCACAATTACACCCAACAGTCCGCCAATCCTTGCCCCTGTCAAGACTGAAATTAAAATCCAAACTGGATTTAAACCAGTAAAGCTGCCTAAAATTCGGGGGGCAATTAAGTTTTCGAGAATTTGCTGTACAATTACTGCCGCTATCAAGACTCTCACACCCATTGAAAAATCTTGCAGCGCTACCAATAGTGTAGTCAGGGCGATACCTACAGAACCGCCAAAGGGGACGAGAGCCATCAAACCAATAGTTAGGCCAAATAGTAGACCAAATGGCACTTTCAGCCACAAAAAGGTAGGAATCAGGGCTGATGCCATACAGGTAGATAAAATTAGCTGGGTGATAAAGAAATTTTGGAAGCTCAGGCGGACTGTTTTAGAAAAAGGATCGCGAAATTTAGAGGGTAACCATTCTACTAAACTTTCCCAGAGTTCACCTCCATGCTGTAAAAGGTAGAAAGTCAAAACCATCGTCAAAAGAATATCTAGCAGACTAGTAACTGTAACTACCGCCAGATTTAAAACTTGTCCAGCGATCGCTTGTAATTGTCCCTTGACGCGATCGTTGATTTGCACTACCAGAGCATCAAGGTTAATCGGTAAACCATAAGTCTCAGCTTTTTCGTTTAATATCATTAACTGAGAGCGTCCAGAGTCAATCAACTCTGGTAAACGAGCCACCAGTTGTTGAGCTTGGGTAAGGGCCAACGGAAAAAGTGTCACACCCAAGGCTAATAAAATCGATAAAGCCAAGAGAAATACTAAAATAGCGACTTGCTCTCGCCTAGCACCATGATGCTCCATCCAACTCACGGGGTAGTTGAGCAGAAATGCTAGCACTGAGGCTCCGACTAAAATGACTATGAGAGAATGGAAATAATTAAAAAATACCGAAAGGGCCCAACCATTAAGAACTAGTAGCGGCAGGAATAACGCGATCGCGCCGATTCGCGCTATTGGTGTAAATGTTTGCCACCAGTCGAGTAGCTTGCGTGTCTGCATTTTAAGCTGATTGCTGGATAGAACTAAATAAAATCTTTCTTTACAGATTATTATCTCTAACTATATGAGTCTTATTCATCCTTCTAGTTTAGGAGTTAGGCTAACCCAAATGGAAAATTTTGAACCGAAAGAGAATGGGGAGTGCGGGAATGAGGGGGATGAGGGGACAAGAATAACCCATGCCCCATGCCCAGTACCCAAAACACAGTTGCTTTTACATTTGATTCCAATCATCGGCTTTTTTCCGTCGTTGTGGACTCTCTATCGGGGCAAAGGGAGCCGGGAACAACTTGTAATTAGCCGTATGTCTATTACTTTGGCGCTTACTTGGCTGTTGGGATATCTATTATTATCTACCGGAGCAGCAACTTCAGATTTTTTTTGGCTACGTCTTTTTATCCTGAATAGCTTTCTCACGTCGGGTTACTTTTTAGTAAGTTTCTGGTTGATTTTGCGTCTAATACAGGGAAAATCTGGGCGTTTGCCAGGGTTTACTACCTTAGCCGAACGAGTAGTTGGAAAGTACTTATCTTAATTTTTTCAGGTGATAAATTTTCAGTAGTTTTACCTATTTGCTAAAAAATTACTGTTGATTTATCTATATATCTAGTCAAATCCAGTTTATTATTGCCATACTTCAGTAAAACATCTCTAGGTTGGCCCAAAAGAAGGAAAAATGCTGCTATAAGTGTTGTGGTTGACACTACATTAAAAAAATTAGCACTGATAATTAAGAGTTAGTTATTATGGGTTGATTTGTTTAGATGTTTTTAGTTTGCAAATTTATCGAATTTGATTATTGAGTAAGTGTGAGGAAGTCTGTGACCATTCAAAGAAGTTCGGCGGAAGAAAACCAGTCGGGAAAAGCCTCAAAGTCCAGTAAAAGAATTCCCTCCCATAACTCGAAATCCGGGCGTTGGCTATGGTTTTGGGTAGGGATGAGTGGGATTGCAATGGTATCAGCAACCGCAGGGGCGCTTTTGGCGGTGTCCTTAACCAGTACGCCTTTGCAACAATCCCAGCTAAGTCCACAGGATGAGGCGGCCTTTGATGGCGATCGCATTTCTGGAGGTGTGCTACGATTTTCCGAATTAACCCGCCCAGTAAATCTTTTAGTTTTGGGGATGAGCGTACTTCCCCCGGATATCCAAAACCCTCCCCCAGAAACGAAAAACCTCAAATACCAGCCCCAGCTAAACTCCTTTGAAGGTCTCTCGGATGTGATGCTCTTGCTCAAATTTGATCCAGAGACGAAAAAAATAATTATGCTCTCCATTCCCAGAGATACCCGCACAGAAATAGAGGGGTATGGGGTGAAAAAAATTAATGCTGCCAATGTTGACGGTGGGCCAGCTTTAACTGCCAGAACCGTCAGTAATCTCTTAGGTGGCGCGGGAATTGATCGCTATATCCGAATTAACGTTTTGGGAGTTGCCAAGCTAATCGATGCTTTGGGTGGCGTAACAGTTTATGTCCCCAAAAATATGAAGTATCAAGATGATTCTCAGCATTTATACATCAATTTGAAGGCAGGTAAGCAGCATCTCAATGGCGATCAGGCTCTGCAATTGCTGCGGTTTCGCCATGACGAACTCGGAGATATTGGTCGGATTCAACGGCAGCAAATGGTCATTCGTGCCTTGATGGATCAAACACTCAACCCAGCTACTGTAACTCAATTACCTAAAGTTCTAGATGTAGTTAAAGACCACATTGATACCAACTTGACGGTTGAAGAGTTAGTGGCGCTAATGGGTTTTGGGGTGCGAACAAATCGCTCTAATATGCAAATGTTAATGCTGCCAGGTCGCTTTAGCGAGAAGAATGAGTTTGATGCTAGCTATTGGTTGCCCAATAAAGATGGTATTGCTAAACTGATGGCTCAACACTTTGGTTTGGACTCAGAACAGCAACAGCAGGGAACTGCTACTGACCCGCACGCTTTGCGTGTAGCAATTCAAGATAGTACAGGTGGCGATCGCTCTAATATCCGACCGTTAATTAGAGCTTTAGAAAAATCTGGATATCGCAACATTTATGTAGCCAAGGCATGGGGTGAACCTCTAGAGGTGACTCATATTGTCGCCCAGCAAGGAGATAGTGACAGTGCCGAATCAATTCGTAACACTTTGGGTTTTGGCGAAGTGCGTGTCGAAAGTACTGGCAACCTTGGCTCAGATGTCAGTATCCAAGTAGGTCAGGATTGGTTACAACAAAAATCTATTTTGGAGAAGTCGCTGACCAAATAATTCACAATTCGTAATGATGCTCTCTACGAGACGCTACGCCAACGAAGCTTATATTCTGAAAATAAGGATACGTAAGAGCTTCTCTCGATCTAAACCTGTACCTGTAGTCAAAGATTTGACAATGACAAACAAAGAATAGAGATTGCCTGAACCTCAGCAGCAAATGTAGATTGATCAATTATGCCTGTTTCCTACGATCTAAATCTAGTAGCCCTTTCGGTTATAATCGCCATTCTCTCCGCTTATACAGCTGTGGATCTAACAGAACGAATCGCAACGGCTAAAGGGTGGTCTTGGATTGGTTGGTTGATTGGTGGTGCAAGTTCCTTTGGAATTGGTATCTGGTCGATGCATTTTGTTGGTATGTTGGCGTTTCATCTAACCGTACCAATCAGTTATGACTTTTTGATTGTTTTAGTTTCTGTGTTACCTGCAATTTTGTCGTCAGGGTTTGCCCTATGGATTGCTAGCCGCAAAATGCTTCAGATTCCTAACCTGATAGGTGCAAGCCTGGGAATGGGGATGGGCATCACTACCATGCACTATACAGGCATGGCTGCAATGCAACTACCAGCGATCGCTCATTACGATTTTCGATTGGTAACACTTTCTGCTGCAATTGCAGTGATGGTATCACTAGTTGCTCTGTGGTTAACGAACTATTTGCATAATCAAGCAACAGTCATTTGGTGGCAGAAAATTGGTGCAGCAGTATTAATGGGGATAGCCGTACCGATGATGCACTATACAGGCATGGCTGCGGTTTGTTTTAGTCAAATGGAATCATTTTCTGGGGAGTTTACTGCACCCAACACGACTTGGCTCTCGTCGCTGATTAGTGCTGTGACATTTTCTATTTTAGGTTTGGCACTGGTGATTTCTTCTGAAACAAAAGTTATTGATCGGACAAAAGAGCTTTCCTTGGCTTTGAAGCAGCTTCAGCAATCCCAACTTCAACTCATTCAAACTGAGAAAATGTCAAGTCTAGGTCAACTTATCGCCGGAGTTGCTCATGAGATCAATAATCCAGTCAACTTTATTTATGGCAATTTGCACTATGTGCAAGAAAATAGCCAAAATTTGCTGGAACTTGTGCAGCTTTACCAAAATTACCATCCTGACTCAGGATCTCAAATTAAAGCAAGGGTGAACGAAATCGACTTGGAGTTTATGCAAGAAGATTTACCCAAAGTTCTCGACTCCATGAAGCTCGGAACTGATCGCATTCTTGAGATTGTGCGATCGCTTCGCAATTTCTCACGATTGAATGAAGCCGAAGACAAGGCAGTAGATATTCACGATGGAATTGACAGTACGTTGTTGATTTTGCAACACCGCCTCAAGGGTAATGGGGATCGTCCCACTATTGAAGTTATTAAGACTTATGGAGTATTGCCAGAAGTAAACTGTTATCTAGGTCATCTGAATCAAGTATTTATGAACATTTTGGCAAACGCAATTGATGCCCTTGATGAAGCCATAACAGAAGGCAAAATCAGCAATCAAATTCCTCAAATTAAAATTGCAACAGAAATAAATTCTAAAGATTGGGTTGTAATTAGGATTACTGACAATGGAATTGGTATTCCTGATCGCCTCAAACGACGGTTGTTTGAGCCTTTATTTACTACAAAAACTATTGGCAAAGGCACTGGGCTTGGCTTGTCAATAGCGCATGAAATTGTGGTAAAAAAACACAATGGCACATTAGAAGTGAATTCTCAAGAAGGTATCGGAACGGAGTTTAGAATAGCAATTCCAATGAAAAGTAAGTAAATCGGCGGGAAAATTTATAAGTGTGTAACGAAAATTTAACTAAACTGATTAGAGTTAAATTTCAAGTGAATTTACTACCTGATTGAGTTCTTGGAGTTTAGCTGCTACTGCACCATTGGTTAATAATTCTTCTGCCTTAGCTAAACCCTCTGGCATATTTGGACAAATACCACTCCGCCATAGGTAAAATCCGCCATTCCACAAGGCTGTTTGCATTAGTTCACCTGGTTCACCTGCCAAAACCTTCTGCATATCCGCCACTAGTTCTTCAGTTGTTCCAAGGGGTACGTTCTTGGTAGTAAAGCCGTAATCACGCGGTACGAGGTGCAGTCGTTCTACCTCTTGGGATGCTACGGATGAAGACAAGCTGATAATTGCAGTGCGATCGCGCGGTAAATCACAACTACCTTCTAATCCTTTTACGAATGTAAATTTTGTTACTCCCCGCAGCCCCAAAGCTATCTGAAACATTCCTTCTGTCGGCGGATGCACAAACCCAGCAATTACGTGAGCATCCCCAGCATAAGGACACCAGATTAGCTCCATTGTGGCCAATGGCGGACGCTTGCCAAGTTGGTCGCGGTACTCCCAAATACTTGTAGTTAAGGGAAAATGCTGAGGTAAATAAATAAAGCCGATTCCCGTTTGCTCAAACACTTGCTGAGTTTTTGCTAGTGGTAAAACAGTCCAATCGACTCCTAAACCCTGCCAAATATCTATTAGAGGTAAGCCGTATTTAGTTGGGAGGCGATCGCCACCATGCATTACCACTGGCTGTCCAACTGTGGCGAGTAGTAAAGCTGTCACCGGACTAATTGGTGCTGTGCGCGTTCTGCCATCATAAGGGATACCAAGAGCGATCGCTGGTCGCCCAGAAACGATTGGTTGCAGTTTTGGTCCCAGTTCATCATAAGCATCCAACATTCCCGCTAACTCTTCCCCTGTAGGACGTTTGATTCGATGAGCAATCAAAAACGCTCCGATTTGGGCTGGTGTAGCTTCACCCAGCAGCATCATTTTAGTGGCGGTGGCTGCTTGGGCGCGAGTTAAATTCTCGCTTGTGTGATTTCCGCTACCTACTTTTTGCAGTAATTCCCGAAATGCATTGCTCATTTGTCCAAAGTCTAATTGTCTACTGTCATTTGTCCATTGTCCTTTGTCCTTTGTCCACTGTCATTTGTCCACTGTCCTTTGTGAATAACCGAAAATGACTATAGCGGTTCTGACTTCGCTGCAATACAGTCTGAACTTCAGGTTTATTCCTGGGAATGAGCGTAACAAAGCAGAAGGCACACTCCGATACTGTAGCCGTAATAGGGCGTACAAATCTTTGTGTGCCTTGTTTTTGTTAAAGGTTTTGTTCTCTATAGCCCAATAAAAATAAGTACCTGGACAAAATTAATTACATATTAGTTATTTATCAATCCTTTGCCAGTCAAGGATTTAAGTCCAAATTTTTGTGTAATTAATTTTGTCCGATTACTTATCTCTTCCCTATTTTCTACTACTATTTGGCATCAGGTGCGGGTGAACCCGGTACGTATTTGACTTGTTCGATCGCACCAGTGTATTTAAAGACCCCATATTTTTTGTAGAGATCCCATGAGACGGGGCTACGGGCATCTTTACCGATGTCCAATCCTTCATAGGGAAAGCTACTAAACGTTAGCCCCAGCTTACCTGCCGCGACTTGCTGCCCGTTGACAAAGAGTGTTCCAGACCCTTGGCGCTTGCCCAGTGCATCGTAATTCAAATCGATGTTAAGTTGACCTGGCTGTAGCAAGACTGCGGGAAATTTAATCGACTGACCATAGTTATTGTGTTCGTAGAACAGCTTGCCATCCTCAATATAGAAGATATAACCAACTTCCTGTCCACCGTGGGCAAGAATCACGCCGCGATCGCCTGCTTTATACTGAGCCTTTACCTGGATGGTATAATCGCGATCGCTCACCAAGGGCAAAATGTCCGGTTCCAGTACCAAGTCACCTGCATGGAATGTCTTCGATTTCACTTTATCCTTGATATAAGGTGGCACTCCTCCATGTTGTGGGGATTCTAACAGGGGATAAACTTGATACTTGAATGCCGCAGCATCAAAGGCTGCTGCGAGTTCTTTGACTTTCTCTGGATAGTGGTTCGCCACATTGTTGCTTTCGGAGTAATCTTTGTTAAGGTTGTACAACTGCCACTCGGAGTCACTAAATGGTTTCCCCGTCTCATGTTCGGTGACAGCATACCAACCATCTTTGTAATACCCTCTATTGCCTGCATTCTCATAATATTGTTCAGTTCTTTGAGAGGGCGTATTGGCATCATTCAAGAGATAGGCAAAGCTGGTACCTTCTAGAGGTTTTGTCGGTTTGCCATTAAACCTGTCGGGATGCTTGATGCCTGTCAATTCTAGAAGGGTAGGTGTAATGTCTGTGATGTGCGTAAATTGTGTCCTGGTAGCACCTAAATCTTTGATTTTTGCTGGATAGGAAACAATCAAGGGATTCCGTCTACCGCCCCCAAGGGTAAAGAACTTGTACCGCTTCAGGGGTGTATTAGAAACGGTTGCCCAGCCAATAGGATAGTGAGGCGCAGTCTGAGGACTACCTATCAACTTGAACCGACTGATATCCAGGGCTTTATCGTCTGGTAAACCAGAGTAATGTCGAGCTACATTCGTCGTCCCATCTGTCCCGCCTTCTCCAGAACCCCCATTATCTGAAGCAACAATGATAATTGTGTTCTTGAGTTGCCCAGTGGACTCTAGATATTGATAGAGTTTGCCAAAGTTTTGATCCAAGTTATCAACGAAGGCTGCATAGGCTTCCTGATAACGAGCAAATAGCTTTTTATCTTCAGCCGATAGTGTAGCCCAAGCTTTAACCCCTGGATTTTGCGGTGGTAGTTGAGTGTCGGCAGGAATTAGCTTTGATGCAAGTTGCTTCTGGTAGCGTTCCTGGCGTAGCACATCCCAGCCTGCATCATACTTGCCTTGGTATTTGGCAAGGTCTGCTGGATGAATATTAAACGGTGAATGAACAGCATTGTTGGCAAAATACAAGAAAAATGGCTTGTTTGGAGACTTAGTTTTTGCTTCTTTGAGCAATGCGATCGCTTTTTCTGTCCAGTAATCAGTAGTGAGGAAATTCTCAGGATAGCGATCAACTGAAATAGGTGTATTGTCTTCGTAGAGAATATGGGGTTTCTGGGGATGTTCCAATCCATCTAAGAAACCAAAGAAATGTTCAAACCCGCGTTGTAACGGCCAGGAATTTAATGAAGCGGTGGCGGTGCGATCGTAAGTCTGAGTCAAATGCCACTTACCGGTCAGCAGGGTAGAATAGCCATTGCTACGGAAAATTTCTGCCAGAGTTACGACATTGCTCTGAATTTCACCCGCATAACCGGGAAAACCAGGGTTTCCCTCAGCAACCCAACCGACACCCGCAGAATGGGCATTTAATCCCGTCAATAAAGATGCTCGTGTGGGAGAACAAAGCTGATGCGTTGTGAAGTTGCTAAATCGTAGTCCGTTAGCTGCCAATCTATCAATATTTGGTGTACTGATTTCTGAACCGTAGGGGCCTAAATCCGAAAAGCCCAGATCGTCAATTAGGAAAACAAGAATGTTGGGGGACTGTTTTGGTGCTGTGGTGGTGGAGGATGAAGTGAGAGATTTGTCGGCTAAAACTGATGGGGGCTGTGGAGTCCACGAGGGTGTTGATTCTGCCAAAGTTCTGCCAATTTTGCCTTTAAATCCAGCGTAAGCTTGCGTACTTGCATTACCTGCCAAGGGAGCAGGATTCTGGGCTAAACTGCTGGCGATCGTTGTGCCAGTAACCAGCAAGATGCTAAACACAACTAGCGCTAACCAAGCAGTTGGTGAAACAAGTTTTTGCTTGACTTTTTGAATAAATGATAGATTCCGTTTTCTGTTCAACAGACCTGCCTCCTTTATGAGCAGAAGGTTTATAGTACAAATAAATGCAAATATTGTACTATAAATCTATCGAATTATCGTAGTATTAGATGAATCAAAAGCATGATACCGCTGTACTAGCAGCAGTAATGACCAGAAATAAAAAGGTACAGAGCAATTAAAATAATTCGTAATTCGTAATAGAGCCTCCGGCACGCTGCGCGGTTTTGATGCCCAAAGGGCTGTACGTAATTCGTAATTACGTTTTGTGACGTTCGCGGAGCGTCTCGTAGAGAAGAGTGCTGTTGTGGGGTGGGCAGGAAAGCCCGCCCAATATATGCAAGTTTATTTGTGGAACAGCTTACTAATGTTCGTCATTTAGTTGTTAGGCACTTTGCGCGGTTGCATCGCGCCCTCAATTGTTCCAGTTGCATAAATCCTGTTGTGCCAGTTGCCTAAGTCCTGAATTTGCAGTGGGATATTTTCGCGCACGAGTTGCCAAAAGTGTTTGATGGGGGGAATTTGCAGCCGGTCTTGAGTTGTTACCATTACTACCCGACGAGTCAAACTGCAACCATCTGCTAAACCACTAGTACTATTGCTGACTAAGGAACGAATCGCTAGGGTAGGGTCAAGACGTGCTTCTAATAATGCTGATTGAGGTAGCAAAGCGATCAGTTCTCCTTGGCGCACTACTCCCCGGAAGGCATCTAGGGTATTTACCTCTAAAGCCGCTTGGAGTGTGGCTTCCATTTGCTCAAATTTATCTTGTATTAAGCGTTGCATCCCATAACCATCTTTAAAAACCACTTGAGGATAACGAATTAGCTCCGACCAAGGGATGAATTCATATTCGGCTAGGGGATGATTGGCTGCGGTTAAAACTTCTATCGGTTCATCATAAAGTACTTCTACCACCATTTCTCTACCTGTGGTTAAAAAGCGATTATTCATCACAATTGCTAAATCTACTAATCCATCTTTGAGGACTTTCAGGGCGCGATCGCTTCCCAATGAAGTCACCCGCAATTGCACATCTGGATAATCATGACAAAATTTTTGTAACACTGGAGGTAAGTAAGATCCGCATATTGAGTGAATCCCGGCAATGCAAAGTTCTGGCTGCTTACCGACGATTAAATTAGCTAATTCTTCTGTAGCTGTCTGCCATTCTTGGCAAATTTTGCGGGCGCGGGGTAGTAAACATTCACCTCCCAGTGTCAATTTTGCCTGACTAGTTCTGTGAAACAGTTCTATACCCAAATCTGCTTCTAATGCTTGGATTTGGCGACTAATCGTCGATTGGGTAACACCAGATGTTCGCGCTGCTTGTTGAAAGCTGCCGGTTTGTGCGATCGTTAGAAAAGCCTGTAACTGTTCTAGGCGCATTTTTATGTAGCCTGAATTACATTTATCGGTTTCATTAAGTTAAGGGATTTTTAATCGCAATTTGGTAGGGTTTGTTACAAGCCTATAATCGCGCTATTTTAAGAAAATTTACCACTCAGCCAAAGCGATCGCTATTCCTTGTTGCAAATCTGATGTAAGTTCGGGGTTATTTGCTAATTGCTGCAATTGTTGATGTGCGGCTTCCCTATCCAAATTTTTTAGTGCCGCGATCGCATGTAGTCTCACCGATGCATTTTTGTCAGCTAGCAGCGAAATCAATGGTTCAATAGCTTGCATTTTGCCTAACTGCCCTAAAGATAAAGCGATCGCACAATTGACACTGGTAATTTCTCTGGCTGGATGTTGCGTGAGCGTTGGCGTTGCCTCTCGTAGAGAAGCTCGGCGTTCGCGTAGCGTTCCGCAGGAAAGGCATCGCAGTATTTGCAATAATATTTCTGTGGCTTGTGTAGTTTGCGGCTTTTGCACTCGCCCCAAAACTGTAACAATTTCTTGCCAAAGTGTCTCTGAAGTGCTTTGATTAAATACCATTTGCAAATATTCCAAACTGGATGGTGTCGCCACCCAAACCAAAGCGCGGATGCTTTCTAATTGCAGTGGTAGTGGTGTATGGGGTGATATTAGCAGCTTAAATAATTGTTGGGCTGCCCGATCGCAACCCATCCGAGAAAGGGAAACTACGGCTGCACAACAAACATCAAGATTAAAGTCGTAAAGCTTGGGTTGCAGTCTCGTTACCAAATCTAAGGCTTCGCGTAAGTCGGGGCGAAAACCTAAACCAAGCACTGCTGCACGCCTAACGGTGGCGGCGATATCATTTAAAGCATTTAACAATACTGCTGGTACACGTTCGTCATGAAAACTGCTGAGGGCTTCAATTGCAGCCGTGCGGATTGCTGCTTGTGGATCTTGCACTACACTCAATAGCGGTGTGATGGTTTCTGGTTGCCGAATATAGTCAAGCGATCGCACGGCTAAAAGCCGTGTATCTTCATCTGCTAAAAGTTCAGTTAGTGAAGTAATCGCAACAGTACCCATTTGCCCCAGTGCTGTAACTGCGATCGCTTTGAGTTCTTCATCCTCATCGGTTTTCAACAATTCAACTAAGGGTGCGATCGCTTCTGGGTGCTGAAATTCGCCTAAAGTTCGTGCTGCATACCAGCGTAATTCTTCCTCTGCATCTTCGTCTTCTAATATCTCAATCAGTGGAAATATGGCAATATTTCCCAAGCGAGTAAACACCTTGGTGATTTCCCAGCGTTGCTGAAAATCTCCCATCTCTAACATTGAAAGTGTTAATTTCAGCAGATATTCTCGATTTTTAATTATCTCTGGATGTTCCGAATCTGTTTCTAAGATTAATTGTTGTAAATCTTGAATTAGTGATGACCAATCACCTGCATCGTATGCTTTTTGGGCTTCCACTAAAAGCTGGTTGATATTACTCACCATACCCTGAATTGTGAATTATATGAATACAACGAAAGCACAAAATCGTAAATAAATCGCTGTTTTCCCTCACCCCCAGCCCCTCTCCCAAAAATGGGAGAGGGGAGAGATAATTCTAGTTCTCCGAATCTCAAAGGATGGGATTCGGGGTTAGGGGATGAGGGCTATCAAGGTTTTTGCACCTGACGGGATACTCCCCTGTTTTCCTTTGCCCTTGTTCTATTTCACTTTAATAATAATACAAATACACTGGTAGGGGCTTGTCTTTGCCATGCCCTTACGATAGATATAAATCTATAATATGTATCAGGATTTTAGGGAATTGGTATTACTCTACTTTTTAGTACATTATTACACCAATGTTATCAGATCGTAGTGAGGATTTTAGTTCTGATTTAAGCACTAAAGTGCATACTACGAATTACGAATTACGTACAGCCCTTTGGGCATCAAAACCGCGCAGCGTGCCGGAGGCTCTATTACGAATTACGAATTATTTTAGCTTGACTTGACTACAACTGAATTACCCTCAATTTTGACGGCATAAGTTTTAAGCGCTTCTGTGGCTGGGCCTTTTTGCACTTTACCGTCAATGCCAAATTCTGAATTATGACAAGGACAGACGAATTTTTTTGTCTCAGCTTTCCATCCCACTGTGCAACCTGCGTGAGTACAGGTAGGGTTAACAGCTGTCAGATTTGCGCCTTTAGATGTACCGACTACCAACACAGGCCCAGCAGGTGAGTTTTTCGCCAGCAATTGACCAGTTTTATCTAATTCTGCCGATGTACCTATTGTTTCCCAATTCTTAGATACTGGAGTTGTTTGAGAAGAACAAGCTGCGATCGCTACAGGTAGAGAACTCGCTATCCCACTCAAACCTACCCAATTAATAAAATCACGACGTTTCATAGCTGCTGAAATAATAAACCACGTCTATCTTGAAACCTGTAGTTCAACTGTTTTCAAAAGGATTTGCCCTCATCCCCCAACCTATCCTTTATATATATAGGACTTACGCAAAATGACCAAAAAACGAACCGCAGAGGCGCAGAGAAGCCAGTGCGTTGGGCGGGTTCCCCGACTTGTTCGCGCAGCGTCTCCCCTTGGGAGAAGCAACTGGCGCGACACAGAGGAATAAGAGTTTGAGAGAGTTTTTGCGTAAGTCCTGATATAGTCCAAGAAAAGCCAGAATTTCAAACTCCCTCTCAAGCATTTGGGAGAGGGCTTTAAGGAGAGGGTGAAAACTACGGTTCTCAACTTAGATAAACCTTATCTAAGTTTTAGCTAACATCTGCCGCTCAATTTTGGATTCAGAATTGATTTATGGCAATCTAAAATCCCTTCGAGCATTTCAAATACCGATCGTTGAGGAGTTTGCGTGGGACATTGGCTGCCTTTTATGCAAAAAATGCATATTCTTTATCCGTTTTAAGCAATATTACCAAAAAACCGTAGCCATTTATACGATTTTAACAGAAATCTGGCTTTAAGTTATAAGTATCGAAATTGTTACATGAACATTATCTAAACGTGCTTGACAAATTTTCAAGATGTAAATGGCAACAAGTTTTCCTTAACTAATTACGGATTTGGAGTTTCGGTTTCAATGCTCTCAAGTAAAAATAATCAACCGTAAGCAAATATTAAGTTTTTATTCCCTAACCCTTGTAGATACAACACCTGATGGAACTACGGGTTGATTGATATTAGGCAATTATCAACATATTCAGTAATTTAAACGAGAGTCAGCCTGATGACAGACACAGCAACTACCACTACTAGCCTCAACAAATTCGAGAAATTCAAGGCTCAAAAAGATGGACTGGCTATCAAGGATGAGATAGAGAAATTTGCTGCCTTGGGGTGGGAAGCGATGGACGAAACCGATCGCGATCATCGACTTAAATGGGTGGGTGTGTTTTTTCGCCCAGTTACCCCAGGTAAGTTTATGATGCGGTTGCGGATGCCTAACGGTATTCTCAGCAGCAGTCAAATGCGGGTTTTAGCCCAAGTGGTACAGCGTTACGGAGATGATGGTTGCGCTGATATTACTACGAGGCAGAATATCCAATTACGGGGGATTAGAATTGAAGATTTACCAGATATCTTTAATAGATTTCACGCAGTTGGTTTAACCACTATCCAGTCAGGGATGGATAACGTTCGCAATATCACAGGCGATCCGGTGGCGGGGTTGGATGCAGATGAGTTGTATGACACACGAGAGTTGGTACAGCAAATTCAAGATATGCTCACCAACAAAGGCGAAGGGAACCCAGAGTTTAGCAATTTACCACGGAAGTTTAATATTGCGATCGCAGGTGGAAGAGACAATTCAGTTCATGCTGAAATTAACGATTTAGCTTTTGTTCCAGCATTTAACGAAGCAGGGGAGCAGGGGAGCAGGGGAGCAGAGGAGCAAAATTTCCCCTCTAAAATTTTCGGCTTCAACATCCTAGTCGGTGGCTTTTTCTCAGCTAAACGTTGTGAAGCGGCGATTCCTCTGAATGCTTGGGTACTTCCTGAAGATGTGGTAGCTGTATGTAGAGCGGTTTTGGAAGTCTTTCGTGATCATGGCCCGCGTGCTAATCGGCAAAAATCCCGCTTGATGTGGCTAATTGATGAATGGGGTGTAGAAAAGTTTCGAGCAGAAGTAGAAAGCCGTTTGGGTAAATCATTATTACCCGCAGCAGCAAAAGACGAAATCGACTGGGAAAAACGCGACCACATCGGGGTATATAAACAAAAACAGCCAGGATTAAATTACGTAGGCTTAAATATTCCCGTCGGTCGGCTGTATGCCGAAGATATGTTTGAAATTGCCTGTCTAGCTGAAGTTTATGGCAGTGGCGAAATCCGTTTCACAGTTGAGCAAAACATCGTTATCCCCAACATTTCTGACTCGCGTTTAGCAACATTTTTAACATATCCATTGCTAGAAAGGTTTTCTATTGATCCAGGTTTGCTGACGCGATCGCTAGTATCCTGCACAGGCGCACAATTTTGCAACTTTGCCCTCATCGAAACCAAAAACCGCGCCCTGGCAATGATAAAAGCCTTAGAAGAAGATTTAACCTTCACCAATCCAGTCCGAATTCACTGGACAGGTTGCCCCAACTCTTGCGGACAGCCTCAAGTTGCAGACATTGGCTTGATGGGAACCAAAACTCGCAAAAATGGCAAAACCTTAGAAGGCGTTGACATATATATGGGTGGCAAAGTTGGCAAAGACGCTCATTTAGGAACTTGCGTCACTAAAGGCATACCATGCGAAGACTTGCAGCCAGTATTACAAGATTTGCTCATTAAACATTTTGGGGCAAAACTCAAGCAAGAAGCCCTACTAGTTAGTAACTAAACTGGGCAAAACTCATACTTCAATCTTAAAGGCTCAACTTTCGAGTTCAAAGCCTCATCTTGCTGTACCTCTTCTCCGTATTTTATTCAATTAGAAAGGTTAGAATGCTTAAAAACTTATTTTCATTTAGCGATCGCTACCGCATCTTACATCAGACTTGGTTTGCCTTTTTTCTCACCTTTGTTTGTTGGTTTAACTTTGCACCCTTTGCTACAACCATTGGCAGAGAACTACATTTAGCACCAGAGCAAATTAAAACTTTAGGCATCTGTAACCTTGCTCTGACAATTCCCGCCCGGTTAATTATTGGGATGCTTCTGGATCGTTTTGGCCCCAGAATCACCTACTCAATGCTGCTGATGTTTGCGGTAGTTCCTTGTTTAGCGACGGCGCTAGCGCAAGATTTTAATCAACTAGTCATCAGTCGTTTGCTGATGGGAATTGTCGGATCTGGGTTTGTTGTGGGTATCCGCATGGTGGCGGAATGGTTTCAGCCCAAGGAGATGGGAATTGCTCAAGGTATTTATGGCGGTTGGGGTAACTTTGGGGCTTTTGGCGCAGAGTTTGCCTTACCGATGATTGCAGTTGGTACTAGCTTTTTGGCTGGTGGTGCTTCTAACTGGCGATTTGCGATCGCACTTACAGGGATTATTACAGCTATTTACGGCGTAATTTATTACAACAACGTCCAAGATACGCCCCCAGGCAAAGTTTACAAGAAACCTAAGAAAAATGGTTCTCTAGAAGTCACCAGTATTAAAAGCTTCTGGGCGATGATAGTCTCGAATTTTGGTTTGATTTTCGCTCTAGGTTTATTAGCTTGGCGCTTAGAACAAAAGAAGATTCACTTTTTGACTTTGAGCCAAATGTATCTGACTTGGTTCGTATTAGCAGGATTATTTGCTTTCCAAAGTTATAAAGCTTGGCAGGTAAACCGAGAAATTCTAACTGGTAAAAAAACTTACGCTCCATCTGAACGCTTTCAATTTGGTCAAGTAGCTTTACTCGAATTCACTTACATAACTAGCTTTGGCAGCGAATTAGCAGTTGTTTCGATGCTGCCGGCATTCTTTGAAAAAACTTTTGCTTTAGAGCATGTTATAGCTGGGATGATTGCTGCTAGCTATCCATTCTTAAATTTGTTTTCTCGTCCCAGTGGTGGCTTAATTTCTGATAAATTTAGCTCACGTAAATGGACAATGACAATTATCAGTGCCGGCATTGGTGTTAGTTATTTGATTGCACATTTTATTAATAGTAGCTGGCCAATTCCGCTAGCGATCGCAGTTACAATGTTGGCTGCCTACTTTGCCCAAGCTGGCTGCGGTGCAACCTACAGCATCGTACCTCTAATTAAAAAAGAAGCCACGGGACAAATTGCTGGTAATGTGGGAGCTTACGGTAATTTTGGCGGCGTAGTTTACCTAACAATTTTTAGCTTAACCGACGCTCCAACACTGTTTTCCACAATGGGAATAGCTGCTTTAGTCTGTGCTTTCATGTGCGCCTTCTTCCTCAAAGAACCAAAAGGTTCCTTTGCCGCCGCTTATGAAAATCAAGCATCAGAAACCCCAGCACCTATTTTGTTAACTGAAGAATAATTAACTCAACGATGAAATCGGAAACTCACTATAGCAATCTTTGCAGTAAGTAGGTAGACAAAATAAAACCAAACTATGTAACGAAAAGTAAAATCTCTGTATTTGGCTCGTAGTTGCGCTTTAGCGCATCCGGATAAAGATGCGCTAAAGCGCAACTACGAGCTTGTGATGATTATTTGCGCCCACTTACTTAAACAAAAAGATCCCCGACTTCTTGAAGAAGTCGGGGATATGAGCCTCTCAGTGATTACTACAAACCCTCAAACAGTTGCTAAATCTGAGGTTGCACAATCAAAATAACAAAATGGTACAACTGCCATGAGTGAATTTACCAAAACCCTTTGTCCTTACTGTGGTGTCGGCTGTGGTTTAGAAGTTTCACCCCCAGCCCAACTTGGCAAAGCAACTAATCGAGATAGTCAAGGAAATCCAACTTGGCGGGTGCGCGGTGATAAAGCCCATCCATCTAGTCAAGGAATGGTTTGTGTCAAAGGCGCAACGATCGCAGAATCTTTAGATAAAAATAGATTACATTACCCAATGGTGCGAGACTCTTTAGATCAAGAGTTTCACCGCGTTAGTTGGGATGAAGCTTTTAATATTATCACGCAGCGCATTCAAACAGTACGCTCCGCCCAAGGGACAGAAGCCTTATGTATGTATGGTTCTGGCCAGTTTCAAACTGAAGATTATTACATCGCCCAAAAACTGATGAAAGGCTGTCTGGGTAGTAATAATTTTGATGCCAACTCTCGCTTATGTATGTCTAGTGCAGTGGCTGGCTACATTCAAAGCTTTGGCTCAGATGGGCCGCCCTGTTGTTACGATGACTTGGAGTTAACTGACTGTGCATTTTTAATTGGTACTAATACAGCCGAATGTCACCCCATCGTTTTCAATCGGCTGGAAAAGTATCACAAAAAGAACCGCAAAGTCAAAATGATTGTGGTTGATCCCCGGCGCACGCCAACCGCAGAAGCAGCTGATTTACATTTAGCGATTCGTCCCGGTACAGATATCGACTTGTTAAACGGCATCGCTCACTTGTTGATGCGCTGGAACTATATTGATCCGATGTTCATGGACGAGTGTACCAGTAACTTTCCGGCTTATGCTGAAGTAATTCGCCACTATCCCCCAGAAATAGTAGCTCGTCAATGTGGAATCAGCATTGAAGATTTAGAAACAGCAGCTCGCTATTGGGGTAAATCAGAGCGAGTATTGTCTTTGTGGTCAATGGGTGTAAATCAATCCTCAGAAGGGACGGCTAAGGTAAGAACTATCATTAACCTGCACCTGATGACTGGACAGATTGGCAAACCTGGGGCTGGCCCTTTTTCCCTCACCGGTCAACCAAACGCAATGGGAGGACGAGAAGCCGGAGGTTTGTCCCATTTATTACCGGGTTATCGGACGGTGAAAAATCCTCAGCACCGAGCAGAAGTTGAAGAGTTTTGGGGATTTCAGCCAGGACAGATTTCGCCAAATCCCGGTTTGACTGCTTGGGATATGATTACTGGTTTGGAAGATGGCGCTGTAGAGTTACTGTGGATTGCGGCTACCAACCCAGCTGTGAGTATGCCAGATTTGGAGCGGACGAAGAAGGCATTATTGCGATCGCCTTTCACTATCTACCAAGACGCATATTATCCCACAGAAACCTCTGCTTATGCTCATGTTCTGCTACCCGCAGCCCAGTGGGGTGAAAAAACTGGTGTGATGACAAACTCCGAACGGGTGATAACTTTATGTTCACAATTTCGCCAACCGCCAAGAGAAGCGAAAGCCGATTGGGAAATTTTCGCCGAAGTAGGACGGAGATTAGGTTTTGAGAAAGAGTTTGCCTTTGCTAACTCTGCTGAAGTTTATGCTGAGTTTGTCAAACTAACTAAAACTCGCCCCTGCGATATGACGGGTATCACTCACGCGCAACTACAATCAGAAGGCCCGACTCAATGGCCTCACCCAGAAAAAAGTGATGAGTTAAGAGTTAGGAGTTATGAATTAGAATCTTCAACTCCTAACTCCTCACTTCTAACTCCTAACTCCTCACTTCTAACTCCTAACTCCTCACTTCTAACTCCAAACTCCAAACGCCTTTACACTGATTTACGCTTCCACACCCCCGATGGACGCGCCCGATTTGGGGCATATTACTCAAAGGGATTGGCAGAACCACCAGACCCAGATTATCCTTTTGTGCTAACTAACGGACGACTTTACGGACACTGGCATACCCAGACGCGTACCGGGCGAATTGAAAAAATTTGTAAAATGCATCCCGAACCGTTTATCGAAATTCATCCCCGTGATGCTGCTAAATTAGGTATTGTAGATAATCAGTGTGTGGAAGTGCGATCGCGTCGCGGTAAAGCGAAGTTTCCTGCTAAAGTCACAAAAGCGATCGCGCCTGGTACAGTTTTTGTCCCCATGCACTGGGGTTCACTGTGGGCAGATAATGCTGAAGCCAACGCCCTCACCCATCCAGAATCTTGCCCCGATTCGCTCCAACCAGAATTAAAAGCCTGTGCTGTGCAGATGATACCAATCCCTGTAGAAACAGCCAAAAATAAAGGTTATCAAAAAATTGGGCTTAAAACCTAATCACCAATAGGTAATTTAGTCAATAATTAATAGCCAATAGTGATTATAATTTTTTATGGCTCTCTACTATTAACCCATACCAATTACCATATCTAAAGAGGCTAAATTTCTAGTAAGCAGAGGTTTTACTAGTTTCGAGTTAAGTTATGGGAAAGAATCAACATCAGATAGTAAGTGGGTCAAATTAAATATAAAACCTCACCCTGCCTCCGGCTTCCCTCTCCGATGATTTGGAGAGGGATTGAGGGTGAGGTTTGATGTTATGCTTAATTACGCCTACCTACATTATTACAAATCATCTTATTTTAATCCTCTAGATTTATCTATGGGATTTTCTTTTATTTAAAAATCGGGTGCAGCAGATGAAAAAGTTACTGAGGAAAATTGTAGGGGCTACCAAAGATGAGAACTTCATGCACATCATTGAAAACATAGAGGTGCTAGTTTCTAAGGTTCTATCTATTTTTATGGTGATCGTAATTTTGGTAGCGATCGCGGATTTGGGGGTATTTATTTTTAAAGAGTTATTTACAGCGCCTTATGCAAAGTTTTACACAACATTGTATAAAATTTTTGGGCTATTTTTAAATGTTTTAATTGCTTTAGAAATTTTAGAAAATATCACAGCATATTTACGAAAACACGTTTTTCAAGTTGAATTAGTTATTGTCACATCTTTAATTGCTGTTGCCAGAAAAATTATTATTCTTGACTTAGAAAAAGTTGGAGGTCTTGATATAATTGGTTTAGGAATTGCTATTCTCGCCCTGTCAATTAGTTATTTGATAATTCGTCTCAGTAATTCCAAAAATGCCAGTTAAAAATAAGAAAAAACCTCACCCTGCCTCCGGCTTCCCCCGACAATACTAAGGAGAGGGATTGAGGGTGAGGTTTTATATTTAATTTGACCCACTTACTTATTAAATTAGTCTCAACTTTTAGCAGACAATATATGGGAGCATCCCAATTTTGGCTTAAATCTTTTCCCTCACCCCCAGCCCCTCTCCCATTTTTGGGAGAGGGGAGAGATAATTCTAGTTCCCCAAATTCCAATGGGATTCGGGGTTAGGAGATGAGGGCAAACACAAAGTTTTTGCACCTGACGGGATGCTCCCCAATATATAGCAATTCGATTTTATTTATGAAAAGAAAAAATCTAGGTATATGTAGGGTGTGAAAGCGTTGCGTAATGCACCGTCCATTGATGGTTAAAAATCTTTAATTTTGAATACTTTCTTATGACAGATTTCTTTGAATTTGAAGCAGACTTTGTTGATTCTCTACGCTGCATCCCCATGCAGGTGCGTTGCAAATTAGATACTTGTGGCATCAAGCTAAAATTGTCTGATTGGAATCAAATGACTACAGCCGAGCGTCAAGCTTTAGTCGAATTACCTTGCACTACAGAAATAGAAATTCAGTCTTACCGCCAGCATATCCAGCAATTAATTTTACAACGCACGGGTATACCACCTACAAAATTGCCCATCGAGCCTCATCCCGCATGGCTAGATGCCACTGTACCACCTAGCCTCCAGGAAAAAGCTCAAGAAATAGGTGTAACCTTGACACCGCAACATTGGGCAGGTTTAACGCCCTTACAGCGTTTTGCCTTGATTAAACTCAGCCGCCCAGGACATGAAAATCAAAATTTTAAAAGAGCGATCGCAGAATTCCATCTGCTTTAATTAGTCAATAGTCATTAACACAACAAATGTGTAGGGTGCATTAAAGTTTGTTAACTTGCCTGACAATTCAGGTCATCTAGAAAACCTCACTTCTATTTCTCTCTTCCTTTAACGAGGAGCCACTTCGCCCTTCGGGCTTTGCCCAACAACCAAGCACGTAGCGTCAGACACTTTGAATTTTCCCCCTTAGAGCGACGAGTTGCGGGTTAGGGGGTTTTCCCCCAGCAAGAACAGCAATAACTGCCCCTTTTCCTCTTCATTGACTTTTGCCTTGCGGTACTAACTCATAAAAGACCACTGAAAATTATATATTTTTGGAATAGAACAAAATGCAATAAAAAATACTATTCTTTAATAAATTGCCGTGGGTTTTGCAGTTAGGATGTCTTGAGTACACAGCCGATACAATCTGATTTATCCGCCTAACAAGCCAGTTTCAGGATAAACTCAAGAGTAAATGGAATACTTATTTACGTTAAGTAAAACAATTTGAAATTTTGCTTCTATAAATTTAAATTTCTTAGCAGGAAGTGAAGCTATAGTGGATTTAGCAATGCTGCTGTTAATGTGGCTAAGGTTAGTCCTGCTGCAAAATTATGTTGAATAATAATTAGTTTAAAAACGCACTTCTTATCCATGACAGGCAAACACGCAAGACATAATGCATTTCTGCGGCTAGTGTCTGGTAATGGGGCAGCTTTTGGATCAGAATCCCGCTATTCCCTGCCCCCCAGTAAAGAGATGGTAATTGGACGCGACCCCAGCTGCCAAGTTGTGTTGGATGCCATGATGTACCGAATGGTATCTCGTCGTCATGCAGTGGTTCGTCCCCTCTCTCTATCGCCAGATAGCAAATTCAGCTGGGTGCTTTGTGATTTAAATAGTGCTAATGGCACTTATTTGAATGGACAACGCTTGTATGAATGTCAAGAATTGCACCCAGGCGATCGCATTTCTCTAGGTGCTGATGGCCCGCAATACGTTTTTGAGTACGAGTTTACCTCACTCACCCCCGCCACCACAGTTAACCAAGTTACACCATTACCTTCAGCGACAAATCACCACAGCCATACCCAATTAAAGCAACCAGATTCTGTTAGCTTCACCCAGCTTTTTCCGATTATTTCCACTGGTAAAGATTTAACTCGTAAAGCTTACCTTATACCGGGAGTACTGACTGTAATCTTTGTAGTGTTAATGTTTGCTACAGTCGGTCAGCCCCAAGCTAATCAAGTGATTGTAGCTACTTACATCGCCTTCGCTGCCTACTATTTTGTTTACCAACTTTGCGGTAAACAGAAGCCTTGGTGGGTACTAATGGCTGCGGCACTAGGTACAATGCTGATTTTGCTAAGTCCGCTGTTGGATTTATTTATCTTCGTATTTCGCACCGTCCTACCTGGAAATTTGCCCTCATCGCAAGAATCTACCACCTTTACAGAGTTGCTGGTGCGGATGTTTTTTGGCGCTGGCTTGATGGAGGAATTACTCAAGGCATTGCCTGTACTAGGGGCTTTTGCCATCGGGAGAATATTGTCTTCACCTTGGCGGGAACGCATAGGCATCTGGGAACCACTAGATGGTATTCTCCTGGGAACAGCTTCTGCTGTGGGCTTCACTCTTTTGGAAACTCTCGGACAATATGTGCCAGATATTACTCAAAATGTGACGCAACAGGTGGGTACAGGCGCTGCTGGTCAACTGGCGGGTTTGCAACTGCTAATTCCGCGAATTTTAGGCTCTGTAGCTGGACACATGGCTTATAGTGGCTATCTGGGTTATTTTATTGGGTTGGCTGTCCTCAAACCCAGTAGAAGTTGGCAAATTCTCTCTATTGGTTATCTTAGTGCTGCGGCGCTCCATGCTTTGTGGAATGCTACAGGATCAATCAATGCCTTGCTGTTGGTGGTTGTTGGGGTATTATCTTACGCCTTTTTGATGGCAGCAATTCTCAAGGCCCGGGCGCTATCACCGACGCGATCGCAAAATTTTGCTACCCGATTTCTTGGGCCAAAATAAGAGATGGGGCAGAAGAATTAATAATCAATGCCCAATTACTTTTGAATATTTATATCTTGGGATAGATGACCTAATGTTTTAATCAGCTTATTGTGAGGTTAGTTTAGGCTCACTATAGATAATAGACAAATAGTAAAAATTAGTGGATGCTTAAACTTGCAGCATAAATATCAACAGATAAATCTATCTGCACCAAAAATTTAAGTAGAAAAAAGAGACAGTTGATTCAACTTATGCTTCATATTCAGACTTGTTGAGTTGATTAAAAGCATAAGAAGCGATCGCTAAACTGACCTTTGCTTTCTCTACTTCGGATAAAGCTGTCCACTCGCTATTTTGAAGATTACTGAGTGCAGATGCCGCATTTTGCGATTCGGTGCAACGCATAGCATAAGCAAAAGGACGAGCCAAAACTAAAAGATCCTCTGTTCCCCAATTTGGTAGTACTGTCTGAACACACTCAACCAGTTGTTCACTAATTGATTGTTGAGCAGCAAGAATTTCAGCAGCTTTGGTGGCGATGGTGTTGAGCAATGCTTGGGGGACACAGGCAGCAAAAGTACTAGATAATGTTTGTTGAAGATTCAGCACTAATGCTTGTTGAGGATTGTGATCAGAGTCTGACGCTTGAGAGATGCCAGACCAAAGTGTGTCTAGATGGCTATAAAAATCTTGCGATCGCTTTGTCAGTTCTTCCTCAAGCAAATCTTGCATTCCAAAGTGTTGTTCTAATTCGTTAAAATAAGCTTCTGACTCTTCATCACCTGGATTGCACGGATAGATAGCATCGTCTGGTTCGAGTAAGGCTTCTAATAATTCTAAATTTACATTATATGGCAAAGAAGAGAAAGTATCTGAGCCGTTAATTTTATTAGCCATTTTTCATTACCTCACATATTACTTAGTGGTATTTACAGCTACAACTCCTCAGAAGAGATTTCCGCAAAAGCAGTTGGATTTTTCTACAAAAAAACAAATTTTAAAGATTGATGCTAAAGACTCAAATTTATTTTTAAAATAGCTCTGCTAGCAGTCTTCAATAATAAACTCCCAGGTTTCGGCTCTAGCACTTCCAAACTTTAACTGCATTCCCGATTTCAATGGGACTTCCTCTCGGAGGATTTGTTGCCAACCATTAGGGCCTAAAAACCAGGTTGTCCCGTAGGTGGAAAAATCTTGCAAGTAATAACTTTGCACCAATGTAGCATCAGTAAGAGTATTGCGGCAAAAGATTTCGGCGTGGCGTTTGGATACAGATGGTTCGGGGATGACAATATCATTGTCTTTCGTGCGGCCGATGCGGGTGACTCCATAACGCAGTGACCAGATTTTACCTTTTGGGCTTTGCGATCGCAACGAAGCAGAAGGAACCGGGGAACCGATATCAGGAATGGCTGTGTCTGGTAGTTCGGTAATACCTTCATCCAGATTTTTAATCAGTTCGCCATTGAAATCTGGATGCAGATAGAGAACAGGCAAAGTCCAAGCAGGTTGATTAAATTTATACAGTGTTAACAACTCTTGCCTAGCTTGGGCTACGGCTTCATCAATTGGCTTGTGCGATCGCAAAGCTTCGGTAAAGGCTTGAATAAAACTGTGGCTTTCATGGTCGGCGATTTCATCGCGCATCCCCAAAACCGCAGGCACACCATGACGAATCAACACTTCGGCTAAACTGCTGGTAGGGATAGCTTGATGATTGATAGCAGCTGGTTGTGCGCCCCAACAGGCGTTAAAAACTGCTAATTTCACACCTGTACGGGTCAATACTTGCGCCAATTCTATCCCATTTAGGGGCATGTCTGGTCGCAAAAACAGTAACCCCCCGTCTGGCCCTGGCAAACCATGTCCAGCGTAAAACAAAACATTGTATGCTCTGGTTTCTAATTCTTGAATCAACTCCTGGGGAGTTGGTTGTAGGAGTTGATTCACTATACAAGGTGCACATTTTTGGGAATTACCACCCACAATGGTATCTGCAAGAGTTTGCTGTAAAATAGCAGCTTCTTGTTCTAGTTGCAGCTTGTCATCATGACCTAAAACCAGCAGGATATTTAAAGCCTGGTCAGTTCGCAAATGTGGTAAGGGGTCAACTTCACTGCTGGTGCGACTAAATAGCAAATCTTGGGAGAGAGACATAGCTGATTGACCAGGTTCACGCTGCATAATTTCCCAAGGCAGAGCAATCAAATCCGGGTCACGGATTTCTAGGCGGAAGCGCAAACGTGTATCCAGACCCATAGCAATACCGCGACTGCGTTCTAGACTACCAAGAATTTGCCCCTCAAATACCCAGCGCCATAAATTCATTCCCAAGTTTTGCATCAGACGACTGCTGTAGGGGCCAATGGGTTGACCTGAAGGGGGTGAAATGAAATCTATGGGGAATGGGTTGGACTTTTGGGATGTTGAGTTTGGGGAAATATTTAAGTGACTATGACCAGCAAACATTTGCTGCCATTCTTGCCAGACGTGATTGAGTTCATCAGGCCATACACAGTCACGTAAAACGTAGCCACTGGGATAGGGAGCTTTGACCACCCAAATGGCGAAGTTGTCAGTGCCAGTGTTAAGGAGACGGGCGATCGCCAAATTCAGGGATGGCATGGATTCATTAAAATAAAAACTAAAATAAATAATTTCAAATAACAATTCTCCAAGGTGAAAACTTTCTACTTTTTTACCTTGTAAGTTTTTTACACTGATTGTTACCTGTTATTATTCCAGGTTTTTACCAGTTTATCGATTATTTCACTAAGTTTGACTGGTGTCGTCGTCGGGTGGTTGATTAACTGGCGGTTGTGTGACAGGTGTACATGGACTTGGTGCATCTTCTGGTAAAACAGAGACACCAAAGCGTTTGAGTTCGGAGAAGTTCAGTAATACTGTTGCTGGCAAAGCTTTTGAATTTGATGGCACTGAGGGAGTTACGGCGGGATTATTAGTGTTAGCTGGGGTTTGTGTGTTTTTATTGGCACAGACTCGCATAGACACCGAAAGATTGCCAGAAGCAGGTTTAGGATTTGGTTTTGTGTTGATAACTTGTAAAAAAGCTCCAGGGGGAAGCGATTGGTTGTTTCCCAAGGGTATTGGATTGTTAGTTTTAATTACCCACCCAGCAGAAAGGTTGGCTAGCGATCGCACTGTGGGTGTCGCTTCTATGGTAGGATTTGAAGTTGGGATCGGAGTGGATGAAATAAACGGGACTAATGGCGATCGCAGTTGCTTCACGAACAATCCTAAACCACCTGCTGCTACCACAAATATTAATGGAACAATCCACTGTAGCGGTAGAGAACTTTTAGCAGGCTCAGTGTCTGGAATCACCTGAGTTTTATGGTTTGGGCTACCTAAAAGTGTCGGATCTGTCGCCCTGGATGTAAAATCAATAGTTTTGGTAGAATAACTCTCTGGAATGACGGCTTTGATCGTAATTTCTGGTTCCCAGTATTGGACTTGATAATGGACTAAAGCGATCGTGACATTATCGTGTCCATTCTTAGTATTAGCGATTTCTACTAATCTATCCGCAACATTTGCTATGGGGACTTCCCCAACTAGAATCGGCAAGATTTCTGTTTCCCAGTACTCCTCCACCCGATCAAAATCACTCAAACCATCGGATGTGAGCAGAAAAACAGCATCTTCGTCGAGCATAAACCGTGTCGATGTGGGATGCAATGAAGTGCTAGGCCCCATACCCAAAGCCTGAACCAGAGAGCCAGCAGCACTCTGTTGTACAGCCTCGCGGTAAATGGTATAGCCTAGCCGCACCTCGCGGGAGGCAACATCATCGTCGAGGGTAACTTGATAACAGCCGTGGCGGGTAATCCAGTAAGCACGACTATCACCGACGTGGGTAATGTACATTTCATGAGCAACAGGCAATGCCATTACTAAAGTCGTACCCATCCTCTGACGACCTTGGCGATTTTCATTGTCATTGCGCTGACTAATTTTGTCATTAGCAATTGCCACTGCCTTTTCTAGGTCATTAAGTAGCACTGAGGGGTCTATGTGGTCATAAGGAACTTTTGTTAGTTGGTGTACTTGTTGCTGGATCGTTTCGATGGCTAAATTTGATGCGACATTGCCCCCCTCATGCCCACCGATGCCATCACAGACAATTGCTAAGGCAGTTGGCTGGGGTGGTTTGCTCACTAGAGTTCCACTGGGTGGGCTACAGGAATCTTCGTTGCGTTGGCGGCTTGGCCCTGTCTCGGTTTTGGTGATAATTTTGATTGAGGGTGTTTGCGATCGCCCTAACCCAGCCAGCCCGCTATCTAAAACTCCGATTAATTGATCGGTTGAATTAATTTTTCCCTGAATTAAGGAAAGGCTAACCTGATCAACAAATTCACTTATGGCTGGTTTGGCACTATTAACTAATTGCTGCCAAAATTGACCTAGTTGGGGCAATTCTGGTGATGGTGCGGCATCGAAGCGCAATTCTAACAAACGCACTAACGATCCTTCTACCCGTAATACATTTGAGTCAAGCAAGCTAGAGACGACACCTTCACTCGCAAGAGGTTGCCACAGATGAGCTATTTGCCATAACCAATTGAGTTGGCGCATTGATGTAGCATCACGCCAAGCCAAGGTTAACTCGCTGCACAAATGCACTTGTTGGATTTTGTCATCTACTAATAATGGAGGTTTTTCTAAAAGTAATATTTCTCGATGCGAAGGTCCATCACCGAGAAAAAGCACTCCATATACCTGCGGTATGTGTAAACGGTAGGGAATCAGTCTCAGATAAGCTTTTAGAGGCTGTAAGTGATCTAATTCAGGCGTTAGCGCTAATAAACCAGGTTTCGTATCTAAAAGAACAAATTTATCAAGAACTAAATAGCGATCGGCTAATATTTCTCCAGGGCTACCCACACTCGGGCCATCTACCACAGCCCAGAGGTAATTTTTGGTTAGGGGCGTGGAACATCGCAGGCAAAACTTGTGAGTCAGGGGGTTGGCAGCCTGACAACTTTCATTTGTACAGTAGAGCGTTGCCGCGTCATTTTCCATAGTTTTCGCACCGGGAAGCGATTGGCAATTTCTTTAACAGCATTATTAGGGACAATCTAGACCGCTCATCTTTCTTAAACTTGACATACCCAGATAGATGATGATTTGATGATTTTAGCTGGGGGATATCAGCAGGTGCTAATACTTATTTATCCAAAAAATACGCTCCTAAGTCAACCATACAGCCTCATCATAGCTTCTATTGCTCTGCGATCCATCAAGAAGCAACTAACAAAAAACCCTGTTCCCAAAGCATAACCCAAGCATAAGTGCGCCCCAAGCTTTTGCTGAATTACCCCATCATCAAGAGGGAGATAATCAAGGTATTTATTTAGTTTATAAGTAGGATAGCAATAATTAACTTTAATTAAGAATTAAGATAAGTGAACTATTCAAAATACCTGACTAATGAAGTGGCTCTAAAAATCTGCTAATCTCGTTTCCGGGTTCTTTTTGGGGAGGTCGCAACGGATCACAGATAAATCTTCCCCCTTCCCACGTCGGGAAAGGGGTTAGGGGGTTAGGTTAATCGTTAGCTTTTCCAGATGAATCTGAATTGTCAGAAAAGTTCACCCAGATCGCCGCCAACTCATTCGCTTATTTTTTGTCGTCGATTGCGACTTGGGGGACTCCCATACTGTAGTTGGTAACGCGGGCAGATAGATTATAGCTGATTTCGCCGATTTGCAGGAGCGATCGCAGATAATGCTCTAAGTCTGACCCAACACGGCGCAAGTTGTAGTCTGTGAGGTCTGCGCCACTAGATGCTTCTACTAGTTCATCAAATTTTCGATAAACTTTTTGCAGCGCATCTTCATTCCAGTTAAATTCGTTATCTGGGTCAATATCTAACGTTAAGACCTGTTGACTGGGAATCAGTTCGCCATCCCGGTCAATTTCGCCTGCAAAAATGCGGACATGCCGGGTTGTGGACTTGAGCAGCATCGGGTTATCCATAAAAGGGTGTAAGATTTGGGTGGATTACACTGAAATTATTGTAAACGCTATATTCAAGCTTGAATGCTCTCAATTTACAAGGTTTGAACGCAGTTTCAAAAGGGTATATTGAATGAGCATAAGTAAAAATATCACCTGTACTGATTAACTTACTACTTCTGTTAGGAGTTGAAGACACAATTAGCAGCTAGTACTGACAGTACTCCAATTATTTTTTTGTAAAAATTACTGGGGAAAGTATTTTTATTTGGCGTATACAAACAAGTCAAAGCGATGTGCTAATCTTATCTACTGCTAAAATTTCCCTACTCATAAAGCCTAAAAGCTAGTGGGGTGAGGCACTCAACAGGAATATTTTGATCTGTGTACATTTTTTTATAGAGAACAAAAGTTTTTACCTGAATAATTCTGCTGATCAATTTATTGGGAATTTTCTATTGCAAAAAACGTACATCAAGTAATTTTACTGAAGAGGGCTAGATCGACCTCTGGCTTTAATAATTTCCCAAAAGTTAAGCGATTTTACTTACGTATAAACACCAAAATTCAAGTAACAAGTCAAACTGTGATTGACGTTAACATAAAGTTGAGGTAAAAAGCTTTAAAAAGACCCGACAACTTCTTACAGAAACTTTATTGTGTAGAATCTTAAAAACTGAATAATAGTTATGGCTTACCATAAGTTATATCTGGCACAGCCACATCAAAATTTAGCTTGAAAATAAAACACAGGAGACTGAAATGGAATACAAAGGTGATTGATGAAGAAAAATTCTTAATTCAAGCACTTTGGATTCAAAGAAGATATAAAGAATTTTGCTGGGCATCTACCTCCTTACCCTCATGACCACCAAGTAAAGGAATCTCAATAGCTATGAACTCCAAAGCATTACCACGCCAGATAAATAATCTCGAAGTAGGTGTTTATGAGTGCGAAATCCATCTCAAATTCCGGTTGATTGAGGAAAAGAGTCTATTGGGCGATCGCGAACAACTGTTACAGGTATTACTTGATGCCTTGACCGAGGGTTCTGACGACTTTCTAGAGACACTGCAAGCGTCCGTTAAAGCGCAAGAAGTGTCGGAGTTTAAAGCGTCACCTCAAATGCGACGCCAGTTGATGCGCTTGCGTAATGTTGCTGAAAATCCCCCAACTTAAAGGTGTAATTTAAGTAGGAAGAAACATGAATTGGGCATCAAATCAAATGTTGATTGCGTGGTTCGGTTGCAATAAAAACTAAGCAGCAAGTAGAATTCATAAAATATTGTGATTTCTCCTTTGTGAAAGTCTTATTTAGCAGCACAGAGTCCCAGGAACAGTTTCTCTATAAAAAACTTTGTAGCAAAGGGTACTGGTAGAATCTAAGAGCAAATTCAGCCGGGTGCATTTTACCGAGTTTTTATAAAAACATTGCAGGAACAAGAAAATTCTGTGTCTTTACAGATGGGGAATTGGACAACAGGCGCGAATTCCATGAAAACCTAAAAGGCCAAAGTGAAAATAAATAACTTTCCTTTTAGCTTTTTACTTTAACTAAGCTAAAATACATCTAATTTGCATATCAAAATTTTATCAATATCTTGTGGGGTGGGGCGATTTGCCCGCCCTGATTATGCAACTTAAATGCTGATTAGCTTAAACCTTATCTAAGTTAAGAACCGTAGTTTTTATCCTCTCCCTAAATCCCTCTCCCAAATCTGGGAGAGGGAGTTTGAAATTCCCCGAATCGCAAATCTGGGATTCGGGGTTGGGGGATGAGGGGGATGAGGGAGATGAGGGAGATGAGGGAGAAATAATTAATGCTCAATTCCCTATTCCCAATGCCCAATTAAAAAACTGTCTATTTAGCAAGACCGTGTTCTAGGGCGAAACGAACTAACTCTGTACGGCTATTGGTGCCAGTTTTACTAAACAAACGGCTGACGTATTTTTCTACATTGCGGACGCTGGTTTCCAAGCGACGGGCGATTTCTTTGTTCATCAACCCTTCAGCGACCAAGTTTAAAACACTTTGTTCTCTAGGAGTCAAATCAATTTTGAAAGGGGCTGGCGATTGAGAAATGGCATTTCTTTGAGTTAACAATGCCTTAATTTGGGCAATCTGATTGGCTAGTTCAGCAAGATCGGGGGTTTCAACGTCATCTCCGGTAGTTGAAGCTTTAGCGGCGCGGCGGGCTAGCAAATTTTCGACTATAGCGACTAACTCATCTGGATCGAAGGGTTTGGGTAGATAGGCATCGACACCAGCATGATATCCTTGGATGCGATCCCCTGTCATGCCTTTAGCAGTTAAAAATACTACCGGGAGTGCTTGGAAGCGGGGGTCTTCTCGGAGTTGCTTCAGGAACTGATAGCCATCCACCTGAGGCATCATGACATCAGAAATCACTAAGTCAGGTGTATTCATCTGCATCCATTCCCAACCTTCAAGGGCGTTACTGGCGACTTGAACGCTGAAACCGCTCTCTTGCAAATAGTCTTTCACGGCTTCCCGTATCCCTGGTTCATCATCCACCAGTAACAATTGTGCTGACATTTAAAATTCCCTTAAGTTTACCTTTTTCCAATTTAGCGAAAGTTGACAGGCATTGAACAAAAGGGATAAAGGAAAAACCGATTGCTTGTTAATCTCAAAAGGATTTGCCCTCATCCCCCAACCTATCCCCCATATATGCCAGAAGATGAGCCAGAATTTCAAAGTCCCTCTCAACCATTTGGGAGAGGGATTTAGGGTGAGGGCAAAAACTACGGTTTTAAACTTAGATTCGGTTTAAATTCTTATTTTTCTGAAAAAGATTCGTAAAAACTGCCATAAAAATAGAATCAAATAGCCCTGCTTTTATTACGAATTCCAATTTATTTTTAAATAAGCGTTACCACCGAGGATTTGTCATAATTAATGCCTCTGCTGCTGAACTATTTAATGGAACAGAGAAAAAATTTCCCTGAGCATATTCACAGTTCAACTTTCTTAGAAGTGCTAATTGTTCTTTTGTCTCGACTCCTTCGGCTAGCACATCTACACCCAGTTTGTGTGCCAATGTGATAATTATCTCAATAATTTCTAAATTACTATTAGTGGACATCAGACTAATGAAAGAACGGTCAATCTTCAACACACTAATCGGAAACTTATAAAGACGACCTAATGAGCAGTAGCCCGTACCAAAGTCATCAATTGATAAATCAATGCCCATCTCTCGAAGTTGTAAAATTGCGGCAGTTGCTTTATCGCCATTTTCCACAATTACGGCTTCAGTAATCTCTAGCACTAGATTAGCAGCATCAAGACCAGTTGAGTGCAAAATTTGCCCAATCTGCTCAATCAAATCCGCCTGGGAAAATTGCTTGAGGGAGAGATTGACACTGATTTTCTCTAGGAAGTTGGAATTATGGCACATCCGCCAAGCTTGCATCTGGCTACAGGCTTCATGCAACACCCGCTTGCCAATAGAAAAAATTAGTCCAGTTTCTTCTGCTAGGGAAATAAAATCTGCTGGATTAAGCAAACCACGCTCTGGATGCTGCCAGCGCAACAGAGCCTCAAAACCTAAAATAGAACCTTTAGTGAGGGAAACCATCGGTTGGTAATAAACTCGAAATTCTTTGCGTTCAATTGCTCGACGCAACTCGGCCTCTAACTGCAATTTCGCCAGAACATCAGCATACATATCTGAGTTGAATAGCTCATAACGCGCTCTGCCCAGCAACTTGGCTCGGTACATTGCTGTATCAGCATCCCTCAACAGTTCTTCTGGGTGTTCATAGTTTACTGTCGAACTCAACGCAATACCAATACTTGCAGTTGTAAACATTTCTTGTCCGTCAAGCTCAAAGGGTAACCCCAGTTCCTGTTGAATCCGCTCAACCGCTTTGATGGCGTCTGACACATCTTGGATTCCCTCCAGCAGGATTGTAAATTCGTCTCCCCCAAGCCGTGCAGCTATATCTATGGAACGTACACATAGTTTTAGCTTATTTGCAATAGCAAGCAGAAATTGGTCTCCTTTTATGTGTCCCAGACTGTCATTGATCAGCTTAAATCGATCTAGGTCGATAAATAGTACAGCAAATAGATAATCTGAATACCGTTTTGAATAATCGATTGCATCTCTTACGCGCTTCATAAATGCAGCGCGGTTCGGCAAACCCGTCAGTGCATCGTGAAACGCCAGGTACAGCAGTTGTGATTCGACTCGTTTACGCTCTGTAATTTCAGTTTGCAATTTCTGATTTGCTTTTACCAACTCTGCCGTCCGTTGTGTTACTCGTATTTCTAACTTCTCGTAAGATTGCTGCAACATTTCTTCAGCTTGTTTACGTTCACTGATGTTAGACAAAAGCCAACGCCAGCCAAGTTGCTTCCCCTGTAAGTCGTACACCGCCGACGCCTTAATCATGGTAGGGAAAGGCTCTCCTTGCCGTGGTTGTACCTTAATTTCCCAGTTTAGTAGCTCCTGGAAATTGTTTATTTGAAGACTAAAGGAGTGGCGGTCTTGTTGATCAATAAAGATAATTAATGGTTTACCTACTAAATATTTTTGACGAACACCGAGCAAGGTTGCTGCTGCTTGGTTAGCCTCTTGGATTGTCCCTATGGCATTAGTTACCAAGTAACCATCTGGAGCGAACTCAAACAAATCTTGGTAACGCTGGCGTTCTTTCTCTACTGCGGTTCGTGTTACCTGTAACTCTTCGGAGACTGTCAATAGTTCTTCCATTGCTGTATGGAGTTCCTCGAAAGTCTCTGTTATTATCTCTTCTTGTGAGTTTGGCTTAGTTGCATAGCATTGCAATAGTACCTGTATCTGTGAGTACAATTTCTCTATCTGCTGGTTAAATCTATCCACGTTCATGTTGCTCAACTCACATAACTATGAAGTGTAGCTATAAAGGAAAAACTAGGTAAAGCAAATCCTATGCCTTACTCAAGTCTTCAGACCCTATTGAACAGGGAAATATTGAGTTAATTGTAAAATTAGACACATCTAAATCAATATAGCAGAACTTGTTTTCTTAATTTACTAATTTATCTATCAATCATCAGAGAGCAATCAAATTTGTTGATTTGATGACCAAAGTACAAAGTTGGAGTCAGCCCTAACTGCTGAGATTTTTACTTTATTTATAGCGGTTTCCATTCAGATGCCGTACAAGATTATATTGCCAAGTGTAGGGGCATAACACTGCCCATTGGTGTCAACTTAACGTATAAGCTAGATTTGGCGTGGCGAACTTTCCAGGTTTGACCCTCAGCCCCAACCCCTCTCCCAAAATTGGGAGAGGGGAGCAAATTCTCTAGTTCCGCGAATCCCAAGTTGGGATTCGGAGTTAGGGGATGAGGGCATTATTTTCTCCCTCTGGCTGCGTTAATCGCTCATTTTTGCCTTGGTCGAGTACTACTACTAAGGAAAAACTGGGGAGCATCTCAATTGAGTGCTTAAATCTTTTCCCTCACCCCCAGCCCCTCTCCCAATTTTGGGAGAGGGGAGCAAATTCTTTCTCTAGTTACCTGAATCGCAACTTGGGATTTGGGGTTAGGGGATGAGGGCAAACACAAAGTTTTTGCACCTGACGGGATGCTCCCAAAAACTATTTGTACTAGTAACGATACAATAGCATTGATTGTCTTGCTGCCAAGCTTTTTCGTCCTATGCTGCCAGTCATCTATTCTGACGAATTTTTAGATCACAAGACTGGAAAATACCATCCTGAAAAACCAGAACGTTTAAGTGCGATCGCCACTGCCCTAAAAGCAGCTACATTCGCAGATAAAATTGACTGGCGATCGCCTACACCAACATCAGAACAGCGATCGCTGATGTCTGTGTTAGTTAAAGCACATAGCCCAGCCTACATCAAAAAAGTTTGGCAAATCGCTTCTAGTGGCGGCGGGCCAATGGATGGAGATACACCAGTTTCTCCACGTAGTTATGATGTGGCATTGTTAGCAGTCAGTGCATGGTTAGATGGTGTTGAGGCTGTATTAAAGTCGGCTAATCCAGCTTTTGTACTGGCGCGTCCCCCAGGACATCATGCAGAAAGTGATGCGGGGATGGGCTTTTGCCTATTTTCTAATGCTGCGATCGCCGCTTTATTTGCCCTCGAACAACCCGGAATTAACCGCGTCGCCATCCTCGATTGGGATGTACATCACGGTAATGGTACTCAAGCGATCGTCGAAACCCAAGCAGCGATCGCCTACTGTTCCCTACATCAGTATCCCTGCTATCCCGGTACTGGAAGATCGACAGAACGCGGCTTTCATAATAATGTATTAAATTTACCTGTACCCCCTGGTAGTGATATTGCAGTATATCAGCCACTATTTGAAACACAGGTTATACCCTTTTTAGCTAACTTTCAAGCAGATTTGCTGATTGTCAGTGCTGGTTATGATGCCAATGCCGCAGATCCTTTGGCAAGTATCAATTTGCAGCCAGAAGACTACGCTTTATTTACTGATTATTGTCTTGGGATAACTCGTAAAATTTTGTTTGGCTTAGAAGGTGGTTACGACTTTGACTCTCTTTCTCAATCAGTTGTAGCGACAATTGAACATTGTTTACTTTAGGTAATTTCTTTTTTTTAGGTAAAACCTCGGAATTCCTAATTGATTGACTTTCGTATATGCACTGAGATGATAATAATCCTATTGATAAGTAAGTGGGCGCAAATAATCATCACTGGCTCGTAGTTGCGCTTTAGCGCTAAAGCGCAACTACGAGCTAAATATAGAGATTTTACTTTTCGTTACATAGTTTGGTTTTATCTTGCCTAACTACTTATTGATTAAGTAGTCATTAGTCATTGGTCACTTGTACTGAGCGTAGCCGTTGGCGCAGCCTAAGAAGAGAAGTATTGGTCATTGGTGCATACTCCGCCCATTGCGATGCCCTTGACGCAGCCTAAGAAGAGAAGGTTAGGCAAAAAAACTTTGTCTTTCATCGGACTAATTCAAACCACGTTAAAGAGTGGCTGTGGTATCTCTTGAACTAATGACTAATGACTAATGACTAATGACTAATGACTAATGACTATTTGTGCATACTTATTGTCATGATTATTTGTGAGTTGGTTGACTAATTTAACAACTAGCTTTAGGTAAAATTAGGGTGACACAACTTTTGCTCTCAACCAACCTAAGTAATTTCTTTTACCAAGGCTTTCTAATATTCATCAAATCTTTAGCAATAAAAAGTTTGAATGTTGTTCTGAAACAGCTAAAGTTTTGTTAAGATGCAATTGCTAGCATTTTCTCGGCGAAATTCACCTATCGGTGTGTGGAGAAATAAAAAGTACTAGCAGCACAAATTTTCAAAGGTGAAGCAATGACCACCTACATTTTTTTCGATGAAGCCCTACGGATGCTGACAAACGCTTATTTAATATCAGTAGTACTGTTAATAGCAGCTTCTGGTATAGGTTTGGCGGTAATTGAAACAATAGAAAAGGCAGAAGAACGCTAAGTTTACAAATGGCAGTATATTTCTTGCCAAAAACCATTGGGTGCAAGTGTTCGCCATGAACAAATCTTGGGAATACTAAAGCATAAAAGTCTTATAGCGTTGCAGTCTTAGCTGTAAATCTACCAAATACACAGGTAACTGTAGCGCTATTGAGGCTCTAACCAAGGAGTTACTAGAATGGGTCTATTCGACGCTGTATTGGGTACAGAAAGCCAAACCCAAACAGCACTCAATCCAGCAGAGGCTTTTGCTGTTATTGTTTTGGCGGCAACAGCTTCAGACGGTTATCTTTCTGTTGAGCAAGCAAATTCTATCACTTTTGTGTTGTCTCGGATGAAACTTTTTAAAAGTTATCCCCATGAGATGATGAACAAGCTGTTTGAGAAAATCTTGGGACTTTTCCAAGGGGATGGCTTTAATAATTTATTTAATGCAGCTAAAGATTGTCTATCTCAAGACTTGCGGGAAGCAGCCTTTGCAGTAGCTACCGATCTAGTTCTAGCTGAAGGTATCGTCGCTGAAGAAGAAAAAAACTTCTTAAATGATTTATATCAAGCTTTAGGTGTTTCTAGGGAGATAGCAGTACAAATTATGCAAGTAATCTTAATTAAAAACCAGGGATAGGGCGATAAAATATATGCTTAATTAATCTATATAAATAGCTTATAAACAAAGCGTGCCAAAGGAGTTAACCTTCTTTGGCACTATTTTTGGTGTTATTGTAACTAGACTTAGATTTGTGCCTTTTTCAAGAAGTTGTAAATCTTGTTGTTCAATGCAGTATTGTGTGATAATTCGAGTTTCTAATTTTGAAATTTAAATTTTAAATTACTTATGCGTTGCTCTACCACCCTAAGCCAACTGGTTGAAGTTCTTTTGGCCAATCCGATAAACTTATCTGAAACTGCTTTAACACAAGTAACTTGCGGTATACAAACAGATAGCCGTACCCTAAAGCCGGGTGAAGTATTTCTAGCTTTACGAGGCGATAAGTTTGATGGACATGAATTTGTGCAAACTGCGATCGCAAAGGGTGCAATAGTGGCAATTGTGGATTTTGAATACGAAAATCCGGGACTTCCTATATTACAAGTAAAAGACACGCTCAAAGCTTATCAGAAAATTGGCAGATGGTGGCGCGATCGCTTTAACATTCCTGTAATTGGTGTCACAGGTTCTGTAGGCAAAACTACAACTAAAGAATTAATTGCAGCAGTTTTAGGGACAAAGGGACGAGTTCACAAAACTTATGAAAATTACAACAACGAAATCGGTGTCCCGAAAACTCTCCTAGAACTTGGCAAAGAAGATGACTACGCCGTGATTGAAATGGCGATGCGGGGTAGGGGACAAATTGCCGAACTAACGCAAATAGCGCGTCCAACAATTGGAGTGATTACCAATGTGGGGACGGCACATATTGAATTACTCGGTTCGGAAGAAGCGATCGCTGAGGCAAAATGTGAGTTATTAGCCGAAATGTCTGCTGATAGTGTGGCAATTCTCAACCACGACAATCCTTTATTAATGGCCACAGCAGCAAAATTTTGGCACGGAGAAGTTTTAACTTACGGCTTTTCTGGTGGGGATATCCAAGGGCAATTAATTGATAACGACCAGGTGGAAGTTGCAGGAATCCAACTACCTCTACCTTTACCTGGTCGTCACAATGCGACTAATTTCTTGGCAGCTTTAGCGGTAGCAAAGGTGTTGGGGATCGATTGGGCATCTCTCAAAGCAGGTGTGATGGTGGATATGCCCACAGGGCGATCGCAACGATTTACCTTACCCAACGATGTGGTAATCTTAGATGAGACTTATAATGCTGCACCAGAAGCTATGATGGCAGCGTTGCAATTATTGGCAGAGACACCAGGAAAACGTAAAATTGCCGTGTTGGGTGCAATGAAAGAATTGGGAGAGCGATCGCAGCAGTTGCACCAGCGAGTGGGAGAAACAGTGAAAAAGTTGAATTTAGACGGCTTGTTGGTTTTGGTAGATGGACAAGATGCCGAAGCGATCGTTCAAAGTGCTGAAGGTATCCCATCGGAGTGCTTTGCAACTCATGCTGATTTGGTGGCTAGGTTAAAGACATTTGTGCAAACAGGCGATCGTTTATTGTTTAAAGCCGCCCATTCCGTGGGACTAGATCGGGTTGTTAATCAATTACGTGCAGAATTTCCCAAATGATACCACTCGAAACCCAACGTCTCATATTGCGAGACTTTGTAGAATCAGATTGGCCAGAGGTTCATGAATACGCTAGCGATCGTGAAGTTGTGCGTTATTTGACTTTTGGCCTAAATACTGAAGAAGATACCAAAAATTTTTTGCAAAGAGAGATTTCATTGCAGGGGAAAGAACCCCGTCAGCATTTTCCCTTGGCAGTGACTTTAAAAGACCAAAAGCATTTAATTGGTATTTGTCGTATATCCGTTAAAGATACTGCCAACAAAATAGACTCTATTGGATACTGTTTTACTAAGCAATTTTGGGGGCAAGGATGCGCTTGAATATTTACCCCATTCAGTTACAAGAAATATATCAAAACAGCAGGCTGAAGATATCTGCCAAAAATTGACAGAACTTGGTGCAAAAGCCTTCATCAAAGAATTTAGCCAATCTTAATAGTGCAAGTAAGAAAAAATTAAGCAGGAGAGTTTTCTAACTTGCTTAGTAAATATATTTATAAGGGTTTCGGCAGGTGCGACTGAGCATCTCTATTGCTCCGTCGCGGCTAGAATTTGCGATCGCTTACTTCGACCGAGCAAGCAAGTTGCACAGTAATGGCGGCTGGAAGCCATTTAGACTTGCAACGGTGCCAGGTGGCAGCATTACAATTATTGGCAGACACCACCCAAAGAAGGCAAAATTGCCGTATTGGGTGCTATCAGAGAATTGTAAAGAGTGATGTCTAACGACAACTGAAGAACCGTCTACGCACTAACGATTTGAAGAAATAGTGCGATCGCAGACTATATGTAGATTTCAAGCGTTGTTAGAAAGACTAGGATTATTGCTGTAGCGTCTTTGAAAAATAATTGCTGCCAAATTAGTCACTAAACAGGTGATTGCTAACCACAGCAAGATATAAGTAGGAGCCATCACCACGCCAATCATGAACCAAGTATATACGTGCAGTATCATTACAGAAGCGAAAAAGCTGGCAATTCCAGCAGATTGCCACACTTGATAGGATGGGCGACGTAACGCTACCAGGCTCATCGTTAAAATTGTGACAAGCAAGTTTGCTGGTACGAGAAATGTACAAATACTTACGCAATTGCCACGAGAGAACTCAGCTAAGGTGTTTAAATCGAGCATTAATTTGTTGGGATAGTGTTAGCTTTTTAGGAATTTAATTTATTGTATTTTAAAGTAACTAAATATATATTAACATCGGAGTGAGTAATCACATTGCAAATATAACATAATTTAAACTATTGAGTTACGTTTTGATACTCCCAATAGTTAGTTAATTATAAAGATTTTGGATAAGTAGGGTGGATATTTTCCACCCTAGTAGAATTAACCCGGTAAAATTACCGTATCGATAACGTGTACCACACCATTATCAGCTTCGATATCTGCTGCTAAAACTGTGGCATTTTTAACTTCAAAACCATCAGAAGAATTAATTTTAATGGGTGAACCTTCCACAGAATTAACCGTACCGAGTTCTGCTAAATCAGCCTCTAGCAGCTTTCCTGGAACGACATGATATTTTAAAATCCGCGTTAGCTGGGGAATATTCTGTAACAGAGTTTGGATAGTTCCCGGTGGTAACTTGGCAAAAGCATCGTCATTTGGTGCAAAGACAGTGAACGGGCCAGGACTTTTTAATGTTTCTACTAAACCAGCAGCTTGTACAGCTGCCACCAGTGTTTTAAAAGACTCAGCCGTAACAGCAATATCAACAATATCAGCCATATATCTTACCTAGAATCTCTGCAAAAGATTTTAAAGGATAATCAACCTATTTTAAGTTTTATTAAACAAAATAAATTTAAAATCAGGCATTGAATAAATAATGCCCAATGCTCTGTTTGTCGGGAGCATCGCAATTTTGGCTTAAATCTTTTCCCTCACCCCCAGCCCCTCTCCCAAAAATGGGAGAGGGGAGACATAATTCTAGTTCTCCGAATCCCAAAAATGGGAGAGGGGAGACATAATTCTAGTTCTCCGAATCCCAAATCATGGGATTCGGGGTTAGGGGATGGGGCTATCAAGGGAATGGCACCTGACGGGATGCTCTCCTGTTTGTCCAATGCTGATTAATTATGATTAGCCTTCCAGTTTGCTAAATCAGTTAAGGAGCGATCGCGGTAACGTCCATAACGCTCCTGCTTACTTTTGATTTTCGCACCCAGTTCGGGAAAAATCCCAAAGTTGGGCGGCATTGGCTGGAAATGCTTCGGCGAAGCGGAACTAATAAATTCCAATAACGCACCCATCATTGTTGTTGGGGGTAAAACCAAAGCTTCTTTACCCAAAGCTAGCCGTGCTGCATTAATTCCCGCCAAACAGCCACCCGCAGCCGCCGCAGTATAGCCTTCAGTACCAATCAACTGTCCAGCAGCTAACAATGTGGGACGCTCTTTAAATTGCAGAGTCGGATGCATTAGTTGAGGAGCATTAATAAAAGTGTTGCGGTGCATCACTCCCAGCCGGACAAACTCTGCCTTTTCCAAACTGGGAATTAGCTGAAATATTCGCTTTTGCTCACCCCAGCGTAGGTTAGTTTGGAATCCTACCATATTCCACAGCTGACCGGCTTTATCTTCTTGTCGTAACTGCACCACAGCATAACACCGTTCCCCTGTGCGAGTATCTGACAATCCCACTGGCTTTAGGGGGCCGTAGCGCATGGTATCTTCCCCGCGCTGTGCTAGTTCTTCAATGGGTAAACAAGCTTCAAAAAATTTCGCCGTTTCCCGTTCAAAACCCTTGAGTTCTGTTTGTTCTGCTTGACAAAGTTCTTCTCGAAACCTTAAATACTGCTCTTTATTCATTGGGCAGTTGAGATAAGCGGCTTCACCTTTGTCATAACGTGATGCCATAAAGGCAACGTCACGGTTAATCGATTCTCCCACAATAATCGGACTAGCGGCATCAAAAAAGCTGAGATATTCCATCCCGGTAAAGCGGCGCAAATCTTCGGCTAAGTCGGGACTGGTTAAAGGGCCAGTTGCCAAAACCACAATTCCTTCGGGAATTGCAGACACTTCACCCCGGCGAAATTCAATTAAAGGATGGCTGGCTAAAGTTTGAGTTAAATCTTGCCCAAATTGTCCCCTATCTACCGCTAGCGCCCCACCCGCAGGTACGGCGTGTTCATCAGCTTTAGAAATGACGATAGAACCCAGTTGGCGTAGTTCTTCGTGCAATAATCCAGCTGCGCGATCGCTTGCCATTGCCCCAAAGGAATTACTACACACTAATTCTGCCAAATGTTCTGTATGATGAGCAGGGCTGAAGCGTTTTGGACGCATTTCATGGAGAATTACCGGCACTCCAGCTTGGGCTATTTGCCAAGCTGCTTCTGTCCCAGCTAGTCCACCTCCAATTACTTGTATCGGTTGTTGTTCCATAGTTATATTTTTAGTTCCTATATTATAAGTATCCATCAGCATCACAGAAGTCAAATTAATTCGTAATTCGTAATTCGTAATTCGTAATTCGTAATTCGTAATAGAGCCTCCGGCACGCTTTGTGCGTTCGTCAATTTTGTTTTGTAATGAAGAGTGCTGTTGTGGGGACGGTTTCCGACTCGCATTACAACGTGCGATTTAACCCCAATCGCATTACTTGCCGATTTTTGAACCGGGGGACTTAAACCCAGGTAACTCGTTAAATAAAAAGTCATGCTGACTATATAATCAGCGGTAAAACATGGTGCAGCAAGAACACCAGATAATCTCTGCTATGCCTGTATTTTCTGTAAATTTCAAAAAATAACTGATTTGGAGTCAACAATTATAGGACTTACGCATTAGGTACGAAATGTAGGGGCAATTCATGAATTGCCCCTACGGTCAATCAGGGGTTTCACTGCCTTTTTATGTAAGTCCTGAATTATAAATTATCTGTATCAATTCCCTTTTCTTTGAGTTTAGCTAACAATTCTTGATAGCGATCGCGCTCTTTTTCTAATTCTTCTAAAGCCGCTTCCTTTGCTTGACATTCCCGTTCTGCACGTTGGCGTTCTTGTTCCCGTAACTGGTCAATTTCTACGGGTGTCAAAAACTTTTGTCCAGTGGGAGAAAAAATTTCTAGAGTCTCCGGTGTTAATGTAAACCGGATTCCCAAACGCGGACTTACCCAATCATTCATCTCTTCGATAACTTCAAAACTATCTCCAGAACGGAGCAAGCCATTTAAATCATTCTTGTCTGGATCGTAAATATAATATTCTTCCACGCCGTAACGCTGGTAAAACTGCAATTTTTTGGTCATTTCTTTGAGGGTGTTACCTGGCGATAGAATTTCAAATACTACCTGTGGGGGGATATTATCTTCATGCCATTGTAAATACGAACCCCGTTTTCCTTTTGGTCTGCCAAAGACCACCATTGTATCCGGCGCTTGTTTAATATTCGGGCTTCCTTTAACTGGATACCAAAACAAATCTCCGGCGATAAATACATCAGCTGGCGATGGAAATAGGATTTCTAAATTTTCTTTAATTTTGACAATCCATGTAAATTGTTCTGTATTATCCGCCATTGGCTGTCCGTCGCTTTCTGGGTAGATGACTTCGATGGTGGTTTCTGGTGTAACTTGTTGTACCATTGCTGCACCTCCAAGTATGGGGTTTAGTGGCCATAGAAATTTTGACTCAACTCAGATTCTACTATTATGGAAATTTCCGATCGCGCACTTCCACGGCATAATCTTGCACGGCTTTGGTAATCGTTTCTCGCAAGTTTGTATAAACTTTGGCGAATGGTGGATGCTTTTCGGCAAGTCCGAGGATATCTGAGGTAACTAAAACTTGTCCATCACAGTGAGTTCCTGCACCGATACCGATTGTCGGAATGCTCAATTTTTGTGTAATCTGCATTGCCAAATCTGCGGGGATATGCTCTAACACTAGAGAAAATACACCAGCTTGTTCCAGAGCGATCGCTTCAAGTAAAATTCTCTCACTCGCTTCTTGGGTTTTTCCTTGTTGTCGCAAACCGAGTTGATGTACAGATTGCGGTGTCAAACCGACATGACCCATTACCGGAATTCCAGCTTCAACCAAACGAGCAATAGTTTCTGCGATCGCTGGATAGCCACCTTCCAATTTTACCGCTTGAGCGCCCGTTTCCTTCAGTACCCGCCCAGCTGAGTGCATCGCTTGCTGGAGACTTTCTTGATACGTCAAAAATGGTAAATCTACCACCACCAAAGCCCGTTTAACTCCTCGGCGCACAGATTTGGCGTGGTATATCATCTCATCTAAAGTTATCGGCAGTGTTGTTTCATACCCTAGAACTACTGCCATAGAGTCGCCCACCAGGATTAAGTCTACACCAGCTGCATCAATGAGTTGAGCGATCGCATAATCCCAGGCAGTCAACGCCACAATTGAACGTCCCTGTTGTTTCCATTGAATTAATTGCTGGGTAGTGATTGCCATTTTTTTAGGTGGGGAGTTAGGAGTTTGGAGTTAGGGGTTAGGAGTTAGGAGTTAGGAGTGAGGAGTTAGGAGTTAGGAGTTAGGAGTTAGGAGTTAGGAGTTTGGAGTTTGGAGTTGGGAGTTTGGAGTTTGGAGTTTGGAGTTTGGAGTTTGGAGTTTGGAGTTTGGAGTTTGGAGTTGGGAGTTGGGAGTTGGGAGTGAGGAGTTGGGAGTTGGGAGTGAGGAGTTGGGAGTTGGGAGTGAGGAGTTGGGAGTTTGGAGTTTGGAGTTGGGAGTTGGGAGTGAGGAGTTGGGAATTTAAAAAATTCTTTAACTTATAACTTCTAACTCCTAACTCCTAACTTTTCATTTAACGGCGCGACTGAAAGCAATATGGGATTTTGCACTGTCAGTTTTGGGCATTAACCAAGCTAGACCTTCACTAGTGCCTATCCATAATTTATTGGCGATGTCAGGTGCAAGGGCAAGAACCCGACTAGAAGGAAGTCCAGCAACTTCTGCATCTAACAGAGCTCCTGTATTTGGATTTAATCGTAACAAACCATTGTTAGTCCCGATCCAGACACTACGATCTTTAGCAAAACGTACCGCCGTCACATCACGCCCACGCAGACGAGTTACAGACCGTAACACTGCACCAGTTTTTGGGTTAATAACTAGCAAATTATTTGGCATTCCTGCCCAAATTAATCCTTCTGGACTAATAGCTAAAGCTTGGACAGTCGTCCCTGGTAAATCGGCTATCCGCTTCATAACCGCAGCACTAGCAGTATTTACCCGCACCAATCCATCAAGTGTACCAACCCACAGTTGACCTTCAGCATCTAAAGTCAGGGTGTTAGCGCTGACACCAGGCAGATTTTTTAATGTTGTCATAATCAAGCCTTGGTCAGGACTAATTAGGGCTAAACCGCTATCAGTTCCAGTCCATAAATAACCGCGTTTGTCAACTAACAATGACAACACCCGTTTAGAAGGCAAAAATAAATTCTGCGCGGTGATTTCGCTAGTACGGGGGTCAACTCGGAACAGTCCATCATAACTTCCTACCCACAAACGTCCTACTTTGTCTTGGGCTAAAGCACCAATGGCAACATTCGGTAAACTAACACGAGAAATAATCTTGCCGGTTTTAGGATCAATCTGCGATAGTCCCCGCCAAGAACCTACCCAAAGATTGCCAGTAACATCTCCCAGTAAGTTACCCACCCGATAATCAGTTTCTGGCGAATTTTCTTGCACTCCCCGCTCATCGGGCAAAGGTTTTACTCGCGGTGGCGGTGCAGAAGGTGGATAAGCAGGGGTTACATCAGATGAATTAATATCAGGGGTTTTTTGCGCCCATCCTATACTTGGCACTATCAACCCCAGCAACATAGAAGTAATCAATAAACTAGTACGCTTGCAAAACAATACCACGGTGACATTTCCTTTGGAGACAGTACCCAATAGCCGTTACCTAAACTGGCTTTGGGTTAGTTCCAGTGTTCCCCTAGCCGGGATTTTTTAAACGTCATCTGGAATTTTCCTCAATTTTAATGGAATTGGGCATTGGGGAAATAATTCTAGGACTTACGCATCAAGTACGAAATGTAGGGGCAATTCATGAATTGCCCCTACGACAAATCAAGGCTTTCAGTGCCTTGAAAGCGTAAGTCCTAAATTCTTATAACTCCAAACTCCAAATTCCCAACTCCTAACTCCTAACTCCTAACTCCTAACTCCTAACTCCTAACTCCTAACTCCCCACTCCCAAATAGCTTCTTTACAGTTATTGATGACACCTTGTAAAGCATCTGTAACAAAATGTTAAATATTTATGTAATAACAAAATTAAATATATAAGTTAAAAACTTTCAAAGAATAACTTATCGAATTATTGATATATTGTGGAATAAGTTACAAATTACGTGGTGTGCAATTTTTTATCTTTACGCTCACGACTCTGCTAAATCTCTGTCAAGTAAATTCTTTTCTGGTATCTTTTCCATCAACGGAGAAGATATAGGGAGTGTAGAGGCGGGAATGTGTGCCAGCCAGCCCAATCCCCTGAATACCCCGATTTGTAGGGAAATTATCTAAATCAAGCCGCAAAAGCGGAAGTTTGGTCAAATTGAGAAGGTTTAGTTAGGTGCGAAAAAGAGGTAAAAAAGAATTTTGATTCGTAGGAAGAGGAAACAGTAGAAGCGCTAGGTCGTGTACCCCTAGAAGGGGATAACACTGGTGAGGAGGGCTACCACCGCTACCAAAGTGTCAGCCGCAAAAAAACTGCTACTTTTTACCAAAAACAACCCTTAACAAAAATTTTTACCGTTCTTTTCCCCGATGAAGGGGGAAAAAATCGGGTGAGGGGAAGTTGCACAAAACGTGATTTGATAATTAACAAGAGTGATTTCAGGGAAGGATAAAATATGTCTTACGCTCAAACGAAGACTCAGAGCAAGTCTGGGTATCAAGCCGGGGTTAAAGATTACAGACTAACTTATTACACACCCGATTACACACCAAAAGATACCGATCTTCTTGCTGCGTTCCGCATGACACCCCAGCCTGGTGTTCCTCCCGAAGAAGCAGGTGCGGCTGTAGCGGCTGAGTCTTCCACAGGTACTTGGACAACTGTATGGACAGACTTGCTCACCGACCTCGATCGCTACAAAGGTCGTTGCTACGATATCGAACCAGTTCCGGGTGAAGACAACCAGTATATTTGCTACGTTGCCTATCCTCTAGACTTGTTTGAAGAAGGTTCTGTAACCAACGTGTTGACCTCAATTGTAGGTAACGTATTTGGTTTCAAAGCTTTACGGGCGCTGCGTCTAGAAGATATTCGCTTTCCAGTAGCTTACATCAAGACCTTCCAAGGGCCTCCTCACGGTATCCAAGTTGAGCGCGACAAGTTAAACAAATACGGTCGTCCTTTGCTGGGTTGTACCATTAAGCCTAAATTGGGTCTTTCTGCTAAGAACTACGGACGCGCTGTATACGAGTGCTTACGCGGTGGTTTGGACTTCACCAAAGACGACGAAAACATCAACTCCGCACCATTCCAAAGATGGCGCGATCGCTTCTTGTTCGTAGCTGAAGCGATCAACAAAGCTCAAGCAGAAACCGGTGAAATTAAAGGTCACTACCTAAACGTCACCGCTCCTACCTGTGAAGAAATGCTGAAGCGGGCTGAGTACGCTAAAGAACTCAAAATGCCCATCATCATGCATGACTACCTCACCGCAGGTTTCACCGCCAACACCACATTGTCTCGTTGGTGCCGTGATAACGGTATCCTCTTGCACATTCACCGTGCTATGCACGCTGTAATCGACCGTCAAAAGAACCACGGTATCCACTTCCGTGTATTGGCTAAAGCTCTACGTTTGTCTGGTGGCGACCACATCCACACCGGCACCGTAGTTGGTAAGTTGGAAGGTGAGCGCGGCATCACAATGGGCTTCGTTGACCTGTTGCGTGAAAACTACATTGAGCAAGACAAGTCTCGTGGTATTTACTTTACCCAAGACTGGGCTTCTCTACCTGGTGTAATGGCAGTTGCTTCTGGTGGTATCCACGTATGGCACATGCCCGCCCTGGTAGAAATCTTTGGTGATGACTCCGTACTACAATTCGGTGGTGGTACTCTAGGACATCCTTGGGGTAACGCTCCTGGTGCAACCGCTAACCGCGTCGCCTTGGAAGCCGTTGTTCAAGCTCGTAACGAAGGCCGTAACTTGGCTCGTGAAGGTAACGATATCATCCGCGAAGCTGCCAAATGGTCTCCTGAACTGGCTGTTGCTTGCGAACTATGGAAAGAAATCAAGTTCGAGTTTGAAGCAATGGATACCGTCTGATCAAAAGTTAAGAGTTAGAAGTTAGGAGTTAAGAGTTACATTAATTCATAACTCATAACTCATAACTCATAACTCATAACTGTTGACGGCTGGGGTCAAGCATGAATCTTAAGCAAATTGCCAAGGACACAGCCAAAACTCTCCAAAGTTACCTGACTTATCAGGCTCTAAGGACAGTATTGGCACAGCTAGGCGAAACGAATCCTCCATTAGAACTTTGGTTGCATAACTTTTCGTCTGGCAAAATTCAGAATGGTGAATCATACATTGATCAACTGTTGCGAGAAAAACCAGATTTGGCTTTGCGAATTATGACTGTCAGAGAACACATTGCCGAAGAAATCGCAGAATTTTTACCGGAAATGGTTCGCACTGGCATTCAGCAAGCCAATATGGAACAGCGTCGTCAGCATTTAGAACGCATCACACGAATAGACACATCTAACCCCAGTCTGCAACCAGAACAGCAAGCAACTTCAGATCCGAATTTGGATAACTTATCTAATTAGTTCGGTCAACCTAGTAGTCAAAAATCGCAACCCATTATCAAAAGATATGCAAACTTTACCAAAAGAGCGTCGTTACGAAACCCTTTCTTATCTGCCACCCCTGACTGACGCTCAAATTGCCAAGCAGATTCAGTACATTTTGAATCAAGGTTACATTCCAGCGATCGAGTTTAACGAAACTTCTGAGCCAACAGAATTATATTGGACAATGTGGAAGCTGCCTTTGTTTGGTGCTAAATCCACTCAAGAAGTATTGAGCGAAGTTCAAGGATGCCGTTCTCAATTCAGCACCAGCTATATCCGTGTTGTGGGTTTTGACAACATCAAGCAGTGCCAAATTCTCAGCTTTCTTGTTCACAAACCCAACAAAGGTAACACTAACAGATACTAAAGCAAGCGTTGCTCTAAGTAATTAGTTTATCTGCATAGGAGAGGTAGAATTATCTGCCTCTCCTATTTAGTAGATTTGTTTTGAAACGCAGAGGGACGCAAAGGAAAACGCAAAGGGGCGCGGAGTTATTCTCTGCGTTACTCTGCGCTTTCCTTAGCGTGCCTTTGCGTTTTTTAAGAGATTAATACATGAAATTAAAGCATCTGCCGGAAGTAAGAATTTGCTTTGTTGGTGACTCTTTTGTTAATGGTACTGGCGACTCAGAATGTCTTGGTTGGACAGGGAGAATATGTGCTAATGCTAATAAAAAAGGTTATGAAATTACTTACTATAATTTAGGGATTAGGCGTGATACGAGTAGTGATATAGCAAAGCGTTGGTTTCAGGAAGTATCACTGCGATCGCTCAAAGAATATGATGGCAGAGTTGTGTTTTCTTTTGGATTGAATGATACAACATTAGAAAATGGTAAAACTCGTGTAGACTTTGCAGATTCTATCAAAAACGCCCGTGAAATTTTAAGTAAAGCTCAAAAGTTATATCCTGTTTTGATGATTGGCCCTGCACCCTATGCAGAACAAGAAGATAGTCAAAGAAAGCAGAGAACTATAGATTTATCCAACCAATATGCTTTGATTTGTAAAGAATTAAATGTACCTTATTTAGACGTTTTTCCAATATTAGAAAAATCAAATATCTGGAAAGATGAAGCAAGAGCTAATGATGGTGTTCATCCTAGAGCAGGTGGTTATGCAGAATTTGCTCAAATAGTGGAAAATTGGGACGCTTGGTTAAATTGGTTTTTTCTGACTTGAGCGAGGATTCAAAGTTAGGATAGTGGTAGCACCTAATTTTTATATCCAAAGGTGGTAATTATGCAACAAATTACTTTAGCTGAAGCATCTCAAAACTTACCTGACTTAATTGAAGCAGCACTCAAAGGTGAGGAAATTATCATCATCAAAGATAATCAACCTTTGGTGAAGTTAACTCCTGTGTCGCCACTTAAACACCGCCGTCAACCTGGAAGCGCAAAGGGTTTAATTACAATATCTGATGACTTTGATGCACCACTCGAAGAGTTTAAGGAATATATGGAATGAGATTACTGCTGGATACACATACTTTTATTTGGTATGTGACGGATAATTCAAGATTTAGTAATCAAGTAGTAGAATTAATCAATGATGAGAATAATGAAATTTTACTAAGTATCGCTAGTCTATGGGAAATAGCTATTAAGCAGAATTTAGGCAAGCTTAGTTTCAATCAGCCATTTGAGATATTCATCACACAGCAACTCAATCTGAACGATTTTAGGTTACTCGATATCAAAATTAGCCATGTTACTGTTGTTGCCACACTACCCTTACATCATCGTGACCCATTCGACCGAATTTTAATTGCACAATCGGTAGTGGAAAATATACCTATACTGAGTGCCGATAAAATTTTTGATGCATATCCAATAAGACGTGTGTGGTAGCTAGCCTTGCTTTTCTACCAAAAGATAAATAAACAGCGATCGCCAAAAAAACTTAACATTACTTTAAGCACTGCTAGGCAAAAATAATTTTATGGGTTACTACATCGCTCCCCGCTTTCTGGACAAACTGGCTGTCCACATCACCAAAAACTTTCTAAAGCTTCCTGGCGTCCGAGTCCCAGTGATTTTAGGTATTCACGGACGCAAAGGAGAAGGCAAAACATTTCAATGTCAATTAGTCTTCGAGAAAATGGGTATCGAAGTGACTAACATATCTGGCGGCGAATTGGAAAGTCCAGATGCAGGAGATCCAGCGCGGTTGATTCGGCTGCGCTATCGGGAAACAGCAGAACTCATCAAAGTACGCGGCAAAATGTGCGTACTGATGATTAACGATTTAGATGCCGGTGCTGGACGCTTTGATGAAGGCACTCAATATACTGTAAATACGCAGTTGGTGAATGCCACACTGATGAATATTGCTGATAATCCCACAGATGTGCAGTTGCCTGGAAGCTATGATTCCACACCTTTACATCGTGTGCCGATTATTGTTACAGGTAATGATTTTTCCACTCTCTATGCACCGTTAATTCGGGATGGGCGGATGGAGAAATTTTACTGGGAACCAGACAGAGACGATAAGGTGGGAATTATCAAGGGGATTTTTGAAGCGGATGGACTTTCACAGAAGGAAGTTGAACAGCTAGTTGATACTTTTGTCAATCAGTCCATTGACTTTTTTAGCGCTTTGCGATCGCGCATTTATGATGAACAAATCCGCAACTACATCCATCAAGTAGGTTTTGAGCAGGTATCCTTGAATGTGGTTAACAGCGTTGGAGGCCCACCAGAATTTAAAAAGCCAGATTTCAGGCTGTCTCACTTAATCGAGTCTGGTAACTTCCTCGTTGGTGAACAAAAACGGGTGGAAAATTCCCATTTGGTTGATGATTACAACCGACTCAATCGAGGTAGAAATTCTCAATCTGCACCACCTGCTGTAACACCAATCAATCAGCCATCAAGCAATGGTGGAACTCAAGAAGCAAAAATTAATGGATTCCAGAAACAGCAAGCATCAAGTACCCATTTAACCCTAGATACACAAGCTCAAATTAGGGAATTATTATCTCAAGGTTACAAAATTAGCATTGAACACGTAGATGAACGTCGCTTCCGCACAGGTGCTTGGCAAACTTGTGTTCATAGCCACATCGATGCAGAGTCTGATGCAATCTCAAATTTGGAATCAACACTGACAGAATATAGCGGTGAGTACGTGCGCTTGGTAGGTATTGATCCAAACGCTAAACGGCGGGTGGTGGAGACGATTATTCAGCGTCCGAATGGGAAAAATTAGTCATTGGTCATTGGTCATTGGTCATTGATCATTGTATTGCAGCAGTCAACAAGAAATGGTTTTAATGAACAAGTAGCGTAAGTTCTATCTCCATTTCCCTTGCTAAAAATTTACTTCGCCTCTGCTTTTTGCGTTGCGCCGTAGTGTGCGGAAATAAACCTACCATTCCAAACAGCCAGAAAGCCCAAAATTAAAGCTTTTTGAATGCGTGAATGCGTGATTTCCGCCTTGCGGTACTAGGCGGTTTTAGCATTCTCATCTGATACTTGTCCTGCAACAGCTTTCAGGCGGGTTAACCTGCTTTTGCGGACACGTTCGCTATCACGAATACCACCCGCCATTTCATATTCGCTGCTGTTTTTGCCATACTTAAAAGCAACGCCCCTCACCATCTTATCTGTAAGATTGCTCAAGGTTTTTTCCATATCATCAATTTTAGTTTTGGAAGAGTCAATCATAGCTAAAGCAATGTTATAAGCATCAAGCATAGTGCGTAACTGCTCAATTGATTTAGTCATATTTTGCAAATCGCAATTATCGCCAAAATCCATCTTTGAATCTATTGCTTTAAGTCCAGTGGATCTCAATTCAGCTTTTTCTAGAATACGGGATGTACGTTTTGGACGGGACATATATATATTCGTTACAGAGGGTTCTAGAGCTAGTTTGACTTAGTAAAGCTGTTTTCTGGTTCAGTAAAATTCGTGAATTATTTTATTTTTTATAAAATTACTACTTAAGTGGATCAAATTAAATATAAAACCTCACCCTGCCTCCGGCTTCCCTCTCCTTAGTAAGGAGAGGGATTGAGGGTGAGGTTTTTTCTTATATTTAATTATGCTTATCTACTTATTTAAATATAAGTAATTTCTCTTAATTACGATATTGCACCTGGTTTTTTGGACGATTGCTTTAACGTTAATGATGAATATCGTGATGTTGATGATGAATATCACGATGTTGATGATGAATATCGTGATGTTGATGATGAATGTCACGATGTTGATGATGAATGTTGCGATGTTGATGATGAATATCGTGATGTTGATGATGAATATCGTGATGTTGATGATGAATGTTGCGATATTCATCATCATGGCTTCTGATGGAAGTGCTACGTCTCTACATCCAGATTCTTAAGACCTCTTGCATAAATCAAAAATAAAGAACCTCACCCCGCATTTGCTGGCGCAAACGCTCCCCTCCCCTTACTAAGGAGAGGGGTTGGGGGTGGGGGTGGGGTGTTAGGGACTTTTGCAAGAGGTCTATACTTGAACAACACCCCTTAATTGTTTAGATTTTTGCAGCAAAAAAATGCTGCTTCACCACGTCTAAGCGTGAACAATTCCAATAATCGATATGGGAGACAATCAAACCATCAGAGTTAATACCTAATTCACTCCAACCAGGAATAGAGATTCGTGGCTTCCAGGGAAGAGGAGTATTCCAACTGAGTGTCCACTCAGTTTTTATGGTGTCTCCTAAACGTTGAATGTTATGTAAGTCCATTTTAGGATTTAAAAATGCAGTCTCGATGAAATTAATCATCTGTTTGTAACGTTTAACGCCACGAAATTTATTTAGCGGATCTTGAAAATAAACGTCTGGAGCGTAAATGCTGTAAGTTTGATTTACTGGGAACCTTTGATAGTCTTCTTTGAGGATTTCAATGATATCCATGATAAATAAATATATGTGTAAATTGGTTATATGGAAACGTGGCGCGGATATAAATCGTTATGAAAAATTGAAATCAACTCTCATTCCATAAACGTTCTAACTGACGCCGCCAAGCAGCTATAACTTCTTCTCGCGCCTCTGAGCTTTGATTGATTTCACCCATCAATCCTTCAGCATAAAAGCGTTCCAAGGTTTGCATAGTAGCTTGAAGAGATTGTCCTTGCTGTTTTGCTGCTTGAATAATTTGCCGGATACGGCTTTCAATTAGTTGATTAAAGACATTATCTAATCTAGCCTGATGGAGAGATACAAGTCGATTAATTGCATTAGACAAATCTGCACCCACTAAAGTGCTACTGTTATGTTGAAATACTCCCCAAATCACCCCTTCATACAAAGCGTAACGTACTTCTTGAGTGTCATCAAAGTTAGCTTCTAGGAAGTGTTCTAAAAATGGTTGGGCTTCTTGGATAGGCACAATAGGTAGTAAAACTCGCAACCAAGTATTATCTTCGGAAAGCAGCACCAACAGCCGGAAAGCTAAAGTGTCTACTTGCCAGGATCCAGGAGCGCTCATACCAACAGCCGATGTGCCAAATAATTCTGTTAGCGTACCCGCAATTTCTTCAGGTGTCATAAGCTTTTTTTGAGATATAGCCTCTAGATTAGCGCAGAGGTGCATCAGCTTATTCACTAAAGCCCTGTGCTACTTGCTTGCTGGACAATTTTCAGTCTGAAGACATAGTGGGGGCGTACACTTAGCTGTACGCCCCCACAAATGAATGTATTCGACTGACTTGAAATATTTTATTAGATTATCGAATTGCTCAAAAACACAATACCGATCGCACAGAAAGCGAAGCCAGCAATGCTAATTTTCCAAGGTAAAATTCGGTTTATTTCTCCCATACCCATCGCACTACCAATTTCTCTGGCACTCATGGCAACTGCAAACAGAGTTAAGGTCATGCCTAGTATATAGGCAATCAATGGCATCATTCCTGCCCCGATGATAGATTCAGCATCAGCGTAACCCTGAAATAAACCAGCGCTGACGCCCACCAGAGCAAGTACGATAAAGTTTGGTTGATTTGGCATCATCAGCATGGTACCAAAAACGATGGTAGAAATGGCGATGGCTGCGCCCGCCGTTGGCATCGCTATTTCTGTACCTGGTAAATTTAGCTGAAATAAATGAATTATAATCCCCAAGATTGATGCTATGACAAAACATCCAGCGATCGCAGCGCCACGAACAAATACAGATGAGAGTAAGCCAATAGCAATAATACCAACTAAACAATTCAAGCCAAGTACTGGATCTGCCAATCCCCAGATAAAGCCTTCCCAGCAGTTAGAGATGGTATGCTCAACAGGTGTTCCACTCAATGAACTCAGTAAGCTAATTAAAATTAGAACTGCGATCGCTCCAATATGGGGCTGAATTAAACTCAAGGTGGAAAATTCCCCCAAAGCATGGGATTTTGATAATTTAGTTTTGAACATTACTATCTGCCAAATTAGTTTTTTCGGTAATTTATACTACCCACATAGCTAAAAAAACTAACCTGAAGAGGGTAGTTCCACCCATCGCAACCATTTCAGTTTCGAGTTAAACCTTATCTAAGTTGAGAACCGTAGTTTTCGCCCTCACCCTAAATCCCGAATCCCATATGACGAGATTCGGGGAACTAGAATTATGTCTCCCCTCTCCCATGTTTGGGAGAGGGGCTGGGGGTGAGGGAAAAGATTTAAGCCAAAATTGGGATGCTCCCAGCTTCACTGACCACAACTATTTCAGTTTTGAGTTAAGTAAAAGCTATTTGAAGTTTTTTCACTGCTTTTTGAATTAATCGATTACTTTTGGTCACAATACTCGGCTGTTTTAGCTGTTGCGGTCTTTTCTGCGGTTCCTTAAGAAAACGATAGTATAAAAACTCATCTCTGTAACAGATTTTGACATCTTCACCTTGACATAAACGGGCGAAATCACTATAAGAATAATTCATATAGTGAATGCGATGAATTGGTTTTAATTCATCTTGGTTGTACAGGACATTATCAATATTTACAAAGGAGTCTGAGTTAGCACAGTTACCTGTTCTGTCTTGACCATTAGGACTGAGGGTAAAATTAAATAAAGGCAGATTTGATTTCCATGTCAAATAATTAAATAAATGTGCATCATCCCACCATGCAGTTAGCCATTCAACCTCTCTATCTTCAATTAATAATTTTTTATATAAATCTAAATCTTTTTTGGGAAATAACCCTAATTTTGAACCAAAAAAATCAGAGCAATGAAGTCTAGGACGTATGTCTTTTTCAGAAACAATCTTGGCTTTTTCTAAAAGGGGAATATTTAATGGTACTTTAGTGCGTTCTTTAGTGTGTATCCAGTCATCAAACACAAAATCGTATGCGTTTAATTTTTCCAAAATATCATCAACTGGCTTCATTAGAAGGCTGTCAGCATCACAAAATATAAACCTATCAAAATGTCCGTCAAAAACACACATTTTTCTTTGCAAGTGACCTGATGACCACCAATTACGTGAGATTTTGGAACTTTTAGTACCTGGATGAACTGCCCAAACTTGGTGAGCAAAGTCTTCCCAAGACTGTATTGCTTCCCAATTATCAAAAATGCTGACGTTTTTTCTAGACTTTACTTCTTTTTCAACTAAGTTTAATCTCTGATCATAAGGAATAATACAAACAGGAATATCTGGGCTAACATTCACCTCAATACTATTCAATAATGCTACTAACTGATCGTAAACGGCATCATTTGCAAGTGTATAAAGACCGAAAGATTCCATAAGATAATATCCTAATTTTTACATTTAGTTTATTTATGACGCTTCTCGCGCCGTCGTCCGCACAACTTATATAGCAGAATTAAGGAGTAAGGGACTGACAAATAAAAACTATCCAAAAAACTCTCTCCTCCTTATTTCTCTGTGTTCTCTGTGTCTGGAGTGGTTCGTTTATTTGAGTAATTTATTTCTTGTCATATCATGTCCGCTTGATTACTTACTAAATCCGAAGAACCCCACCCCGCCAAAGCTACGCTTTGTCTCCCCTCCCCGCTTGCGGGGAGGGGATTAAGGGGTGGGGTGCAATGACTGTGGGAATCATAACTAATTATGCGGACATGATATCAGCCCCTAAAACACGCTTTGTAACAGACGAATCGTTGTGTACTTCACTTTCCTTAAAATCTGCTGGAATGTTGCACCAGGCGACTAGAAGTCGCGGCTACACGAGGCTTTACCCGCCTGCGCGGGTTGAAAATCTTGATTCGTTAAAAAAATTTTGAACAGAGGTTATTTGTCAGATATTTTAATCAAAAATTATACAGGCTGGATAAGGAATTGTCTTTAATATTAAATGTTGTACTAGTGCAGTAATTCCTCAACCTGATGCTGGCTCCACAAAGTTCTGTATAAACCCTCTTGTTGCAACAGTTGTAAGTGATTGCCTGTCTGAACAATTATTCCTTTTTCCATGACAAAAATTCGGTCAGCCGCCGCCGCCGCCGATAATTGATGCGTAATGAAAATTACTGTTTTGCGTACAGTACCACCAGAGAGATTTTTGAGGATTTGCGTGGCTGTTTGATTATCTACACTAGAGAGGGCATCATCCAAAATTAACACTGGAGCATTGACCAGCATAGCCCTAGCTAAGGCAGTACGTTGTCGTTGACCGCCAGAAAGAGTTATACCGCGTTCACCAACAATAGTTTCATATTGCTGGGGAAAATTGTTAATTTCTGATTGAATTTGGGCAAGTTTAGCGACAGATTCGATCTCTTCTTGTTCGCTAAGTGGATCGCCGTAGCGGATATTATTTTTGATTGTAGTGCTAAATAGAAAACTATCTTGAGGAACGTAGGCGATCGCACCTCGTAAATCTGCCAACGCTATCTTAGTAATATCCACCCCATCTAAAAACAATTGTCCTGATTCAATATCTAATAAGCGCGGCAAAGCATTGGCCAGAGTGGATTTTCCCGAACCAATTGCCCCAACAATGGATACCGTTTCTCCGGGGGCAATGGTAAAGTTAACATTTTTTAGAGCTGGAGTAGTGGAACCAGGGTAAGTATAGGTAAGATTTTTAGCTGTCACTTCTCCTTTAAGTTCAGCCACTGTTAAATGTATGGCATCGGCTGTGTCTTGAATTTTTGGTGTGACAGAGAGAATAGATTCAAGCCTATCGATACTAACTTCACCCCGTTGGTAGGCCGTAATTGTGAATCCTAAAAGGGCTGTGGGGAAAACTAGACGCTCTACATAAATTAACAGTGCTAAAAAATCGCCAACCTGAAGCGTCCCAGAAGACATCCGCGCTGCCCCTAGCCAGATGATTACTAGCGAACTGACATTAGCTAGCCCGCCAATTAGCGGAAACAGTGTATTTCGGAGTTTTGCCAGTTCCAAGTTAGCAGTCAATAGCTGCTGATTTTTGTTGGCGAAGGCTCGACGCTCGTTTGCTTCTTGGGCATAGATTTTAATTAAGGCAATGCCACTGATATCTTCTTGGATGAGTTCGCTGATGTCAGAGAGTTGCTCTTGAACTGCTGCTTGTTGTTTGCGTAAGCGATCGCTAAACAGACTCACTAAGAACAGCATAAAAGGGTACACTGCCAGTGAAGCTACTGTGATATCAACACTAATCGCCAGCATTACTGGCAGTGTCAGGGCGTAGGCAAACACAGTATTTGCCAAACTCAAAACTGCAAAACCCAATAACCGCTTGATATTATCTACATCACTGGTAGCCCGATTAATCAAATCGCCAGCAGTATTACTAGCAAAATAAGCCGGCTCCAGCTTGAGTAAGTGTTCAAAAATCCGTTGTTTCAGGTCAAATTCCACCTGCCGCCCCACCCCAAATAGCCAAATACGGGATGCCATCCGCATTAGCCACATCGCGGAACTGAGTAAGAAAATAATTACTACATCATGTACTATTTGGTTCAAGACGAAGCTTGTGGAGAGTTTGTCAACACCAGCGCGAATCAACAAGGGGATATAAACGCCCAGTGCATTAACAGACAACAAAGCGAGAATGCCTAAAGACGCCTCCCGCCAATGGGGACGTAGGTAAGCAATGAGTTTAGCGATTCGTCGGGATTTTGCCATTAAAGCAATTTTGCAACTTTATCATCTTAGATTAACTGCTAGTCCAAGAAGACAGCTATGTAGAGCATTGGGGGCTGGGGATTGGGGACTGGGAAAGAATGGGGTCTGAATCCCTATTTAAATTTTCCCAATCCCGAGTCTTTAATTCAATGAAACCCTTGCAAATTCGTAATTCCTCCGGGCAGCGTTACTAAAGCGTGGCATTGCGGTCTTTTTAGTATTTATTTTTTTACTTTATTACCGCTGAACACGCATGAACCTGTAAACTTCAGCGAGATAACTTTCCCAAATTCTTGTTGTCAATTGCAACGTTTCCGCATTCGGTACAAAGTCTTCAAGTCGTAAACCGCGTGCGCGAATATCTTGGGGATTTCCTTGTAATAGGTAGGGAGGCACTCTCAAATTATAAGAAAGAATGCCATCCCCCGGCACATCTGAGATGTTCTGGGGGATGGTTTGTTGCCCTAATGCCACCAGTGTGCCAGATATTGGTGTAGCAGTTGCTACGTAGGTTTTACCTGTCATAGCTAGAGGTGCCCGATAAAGGAAATAGGCGACTGCTGGTGTACTTGCCAACAGCAAAATTGTCAGCGCCCAACCTATCATGTATCCTCCTGGTTTCTCTATTCCGCCTCCTTTGATTCTCTGAGCTGCAAAAATCATCAGTAAAACAGAGGCTCCTAGAGGTCTGAGTGGAAAAGACAGCACTTTCCACAAGGAGGCTACAGCTGGTTCACTGGGGTTAAGAAATGATAGGGCTACAACTATCAAGATAACAACCAGGATTAATCGCCCGACAAAACTTCCAGAAGGATAAAATCGCTGGAACAGAGAATATACGATAGTGCCAATCAGCAGCCACAGCAGTACTCGGCTTAACAATAGAAACATAGATTAACTCTCAAATTTTCTGGTGCAGTGAGCCAATGTGGTGGTAAGACAGTCTGCCTTGCTTGGGATTTTTACGCCACTTCTTCTGAACAGGAGAAAAACTGGCTCCCCAAGAGGAACTGTCGTGCATGGTTTCCCTGCATAAAACAACTAGCGACTTCTTAGTAGCGACGCTACGAGCGTCACTTGTAAGGGTCAACCTAGAGGTTTCGGGAAATGAATTTATTTTATTGCCAAATTGTAATCGCACTGTTTGACTTAAAATACCTCAAACCTCACACCCAAAGACTACCGTCGTAGTGATTTTAGTGCAATTTTTTAACACTGCGTCTATTATTTATATTTTTCCAGAAGAGTAATATAGTACCGGTAAACTAAATTAATTAAATAATCCACTCAAAAGGAAAAACTATGTCGTCTGGAAAGCCTAGCATTTTGGTAACGGGGGGAGCTGGATATATTGGTTCTCATGCGGTGCTTGCTCTGAAGCAAGCGGGTTATAACGTTGTCATACTTGATAATCTGGTTTATGGGCATCGTGACCTGGTAGAAAAGGTTTTAGAGGTAGAACTGATAGTAGGGGATACAGGCGATCGCGCCTTGCTAGATCAGCTATTTAAAACCCACGATATTGCTGCTGTAATGCACTTTTCTGCTTATGCCTACGTCGGAGAATCGGTGACTGACCCAGCTAAATATTACCGCAATAACGTTGTTGGTACTTTGACCCTCTTAGAAGCAATGCTGACGGCATCTGTGAAGAAATTTGTCTTTTCTTCTACCTGTGCCACCTATGGGGTACCAGAATTTATACCCATTCCAGAAAACCATCCCCAAAATCCGATTAATCCTTATGGCGCTACAAAGCTGATGGTAGAGCGGATTCTTTCTGATTTTGATGTTGCTTACGGTTTTAAATCAGTGCGTTTCCGCTATTTTAATGCTGCTGGAGCTAATCCCAGTGGCTTACTTGGCGAGGATCACAACCCAGAAACCCATTTGATTCCCTTGGTGTTGATGACAGCTTTAGGCAAACGAGAATCTATCTCAATTTTCGGCACTGATTACCCTACGCCCGATGGTACTTGTATTCGTGATTATATTCATGTTAACGATTTAGCAGATGCCCATATTTTGGGATTGGAATATTTATTAAAAGGTAACGATAGCGAAGTTTTTAATTTAGGTAATGGTAGCGGTTTCTCTGTCAGAGAAGTAATTGCAGCTACCGAAGAGGTGACAGGAATTTCTATACCAGTAGAAGAACGCGATCGCCGTCCTGGCGATCCTCCAATTCTGATTGGCGCTAGCGAGAAAGCCAGAACAATTTTAGGCTGGCAACCTCAATATCCATCCATCAAAGATATTGTTGCTCATGCGTGGCAGTGGCATCAAAAGCGACACAAATAAAAGAAATTAAAAGTAAAAAACTACAAGTGTTGGGGGAATTGCTGCCACCAACACTTGTATATTATTAACCAGATTACAAGGCAGGCAGAAAGGGTAGACAGGAAAATGTCTCAAGGCAGTTTCACCAAGAATCGCCTAGAATTAAGACGTAAAAGCGATCGCACCAAATTTGCGGGATGAAGTACCTCAATATTCAAGATACAGACACTACCCTCACAGCGCTACTTGATGAGGTGGCAGCGACTCAAACTGAAGTTGTGGTTACTCGTGATGGCATTCCAGTTGCTCGCATTGTGCCTTGGCAAGCAAAACGAACTTCTACCGATGACTACCCATTGCGGGGAATGCCGATTGTGATTGCAGAAGATTTTGACGAACCTATGCCGGAACTTTGGGAAACCTTGGGCGAATGATTTTGTTAGATACTCATGTTTGGCTTTGGTTACTGCATGATCCAAGTCAGCTATCAAGTCAGGCGCAAGCCGCAATTGATTCAGAAGAATCACAAAGTGGCTTGCTGGTGTCTGCTATTTCAGCATGGGAGATTGCAATCAAGTTCAGCATTGGAAAACTAACGTTACCCTTGCCGATTAATGAATAGTATGCGTTGGCGCAAACACACTCAGGCATTGTCATAGAGCATTTAAATCCTCTAGATGCGATCGCCAGTACACAGCTACCGGATAATTTTCATAAAGATCCGGCAGACAGAATTCTAGTTGCGATCGCCAGGCGATATAGAATTCCTTTGCTAACTTGTGATGCGAAAATTCTCAACTACCCTCATGTGCAAACGATCTGGTGAACTGACTCACAGAAAGGGAGACACAAAAAAAATATCTCCCTACTCCCCATTCCCTCTCATACTTCGCAGTACAACAAATAAGATGGCGGTAAATCCTACTATTGGAAGCGCGATCGCCCAAATTGGTAATTGCTGAGATTCACCCTCTACTAAATTACCATTGACATCTCGCGTGTTTTGTGTGTCTTGTGTAGAACCGCCTGCCACAGTAACTTCAAATTTGAACTTAAAGGGTTTGAATCTTGCTCCAGAGGCTGGTTTACCATTCAGTTGCAACTGATAAATACCTGGCTTAGGAAAGACAACTTCCGCACCTGGAATACCTTGATAACGTTCAGCTGCCACAGGTTGTAACTGTGGCTCTAACAGTGGTGGCTCTCCTTCGGCATAGGGTTCGGCATAAACAGCCAACTGACAATTACACTGTGACAAGGGAATCACCCTTCCACCTCTGCGGGTAAGTGCAAACCAGGCTTGGCTTGATTCTCCAGCCCGAGGATTATCATTTGGTTCAATGTGGAGGGTGCCACCGACATCTCCAGCTACTTCCACTTTATGAGCAAAAGCAGGGTAAATATTAGTTATTGGTATAACTAAGCAACTCAGGAATAATAAATACTTTATTGTTCCTTGATTCCAAGAAATGCCTTTGAGCGGGTAAAGCCTCTGTTTTTGACTCGTTGTGGAGCTAGAGAACAAAGATGATTTACCGTGATTTTGTTGGGGGAACATAAAACTTTTCTACGGCTAACTTTGACCAAAAAAAGCGCGAACGCACTAGCAAGACACCGAGGGTAATAATTACCATCAGTACTACCGCTAATTTATTTCCCCAAGTTGATTGCAAGGAACCCAGGTAATGGGAACCAATCAACACAGTATGAATGGCACTCAAGAGCAAGGCTGGCACACCCAATAGATGAATCTGTCGCCAACGCTTGCCCAAAGATTTCTGCAACGATTCCCAACTCGTTAAAGCGGCGGGGGACATTAATATCAATGCTACAGCACCCGCAGCCATACCCCATTGAAATTCTAGCGGCATGAAAGAAAAGGCGGCAAAATTCCATTGCAATGAGTGTTCTATCATGTGGGCGGTGTGAACCACAGAAAGCACAAAAGATCCTACCCCCAAGCCCCGGCGGTAACGCAGTGGTGATGCCCACAAGCCACTAATAGGACGCGCAATTAAAGCCAAGATTAAGCAGATTAAGGCGGCGTGTCCGGTGTAATCTACCATTGTGTCACCAGTCCGCAATAAGGTAATCACGCCAATAATCAGTGTCACCCAACCGCCTAATCGAAACAACTGACTGCGCTTGTCTTTACTTACCAACGATGTGGAAACGCCCACACCTAGCATCGTGGGTAGAGTTCCCAAGCCAAAAGCCAGCATAGTTGCCCCACCCATCCATAAATTGCCAGTTTGAGCAGCTTTAATTTGGGCAGCATACAGGAAACCACAGGGCATTAAACCCCAAGTCATCCCCAAAAGTATTGGTGTCCACCATTTGGTTTTATATGAAAGCTTAACCATTCCTGTGCTGAGGCGATCGTGTAAACTACCTTGTAATAAAGGATGTAACACGGGAATGCGCGGCAGTAAACCGGGTTTTACTTGTCCTAAGCCAAACCAAATCAGCATGACACCAGTTAAAATTGCCATCCAGCGCCGAAAGTCGCTGCCAATACCAGCTAGCTGTCCACCTTGCAGCAATACCGAACCTAGCGCCCCAATGCCAGCACCGACTAGAGCATAGCTCAACATCCGCCCCAGGTTTAGCAGAATATGAAATTTTAATTGCTGTTGCCAAGTATCGGACTTTTCTAAGGTTGATGTGCGTCCCAAAGAGACTGTTTGTGGTGTTTTCGGCTGATGAGACAGAGAAAACGCCACTGTTAAAGGGCCACACATCCCAAAGCAATGCCCAAAACTCCCCAGGAACCCCACGATCGCTATCAGCAAAAAATCTACCATAAAAAAAGCCCTGAGTTCTGAGTCATGAGTCCTGAGTGTCAGAATAAAGATTTTGAAGAAGTAATAAGATATTCTTTTCTTCTTTGCTCAGTACTCCTCTAGTGCGGCACTTTACGTGAAGTTGCGATCGCTGTCAAAAGACAAAGCGTCAAACTTGATGTTTACTCATTAGGAAAGACAAAAGTAAGAACCCGTGAGAGGATGAATGAACAAGTCTAATTTATTACTATCCCTAGCGACTAGAAGTCGCGGCTACACGAACAAAACCCACCTCCGTGGGTTAAAAACCTCAATTTTGTATTAGTCCACGGAGGTAGACTAAGCTTTGTGTAGTAGCGAATTATATTCGCCCAAAACTTGTTCATTCATCCTCTGAGTGTAAACACCCAGAAAACTCACTATACGCGCCTAAATCCTAAACTACTAGTTTTTAGTATAATTTAATATAATTTCATTAATCCATGCTTATTGCTTAAGCAATTTAACTAAAGTGACTTGACCTAATTAGATAAGGTATATTGAGCTTAGGACAAAGAAATTAAAGCCATAATCACAGGTTTTGTTTATCATGCAAACCTTGAGACTTCGTAAGATAAAAAACAAATTGATACCATCTTTTCAAAGTCTAAAATTTAGACGTAGTAAGAATGGGGTACTTTTCGTTGTGAAGCATTCTCATAATCCTCAAGCCACACCTGACAAGTCTGAATTTGAAAAGGCTATGGAAGCTTATCAAAAAGTAAGCAGTAAGTATAAGAATGCACTTCGTGAGCTAGCTCAGTGAATGATATTTTTTGGTTGAATGAGGTAGTCATTAAAGCTATACACGAAGAACAACTAGCAGAACACGGCAGACTTCCAGGCAGGGCTATTTCATTCTAAAATGTGACGTTTTCAAAGTCCCTCTCCCAGACTTGGGAGAGGGATTTAGGGTGAGGGCAAAAACTACGGTTCTCAACTGAAATCGCGTTTAAATTCTTATTTTTCTGAAAAAGATTCCTAAAAACTGCCATAAAAATAGAATGAAATAACCCTGGACTTCCAGGTATAAGAGATAGAAATCTGCTTTTAGCTAGTTTAGATAGACCTAAAAATTTATTTGCTTATGGCGAACCTACACCAACTGTTTTTGAGTTAGCGGCAGCTTTTGCATTTGCAAAAAATCATGCATTTATAGATGGTAACAAAAGGGTAGCTTTCAAAACGAAAGCTACCTTTCTTATATTGAATGGGTATTCTTTAGAAGTGCCAGAAAAAGAAGTTGTATTAATGATAAAAAGACTTTCAACTGCTCAAGAGACTCAAGAATCAATAGCAGATTGGATTCAAGAAAATTGTATTAAAATAGGACTTACGCAAAATGACCACAAAACGAACCGCAGAGGACGCAGAGAACACAGAGGAATAAGAGTTTGAGAGAGTTTTTGCGTAAGTCCTGTAAAATAGACAATTAAGCTGATTGCAAAATAACTTTACAAGTTTATCTAAGAATTTAGGACAAAATATTAAACCCTTCCTAGCAATCCTGGAAAGTTATACCTGGGGATTTGCGCTACCTTAAATCAGGAAGCCAAGGATAAATCACATGAAAAAATGGATTTGGCTGATGCTGTTGGTGCTGATGGCAGTTGCCGTGGTGGGTAGCAGAGGTAGCACGTTTTTTGAACAGCGTCCGTCGCCAGCAATTGTTGAAAGTATTCCAGTAGAAACACCCCAACCACAGGCTAAGTTAAAAGAAGTTAACAGTGTGCCGCAAGTGTCTACTGACAAGCTGTTAACCCATATCCAAAAGTTGAATTTTCAGCGCTACACAACAGCAGAGCGATCGCTTACTCGTACTTATATCACAACTGAACTCACAAAATTAGGCTGGAAGCCCAAATTAGAAAAGTTCTCTGAGGGTGTAAATATTTTTGCCGAACGCCCAGGAACTAACAAAGCCGCTAAAGCAATTCTCGTTGGAGCGCATTACGACACTGTTGCTTTATCCCCTGGTGCTGATGATAACGCTAGTGGTGTAGCTGTGGTGCTGGAAATAGCCCGCTTGCTTGGTTCCCGTCCTACGCCACGGACGTTACAGCTAGCTTTTTTTGACAAAGAGGAAGCAGGGCTTTTGGGTAGTCAGGCTTTCGTTAGCAAGACAGCACGCTTACAAAACTTGAGCGGAGCGATCGTTATGGATATGGTAAGTTATGCATGTTACACTCCTGGGTGTCAAAAATACCCTGTCGGATTGCCTCTTACGCCAATTAGCGACAAGGGCGACTTTTTGGCAGTAGTCGGTGATACAGAACATTTACCTTTGTTGAGTGCTTTTCAAAACTCACAGATGCTCCCTTCAACCGCTCTGAATAAACAAAAATCAATGCCATCAGTTCTAACACTACCAATTCCTTTTAAAGGTTTACTGACACCAGACACCCTACGCAGCGACCATGCACCATTTTGGTATCATGGTGTGGGTGCTGTGCTGGTGACAGATACCGCAAATTTACGTACTCCGCACTATCATAAACCTAGCGATGTTCCAGCGACTATCGAGCGATCGTTTTTCACGGGAGCAGCACAGATTGTAGTCAATGCGACTACTGCCTTGTTAGAAAAAAACGAAGTTTTGGAAACTCAACCAGCAAGCGGATCGAATAATTCGTAATTCGTAATTCGTAATTAAAGAGCAAAGGGAGCATCCCGTCAGGTGCAAAAACCTTGATAGCCTTCATCCCCTAACCCAGAATCCCATGTTTGGGAGAGGGAGAACTAGAATTATGTCTCCCGTCTCCCAAAATTGGGAGAGTGAGAACTAGAATTATGTCTCCCGTCTCCCAAAATTGGGAGAGGGAGAACTAGAATTATGTCTCCCCTCTCCCAATTTTGGGAGAGGGGCTGGGGGTGAGGGAAAAGATTTAAGCCAAAATTGGGATGCTCCCAAGAGCAAATGACTAATTCCGCGTAGCGGTACTAGTTTTTGGTTCAGGAAAAGTCAAAGTCCAATTGTTTTTATGATTGATTTGAAAGTATAAACCTTGGAGAATCAGCCGCAGAGCGGTTCGAGTTCTAATGAAATTCTTTATCAGATAAGTTCCTGGTTCAGCAAAGACATCGTTATAGTTTCTTATCTGACCAAATTGTTTTGAACAGTAACTGCCAGCACCTTTTACTGTTAATACAAAAAATGGAGCGTTTTTATATTTATCAGGAATCATAAAAATTCCATATACATGGTGACGACCACGCCACGGCTGAACTATAACTTTAGTAGCATGTACTTGGAACTTTGTAGTTTTTGAAGCAAGAAAAGCCTCGAAATTACAATCAGAATTATTCACAGGCCACCACAATATAATAATACTCATAGAGAGCAGCAAAATCAAAACATAGCGGAGTCTGCGATGCATAAAGCCAAGAAAAATTGTTGATGTGGTTGGTAGAATTTTGATGGGTAATAGTAGATGCGATTGCTTCACCTGTTCTAGACCTTCCTTACACTATTAAACCTAGCTGAGAAACAATCAGGCTTTTGTGGCTGTCAACACTGATTTATGCTCAATTTTTTAGCTGTGATGAATTCTACAATTCGTTACTTTTGTTATATTTAGGACTTACACATCAAGTACGAAATGTAGGGGCAATTCATGAATAGCCCCTACGAGAAATCAAGGCTTTCAGTGCCTTGAAAGCCTAAGTCCTAATATTTTTGATGTAAGTCTGTTTGAGGAGACCGGCGCGACGGCGAATAGCCCGTCATAGATATCGCTATCAAGTTCAGCTAGAATTATACTTTTATTTCTAAGTAATTATTGGGGTAGTCAAATACACAAATATTCGTTATATTCCCGTAAGAACATTTGGTATAAATATTTATGATAAGAAGTTGGGGAAGTCTTAAGACAATTCCGGGTTTCTTTGGGGCGTTGGGCAAAGCCCTGTCCGTAGGCATCGCACTTACACAATTCGGGGCAAATACTCCGGCCATTGCGGCTGACACAGTTGTTGTGCGTTTGGGTTTATTTACAGAAACCATCTCCCTTGCTGAGTTGCAAAAGGCTGCAAAAACGGGAGAATTACCTGGGAGTTTGCGGCCTTACACTAAAGGATTATCTGAACAACAAAGGCGCTTTTTCTTGGGGGCGTTGGGTATGAATATACCGTTGAATGTTGTGACAATTGATAGGTTAGTTAATACTCAGATTGGTACAACTATTCTCAGTGACTTTGCTACAGCCTTAGCCCGAAAGGACAAAGCTGGGGTGCAAGCACTCAGAGCAGGATTGGTATTAGGTTCTACTGCACCGCAAGGTCTTTCTATACTGAGTTTTATCGCGGCTTATCCCAGTAAACGCTTAGAAATTGATTTGCCAAAGGCTTTTATAGTTGCAGATAATTTTAATACAGCTTTTTGGCGCACTCAGCAATTTATGCTAGCCATTGCTCCCCAACTCGACCCCAAAACGCCGCAGATTGCTTTTCCTTTTGATCCTAGCCAACCAGGAACCGCTCAAGTAAAAATACTCAACTTAACCCTGAATGACCAAAAGCGCGATCGGAAAATTCCAGTTGATGTTTACTGGTCAACTGCTGCAACTCCCGACAAACCCGTAATTGTCTTTTCTCACGGCTTTATGTCAGTCCGCACGGACTTGCGTTATTTAGCAGAACATTTAGCATCCCACGGTTATGTAGTAGCAGCTTTAGAGCATCCCGGTAGTAATGAGGCAAATACTAACTTAGCATTGCAAGGCAAAACCAGAGTTATGAAGCCTCAGGAGTTTTTAAATCGCCCTCAAGATATTAGTTTTGTTCTCGACGAATTAGAAAAGCTCAACCAAACGGCTAATCATCCCCTTGCTGGGAAACTTGCAACCAATAAAGCGATGGTCATTGGCTATTCTTTTGGTGGTGGTACAGCTTTAGCACTCGCTGGAGCCGAGTTACAACTGGAACATCTCAAACAACGCTGTAAAAAGAATTTGGCTATCTTGAGTCTGGGAGAAGCTATGCAGTGCATTGCTCAAGAACTGCCACAAAATACCTATCAACTCCGAGATACTAGAATCAAACAAGCGATCGCTCTCAATCCTACAACTTCTCTGATTTTTGGCGAAACTGGGTTAAGTAAGGTGCAAATTCCTACCCTCGTTTTAGCAGGTTCCGCAGATAAAACCACCCCAGCTTTAACTGAACAGATTGTGGGATTTGACAAAATCCTATCCCCAAAATGGCTAGTTGGTATAGTTGGCGGTACTCATCTGAGTGTCAAAGACCCTAGTAAGACTTTGGATCAAATAGGACAACCAAATACACCAATTAGTGGCGGTGAAGTTGTGGGTGAACAAGCAGCAGATGTTCGCAAATACGTTAAAGCTATAGCCTTGGCCTTTGCCGCACAGATGACTCCAGAAGCTAAAAACTACGCTATTTTTCTCACATCCGATTATGCCCAATTTGCTTCGACTGCGGCATTTCCATTTCGCCTAATGAGGCAGATTCCTCCTGATGCTATGGCTGTGGTGAAAGAATTTGTTAAGAAATAAGCGACTTCCAATTAAACAAGTATCCAATTTTCTAAGTACCTTGTTTAAGAGTAGGGATACTTATGGTGTACACGCAAGTCAAAAAAGCTCGATTTCCATTGTTCTCTCGTTCCGATGCGGAGCATGAGAATGGCTATTAGGGGCTGCTGCCTCTAATAGATAATTGAGTTACTAAACTTAGCACCGACAACGCTCCGTTTCTTCTTAAAGTTCGGATTTGTCGCGCGATCCATAAGTTACTAAATGTATTTTGTAGATGTCTAAGTCCTTGTTGAAATCGGTACTATGTTACATTATAATACATCAGACTTTCTGTATTAAGTAATGTGATAGCTTATACAATTGAGCTTGATTTTTAATATTTAGCTACGTTAGATTATACCAACTTGATATTAAGGGTGTAGTGTCTATTAAATCTACACTAAAAATTTACAGTAAAAATAACTATTTACACATAAACTTTATAATTTTTTATTAAAAATAATAGAAGCTTAAAAGTATAAAAAAAGTAGGAGCATCTGCTGGATAATACACATGTATTCTACCTAAAATGCCAAAATTGAAGAAGGTAGCTATGCTGAAGGCAATTAGAGGAGGTCTGAATCCGCTTCTAATTGAAGATTAGGGAATTTACAATTTAGTGGGATCTTAAACCCGTTTTAAGCAAGACAAAAAGGCATATCTTACAACTTTTTTCTGCATAGCTGCTTTCTGTCTTACCTGAAGGACAGATAAATGAATACAACTTCCTTAGTGCTAAATATGCTTGTATATTTATTTGTGTAAATTCCTTTAAAATCACAAAAATATTAGAGCATTTTTATCCGTTAAAGCTACAGATAAACCCAAAAAAAGAAAGATCAAAACTTGTTTGATTTACTTAAATACTAAGTAGTTTCAGACATCTCATGTTGTCAAAGTAATTTTGCATTCAAAATTAGACAATTACCCTATTTGAGTCAAACCCATGAAACTTTATACAACTCTTGAGATCGAGCAACTCCAGCAAAATGAAGACCTTCCTTACTTGATTGAAATTATGGATTGGGTGAAAATTTTTTTAGCAAGACCTCATCCTGACTTAGGTAGACGCGGCGTTGTTTGCCCTTTTGTACCTTCTTCTCTCAAGTCAAATAACATTTGGCTAGCAGTCATTCACACAAAAAATTTGTGTTTAGAGCAAGTAGAAGCAATTGTGAAATCGTACTTAGATATCTTCCTTAAGAAAGAAGCAGACGATGACGATAAAGAATTAGCAATAAGTAAAGCCTTTGTACTTATCTTTCCTGATGTCCATATAGAAGAGGCGTCTAAAGTAATTGATGGTGTCCAAAAAAAACTTAAACCTATGTTTGTTGAGTCAGGACTGATGCTAGGAGAATTTCATAACCGGACTGAGAATCCTGGGCTACATAACCCCAACTTTCGACCACTTCGCAGCCCCATACCTTTGCTAGTTATCCGCCCGATGACTGAAATTGACCTTACCTTTCTGATGAGTCCAGATAACCCACACCTATGTATTCGGTATCTGGAAGCTTATTTAAACCATTTTGGTCATAAAATTACAGATGAAATAAAGTTTAAAGATGCTCATCAAGCATTGGCTTTAGCGAAAGAACAACTTAAACAAGAAAATTTGGTGAATTATTGCAATATAAATCAATCCGGTTCACTTAAATAAGAGGATGTTTGGAAAGTCTTAAGTTATACCAAAAAACCATTTCTAATCCTCTCTCCATTTTGGAGAGAGGTATTGAAACCCCATTCTCTTGTAGGGAAGGGGGACAGGAGGGTTAGGTTCTGAGGCTTTTGGTGTTTCATGCAATACTTTTCAAACATCCTCTTAAGCTTATGCAACTTTATACAACTCTGGAAATCGAACAACTCCAGCAAAATGAAGACCTTCCTTACTTAATTGAAATTATGAATTGGGTGAAAAACTTTTTAGGAAGACCTCATCCTAACTTAGGAAGACCCGGCGTAGTTTGCCCTTTTGTACCTCACTCTCTCAAGTCAAACAGTATTCGTCTAGCAGTTATTCACACAAAAGATTTGTATTCAGAACAATTAGAAGAAATTGTTGGACGTTACCGAGATATCTTTCTTGATATGGAAGTTAAAGAGCAGGAATTAGCAATAAATAGAGCCTTTTTACTTATCTTTCCTGACATCCATATAGAAGATGCTTCTAAACTAGTAGATAGTGTCCAACAAAAACTTAAACCTTTGTTTGTTGAGTCAGGACTGATGATAGGAGAATTTCATAAACGTAATGAAAGTCCTGGTTTGCACAACCCAAACTTTCGTCCACTTCGTAGCCCTATCCCCTTGTTGGCTATCCGGTTTATGGTTGAAGCTGACCTTCCGTTTCTTGAGAGTCCGGCTGATCCATACTTACGTATTCGATATCTGGAAGCTTATTTAAAGTGTTTTGGTCATAAATTTACAGATGAAACAAAGTTTAGAAATGCTCATCAAGCATTAGCTTTAGCGAAAGAACAAACAGCTATTTTTAGGTAAATATACCACTCTTTAAGATTACAGCAAAGCTCATGCGTGTCAACGCCAATCGGCGGGAATCCTATCGCTTCAAAGGCGGGAGGGATAGTGTTTCGCCGATTTAGTCATTAGTTATTTGTCCTTAATCATTGGTACTAATGACTAAGACTTACGAGCTGCATTTCAGTAATGATAATATCAGCGATCGCAATTTAAAATCCTAACTCTATGCCATTGGTAATACTTCTTCTGTATGAAGATGCGCTAAACCATATTAATGTTATATTTTTTAATCTTTATAGCTAATGATTTCTGATAAAAAGTACTGAATAAGCATATTCAGGCTGCGAAAACTTCCCCTACCCCCAGAACCGCTATCGGGAATCGGAGGACAGGGGGGTTGGTAGCCGATGGGTACATAATACGTAGCAATTTTTTTTTGTAACGAACTTATGTAAAGCTGTAAAAGAAAATGCATTGTTAAACATTCTCTATGAACATCCATAAAGTCTCTACTACTCCTTTAAGCGACCAAAAGCCTGGTACTTCTGGGCTGCGGAAAGCAGTTAAGGTTTTTCAGCAGCCCCACTACCTAGAAAATTTTATCCAATCCATCTTCGATTCTGTAGGGGACTTGCGCTTTCAAACCCTAGTCCTGGGTGGTGACGGTCGTTATTACAATCGCCAAGCCATTCAAATCATTTTGAAAATGGCTGCGGCTAATGGCATTGGACGGATTAAAGTTGGTCAATGGGGAATTTTGTCTACTCCTGCAACTTCCGCTATTATTCGCAAGTATCAGGCTATTGGTGGCATCATTTTGTCTGCTAGTCATAATCCGGGCGGGCCAAATGGTGACTTTGGTGTGAAATATAACATTAGCAACGGTGGCCCAGCGCCGGAAAAGGTGACAGAGGCTATCTACGATCGCACTAAAGTAATTGATAGCTACCAAATTCTGGAAGCACCAGATGTAAATTTAGAAACTTTAGGTGAGTCACATTTAGGAGAGACGGTAGTTGAGGTAATTGACTCGGTACATGATTATCAAGAGTTAATGGAGTCCCTGTTTGATTTTGAACGGATTCATCAACTGTTGACCAAAGGAAATTTTCGGTTCAGCATTGATGCCTTACATGCGGTGGCTGGCCCCTATGCCCATGCCATTTTTGAGCAACGTTTGGGCGCACCAGTGGGAACTGTGCGTAATGGTACACCCTTAGAAGATTTTGGCGGTGGACACCCTGACCCAAATTTGGTTTATGCTCATGAGTTGGTAGATATTTTATCCGCAGAGGATGCACCAGACTTTGGGGCAGCTTTTGATGGAGATGGCGATCGCAATATGATCTTAGGGCGTAAGTTCTTTGTCACCCCTAGCGATAGCCTCGCAGTGTTAGCCGCAAACGCCAAGCTAGTCCCTGGTTATAGTGCGGGTTTAGCCGGGGTAGCGCGATCAATGCCTACTAGCCAAGCAGTAGATCGAGTTGCTGCTCAGATTGGAATTGAATCTTATGAAACACCCACTGGCTGGAAGTTTTTCGGCAATCTCTTAGATGCGGGTAAAGCTACTCTCTGCGGTGAAGAAAGTTTTGGTACCGGCTCTAACCATATCCGCGAAAAAGATGGGCTATGGGCTGTGCTGTTTTGGCTGAATATCCTAGCAGTGCGACAACAATCTGTTGAGCAGATTGTCCGAGAACACTGGCAAACCTATGGACGCAATTATTACTCTCGCCATGACTATGAAGAGATACAGACAGGGCCTGCCAATACTTTAATAGAAAGACTGCGTTCCTTATTGCCAAACCTTAAAGGCAAGCAATTTGGTAACTATCAAGTTGAATACAGTGATGACTTTAGTTATACCGACCCTGTTGATCATAGCGTTAGCCATCAACAAGGTGTTCGCATTGGCTTTACCGATGGCTCTCGAATTGTGGTGCGCCTTTCTGGTACGGGGACTCAAGGTGCAACCCTAAGAGTTTATCTAGAAAGCTACGAGTCAGATCCCGCCAAACATGACCTTGAGCCACAGCAAGCACTTGCTTCTTTAATCACTATTGCCCAGGAGATAGCCCAGATTACCGAACTGACAGGACGGGAACAGCCAACTGTGATTACCTAGTACCGCAAGGGAAAAGTGAAAAAGCTTTTGAGCAGTTCTTGCTGGGGAGAAAAACCAGCGAAAAAGCGGAGCGGTTGTTGCTCTCAAGCCTCGGCATATTTGGAGCAGAGGGGCTTTAGCCCACAATTCGGCTTGGTTTGTACCTTTTCCCCAACAATAACTGCCCCCTGCCTCCGATCAAAAGTCAATCTTGAGCCAGTAAGTTTAGAAATAAGCTAAACCACATCTAGTTTGCATAATTTGAAATTGTATATTTTTTGTGGGGTGGGCGACACGAGCGCCCAATATATGGAAGTTAAATGTGGAACAGCTTATCTGATTGGGAATTGGTAATTTTTTATAGAAATTACATCCCGCGATCGCTTCAAAATTTTTGAATGCGTGAATGCGTGACTTCCCCGAACGCGAATTTATATTTAAGAGTTGGGGGTGACAGCGTTATGACAAAAATATGACGATACTATGGCTAATTTGACACATTAAAAGTAGTGGTGTGACATAGCTAATTTATATGCCTGACGATAGAAGAATTGGGAATAAGAGTAAAGCTAGTTATTATATATATAAAAAGCAAACAAATTGGAAAAATTAGCTGGAAATGAATATACAACTTCAAAAGTTATTAATAGAAGTAATAGCCACATCTCCTGATGACCAATTAATTGATTGGGAATCAGAAAATCTTTTAAAGCTATTAATATTTGTTTTTATATTTGGTATAGCAATGGCAATAAATATTATTAGTAGGAAATTGGAACACGCAATTATATTCACTTTGATATGCACGCTCATTTCTGGGGCTTTTCTGATAATTAAATAATCAGAATTATTAATGTAACTTAAACTTGAAAATTGATTTTATGAGATTCATTAACTACTCTCAATTTAGAATACTCCTAGAAGGGAAAGCCGAAAAAGACGGGCGGGAATTTCGGCTCCCAAGTTGAGCAAAAACGTCAACGTATTTTACTTCAGCATTCGAGGAGCAGGACCACGAGTAGTATCCAATCCCGATACACGGGGTAGAGCGATCGTTTTGCCTGTTTGTGCGGCTTCGTAAATCACGGTTATTAGTCTTTGGTCTTGCAAACCTTCTTCCCCAGGTGTATGGGGTTGTTTATTCTGAATCACACAATCTGCCATGTGATCGATTTCTAAGGCAAACTGATTCTTCTCACCTATCCGCACTTCGCTAATGTTTTCTGCCATGCTATTGGTTGGTGATTTGCGTGAAACCATCATCCGCAAACCGTTGTAAGAAAACGCCGGATCGAGTTGTCCCCAAGCATCAGAGCCGAAAACGCGAAACCGACGCGCTTCGTGAAAGCCGTAGCTAGTAGAGCAAATCCCTAGTATCCCACTGGGAAACCGCAGCTGGAAGGTGACACTTTCTTCTACTTCTTTGAAGCGCGGATCGCCAGGAGTGGTGAAGATTTGGGCGCTAATTGCGATCGGTTCCTCTCCCGTCAAATAGCGAGTTGCATTCAAACAGTAAATTCCTACATCTGGTAAACATCCACCTCCAGCTAAGGCGCGTTTCAATCGCCACTGGTTTAAGTCACCTCCCTGATTTTGTCCGTTATCTGCCTGAATCGCCTTCACAGTTCCTAATTCTTTGCTGCGGATCATCTGAATCATGGCGCGATGGTGCGGCTCATATTGACAGCGATAAGCAATCATCAGCTTACGATTCGCTTGTTTGCACGCGTCAATCATCTGCTGACAATCTTCCACTGTGGTTGCCATTGGCTTCTCACACAAAATATGCTTTCCGGCTTTAGCACCACGTACCGTATATTCCCGGTGCATACTGTTGGGAAGTACAATATAAATCACATCAACGTCTGGATTGTTGCGAAGATTGTCGTAATTCTGATAGTTGTAAACGTTCTGGGGTTTGATGCCATACTGCTGTGCAATTTGATTGGCTTTGGCAGCATCACCACTAACTAATGCAGTTGGCTTTGCTAGTTTACACTCTGCAAACGCAGGCATGATTTCTTCCAATGCCAGTCTGCCTAGTCCAACGATCGCAAATCCCAAGCGTCGCTCTGGAGGCAGTGCAGTCGGAGGCCCACCCGTATCAACCTCAGTCTTTTCTGAGATGGGCGGAAACTGAATCTGAGGCGGCAAAGAGCCTCCGTGTGGGGTGGCTTGCCCAGTCGGTTCCTGAGCAGCAACCTGTTCACCCATACTACCAAGTGCGGCGGCTGAAATAGCTCCTAATCCAGCTGTAGTCAGAATTTTACGACGAGAAAATTCTCCTTTAAACAATTCAGGCATCGTGCTTCCTTAATGATCAAATTTTGGATTTATCCTGCGTCCACTGAAATTGGTAGGCACTTAAGCAAAATTGATTACACGCCATTTTAAGCAAGAGGCAAGAAGGCAATAGTCAAGAGCTATTGCCTAAAGTCCAGTTGTGTAAATAATTTTGCCAGATTACTTATTACGGGGTACTAGTTGGAGTTGGGGTGCTAGTTGAATTTTTAGGATTGATGATGGAACGAGCCTGTGATAAGTGTTCTTGGAGGGTTGGTAGCGCTTGAGCCGCAAATGCTTTCAAGTCTGCATCTTGTCCCTGTTGAGCTTCAATTTGAAATGCGGAAACATCCTTTTCATGATCTTGAAGCATCTGATTCATATATTGGCGATCAAAGTTAGTACCAGAAAGTTTAGATAAGCGTTGCTTTACTTGCTGATTTTTCTTACCAATACTAGTTGGTAGCTTGACACCTTTTTGAGTCGCCAACTGTTTGAGTTGAGTGTTCACCGGGGTATGATCTTCAACCATACGCTGTCCATACTGTTTTACTGCTGCTTTAGCTCCACGTTGTGATGCCAGTTGTCCTAGTTGGACTTCTGCTAAACCACCTTGAGCTGCTTCAGTCATGAACTGTCTGTCTGAATAACTAAGATTATTTTGCCTTGGTGATGCAGTTGGTGATGCAGTTGGCGATCCAGTTGGCGATCCAGTTGGTGATGTAGTTGGTGATGTAGTTGGTGATGTAGTTGGTGATGGACTCTCAGTTGTTTGCACAGACTGAGCAGTTGGAACTTCTGATGTATTTTGACTTTGTTGATCGGTTGATGTGCAACCAGTTGCCAATAAGGCGATCGCTACTAAACCGGTAGAGAGGATTTTGAAGTTGTGCATATCTATTAATTAATGTTTTTTTTGGATCAAGCTGTATCTTGGAAGGGAGAATCGTAGCGATCGCACAGTTGGGTGCGATCGCTAATACTGGCTAATTACGAATTGAAATCACAAATTACAAACAAAGCTGATTAATGTCAGCCAGATACCGTCGGGATGAATTGTACAAACAGATTCAACATTTCCCAATTAAACTCAGGACTTACGCAAAAACTCTCTCAAACTCTTATTCCTCTGTGTTCTCTGCGTCCTCTGCGGTTCGTTTTTTGGTCATTTTGCGTAAGTCCTAAAACTAATTCGTAATTCTTAATTTTTAACAGTTATAACTGATTACAAATTACGCATTGACAAAATATTGTAAATATGCTTAGATTAAAAGCCACATCTTTCGTAAGGGTACAGCAATCTTCCTTACAACATGGTCTATTTGCGTAGTTTACCGCCATAGGCATCGCAGGATAATTAAGAAAAGCCTGAAACAACCGATTTTCGTTAATTCACATCACAATCCATTTGTACAGGGCGTAAGTTTTACTAATTTCCATAATTGTCTCCTACAAGCAACAACAGGAATAAACCGTATAGTATCACGGCAATCTGGCACAGAGACTCTAACTAAGGTGTGTTTTGAAACCTACTCCGCAAGATGCATTCACAATGCAAGCTTCAAGCGGTATGATTTTAAAAAAATTAGACTACAAGCGTTTTTATCGCAAAAAAACAGTGCGATCGCTACATACTAAGTAAATAAACGTAATTAAACATAAGAAAAAACCTCACCCTCAATCCCTCTCCGATACTTTGGAGAGGGAAGCCGGAGGCAGGGTGAGGTTTTATATTTAATTTGACCCACTTACTTACCTACACATATCTATCTTTTGGTATATAAAAATTTGGCATTGCTGAATTTAGGTAGGGCTATTTCATTCTAGATATAAACCGCCCAAAACTAAACTTACGAGCTAATATAGCGGTTCCCATTCAGATGCGGTACAACATTATATCGCCAGGTGTAGGGGCTTGTCTTTGCCATGCCCTTACCGATGTACCTCACATAAACGAGAACCGCTATAATTAAAGTCCGTTTTAACGGACTTTAACCTTTTTTCAGTCGTCTTTAGACGACTTTCGCTATTAGACTCAGAATTCATTCTGAGGCGGGCTAGATGAGAATGAAATAGCCCTGGAATTTAGGTATGAAAATCAAAATATTTTTAATAAAAATAATAATCGTGTGTGGAGAAGGTAGGATTTTGAATTTCTGAGAAATTACCTCAAAATTGTTCCTGCAATCTTTACGTCATTATTTGAGGTAGAAAATAAAGTTCTTCTGTTTTAGAGCAGAAATTGATTAAAAACTTCATCAGACCAAACCTCAACGTCCACAATATCTCTTATTTAACTTCTTCATCCCAGATACCTACCTTCTCAAATGCTCCATAAGCAAGCTTCAGGAAGTTTACTACTCTCTGTCTTCCTATAATACCAAATTCTTTATTTTCTCTTGCATCAGCAAAGGTCATTCTGTTTTGGTCTATGATGTTTCTTTCTTTATATGCTAGTTTCGGAAAATCTATAACAATAATTTTATATTTTTTGATTAGTTTCTGTATATTTACATCTGACTCTACATGCTCCCAATCATCACACAGCCCTAAATTGCGTACCAGAATATGAGGCATTTTATCCTCATAGCTATTCACTGACTGTGCAAACAGGTTAAGACTATCATATCCTCCTGTAGAGACAAACCATTTGCAAAAAGTCACTCCTTCGGAATTCCCTAATTCAATTAACTGATTTCTTTCTATCCAGTCAAAAACTGCTCTATGCGATTGTGCTGCCAAATTCACAACTACTGGCTTACTTGTCGCCATCTCAAATATTCTATCTGCCTTATCAGCCTGCCGTTCATTTTCGCTAAACACTGCATACTGACATATTCCCTTATAAACTCCTGCCACATCTGGATTTGACCTATCTGTTTCTATTGGTACAAACGGGATTTTCTTATCCAGAAAGTACTGAATCATTGTCCTAGTTACTAGAGACTTTCCTACTCCACCCTTTTCACCATCTACCAAATGAATCGTCGGCATAACACACACCTTTAATACTGATTAAACTCACTCAATATATCTGAACTAGACTTAGAAGTTTTTGGCCTTTGTCGCCTACTATTTTTAGCAGTTTTCTGAGAGTCCTTGCTCTCATCTGACAATGATTGCTTCTCTTTTGACTCCTGAGTTAATTGACCTGAATTTTTCGGAGCGTTTTGAGAGTCTTTAGTTACTCCTATAACTACTGGTGTTAACAACGATTCTGTTGAAGTCTGAGCCGAATCTTCCGCATATAAAACTTGTTTTGGTTTAGCCTTTCGCTGACGAGAACGCTTTTCTTTTTCAATCTCAGTTAAGTATTGCTTAAGTGTCGCTGCTGAAACTTTTATTTCTTGCTTCTTTAGTAACTCCGATAGGTCTTGATAACTATAGCCTTTCTTCAGTGCTGATTGAAGTTGTTCACGCAGAAAGTCAATACTTTCTCGCAGGGATAATTCCTCTTTAGCCTTCTCTTCTAGCTTTTCTAATTCTGCCAGCGTGCGGGAGAGTTTATCAATTGGAATCTTCTGTCCTGGGTTTGTGCGTACCATTTTTGATGCTCACTGAACTAGAAAATTTTATTAATCCTATCACCACATGTTCTTGTGTGGGTAATAACCACACAGACATTAATGAAACCAAGCTCTCACGCCATTTAGCTCAACTCATATTTTGCAAGTCGAAATTTTAATGTCAAAAGTGAAACTAAGTATACAAGGAATTAATCGTTGAACATCAAGTAATATATGAGACACAACTATCAAGTTCCCATTCCTTATTTACCAGTCGGACACACTTGCTGCACTCTTTGGGGAAGTTGCCGACACATCTGCTGAAATCCTTGAGGATTAATTTGCCACCAAGCAAATAATCCCAGACTTGTACCCCCCACAAGCAAGGCCAACACTCCCCCCACCATTACCAAACCTTTACCCCGCTTAGGTTTTCTAATTAAAGTTGGTGGAACTTCAAAGCTCAAAGGTGGTTCCTCTGAAAGATCCAAATCTAGATCCAAATCTAGATCCAAATCTAGCAAAGCTTGCGAACTTTCTGTAAAAGAAATTGGTTCTTCTAGTTCCTCTTGTTCTTCTAGTTCCTCTGGTTCTTTTTGTATCTGTGCTTCTATAATTTCTTCTGGCAACACCGGAGTCACAGGTACTAAGTATTCTGGGGAGACACGGCAATAAGTGAGAACAACCGATATATTATCATGCCCATTTTTTTCGTTTGCCAAATCAATCCAGTTGCGGACAGCATCTTCAACTGTCAGTTCACCTGTTAACACGGGTATTGCATAATCTTGCCAAGATTGTTCCACCAAGTTATTATCACTTAAACCATCAGAACAAAGTAGCAATATGCCATCTTCTTCTACAATGAATCGTTGAATCTTGAGACGCATAGATTCTGCATCTCTTGTCCCTAATGCTTGAGTTAAAGCGCTAGCATCTGCTCTCAAGAGCGCTTTTCGATATAAGCTTTTAGCAAAGCGTACTTCCCGCGTTGCCACATCATCATCTACTGTGAGTAGTTGACAATAATTGCGAGTAATCCAATAAGCACGGCTATCACCAATATTAGCCAAGTAAAGTTCATGGGTATTATTTGATTGCCACCCAGTACTCGTCTGCACTCGTTGTGGAACTTGCACCGCCATAACAATAGTTGTAGCCATGCGTTCTTTGCCTTGGCGTTTTTGTTCATTATTGCGGGTACAAATCAAATTATTTACCACGCGTAAGCTTGCTTCTAATTGTTCCTGCAACAACTCTGGTGGTACAAGTACAGTTTGTTCTGTAACCTCCTTGAGTAAAGCGCGAATTTGCAACTTTACAGACTGCACCGCCAACTTACTGGCAACCTCGCCGCCTTCATGTCCGCCAATGCCATCGCAAACAATCGACAAGTGGTGCAATAAAGGTTCATCTAAATCGCTCAAAGCATTTGGATAGCAAGCGTCTTCATTTTGCGCCATAATTTGGCCAATATCTGTAGAGCCTGCCACCTTCAAAACTAATGGTAATTCTGCCGCAGATGCTAGTAGTAAATTATTGAGTTGAATATTAATAGTCTCTAACTCAACCTCAGTTTCACACATCTGCTGGACTATTTTCTGTAACCATTTTGCCTTTGCAGACGCTACCCAAAACCGCCAAAACTCCCCCAAATTTCGTAAACTCAGTTTCTCATCTGCTGGTGTTTGGTAGAGTTCCAACAAGCGCACACACCAACCTTCAACTCTCAAATTTTTTACTACTAGTAAACTGCGGCTAAGTCCCAATTCTGATAAAGGTGTCCAAAGTTGGAGAATTTGCCACAGCCAATAAACTTGTCGTACCGCCGTTGCTTGCTCCCATGCCTCAACAATAGTTGGATAGATATTTCCTCTTTCATCTATCGGCACATTTTCTAATAAGAGGATATCAGTTGTATCTCCCTCAAGATTATTAACAAACCCATAAGCCTGGGGGAGATGTAACCGCTTTTGATATAACCGTAGATAAGAAATTACTTCCGTTGGTAATTCTTCAGGTACATCTGGCGGTAGTCCCGGTTGAGTATCCAGCCAAATCTGGGGACTAATTACCTCATACCTCTGTGCTACCCTCATACCTGGTGAGATTTTGGCAGATAATGAGCCAGTAGCCCAAAGATAGCGGTGAACTAAAGGAGTTTGACAAGTGGCACAAACACTATCTCCAATCGGATTAATGGGGCTATTACAGCGTGGATTTATACAATAAATTATCAGTTGAGTGGAAATCATAAAGGTATAAATTTAACAAACAAATCAACTCATGAACTTCGATTAACTTTAGCTGACAAAAATTTGAAGGCTAGAATAGACTGTATTTGTGTACGGCTAGCTACATATTGTTACTGAAATTAATCAAAATTATTGGTAAAAAGACCAAGTTTTGTTTTCTGTAAATAACTTACGTCTGGCTGTATCTAATCGTAGAAATGCATTTACGTCAATGTAGAGTTTAGGATGGCGCTATGCCAAGTTTTACCTTAATCTGGCTTCTGGCAGGAGCAGTTCTGTGTTTAATGGAACTGTTCTTACCATCGGCGTTTGTCGCGTTCATGATGGGAATTAGCGCTTTTGTGGTGGCGCTGCTGTCTGGAGTGGGTTTGGGAAGTGTATGGTTGCAAGTTGTACTTTGGCTGTTGTTTTCTACAGCACTAGTTTTGCTTTCCCGTCGCTTTTTGCAACCAAGACAACGCAAATCAAAAATTCGGGATGCAGTCATAGCTGAAACTTTAACAGAAATTCTACCTGGGAAAACAGGGCGGGTGCGGTATGAGGGAAATTCTTGGCAAGCAAGATGTGACGATGACAAATTTACCGTACCACCTAATCAAAGAGTTTATGTGGTTAGAAGAGAAGGTACTACTTTGATTGTGATACCAGAAAATCTGTTGAATTCTTAGTCAATGGGGAGTTAGGAGTTAGGAGTTAGGAGTTAGGAGTTTGGAGTTAGGAGTTAGGAGTTTGGAGTTGGGAGTTAGGAGTTTGGAGTTTGGAGTTTGGAGTTTGGAGTTTGGAGTTTGGAGTTTGGAGTTTGGAGTTTGGAGTTTGGAGTTTGGAG
>NZ_JBALFF010000015.1:0-63425 GCF_036916975.1 Nostoc sp.
ATCTTTATCCGGATGCGCTAAAGCGCAACTACGAGCCAAATACAGAGATTTTACTTTTCGTTACATAGTTTGGTTTTATCTTGCCTACCTACTTAGGAATAAGAATTAAATAACATACAAATTATGTCCCTGGGTTACCTCACCCTCAATCCCTCTCCGATATATTGGAGAGGGAAGCTAGATAGAGGATGAAGTTTTGCATTTTATTTAATCTACGTTCCTTACTTGGGCAGGCGTTGCTTTTCCCAAGGTGGACATTTATAGCAATTTTAAGTTAAAGTTGTAATGAGTTTGTTTTAGATGAAGGTCTGTCAAAGTAGCCATCAATAATCCAAAAAATCATTATCGCAACCTGTAACTTCCGCAGCATCAAAAGCCAAAACACAATTACAGGTGAAAAAGTAGTGTGCAATATCATTGCATATAAATAAGCAATAAAGATTTAAATGGGAAAATTCCCTCAACAGTTAAGAAGCTGTAATATGCAAAAACAAACAATTTCTCCAAAACCAATTCGTTCTCTAGAAGATGCGCTTGAGCAGTGCCAAATACTGGGTATGCGCGTCAGCCGCCAGCGTCGCTTTATTCTGGAATTACTTTGGCAAGCAAATGAACATCTTTCTGCTAGAGAGATTTACGATCGCTTAAACCAACAAGGTAAAGATATCGGTCATACCTCTGTTTATCAAAATTTAGAAGCATTATCCAGTCAGAGCATCATTGAGTGTATTGAACGCTGTGATGGGCGTTTATACGGCAATATCAGTGATTCTCATAGTCATGTAAACTGTATAGATACAAATCAAATTCTTGATGTTCATGTGGAACTGCCAGAAGAGTTAATCCGCAAAATTGAAGAAGAAACAGGAGTGCGGATTACTGATTACAGTATTAACTTTATTGGCTACCGGAACCCGGAAGGGGGATGAGGGCGATGAGGGCGATGAGGGGAATGAACTGATTCCCGATTCCCTATTCCTCAATAGAATTATTGCCAAAAATTGTCTCATCATCGGTATGATTATCGTCATATAAATCTCCTGGTAAAATTGTGCCTTCAGAGCTTTCAATTAGTCCGATCGCAGGGAGTTTGTTCCAATTATTATCTGTGTTTGTGACAATTTTGACGGTATTTAAGAAAGGCTGCTGCAATCGCAAATGCTTCAATCTTTCAAACGATCCTTGGGAGAAGAAAGCATCATTATCGATGATTAATTTTTTGTCAGTCTCAGCGATAATGGCATCAAATAAGCAGGCGTTAGTGAGATTGGCAGAATTAAGATTTGTCCCCATAAGATTTGCCTGTTGCAGGTTTGCACCTGCGAGGTTTGCTTGTTGCAGGTTTGCACCTGCAAGGTTTGCTTGTTGCAGGTTTGCCCCTGCGAGGTTTGCGCCTGTAAGGTTTGCACCTGCGAGATTCGCCCCGATTAACTCCGCATTGGATAAGTTTGTCTGCTCAAGATTTACCCTAGTTAACATTACTTGTAACAAAGATGCTCCTGATAAATCGAGTCCAGCCAGAGACTTAATTCGGGTTACGAAGGCACTTTTATGCAAAAGGCTTGTTCTAGCAATCAGCGCACTTAAAGCCTCTGGATTGAATTCTGCCAAATTGATTGGATTCCCACAAGGACAAAAGGGAACTTTTGTTTCTCGGTAGCAAGCACAAAGCAATAAAAACACATTCAGTCCCACCGCAGCATTCACCTGCTCAACATTCACCGGGTTTTGTAGTGCGTGAAAATAAGTCAAAGCTTTGTGGGCTATCCCTTCATCGAACCAATAGCCTTGACAGTAAGCACGCCAGAAAGATAAAAGCCGTTGGGACAAAACTTCAAAAGAAAACTTGTGCTTTTGCTCCCGGCGTAAAATTGCGTAGGCGCAGCCCCCCGCAGGCATCGCCAATTCCTCAATTTCTTGGCTAAGTATGCCGTAACCCAGTAAATTATAAATACGCTGGGCTACATCATGAGGAGAATCAACCACAAAAGTGGGCCTGCCATAAACCTCATCTTGGCACTGAGTTAGTAATTTTAACTCAGCAGTCACAGCCTCTGCACAAAGGTATTCTCCTAACTTGACATGCGAAAACTCAATTAAACTAGTTTTTGCTGGGCTTTCTAAATTCCGAATTTTAAAATAAAACTCTGGTAGAGGATGAAATTCACCAGGCAAAATAATTTGATGACGTTGTGAGTGTAAAATTTTCAGAGCGATCGCTTGCATCTGCTCAAGTAAATCTTGGGGATGACGATTAGCGAGTAAATTAGCGATCGCTTCTGGAGTCCGGTGGATATGAGCCAATCCCGATCGCAGTAGCATCGTTTTAATACCGCCAGTTAGCGGATAGCCCAACAACCATCGACTCAGGCGATGATGAATTTCCCATAAAAGAGAAGACTTTGGGTTATTAGCAGCTAAGTCTAATAGTTCATCATCTAGCAGTCCCTCTCGGTGTAAAATGCCCAACAAATGCAGTATCAGGGGTTGATGGACAAGCACAGATAATTCTCTTAACTTTGATTGACTGTTAAGTAAGCCCGCCTGTTTTAAGAATATAAATAAATTTTGAGCGATCGCTAACGATTGTACTTTTGTCCACTGCTGAAACCATTGTTTGAGTTCCTTTCCATCTAACGGCTGAATGATAATTCGCTTCAATGGCAATGGTATTTCTGGAGCAATTTCTGATAATGTCGTTGATCGACTCGTTAAGAAAATTTTGTGTCGGTACTGAAATTGAAAGTTCAGTAATTGCTGAATAAAAATTGCTTTTGCCCTGATACCATGAGCCGAAGGGGGTAGTTCATCCAAACCATCCAGCAGCAACAAACAAGGGAGATTTTCTTGCTGTAACCAAGTTAAAAGATCAACACTAAAGGCAGAATTTAGGGTTTCGATGAAAGTTTTGCCATAAGTTACATCTCGTAACCTAATTAGTATAGGCATCCAATTAGGGTAAAATTCTTGTGCTACCTGTGCAGCCCAAAGTTGACAAAAACTAGTTTTTCCATAACCAGGTTCCGACTCAATCAGAGCGATCGTTTCTAAATCAGCTAGTTGTTGCTGCGCCCATGTTTTTAAATCAACTGGCTTAAGAGTTTTTGTATCTTGCTCAGAAATACTTTCGTCTATTGGTAAGCCTTTTTGTGCAACATAGATATCCTTGAGGGCAAAGGATTCTATCAGCAAAGGCATACTGAGGTTTTTAATCAAACTTGCACGATAATGTTCTCGGTGCAAATCAATTTTATCAGTGGCTATAGAACCCACTTCTGCGGCGATCAAATTGGGAGATAATGAAATCCCTAAACCAAAAAATTTTTGCAGTTGAGCTAAAGGTGCAGCATTCTCACTAACAACTACCAGTAAGTGACCAAAAAGTGAGTTGAGCAAACGCTGTGTTAACAGTTTAGCTTCCGGTTTCTCTGCACCATTGGCAACTAACCAAGCTATTGTAGCGTTATTTATTTGTTGCATTAGTAATGAATCGGCAACCAAAGACAGCGCTTGTTCAGCTTGAGTGTCAGTTAATTTACCTGCACTGAAAGTTTTTAGTAACCCTTGCAATTGCCGATCTTGGAGGGTGATACCCACTTCCTCCTTCGGTATGGGTATATTTGCTCGGTCTAACCACGGTCTTTGCAAGCTTGCTTCCTGCTCTATAATTGCTTGCAAAGCTTGGAGATAGGCAATTTGAAAGGCTAGCCATGTACTTTCGTTAAGTTTTAACAGGGTTTTTTGGCTGAGGCTACGCAACAGGTTTGCTGTCAATTGGGAAATGACATTGATTTCTTGCCAAACAACAGCTAAAGGCAGTTCTAAAACCTCTACCAAAGTACAGATATCAAAAGGCATCAAGCTTTTGACTTCCATCTCCTGAACAATCCGGTAGGCAATACCTGCCAATTGTCCCGCCGAAAATCCTCTAATTTGATTGATTGTGATATAGCGTTCTGCCAACCAGTGCCGAATACTCAAGTTCATTTAATTACACAGTGATGGCTGCATAAGGCAATTATGATCGATTTATCAGTTTGCGAAAACAGGTAACAATGGGGAAGACAAAATTTTGTATCAAAGTTGTTTTCTGATTGGTAAAAAACAGTGCTTGTGTAACTGAGTAGACTATGAGCGATCGCCCGATAAAATTATTGTTAATCGATCAAGACCCGATTTTTCGTTTGGGATTACGGGTAGCTCTAGAAGCAATTCCTAACCTAGAAATAACAGCAGTGGTAGAAAATGATACTACTGCCTTGCAGATTTTAGCAGAAATTGCCCAAGAAGACCCAAATCAGGTAAATTTGGTAGTTTTGGAATTCGGTAATGGTCGCTCCACCACCAGTCAGCAGCTAGGTTTACAATTCTGTCGCCAACTCAAAGCCTTATATCCCAACCTGCCAATTTTGCTTCTCAGTTCTATTCAAGAACAAGGACTGCTATTAGCTGCCAAATCTATTGGTATTAATGGCTACTGCCCCAAAGGTACACCACTTCCTGAATTAGTCGCCGCCATGCAAGAAGTTGCAAATCGTGGTGATTATTGGTTCCACGACACGCAAGCAATAATAACTCCCAACTCCCCCCTCCCAACTCCTAACTCCCCCCTCCCAACTCCTAACTCCTCCCTCCCTTTATATAGACTCCGAAATAATTTCCGTTTGTCAGGAATTGCTCACATTGAAGCTAGCCTAGCCGCAGTAACAGCACAATTACAAGTTCCCGGACTACCAGTATTAGATCGAGCAATTCTAGCTGGACAGAGGCGAGAACTGCTAGCGGCTCGTTGGTTGCTAAATCGATTGTTGGTTTCATCACAAGAAAAGCAATCAGATATTCCCGTTGCTGATGAGCCGCCTCTCAATCCTTTGTTGAGTAGTGCCATTCAACAAAGGCAAATGTCACCTTTACTTAGTCCGGGAACATTACAATCTGCATTATTTGCATCTTGTGTTACCAAACTTCAACTTCCTTTAAGAAATGTCACAGATATACCTTTAGAAATTGACATATTTCGTGAAGATAAAAAACGAGAATTACTTTATATTATCCTGCAAAAACTGGCTGAACAGTTGGATGAATTGGGTGCTTCTAAAATAGAGATGAATCAATTATATGAAGTCAGATTTAGATTATTAAGCGAGTTATGGCAAGCAGCAATTACAGATTTTTTTGGCAAGTTTTCTCGGATAAACGTAGGAAATCAAAACATAGAAATTGTTAATTATTTATTGCCAAGTATAGAAGTTGTGCAAAGAGATATTCTTAATAAAATTCCCTTAGTTTTTGAATTGTATTCCTATCTGATGTTTCAAACAGAATTGAACATTGATAATACCTCTTATCCAGTAGTCAGCGCTGAAGCCAAGTCCCAAGCATTAATGATTTTAGAGAACTTATTGATTCAGGTAGCGAATGGGGTAGCGCAACCACTGTTAAATTCTTTAGCAGATGTAGAGGCGATTAAGCAAAATTTTTATGGACGGCAATTAATTTCCACAAGAGAGATTGAACGATTTAGAAATGATTTGTCGTGGAAATATCGATTAAAAAATTATATAAGTGAGCCAAAAGCCGTTTTTGAAAGTCGCTACGAACTATTTGTAATTGCGCCTCGTGGTATTGCCAATACATCAGTTTATGCTCCGCGAAATCAGGAATTAGGAAAACTTTCTAATATTCCTTTAGTAGTGACATTGCTTTTAGAATTTAGTGATGCGATCGCACCGCGTTTAAAATCACTATTAGCTTTTATAGGTAGCGGTATCGTCTTCATTCTCACCCAAATAATTGGTAGAGGTTTAGGTTTAATCGGTCGTGGTATTCTTCAAGGTATTGGTAGTGTTTCGTTAGTAGAAAAAAACTTGAGACGAAATAGCGATCGATCTAAGTGAGGGAGATGAGGCGAATGACAAATGACAAATGACCAGGACTTACGCACAGGTAAGGGAAAATCGAACCACAGAGACGCAGAGGACACGGAGGAATAAGAGTTTGAGAGGTTTTTTGCGTAAGTCCTAATGACAAATGACAAATGATTTTATCGGGCTAGCAATTTCTTATATTTACGCGACTAGTCTGCTCGTTATTGGCGAGGGACTGCGTAGGCTGTTTGGTGTAAAGCCGGATTTGACCCGGAAGGTAATCCATATTGGTGCAGGGATGTGGGTTTTCGGTGTCCTGCTGCTGTTTAAGCATTGGGAAATTGGAATTATACCTTTTGCGAGCTTTATCGGACTCAACTACCTGTTTTACCGCTACCGAATCATCGGCGCAATGGATACCCAGGATAGCTCCCCTGGTACAGTTTATTTCGCTATCTCAGTGACACTGCTTTTCGGGCTACTGTGGCGACCAGATGGGCCAGTAGATAGCGTTGCGATCGCAGTTGCTGGGATAATGGCGATGACCTGGGGTGATGCACTAGCAGCATTAATCGGTAGACGCTTCGGGCAGCATAAATACCAAGTGGGAAATTCTGTGCGTTCCTGGGAAGGTTCAGCAACAATGTTTGTGGCGAGTACAGTAGTGATTTTCTTAGTGCTGTTGCTACTACCAGGTTCCTCGCTGAGTCCCCTAGCAAAACCTTTTAGTTTGGCATGGGCCTTATTGACGGCGGTAATAACTGCTACTTTCGCCACCTTAGCAGAGGGAGTCTCACCTCACGGCACAGATAACCTCAGTGTGCCTCTAGTAGCGGCTGGGGTAGTGTGGCTAATAATGCAAGGGTTTTAAACCAACTTCCGAGTTCAAAGGCTCAACTTCCGATAATAACAAAAGTCTTCTGTTGATGACTAAATATCCCCAAAAATCTTTAGTCTACTTCAGTAGACTTTAGCTGTTAGCCTTGAACTTCAGTTCCAGGCGGGTGAGTTAACCCAACAGTTAAATAATTCGTAATTCGTAATAGAGCCTCCGGCACGCTCCGCGTTAAGCCAAGCGTTGCCGTAGGCTTTACGTAAATTTTGTTTTGTAATGAAGAGTGCTGTTGTGGGGACCGTTTCCGACTCGCATTACAACGTGCGATTTAGCGCAAAGTGCGGTCTTGGGGTTTCCCCCGGCGCAGGATGCGCGGAGCGCACTACAGGAGCAACTTTGCATTCGCAGTCCCCAATCGCATTACTTGCTTTTTTATTGAACCGGGGGACTTCAACCCACGGACAGCAGTTAAGGAATAAGAATTAAATAACATACAAATTATGTCCCTGGGTTACCTCACCCTCAATCCCTCTCCTTATAAAGGAGAGGGAAGCTAGATAGAAGATGAAGTTTTGCATTTTATTTAATCTACGTTCCTAAACTAAATTAGCTTAAATATGGCACCAATGGGCATTGCCTGGCCTCTACGAGAAATCTATATGTATCAGGAGGATTTTCGTGAATTGGTATAACTCCCACTCACAAATTCCAATTGCGGCGAAAATGGAAGAAGCCTTCTAAAAACTCTTGCAAAGCCATATTGCTATTTAACCTTTGCTTACTCCACTCTCTTGCAGCTTGTTCGAGAATTTCTGAAAAACTCGGATACACAGGAGATAAATTTGCTAAATCTTTGACTTTAATTTTTTGGGACATTCCCAAGGCAATCAAATTAATCAACTCTCCAGCTTCTGCCCCCAATATCGAAGCTCCCAAAATTTCACCGTTGTCTAGCACAATTAATTTACACATCCCAGTGGTTTCGTTCCGAAGTTGGGCTGCTGCCACTGTTTTAAAATATTGTCGCAAAACTAAAACTTTATCTCGACTAAAAAAACGTTTTGCCTGCGCTTCTGTTAAACCCACTTGCGCCACCATCGGCACAGAAAACATTGCCCAAGGAATGAAGCGATAATCTACTCGTAACCTGGGGAAAAACAGGGCATTATTCAAGGCAATTTTTGCTTCATAATTTGCGATATTGGCAAAGTCGTAACCACCAATTACATCACCAGAGGCGTAAATGCGGTGGTTAGTGGTTTGCAGTTTATCATTAACTACCAAGCTACGCCGATGCCATTTCACACCTACTGTTGCCAAATTTAGAGATTCAATATTCGGCTGTTGTCCAGTCGCCACTAAAATTTCATCAGTTTCAATAGCTTTATCTCCTGCTTGAACCCACTTTTTATCCTCAATTAGTCTTACCTGAGTCACTGGTTTATCAGTGAAGACGCGCACACCTTCGACTTCCAACTGTGCCTGAAGCAATATGGCTATCTCAGGGTCAATATTGGGTAAAAGATATGGATGCTTGACTACCAGCGTCACACTGCAACCAAACCGCGCTAAAGTTTGAGCAATTTCAATGCTTTGGGGAATTCCGCCGATAATTACCCAATTTTTGGGTAATGTCCCTCCCTGGAAGGATTGCCAAATATTAGATAGCGTAAAGTAGCCAGTGGTTTGCAATCCTTCAATATCTGGAATTTCTGGACGCGAACCACAAGCTAGCAAATAGGTACGGGCGCGTAATAGGCGATTGTTAACCGCAAAAGTCAGTTGTGGTGAAGATTGAAATTGACCACTGCCAAAAATAACATCGACTCCCTGCGCGGCTAGGATGGCTGGAGAATGGTGTTCTTTGAGATTTGAGGCGACGCATTGAGCATACAGCATAGCTTCTTGCCATGCCATAGATATGTGGCATTTTTCTGAGGTATCAGTGTGTGTGGCATGAATCCCAAAACTAGCTGCATCATTCAACTTCTGCGCTAGTTTCCCGATTTCGGTAAGAGCATGGTGATTAGTCAACCCGTAGTCTACTTTAGGTTCCACCAGGGCAACTGTAGCATGTAGTTGGGTTGCAGCAAGAGCAGCGTAGTATCCAGCAAGACTGCCGCCAATAATTACAACATCGTAGTCAACGGTCACGTTAATTTAAAGTTAGGAGTTAGGAGTTAGGAGTTAGGAGTTAGGAGTTTGGAGTTAGGAGTTTGGAGTTAGGAGTTTGGAGTTAGGAGTTTGGAGTTAAGAGTTAAGAGTTAAGAGTTAAGAGTTAAGAATTAGGAGTTAGGAATTAAAACCCTTCTTCAATTTATAACTCCTAACTTATAACTCCTAACTCTCTTTCAACTCCTAACTTTCTTTTAACGCTGTTAGTAAGCGTTGATTATCGGCGTGGGAACGTACAGCAACCCGGAAAAAGCGATCGCCTAGTTCTTTAAAACTAAGGCAATCGCGGATTAAAATCTGGTAATGCTGGAGTAATTGTTGCTGTAACTGCGATGTAGACTGTTGAGACTCAACCAGTAAAAAGTTAGCAGCACTTACTTGGGGTTGTAATCCTGGTATTTCAGCCAAGCCCTGAAAGAGTTGGTTTCGTGCAGGTGGTAGCCATGCCCAGGTTTGCTGCTGAAACTCCGTATCCTGAAGTGCCGCAATTGCCGCCGCCGCCGCTAGGGTGTTTACAGGCCAAGGGTCACGCCATAGCTGCCATTTAGCTAGGCAGTCGGGGTGGGCGATCGCATATCCTAATCGCAGTCCAGGAAGACTGTAAAATTTGGTTAGCGATCGCAATACTACTAAATTCCTATATTCCTGCACCACCGGAATCAGGCTTTGTTCCTCATTAGGCGGCACAAAATCCATAAATGCTTCATCCACCACCACCAAAGCAAATTGCTCCAGGTAGGGCAAAATAGACTCCCGCGAGAATAGTTTTCCGCTTGGGTTGTGGGGATTATTCAGCAATAGCCCTTTGTCCTTTGTCCTTTGTCCTTTGTCAATGACCAATGACCAATGACCAGTGACTAATAACAAAGGACACTCCAGCACTTTAGCGTTGTACGCCTTCAGGGTTCGGTAGTAGTCGCCAAAGGCTGGAGTGATTAAAATTGTCGCGGCTAATTGAGCTAATTCCCTACCTATGAGAGTGAGTAATTCTGCGGAGCCATTACCCGGCAGAATCCACTCAGGCGGCAATTGATGGAAGTGACTGAGAGCTAGTCTCAGTTCACTATAGTTGGGGTCTGGATAGTGCTTAAGATTACCAATTTGGGACAGTATAGCAGCGATCGCGCTATTTGGAGGCCCCAACGGGCTGATGCTAGCAGAAAAATCCAGAATAGCATCAGGGGGACAGCCAGCCAGTGCTGCTGCCCAGGCTAAATTTCCCCCGTGTGCAGGTTGCCGCATTAAAAAAGGGTTCCCGAAGACAGAACCTATGCTTTTGGGGGTGCTACCTTTTCTCTAAACAGTTTTCCTGCCGAGAAGGCAGGAACCCTCGTCGCTGGAATTTCCATTTTTTCATTTGTTTTCGGGTTGCGACCTTCGCGGGCTTTACGTTCCCGTGATTCAAAAGAGCCAAATCCCACTAATGTTACCTTATCACCAGAGGAAACCGCTTCAATAATCGTTTCCAAAGCGGCAGTTAAGACTGCATCCGCTTGTTTCTTGGTAACACTAGCTTTTTCAGCTACGGCATCAACTAATTCACCTTTGTTCATATCAAACTCCTGAAGGTTTACTTGAGATTCTTTACGGATGCACCCTGATGCATCTGTACTGAAATCTTTGTTTGCGAAAATACAAAAATCATCCTTTGGGGGTAGCTTTACTCAAAACGCCTGTACATCCCATCGGCTCGACTTTTCAATGAATCATTCTAAGGTGTTGTAGCCTGATGTGGATAGATGAAACCATTAATTTATATAGATTTCAGGTTTTTTTGTAATTTTAGGGTGTTGTTTCACTCAAAACCACCCCAAAACTAGGAAAAAATACCTAGTACAAACCCCCATTGCCAAGAAAACAGGATAGTGATGAGGTAGAGGATGCTTAGTATTTGTTGGGATTTATTACCGATGGTGAAGAGTTATTGCTGAGATTAATTAATATTTACTGTTTCCCACTAGAAATTTTTTGTTGCACCCAAACCCGAAAAGCGCCGGTAGTAGCAATTTCCCCATTCTTCTTCGCTTCTTGAATAAACCGAGGAATCTCCTTCACCGACACAGGCGCGAAAGTAGGGCTGGTTTGGACTTCTGAATATTGTCCACCAGCAAGGGTGTAGACTCGCAATACACTGCCGTTATAGCGCCAAAACTCCGGGACTCCCATCGCAGCATAAAGCCTGAGCTTGTCTATTGCAGACCTGGAATATTCTACCTCTACCACCAGGTCAGGGGGTGGGTCGGTGGCGATGTCAATATTTTCTTTATCTCGAACTAACGCTTCATTTTGAATATAGTAGCTACTATCTGGCTCGGCTCCCTTCTCTAAATCATCTCGCGTTAAAGTTAATGAACCAGCGCGTTTAATTTCCCAACCCAACTCTTCGCACAATACACCAACAAAAACTTCTATTAAGCGATTTGAGTTCTCGTGCGGCATTTGTGGGGTCATAATTTCTATCGTTCCATTGTCATAAGCAAATCGGGAATTACGTTCTGAACCCATTTCAGCCAGCATGGTTTTAAATGTCTGCCAGCTGATGTTTTGGAGTAAAACCCGATTTTCGGCGGATGTTATTATTGCCACCATAATTTAGTTCTTTTCAACAAATTTCGAGTACTGTACCCTTTAATATTACTGTTAAGGCTGAACCTAAGAAAGCGATATAATCGAAACGACTAATAGGGGTAATAAATTATGACTCAAGCCATACCAAAACTAGTAACATTTGAAGATTTTGCAGCCTGGCGACCCGAAGGTGGAAGATATGAATTACATGATGGAGTGATTGTTGAAATGGCACAACCAGTAGGAGACCATGAGGATATTGTTGGTTTTATAGCAAGAAAACTAACAGTAGAATTTGACCGATTAAATTTACCTTATACAATCCCCAAAACTGCGCTCATTAAACCAACTAATTCCGAATCTGCCTATTCCCCAGATGTGCTATTACTCAATCGCCCTAATTTAGTGAATGAGCCGCTATGGAAAAAACAATCAACTGTAAGCCTTGCAGCATCAATTCCTTTAGTAGTTGAGGTAGTGAGTCAGTGCGTTGCGCGGGTTCCCCGCGTTGAAGCAACTGACGAACCCGTAAGGGGTAGTACCAACTGGGATGATGACTACTACACAAAACAGGGTAAGTATGAAGGTATTGGAATTCCTGAATATTGGATTATAGATTATCTCGGTCTAGGCGCTAAAAAGTTCACTGGCAACCCTAAACAGCCTACTATATCTATTTATCAATTAATCGATGGTGAATACCAAGTGACTCAATTTAGAGGCACTAATCGCATCGTCTCGCCTACTTTTGCGGAATTGAATTTAACAGCCGAACAGATTTTTCAAGCTGGAGGTCTACCAACGTAGCCACAATCTTAATTGCTGTTTTATACTATTAAAGAATGTGAGTTCAAGAGGTGTAAATATGAAAACAAAAGAACAACTTATCGAAGAAATTGAATCAGCACCAGATGCGCTTTTGACTGAAACGCTTAATTTTTTACGTTTTTTGAAAACAAAGCAAACCCAAATATAACCAACACAATATCAAGTAGAATTTGCTAGTCATACTACTATTAATTCCACAGGAAGCTCACTTCTAGAACATCTGAAAACTATAGGGACTTGGGAAGGTGATGACTTAGAAGAGTGTCTGAACCTAGTAATAGGTAGCCGTGGTCAAGCAGAATTCAATGAAGAGAATCCTTTTGAAGAATGTACCTAATCGATACAAATCACTGTAGTCTAGCTATTTTAGGTAATGTCAATATATTAAGTCGCCTTGCTGAGGTTGAAAACAGTCTAGTTTCAACTTGTGTCATTGTCGAGGGAGAATTAATAGATATGGCAACACGTTCTCAAAGGCAACAAAGTAATTTAGCATTAGTACAAAATTTTATTAGAGGTATTTATATTTACAATATTGATTAGCAAACTGCTAATATTTATGGTCAACTCAAAGCTGCTTTATTCAATCAATTTGCACCAAAAGAAAAAAGCAAGCGCAGAAAAACTAAGATAACTGATTTAAGTTTTGGTGAAAATGACTTATGGATTGCTTCTATTGCTCTGCAACAAAATCTCACCATTATCTCAGCCGATAGCGACTTTCAGCGTATTCAACAAGTCAGAACATTATCTGTTGAATCTTGGCTTACAATCTCAAAAATCATATTTTTTAAAATCTTTTTGAGGCTTTGATTCTTGCTCCCCTTCCCTAGTAAGGAAGGGATTGGGGGTTAGGTCTGAGCATCAGGTACGAAATGTAGGGGCAATTCATGAATTGTCAGACGGTAAATCAAGGCGCTTTCACTGGCTTTTTGCGTAAGTCCTGATTTAATCTTACTTGTGAACAAGAAGATCCCCGACTTCTTAAAGAAGTCGGGGATCTGAGTTTTTGCCAGAACTAACTCACCTGCTCATTATCTTTATTGCCTGCCAGGAACCTTCAACCCTTGACGCTCAAGGATTTGCCGCACTTCTGGGCTGGGGGTGTAGTTATAGCCGTAGGAGGAGTTATCAGTGTCATCCATAATTTGAGGCGTGAGTAATACAATTACCTCATTGCGTTGGTTCTGTCTGTTTGTACTTCTAAACAACGCACCAAGTAGGGGAAGATCACCCAAAATAGGAATCTTGGAGATAGTTGTCCGATCTTGGTCTTGAATAATGCCTGAGAGAATTAATGTCTGACCATCTCGTAAGCGAATTAAGCCAGAAGTAAGAGAGCGCTCAGACACTAAAATAATTTGTCCATTTCCAGTATCTTGTGAAGCTGTGGGAGCGCTGACAGTAGGAGCAACCGATAGAGAAACGAAACCATTATCATCAATCCGGTCAATTTTCACATTCAAGGTTAAGCCAACTTTTTGTTTTTGAATTGTTCTTTCTGTCCTAGAACCACCAGAAGTATCTGTTGTTTGGAGGGTTATATTTCCCACCACTTCCTGGGTCAGATTGACAAGAGCCTGCTGACCTTCTTGGACAATTAAGGTTGGGTCAGTCAAAATCTTGGCATTGCCATTTGTCACTTGAGCTTGCAAGCTAGTGAGAAGACGTTTGGGGAATTGGTACAGAGATGGTAGAGCAGATGTTGCTGTTCCCAAAACTCCTGGTGCGAAGGTAGTAACTCTACTGGCTGGAGTACCAGCAGTAGCAGGAACTGCTGGTACAACCACAACACCTTGTGCATTAACAACAGCAGGAACAGCAGCAGTACCAGCAACGGCAGGAACATCTGTAATAGTGGTTACATTTGGTGTTCCCTGGGTAATGTCAGTAATACCCCCTTGAAATGGATTCCCTGAAACCCCCGCTCGACTGTTATAGAATGATTGAGATCCTCCTGGTATATCGTTTGTTAACTGCCCATTCACAATTGTTCTGTTGCCTATTCCAGTTCCTGCAATAGAAGTGGAGTTATTTAAATCCAGGAAAGTATTACTACCACTATAGGGATTAGCAGTAACAGGCGTACCACCGCTTAGATTGGTTCTCGCTTCAACACTAGTAACTGGCCTTGAACCGCCAAAATTTAAACTTGCTGCACCGCCATCATTGCTAAAGTAGTTGTTGCCAATCCCAAAAGAAAAGCTAGTGTTGTAGTCCTGGGTGTTATTGAGATTAACATCGATAATCTTGACGTTAACTACCACTTGACGACGGCGGATATCAAGCTGAGTTAGTTGAGCCATCGCCATATCAACTAGCCGGGGAGAACCAATCAAGGTTAAGGAATTGGTGCGCTCATCTCCTAATGCCTGTAGACCTCTAAGTAATGGGTTAGAGTCTGTAAAAGTAACACGTTGAGTTTCAACTCTGGTTTCCGTCGTCGTCTGAGTTTGGGTGATAGGCGTAGCTCCAGCCCCAACAGGTACAGCATTAACGCTGGTAACTTGTCGTTCGCGGCTGACGGCACTTTCTGCCCCCAAACCAACCAAAAAGTTCAGGGCTACTCCCACTGAAACTTGATTGAGTCGCAGACTACGCATAACCATGTCACGGGTGGAATTGGGTAGTTTAGCCCCTACAAAAATTGTGCGATTACTGCGGTTAGCTTCTAAACCACTCAAGCGCAAAACGTAGTTAAACACATCTTGGACTGGCTCGTTTTCTATATCTAGAGAAATTGTTTGAGAAACTGCTGGTGCATTAGCAGCAGCACCTTGTTCACCTCCCACGTAAGCCAGGTTTAAATTAGCAGCACGGGCAAGCAGTGACAAAACCTCACGCACAGGCGCATCTCGCAGCACTAGACGGGGTACACGTTCTTGAGTTCCTAAGTCAATGCTGCTAGGAGAAGCATCAGTGGCGGATATGGCAATATCTCCCACTGGTGGGGCGACGGCTCTAGGTAAGAAAGTTGGAGCCTGACTCGCCTGACTCAGAGGTTGACCTGGGCCAGCAGCTTGTGCCGGTTGTCCGTCAATAGTGATTTGCGGGTTAGGAACGAGAACATCTGGCTTTTGACCAGGTTGGGCTGGAGTAGTAGGCGCTGCTGTCGATGTTGGCGCTGTTGGCGTTGGTGCTGATGCTATAGTGCCACCCGATGGGCTAAAGCTGAGTGTAATTCCATTTTGCGATCGCACCACAGGTTGACTGCTAGGTGTATTATTGCTGCCCGTTACCGTCACCCGGATACTATTGGCATCAAGCTGATTAACCTCAACAGATGCAATTCCTGGTGCTGGGCTATCTTGACGAAAACTCTTACCTTGTGGTAATCGTAATTGAGTATTGATGATATCTGCGACTAAAGTCTTGCCTCTTTTTGTAGTGAAAACTTGGGCGTGCGACCCTGAAGAAGTTTTCAAAGCAACGCTAATTCCACCGTTAACTGGATTTAACTGTACATTAGTAACTTGAGTAATTTGTGCCGAAACTGGTTGAGTTGCCAAAAATACAAAAGCGGCAGTACCTAATATAAAACTATTACCGTGAAGCTGTTTCACAGTTCATTCCTCACCTTATAAAACCTTGTTTACAAACAATTCTGAGAAGGCGGTTAGAAACCGCATCTACACAAGCAAAACCCACCTCCGTGGGTTTCAAACCCTCAATTTCTCCTTAGTCCGCGGAGGCGGACTTTGCCTGTGTAGCCGCGAATTCTATTCGCCCCTTGGTTATTCGCCCTGGCTCTAAGTTGACTACTTTTTCGGAGCAGTTTTAGCTGCTGCGGCTGCTGCTGCGGCTATTTCTTCTGGAGTAAGTGGCATCAATACCTGTAACTGGAATGATGTATTAATCGCTCCTGGGCCAACCTGCGCCGGCGTTTTATCCAATTCGGATTTTGACTCTACTGGAGCCAAGGTTGATTGATAATCTTTAATTATTAACAAAGGCTGTAAACGCTCAATGTTACGAATTATCGATTGTGTTTGCTCATAAGTTCCTGTTATTTCAGCATTGATATTGCTGCGTTGCAGCTTACCGTCAACCTGTAGTCCTAGAGTTCCATCAGTAACTGGTTCTGGTTTTTGGGAAACTGGCATAAATTTCTTCAGTTTGGCTCTGACTACATTCATAGAAGTTGGAGTATTGCCAGACTCAATTAAGCGGTTCATATCCAACAGCAATGTATCTAAGCTTTTTTCGTTAGCGAATAAACCTAAAACCTGAACTTTTTGCTGTTTTGCCTGTGCTAGCTCATCTTTAACTTTGCTAATCTCTTTGATACTGGCTTTTTTTTGGTCAATTTGCCCTTGCAGTTCAGAGGTTTTGGCTTGCTGTTGCTGATAGCTTTCCAAAGCTGGCATCAGCAGGTTTAACAATATATAACCTGCTGATGCCAAACCAATTACTGCCACTATGATGCCAATAATTTTTGGCGTGAAAGCAATACCAAATAGCATAGGGGATGCTGGCGTTGCCTGCTCGAATTCCCCACTTTGTTCGGCAAAATTTAAATCATCACTCAGCGTCATTTTGAAATGACTCCTGTTTGTTGCATACTACGAATTCGAGTCACTAACCCCACTGTGCCTTTTTTTTCCAATTCCTGGATTAATTCCGAAGCTGGAACATCGTTCATACTCGATTGGATAGTGTATTCAACTACTTGGGGCAGCTTAATTGTTACAGCATTAGAAGGTTTACCCATGCCTGGTGGTAAGGGAGCATCTACTAACGTTGCTGTGACAATTCTGCTTTCTGTGGGCTTCAAGAATTGAGACTGTTGTAAACTCAATAAAAAATCATTGACATCGTTAAAAGAACGAGCCAATCCGATAATTTGTAATCCCCCGGCGCGATTGGTTGGTGGTTGCCCTGCCTCTGGTACAATTGGTGGGGTTTGCCTGATGCTCTTAATTTGCACTGCTGCTGGGATGCGATCGCGCAAATCTTGCAACATTGCTGACCAAGGTCGAATTTGATCAAATACAGTAACTAAAGCTTGGGTTTCCCCTTTAATTGCCTTCGTCTCGTCTTTGATTTTATTAATATTCCCTATTTCTGTATCTAGCTTCTTGCTTTCTTGGTCTAGTTGTGCTATGCGACCATCTAATTCACCAATCTTCCCTTGCAACAACCAGCAACCAAGCCCCAATAAAGCTGGAATACCTACACCCACTGCAACTCCCACATACAGTAGTGTCAAATCCCCCGTAGGAAACTTTAGGGATATTCCTCCCTTTCTCTCAGGCTTTTTCTGGTATTCTGGGCGATCTTTAAGAAAGTTAACATCTAAGCTGTACATTTTGTTACACCTCCCGCATTCCTAAACCAAGTACGATCGCCAAGCCAGAGCGTTGCACCTGTGGATATTTATCAGTATCAACTTCCAAGGACAGAGCTAGGATTGGATCTATTTGGGTAGTTGGCAAGCTTAATCGTTGGGTAAAGAATTCATCTAGCTGTTGAAGTCCACCTCCAGGCCCTGCTAATATAATCTGCGCTACCTCCAAATTTTCACTTTGATTGAGGTAAAAATCGATGGAACGGCGCAGTTCATCCGTTAGTTCTCCCAATACTCTCAATATGGCTGCCATACCAGGATTGATTTCAGTAACCCCAGTTTTCCCGCCGTCTAGAGAACTTGGGGGAATCACCATTCCGTGTAACAGTTCCATATCTCGTGATGTGGGTAAGCTCATTGCCCTTGCTAAGGCAGTTTGCATTTGATAAGTGCCGATTGGGACTGTGCGCGAAAATTGCGGCACTCCGTTAACGATGATGGCAATTTCTGTACTGTCGAACTCTATATCAACTAGTACAGCTGCTTCTTGCGGCCCAAATTGTCGCAATTGCTCACGAATAGTCCGAATCAGAGCAAAACTGTTAATTTCTAAGATATCGATTTGTAATCCTGCCTGCTCGAATGTACTTATATAGGTATTCGTTATCTCCTTGCGGGTAGCAACTAAAAGTACGTGTACTTTTTCAATGCCATCTTCATCTACAAAATACCCAAGTTTCTGATAATCTACATCAGCCTCTTCACGAGGATAGGGTAAATATAAACCTGCTTCATGGTTGAGAACCATTTCTCGCAGTTCTTTATCATCTAACTCTGCTGGCACTGGTATGATCCGAACGATAGAATCTCGCCCTGGTACACCAGTGGCAACGCGAGAAGTTTTGATTTTGCTCTCAGTTAGCGCCTGCTGGATTAATAGCGCCATTGCTGCGGGGTCGGTGATTTGACCATCGGTAACTACACCATCTGGAACTGCTACCGATGTAAAGGTTTCAAGTTTCAAGCCTTGACCCTGCTTGCGTAGCTGAACTACATTCACCCGTTCGGGAGCAAGTTCAATGCCGACTCCTTTTTTTGATTTGCCAAACAGACTTTTGAAGCTTTTTACCACAGTTATGCCCGATGGACTGCTAAATTGAAAATTTAAATTTGTTGTACGTACAGAGGTAATATATTACGTCTCTACGGATAATTTATTTAGCCTATAATCTCGACAATTTTGATCTAAGCTTTTCACACTGAGCAAGCGTAAAAATACTGGGAAAATGATCCAATTACGAAAATTTAAACAACTTGTTGCTTTTACACTACTTGGCTTATTAACCAGTTGGATTGTAAGTTGCAGCACAAGTAATGTTGGTACAGGTACAAAACAGGCTACTTCAGGAGGGGCAACTATTGAGTTTTGGACGATGCAACTCCAACCTCAATTTACGGACTACTTCAAAAACCTAATTGCGAATTTTGAATCGCAAAATGCAGGTATAAAGATTAACTGGGTCGATGTACCTTGGGCGGCGATGGAGAACAAAATATTAACAGCTGTCTCAGCAAAAACGCCACCTGATGTAGTTAACCTGAATCCGGGTTTTGCTTCCCAACTTGCGGGACGAAATGCCTGGTTAGATTTAGATGCGAAAGTCCCAAACGATGTACGTTCCTCCTATCTACCGAATATCTGGCAATCTGGTACGCTTAATGGCAAGAGTTTTGGGATTCCCTGGTATCTCACCACACGGCTAACCATTTATAACACCGATTTATTAAAACAGGCAGGTATCAATAAACCGCCCGCAACCTACGCAGAATTGGCACAAGTAGCGCCACAAATTAAAGCTAAAACTGGCAAATATGCCTTTTTTGCGACTTTCGTACCGCAAGATTCTGGTGAAGTGCTGGAATCTTTCGTACAAATGGGAGTTACTCTAATAGATGCACAAGGAAAAGCGGCGTTTAATTCAGCACAAGGTAAGGCAGCGTTTCAGTATTGGGTAGACTTGTATAAAAAAGGGTTACTTCCTAAAGAAGTTTTGACGCAAGGACATCGCCACGCGATTGATTTATACCAATCTGGAGAGACGGCGCTTTTAGCTTCTGGGCCGGAGTTTCTGAAAACGATCGCAAACAATGCCCCTAAAATTGCTCAAGCTACGGGAATTGCACCTCAACTCACTGGTGACACAGGTAAGAAAAATGTCGCGGTGATGAATATGGTTATTCCCCGTGATAGCAAACAACCAGAGGGCGCTCTAAAGTTTGCTTTATTTGTCACCAATGACGAAAATCAGTTAGCCTTTGCTAAAGCTGCAAATGTCTTACCTTCTACAATCAAAGCTTTATCTGATAGTTACTTTAAAGATGTTCCAGCTAATGCTTCAACAATAGAAAAAGCGCGAGTGATGAGCGCTCAAGAATTGCCAAAGGCAGAAATATTAACCCCTACTTTGAAGGATTTCAACAAATTGCAAAAGGCAGTTTATGAAAACTTGCAAGCGGCAATGTTAGGGCAGAAGACTGTGGATAAAGCTGTAGAAGATGCGGCGCAGGAGTGGGATCAAAGGTAGAGTTAGGAGTTAGGAGTTAGGAGTTGGGAGTTGGGAGTTAGGAGTTGGGAGTTGGGAGTTGGGAGTTGGGAGTTGGGAGTTGGGAGTTGGGAGTTGGGAGTTGGGAGTTGGGAGTTGGGAGTTGGGAGTTGGGAGTTATATCATGTCCGCTTGATTGCTTCTTAAACCCGAAGAACCCCACCCCTTAATCCCCTCCCCGCCTGCGGGGAGGGGAGACAAAGCATAGCTTTGGCGGGGTGGGGTTCTTTTATTATGGGTAATTTGGCGGACTTGATATTAGGAGTTTGGAGTTTGGAGTTTGGAGTTTTTTAATCAAAATTTCTAACTTCTGTGTATTCTCTGAGTCTGAGCGGTTGCTAAAAAATCGCCGACTAGATAAAGGGAACCACATAAAACGATTAAGTTTTCTGTGGTTGAGGTTGCGGCTTCTAGTGCTGTGAATAAATCTGGATGGATTTGCCGATCGCTTAATTGGGGACAAATATTATAAGCTAGGTTGGCTAAGTAGTCTAAATCGGCAGAAGTTCTACCTGGCCAAGATTCTATTCGTATTGGTACTAAATAAAGGCGATCGCCTGGGCGCAATAAAGCAGTAAAAATATCAGCATGATCCTTATCGGAAAACATTCCCATAACCCAATTGACGGGTTTGGGGTTAACTGCGTCTAAGCTATCGACATACTGGCGAAGAACTTGGGCGGCGGCGGTATTATGAGCGCCATCAAGTAATAATTTATGGTTGTTCCAGGTAGTCCATTGCATCCGCCCTGGCCATTTAGTTTTTGCCATACCGTTACTTATGGCTTCTTCGGAAATCTGCCAACCTGCTTGTTGGAGAATTTCTAAAGCTGCTATTGCCAAAGCTGAATTTGCTAATTGAATTTGTCCGGCTAATGGCAAAGGGTATTTAATTAACTTTGAATTTTGAATTGTTTCATATTCTGCCCATCCTGTAGCGATTTGACGGGCCCGTTGAGGGGTAAAAATCGGGCATTGTAATTCTAAAGCACGCGATCGCACAACTTTCTCTGCCTCTGGTGGCAATGCTCCAACCACAACGGCACATCCACGTTTAAGAATACCTGCTTTTTCTCTCGCAATATCAGCAATGGTAGGGCCAAGTTGCTGCCAGTGTTCCCGGCTGATGGAAGTAATGATCGTAACGAGGGGTTCCAAACAGACATTTGTAGCATCTAGTCGCCCTCCTAGTCCGACTTCTACCACAGCCACATCAACTTCCTGCTGGGCAAAATATAACCAAGCAGCCGCCGTAATTACTTCAAATTGAGTTGCAGATTCCTCTTCAGGGCGAATAACCGCTTGGACTTGTTGGAATAATTGACTCAATTCCTCAGAAGAAATTGGCTGTTCATTCAAACAAATACGTTCCGTCCAATCAACTAAATGGGGGGAAGTATAGCGTCCTGTACGATAACCAGCCTCAGTAAGTACTGAGGAAAGATAAGCACAAACTGAACCTTTACCATTAGTGCCAGCAACATGAATTACCGGGACTTGGTGATGAGGATTACCAAGATTTGCTAAAAGGTTGAGGATGCGATCGAGTCCCAGATGGACACCAAAGCGTTGCAGGGGTTGTATTACAGAATCGATGTTCAAAGAAGGGAGTGGGGAGTGGGGAGTGGGGGGATGAGGCAGATAAGGGAGATGAGGGAGAAATAACCAATGCCCAATGCCCCATGCCCCATCCCCGATTAATTAATGAATTTAAGCTTCTCTATCCAAAAAGCCTTGAATTTGTCTTAAAGCCGCAGCGCCAATATTAAATACTGCCCAGCTAGCAGCAATGACAACTGGTGCTAAAACGATCGCTATACGGTAATCGATATCCATATCTAGAACCCCTCTCTTAAGTAGAAATTAAAGTTTTATCAACTGCTCTCATTTTTATTTTTAGCTGAAGTGGGCAACTTTTCCAAGTAGATATGTAAAGAATGTTTAAATTAGTGGGCATTGGGCATCAGGCATGAGGCATTGGGCATTGGCAAGAGGGGCCTTGGTTACGAATTACGAATTACGTTCGCGCAGCGTGCCGGAGGCTCTATTACGAATTACGAATTACGAATTATTTAAGCCTTGCTAAACCCAATATCAGTACCCTTCCCAGCATGAACTAAAGCTAATTTTTGGTAACGTTTAGCGTGTTCAATGAGTTCTGCGGCTTGAATTTCTGTTACTTGGCGCTGTACTTTGCCAGGAATGCCCACAACTAGGGACAAAGGCGGTACATTTTTAGTTACCACTGCACCAGCACCGATAATGCTACCAGCGCCTACTCTTACCCCGTCTAAAATTACTGCGCCTATGCCAATCAAACTCCCACGCTCAATGTAAGCGGAATGTATCACAGCGCGATGTCCGACAGTGACATGATCCTCTAAAATTGTCGGAAAACCAGGATCGCTATGTAAAATTGCACCATCTTGAATATTTGTGCATTCGCCAATTTCAATCCGTTCTACATCTCCCCTAACCACTGCTCCATACCAAATGCTCACCCCTGCTGCTATATTTACCGAACCCATAACAACAGCATTGGCTGCGATGAAGGCAGCTTGAGAAAAATCAGGAGATGTCCAGTAAGAAACGGTAGACACGATAGAATATGAATATGGTACCCAGGAACACTGGAGAAACTCCAACCTTTGAGGCTGGTTGCACAACTAGGATATCACAGCGTCAAGCCTCTACACTGAGGAAAACACTAGTGACCATTGTGGCTGCCGCAACTCCGTGTCTGTGCAGCAGTGACCAAGTAACCCAAAGTGATGGAGTATAAGTGTATAATACAATACACTGATGCTGGTGAAGACAAAATTATGTTTGTACGCACTTCATGATGAATCCAGGCTTGCAGTACCCGATGTTTGGGCCTGAAATACAGTGTCCCCATTGTCGCCAGACTATTCCGGCGCTGACATTAACAGATACCTATTTGTGTCCGCGTCATGGCGCGTTTGAAGCTAATCCTAAAAATGGAGAGTTAGTCCATTTGCAATCGGGGCGTCATTGGCGGAGGTGGAATAATGAATGGTATAGACAGCATACTCATCCCGATGGTATTCGGTTTGAGATTCACGAAGCATTAGATAAGCTATATACCCAAGGCTTTCGAGCAACAAGAGTAATTATTGCTCGACGCTATCAGGAATTGATGAGTGGCTACTTGGAACGCAGCACACCTTGGCGTTCTGGACAACCAGAAGTTACTGCTGCGCGTTTATACGGCTTACCCGTGGAGTTTAGCCCCGACACCTCAGATGATCCCTGTTGGGAAGTGATCAATTTTGACTTGGAAAAAGAGCCTGGTGTCCCTGTACGCTACCCTTATTTCCGGTTGTTTGAATAAAGTTAGGAGGTTGGAGTTAGGAGTTAGGAGTTAGGAGTTGGGAGTTATGAGTTGGGAGTTATGAGTTGGGAGTTGGGAGTTATGAGTTGGGAGTTAGGAGTTAGGAGTTGGGAGTTAGGAGTTAGGAGTTAGGAGTTATGAGTTAGGAGTTGGGAGTTGGGAGTTAGGAGTTAGGAGTTATGAGTTAGGAGTTAGGAGTTAGGAGTTATGAGTTCGGAGTTAGGAGTTAGGAGTTAGGAGTTAGGAGTTGGGAGTTTGGAGGTTGGAATTTATACCGATTACATCTGAAGTTGCTCCAGAAAAATTGACTTAAGCCAATTGTTTCACCAAGCTTCATCTTGTGCAGTTTCACAAAGAGTTAGTATTACGAGTTAAATTCAATTCATAACTCCTAACTCCTAACTTTACTCATAACTCCTAACTCCTAACTTTACTCATAACTCCTAACTCCTAACTCCTAACTTTACTCAAACCTCCTAACTTTTTTTATGCACCACGCTTCTATTCGGACTGCGAATATTCATCGAGCGATCGCTTTCTACGAATATTTAGGGTTTACAATCTCAGAACGCTTTACTACAGGCTACACCCTCGCTTGCTGGATGGAAGGATTGGGCGGCAGAATTGAACTAATCCAAATTCCCGAACCAAAACCAGCCCCAGATGCCTTTGCGGATGAGCATTATGTAGGGTATTATCATCTCTCGTTCGATTTAACTGAAATTACACCAGATTTACCTAAGTGGTTGACAAATTTACAAGAACGTGTATTAGTGGCATCTGAGAGTCAACCTGAAGAATTACAACCGTTGAAGGTACTTTTAGAACCGACACAACAGCAAATAGGCGATCGCATTTACGAAGTGGCTTTCATTGCTGATACCGATGGCTTACCTCTGGAATTCATTCGGGTTTTAGCAAAACTCCCATAATTTAGCTTTTTTATTACCTTTATTGCTAATATATTGTTTTTCTGTATTGTTACTGAGGTAACAGATTTTTTGGACAGATTAAACTATCGTCACTTTCCAAAATAACTTTGTAATATTATGTCCGGTGAATCAAGCTGAATAAAAAATGTTCGTAGTAAGGACTTTAGTCCTGGCTTTGGGGACTGAATTCCCCACTACAAAATGTTTATTATGGGTGATTTGGCGAACATTATGTAACTGAATTTACAGATATATCTGCTAAATACATGTATGGATTTTCCCGATTTTATAAATATCGCTTGCCGTTATTATTTTTAAGCTTATGGCTAGTAACAGTTTTTTATTAAGCAATAAACCTGCTACTAGGCAACATGCAGCCATATTTAATAAAGAAAAATATCAATCAACCTTGCTAGCAAAAAGAAGAATGCCCTCAACACTGACACAAAATGTCCGTAAGACAGTGCTAGAAAATGGTCTAACTGTTCTGACTAAGGAAGTGCATACTGCGCCAGTAGTAACGGTGCAGGTATGGTACAAGGTTGGCTCACGCAACGAAGAACCGGGCGTGAATGGCATTGCCCACCAGTTAGAACACATGATGTTTAAAGGCACTCTAAACCGTCCAATTCAATTTGGCCGTTTGTTTAGTGCTTTAGGTAGTGATTCCAATGCTTTCACCAGCTACGATCAAACTGCATATTACGGTACTGTCGAACGAAACAAGCTGAAAGCGCTCTTGGTATTAGAAGCTGACAGGATGCAAAATTCCCAGATTGAGCCAGAACAACTGGCGAGTGAGAAGCGGGTAGTAATTTCTGAGTTGCAGGGTTACGAAAATAGCCCCGAATATCGCCTCAACCGCGCCGTTATGAAAGCGGTGTTTCCCAATCATGCTTATGGGTTACCTGTAGGTGGCACGAAAGCTGATGTCGAGAAATTTGAAGTTGAGCAAGTAGAAAAATATTACCGCAATTTTTACAGTCCCGATAATGCCGTCTTAGTAGTTGTTGGAGATTTTCAAACTGCCAATACCCTGGAAACAATTAAAGAGGTGTTTGGCAAACTACCAAAGAAAGTGAGGAGTGAGGAGTTAGGAGTTAGGAGTAAAAATACTTTTACCTCATCCCGCTCATCGCCGATAATATTGCGAGAACCGGGAGCAGGAAGGCTGTTACAAGTTGTCTATCCACTACCAGATGCAAATCAACCAGATGTACCGGCGCTGGATGTGATGGATTACATCTTGACAGAGGGACGCAATTCTAGACTTTATCAGGCATTGGTGGAATCAGGTTTAGCTAGTGAAGTTACAGCCTCTGTTACTAGTTTGCGAGAATCTGGCTGGTATGAAGTGTTGGTGACGGCTGGTTCTAAACAAGATTTGAAGAAAATTGACTCAATGTTGAGTAGCGCGATCGCTAATGTAGCAGAAAAAGGCGTAACATCTGAAGAAGTAAAACGAGCCAAAACCCAATTAGCAGCAGATGTAATTTTGAGTAACCGTGATATCACCTCTCAAGCAATGCGCTTAGGCACTGATGAGACAACTGTTGGTGATTATCGCTACACAGACCGCTATTTGGCAGCTGTTAGTCTGGTGAAGCCGACGGATGTTGTCGCAGTGATTAACAAATACCTCAAAAAAGAAGCCAAAACAGTAGGCTTTTTTGAACCAACTCAGAAGCAGATAACAGAAGTTGGTGACAAACCAGACTCAACGCAAACTAAAGAGAATTTTTCTCCTGGCGTACCTGTGCTTCCTTCTGAGGTGATAAAATACTTACCACCTGTGGATTTAGCTACAAATGCAATCGCCCAAGTGTTACCACAGGAATTTAAATTTACCAACGGATTGCGGTTATTACTGTTACCCGATCGTAGTACTCCCACGGTTACCTTGAGCGGACACATTCAAGCCGGGACGGAATTTGATCCAGAGAATAAAGCTGGACTGGCTGCTTTTGTAGCAGACAATTTGCTAAATGGTACTAATAGCAAGGATGACTTAACTATTGCCAAAGTCTTGGCAGAACGAGGGGCGAGTCTCCACTTTCAAACCTACCGCGAAGGGGTGCATATCGAAGGTGATAGTTTAGCTCTTGATTTGCCGATACTGCTTGAGATATTGGCAGATGTTGTTAAAAATAGTACCTTTCCAATCAAAGAGTTGGAATTGCATCGCCAACAAACTTTAACTGACTTGCAAGTAGAATTAGATGAACCATCAGAAGTAGCCAGAAGAATATTTGTTCAGTCCATTTACCCGAAAGAACACCCCTTACATACTTTTCCCACAGAGGAGAGTTTACAGCAGATTCAGCGCCGGGATGTGATTGATTTCAAAGCTAAACATTATCGTCCAGATACGACAGTGTTGGCGCTGGTGGGAGATTTTGATCTAGACATTGTGCGATCGCTGATTGAAAATGATTTTGGTAACTGGGAAGTTAGCGGCCAAGCACCCACATTAAAATATCCTCCAGTCTCTTTACCACAAAAAATAGTCAGTGTCAACCCAGTTTTACCAGGTAAAGCCCAAGCTGTGACATATATGGGTTACACAGGCATTAACCGTTACGATCCTCGATTTCATGCAGCCTTAGTATTGAACCAGATTTTGGGAGGCGATACCTTATCTAGTAGACTAGGTGCCCAAGTGCGCGATCGCCAAGGTTTGAGCTATGGAATTTATAGCTCCTTCCAAGCCGGGAAGAATGCAGGCACATTTTTGATAGAAATGCAAACTAGTCCTGAAGATAGCAGTAAAGCGATCGCTAGTACCTGCGAAATACTACAGCAAATCCATCAACAAGGCGTTACCGCGCTGGAAGTAGAAACAGCTAAACGCACGCTTATCAGCAACTACAACGTTTCCCTGGCAAACCCAGAGCAATTAACAGATACAATTCTGATGAATGAGGTGTATGGACTAGATAAAGAAGAATTGCACTCCTTCACTGACAAAATCCAGAAAGTCACTCTTACGCAAGTTAATCAAGCGGCTCGTGAGTTACTCCACCCAAATCAAATTGTAGTCGTTACTGCTGGCCCACCTGTGTTGGCAGAAAAAAGCATTAGGTGAGGGCAAAAACTACGGTTCTCAACTTATATCAACATTATATCGCCAGGTGTAGGGGCATGGCGCAATGCCCATTGGTGTCAACTTAACGTGAAAGCGTTGTCTTGCAAGGAACTGAAGTTCCTCTCTTATAGCGAAACTCATCTCTTGATGACTAAATATCCCCAAAAATATGAAGTCTACTTCAGTAGACTTTAGCTATGAGCCTTGAACTTCAGTTCAGGGCGGGTGAGAAAGCCAACAGATAAGCCATTTCTAGACTTAAGTTGACACCAATGGTCTAAGACAAGCCCCTACGGATGTACCTCACATAAACGAGAACCGCTATATAACTTGCACAATCAGGGCGGGCAAATCGCCCACCCCACAACCATGTTGAAAAAATATTAGTGCAAATTAAAGCTGCAACAGCTTAGTAGTAGAGATCGGCATTAGGCATGGATAATATAAAGAATGGGTAAGTGATTTTTCACGCCACCTATTAATAGCATTGCCTTTTGACAAGTACCGATGAAAATTTACAACCATTTATATCAAATTAGTAATTGCATCTGTTATTCCCCATTACTGCTTGGCTACAAATATTACGACGAAACTAAGTAATATTAACGTTGTTACTGAACTTAAAAATTATCTACCTCAGTATTTGGCAGCGATCTAATGTTTCAATTAAAGATAATTTATCTCAGTCCCATAGGTGCAGCTAATAATAAGCTATGGCAATTTTGATTCAAGCCCAACATATCAGGAATAGGTAATATGTTATTATATATACGTTAGCGGCTAAACTGGAAAAATCCCTATCAGGGATTAAAATAATTTAAATTATAGATATTATTTCTCAATTAATCTAGAGAAAGCATTGATACTTCAGCGTCAGAGCCACCAGTAATTATTAACCTATGAACATTTTCAGTAACTTACTTCCTCAACCAACTCAGCCTGGAACATCAAAAAAACAGCGCCGAGGAATTGAAATTAAATCACCGCGTGAAATTGAAATCATGCGGCAATCAGCGACAATTGTGGCAACTGTCCTAAAAGAAATTTCCCAGCTAGTAAAGCCAGGAATGACCACGGCTGATTTAGATATTTATGCAGAAAAACGTATCCGCGAAATGGGTGCAACACCGAGCTTTAAAGGATATCACGGTTTTCCTGGTTCTATTTGCTCCAGTATTAACAATGAAGCAGTGCATGGCATTCCTAGTCCCAAGAAAGTGATTCGCGTGGGGGATGTATTAAAAGTAGATACAGGCGCTTATTATCAAGGCTTTCATGGTGATTCTTGCATTTCAATTGCTGTCGGTGAAGTGACCCAAGAAGCTGCTAAATTAATTTGCGTAGCAGAAGAAGCTTTATATAAGGGCATTGAACAAGTTAAGGCGGGTGCATATCTACTTGACTTAGCTGGAGCAATTGAAGACCATGTAAAAGTTAACGGCTTTAGTATAGTCGAAGAATTCACTGGCCACGGTGTCGGTCGTAATCTGCATGAAGAACCTTCAGTATTCAACTACCGGACCCGCGAGATGCCAAATGTTAAACTCCGTGCGGGAATGACGCTGGCAATTGAGCCAATTTTAAATGCGGGTTCTAGACACACCCGGACATTATCTGACCGTTGGACAGCTGTCACAATGGATAATTCTTTGTCGGCTCAGTTTGAGCATACAGTGTTAGTAACAGAGACTGGTTATGAGATTTTCACTGACCGTTCAAAGGTATAATTGTTAGTTGTAATTATCTGTAATTAAAAGAGGTGAAGCGTCAAAAAAGGGCGATTTGCCTCTTGATTTTTTTATGGAGAAAGGCTCGGATTCGTGACTTCTTAGAGGATGAATGAACAAGTTTTGGGCGAATAAAATAGAGCCTCCGGCACGCTGACGCGGTAAGCGAAGCTATGCCGAAGGCTTTACGCTACTACACAAACGAAGTCCACCTCCGTGGACTAATACACTCATCAAGGGTTTTTAACCTGCGGAGGCAGGTTTTGTCTGTGTAGCCGCGGTTTCTAACCGCCAAGGCTAGTAATAAATTAGACTTGTTCATTTAAGCTCTTAGATAAATCATAAATATCGTAATCGGTTTTTAGTTTTGAATTATTTATCTGAACGCGGCATAGTTAGTTTTATAAATAGGAAGTGTTTCTTTTGATTTAGGGATTGTAAAGATTAGTAATTTATTTTTATAATTTTCGGAGTTTGTACTTAAATTTAAAATATCTACCATTGCTAGTTATTGGGCTGATTCTAAGTTTGCTAGGGCTTTCTTTTCAACTAAAACTCTTTGACTGATAGATTTATAGTTAATTTGATAATAAGCCAATTTCTTCTTTGCTCGATCAGAAACTGATGTTTCATTAGGAATACTATCTAACAAGATTATTGCCTGATGCCATTTGTTTTGTGCTTGTTGCCAAACTTTTAGAGGATGCGGTGGTTTTTGAACTAAAGAAGCAGCCTCAAGACCAAGTTTTTGAGCAGATTTAAACTTTGCGATCGCACTCTGTTCTTGAGTTAAACTTAGACTGATCTTTTGCTCTCTAACTTTCCAACCACCAAAACCCAAGATTAGTAAACTTGAGGCTATGAACAAAGCCGAACGGACTATTTTTTGTGTCGAAAACTTTGGTACTATTTCTACATCCTGGCTAATAATTGGCTCTTTACTACTTTCCTGTTCAATCTTTTTTAAGGCTTGTTCTGCCTGTTCCCTTAAAGTGTCACCCTGGATAATTAAAGCAGCAATTTGTTCTTGGAAATAATCACAATCATTGAGAATATCTGTCAGTTCTTGAAATTTTTCCTGACTCGATATAATTAATTCGTGGTCATCATCTAACCATTCTAAAGCAAACCCAGATTTACCATAAAAAGCAGATACACCTAATAAAATATTTAATAATTTGTGACTATTTTTGATAGTATAAAAAATATAATTTAATTTTTCCTGTAACTCTAACAATTCCTTTTGAGAATTCCTAATTTTGTAAATTTGACCTTGTAAAATTTTAGAGTTACTAAAGTCGAAGTTAATGTTTAAGCTTTCAGTAATTCCCTGAAAGTGGGCGCTGAGGCTTAAATGATTAATATCAGAATTTAGTTGATTGACCAACTGAAGATCGCTGAGAATATCAGTAGCTATTGCCTGCAAAAAATAGCCCCATTCAATCCAGACATCAATTTTTGATTGTAGTTCAGTTAATGAAATTTGAGTTTTTGAGAGGCCAAATTTTCCTGCGATCGCAGGATCTACTAATCCCATACTAGGTATAAACAAACTAGCTACAGCACCTATTCTAGGAAGTGTAGCGATCGCAGAATTTTTGATATTCCCAAATTTCAATTCCTGAGCAATTAATTTCTTAATATTCCGTAGTTGTTCCTGAGCATTATTGATCAGGATAATTTGCTCCATAATTTGATTAGAATCGCCAATAGTCAGTTTTAGATTCTGAATCAGTGTTGGCAATTCACTAACAAGTATTTCTAGGTTAGCCATAAATACCCTTTAGGGATTTGTCGAAAGTTTATGCAAAACAATTAAAATGGCTTGAAAAAGAGGCAAATAAGTAGGCGACAAGGTGACAAGAGGTGATAACTCGCAACAACTCTTTCCCGTCCCCCTCATCCCCCTTGAGTGGCAAATCTCAGCAGCTATAAAATGTATAGTTCCCGCAAATCCTGCTAAAGTAACAATTTAAGTTTCAAAATCCCAGAGAAACCCAAAACTACCCATTCACTAACCTATGAATGAAGTTGATTTAGCATTTACCCCAGCCCTAGAATTGGCGCAATTAATTCGTCGCCGGGAAGTATCACCGCTAGAGTTAGTGGAAATATATTTAGAACGGATTGGGCGGTTGAATCCCCAATTAGGAAGTTATTTTACAGTGACGGCAGAATTAGCGGCAGCAGATGCCAAAGCTAAAACAGAATTATTGACAACTACTTCAGAACTACCGCCATTTTTTGGTGTGCCGATTTCCATTAAAGACCTTAATGCTGTAGCGGATGTTACTTGCACTTATGGAAATCCAGCATTACTGAATAATATCCCTAACTATGATGATGGGGTTGTGACGCGGATTAAGCAAGCGGGATTTACTATTCTCGGTAAAACAGCTACTTCTGAATTAGGTTCGTTTCCATACAGTGAACCTATGGGTTTTCCCCCAGCTAGAAATCCGTGGAATTTAGAATACACCCCAGGCGGTTCTAGTGGTGGGGCGGGGGCGGCGGTAGCAGGGGGATTATGTGCGATCGCTCAAGGTTCTGATGGCGGTGGCTCAATTCGCGGGCCTGCGGCTTGTTGTGGTTTGGTGGGAATCAAGCCATCCAGGGGCAGGGTGAGTAAAGCACCCGTAGGCGATCGCCTCGCGGGAATTGCCGTCAACGGCCCGATCGCCCGGACTGTGGCTGATGCTGCTGCCCTTTTGGATGCCATCTCTGGCTATACAACAGGCGATCCTTATTGGTTGCCAGATCCTGAACCATCCTTTCTCGCCGCCACTGGGGCAAAACTTGGTGCTTTGCGGATTGCTTTTGAAACTAGCATTTCTCCTTTGGGAGAAGCTGACGCCAATTGTCAGCAAGGAGTCCGCCAAACAGTTGAGTTATTAGAACAACTCGGCCACCACGTTGAACAGAAATCTCCAGATTTTAGCGGCTTAGTTGAACCATTTCAAATCGTCTGGCAAGCTGGGGTCGCTGCATCAGGACTTCCGGTTGAAGCCATGCAGCCCGTGAATCGCTGGTTATTTGCCCGCACAGGTTCTGTTGCCGAGTACCTGCAAGCAGTTTCTCAAATGCAGATAGTAGCACGGCAAATTGTAGCGTTTTTTGATACCGTGGATGTGCTGGTATTGCCAGTTTATTTACATTCACCTATCCGCGTTGGTGAATGGGCTTCTCTGAGTCCAGAAGAGACATTCCAAAATATTATTGAGTGGGTTGCCCCTTGTCCGGCTGCGAATGCAACTGGACAACCTGCGATCGCAATTCCTGTAGGCTTTGATAGTAATGGTTTACCCATCAGTGTGCAGCTAATTGGCAAACCTGCGGCTGAAGCCACACTCATCAGTTTAGCAGCACAATTAGAAGCAGCTAACCCTTGGATACATCATCGTCCAGCCTTTGCAATATAGGGCTAACCATGCCTTGAATTGTCAGCTAATCATGCAACCCACCTTCGGCACCCTAACTGTCACAAGTACTAATGAACTGTGAACTATAATCAGGAGTAGCATTGTAAACGATATCCCGCCCAGAACTGAAGTTCTTTGGCTTTTAGCTGAAGTCCACTAAGTGGACTAAACGAACAATTTAGTCCACTTAAGTGGACTTCAGCTATGAGACTCGGAATTTATTCCGAGGCGGGATAGAAACGCAGTACGAGATTTACGAATACCCGTATTCTATGCAATTGGGAACCGCTATAGTTTGTACAGGCGATAAACCTGCTGTTTTTTCAATCAATATTCAACTATAAAAAATGCCTTTTACTTATAACCGCACGGTTCGCTTTCAAGATACTGATGCTGCTGGAGTAGTTTATTTTGGTAATGTTTTGGGTATTTGCCATGAAGCTTATGAAGAATCTCTAGAAGCATCAAATATTAATCTCAAAGATTTTTTTACTAATCCATCTGTAGCTTTCCCGATTGTTCATGCTAGTGTCGATTTTTTGCGCCCTATGTTTAGCGGGGACAAGTTACTAATTAGTTTAATTCCTCAAAAAATAGGTGGTGATAAGTTTCAAATTAGTTACGAAATTACAGTGGCTGAGGTGGTAGTTGCTAAGGCTATTACTAGACATGTTTGTATTGATGTGAGTAGTAGAAGTAAGCAGGAATTACCTGATGAGATTATTCAGTGGTTGGAGACGAACCACAGAGACGCTGAGAAGCCAGTGCGTTGCGGGGGTTCCCCCCGTTGAAGCAACTGGCGCGAAGCAGAGAGAAGAAAGTCTAGAGAGATTATGTGATGGAATTTTGGAGGAATTCTCTGGCTATTTGCTGTAACTCTTGGCGGTTGATTTTACCTTGGGAGTTGCGGGGTAGGTTTTGCTGGGGAATCCAATATTTGGGAATTTTAAATTTGCTGAGTTTGTCTTGGAGTAGAGTTTGGATTTTTAAGGCAGAGGTATTTGATTTTTTGGGAATATAAATCGCTGTTAAAGCTTGTCCCCAATGTTTATCTTGGATACCGATGACACAAATATCGGCAACCAATTGAGTTGCTTGTATAGCTGATTCAATCTCTGCTGGGTAAATATTTTCTCCACCTGTAATAATTTTGTCGCTATTACGTCCGACAATATTTAAATGACCTTGCTCGTCTAAAAATCCTAAATCATCTACTTGGAAATCAGCTTGATTTTCTCTGGTTATCGGATAGTAGCCCTTGGCTAAAGATTGAGCATAAATCGTAATATTTCCGATTTGATTGGAATTTAAAATCTCACCTTGCTGATTGCGAATAGTTACTTTTGCATGGGGAAGAATTTCACCACTGCTAATTTTACCCCTGAGAAAATCATCGGGTTTGAGGGTAGCAATTTGAGAGGCTGTTTCTGTCATGCCATAAGTAGGCGCTAACCGAATGCGATTAAATCTAGCTTTTTCTAATAGTTCGTTCCATGCTGGCGCACCTCCCAGAAGTACAGTATTAAATTGAGATAGCCATTGAGTTAATTCGGGATTTTGCAGGAGTCTTTGTAACTGCGTTGGGACTAAAGATATTAAAAATTCTGATTGTTTAATGTTGAATATTTGACCTGTTTCTACTGCTTTGAATGGCAGAATAGCCAGTTTACCCCCGGTGGTGAAAGAGCGCATAAATTGCATTAAACCGCTAACGTGATATAGCGGCAATACACAAAAAGAATTGACTTGTTTTAGTTGAAAATATTCTGTAAATCCTTGTACAGATGCTATAAGACTTTCCCAAGTATGGATGACAAATTTTATTTGCCCAGATGAACCACCTGTGGGAATCATGATGAGTGGGGAATGGGGGGATATGATAGTAATTTCTTCGCAATTCCGATTCCCGATTCCCGATTGCCTATTGCCTACTCCCCAAATAATATCTGGTTTTACTAAATCAAAGACTTGCTGCCATTCTTCTTTTACCCAGTCGGGGTTACAAAGAAAAACTGGACAATTAGCTGCACAAGCGGCAATAAAACTTGCTAAAAACCGTAATGGTTCACGTTCGGCTAAGATGATTTTTGGTGGGATTCTATCTGCTGATAATTGTGTTAGTTCTAAATATAAGTCTTGAGCTATTTGATTAAATTGACGGCTGTTATAACCAATAAACCAATCATTTTCAGACAGGTTATTAAGATAGTCTAAAGGTCGTTCCATAGACTTTGAAGCCATGTTTCTTCTTGTTCAAAAAAATGGTCAATGCCAAAACCAACTGCCCTATTGTTTCGGGATAATTCCGCTGCTAGCTGGAGTGCTGCAAGTCTACCGATCGCAGTTTCAAATACTGATGAAAATACAGTATCAATTTTATGCTGCTGGCAAAACTTTCTCAGACGAGATGGAGATCCAACTATCCCAGGCTTAATCACAAAAATTCCTCGCCAACCTTGTTGATAACAGGCGGCGAGTTGCCTAAGTGTGGCGACAGATTCATCTATTGCGATCGCAGTTTCATAACTCTTACTCAATTTCAACATCTGCTGAAATTGCTCAACGGGTAACGGTTGTTCGATAAATTCAATTTCTAAGGATAGTTCTCTATTCGCCTTAAAATTGTCGCAAGTTTGCAGCCATAAGTTAGCTTCTTCATAGCTGAGTCCACCGTTAGCATCTAATCGCAGTTTGGTAAAGTCTGGTAAGGTGTATATCAGTGACTCAAAAATTTCTAGTTCATCAGCGATCGCATACACACCAATTTTCCACTTAAATGTGTGATATCCCTTCTCCCACAAAGTTTCCCATTGATTTAAAGCCCCTTCCCCAGCTGGTAATAAAGCACTGAAAAAGAGTGAGTTAGGAGTTAGGAGTGAGGAGTTAGGAGTTTGGAGTGAGGAGTTAGGAGTTTGGAGTGAGGAGTTAGGAGTTTGGAGTGAGGAGTTAGGAGTTATAAAATTATCCCCCTCATCCCCCTCATCCCCCCACTCCCAAGCTGACTCAAAGCCAAATTGACAAGCAGGTAACTCATCTGGGATGGAGAAAATTATCTCGTCTGCGATTTTTTTTGGGAGTTGGCGACAAAAATCTAAGGCTTGTTCTAGGGTTTCGGAACCGAACCAGCTAATGGGGGCAATTTCTCCCCAGCCTACTTTACCTGATTCATCGGTAAGCCGGAGAATAATACCTTCACGAATATCCCAATTACCATGATTGGTGGTAACCGATTGCAGAAATCTTCGCTGATAAGGACGAAATTCAAATCTGTAGTCATTAGTCATTAGTCATTCTCCCTTTGCCCAATGCCCAATGCTCCATGCCATTAAAGCATAAATCCCAGTCCAAGCAGCAAGCAAGCACAAAAATGCACGGCTACGGCGATAAATTTACAGTTACTAACTTTATCTGGCTGGTTGTGATTTTCTTGGACATGGCGACATAATTTGACAGCAAAGGGTAAACTTGCCCAACTCAATAAAGTCCAAGGTGGAGAAATTCCCAATAGTACAAACAGCAAGCTTAGGGGATAAATGCTACCAGTAAACCAAACTAGGAGTTGAGCCCCTTTTTGAGTTCCTAGACGGACGATAGGCGATCGCTTGCCTGCGGCTATGTCATCCTTAACTTGGTGAAAGTGTGAGCAGAATAAAATTAAGGTTGTGGCAATACCGACAATGACTGAGACTGCTAAACAAGTCATTGATAAAGTTTGGGTTTGGCTGTAATATGCTGCCTCCACTGCTAAGGGGCCAAAGGCAAAAAAGCAAAGAATCTCGCCTAAACCCTGATATCCTAAGCGAAAGGGAGGCCCTTGGTACATATAGCCTAAACCACAGCATAGTAAAATGATGCCGATAACAGTTAGGTCTTGTTGCCAAAAAGCGATCGCTAGTATGCCCAGCAATCCCAAACCTAAACACAAATTTCCTATCCAAAATATTAATGACTTATTATCTGTTAAGTTAACCAGAGAATGGTGCTTATTTTGATCGATACCGGTTTCGGAATCAAACACATCATTACTGATATTTTCCCAGGCAAGAATTAAGATTGCCGCAGCTACAAAAGTAGAAAATACTGTACTATTAAAAACTTTAGTTTCGGCGAATGCTACTGCTGTTCCTACCCAAATGGGCATAATGGCAACGCTGTACATTGGCGGTTTAATCGCTGCCATCCATAACTTACTGTTAGGATATAAAATCTGCTTGGTTGTCATTAGTCGTAATTAATTAAATTGCCAGAAAAATACTTACACTTAAGATTTTATAATTTAAAGAGACGCACCGTTACGCAAAAGTCAGGCATTCACGCATTCAAAAGTTAAAAAACTTATAATTTGGGCTTTTTAACTGTTGCAATGGTAGCTTTATCATTGCCCTCTCACATTCCAGGCTTGGGCTATAACTGGCTTGTCAGGGTCTGGGAACACCATAAACAACGCAAATCCTCCGCTGGTGAAATGATAACTTAATATGTCACCTGTAGAAATACGACCACGATTAATTACACTTTAGGAAGTTAACTTAAAAAAAATTTACTATAGATCCATGACAGTTTCACCATGTCGTAGCAACCTCTTTGTACACAAAGATTTATATCAATTTTTGGTAGCAGTGCAAGAAAAGTGCGTCAAAAGTAATTGCAGGCAAATTGTCAGTATCTCTCAGGAGATCGATTTAGTTGACCCTTTACTAGTATTAGATAAACTAACACAAGCAAATGAAATAAATTTTTACTTTGAGGATAAAGGTAAAGGAGAAGCGATCGCGGCAATTGATGCCGTGGCAAAATTACAAATTGATGGTATAGATCGTTTTACTCAAGCTGAACATTTTATCAAATCTTGTCTAAAAAATATAATTAACTTTGGTAACGTTAACCAACCTTTTTCTGGCCCTCACTTTTTTTGTTATTTCAGCTTTTTTGATAAAAATGCCCAAATAGATTATCCGTTTCCATCTGCTACCATCTTTCTTCCCCGTTGGCAAGTAGCTGTTAAAAATCAACGTTGCATATTAGTAACAAATATAATTATCAATGAAAGTGTAAATATCCCAAGGTTATTGGAGAATGTGCAAAACAAAATTGAATTTCTTCAATCTTTAGAATATTACTCTGCTAATATTGATTGTTTCCCAGCAAACTTTTACAAGAAATCTGTCACCAATGCTACTGGGTTTAAACGTTCAGTAGTATCTGTTCTGGAAAAAATTAAGTCTAGTCATTTAAGCAAGATTGTTCTCGCAGATATATTAGATGTAAAATCAAGCAATCACTTTGACTTAGTTAAATCCTTAAATAATCTTAGACAAATACATCCTAATTGTTATATTTTTTCTACAAGTAATGGCAAAGGACAAAACTTTATTGGTGCAAGTCCAGAAAGATTAATTAGTATTAATAATCAACAGTTAATTACTGATGCTTTAGCTGGTTCTGCACCACGAGGTAAAACCCCTGCTGAAGATGCAGCTAATGCCAATCGCTTGCTTAATAGTGAAAAAGAAAAGCACGAACATTCACTGGTGCTTGATTTCATTACACAACGCCTATGCCAGCTAGGTTTATTACCCCAAATATTAGCACCACGGCTGCGACAATTATCGAATATCCAGCATTTATGGACACCAATTAGTGCTATAGTTCCTGCAAACATCCATCCATTAAAGATTGTCGCCCAATTGCATCCTACACCAGCTGTTGCCGGTGCAGCACGAGATGTAGCCTGTGCGGAAATTCGGCGTTATGAAAACTTTGAAAGAGGTTTGTATGCTGCGCCTCTGGGTTGGATAGATTCTCAGGGTAACTGCGAGTTTATTGTGGGAATTCGTTCAGCATTGATTGATGGCGATCGCGCGAGATTGTATGCTGGTGCTGGTATCGTCGCTGGTTCTGATCCTGACAAGGAGTTTGCAGAGGTGCAGCTTAAACTTCAGGCGTTACTTAAAGCATTAGTTTAAAGTTAATTAGTAATTTTGTATGCCAGCTAAAGATGTTTATCACAATTCTGTAGTAAACTATTAAGTAATTATCACCTTAATAGTAAGTAAATTTAACATTAATGTTAATTATAATTTTATTAACAGTAATAGTTGCAGCATTTACAGGAGCAATATTTCTTTTTGTTGCTATATGGCGTTTAGACTCAATTGAATATGGATTATTAACGTTCTTGTGGTCATTTATTGTTGCTTTACTAGGTGCTATTGCTGGTTTTTGTCTGGGGTGATTATGGTATAAATGGCAACTTAAAACTCATCCAAGTTATTCAAATCCCGACCTGAATGGCCTAAGTCTAGCGATGATAGGGCTAGAGTTATTTTTTGTTCGGCTGTGTTTTATTCAGGCTGGAACCATTCTAGGTGCGATTTGGGGCGGAGTCCGTAGTTTAAGGTATTATGAAACACGTAGTAAACGTACCTGAGCGATCGCATTTTTACCTTTAAATCTAGCGATCGCGCGAGATTGTATGCTGGTGCTGGTATCGTTGCTGGCTCCGATCATGACAAGGAGTTTGCAGAGGTACAGCTTAAACTTCAGGCATTACTCAAAGCATTAGTTTAATAGCTAATTTATCAGCCACCGATGATTTTGCAACACTCAATCACTAAAATTTGCTTGGCCATATCTTTATTAATAAATCTCGCACTACGTTTCTATCTCGCCTCGGAATGAATTCCGAGTCTCATAGCTGAAGTCCACTTAAGTGGACTAAATTAATTGTTCAGTCCACTTAAGTGGACTTCAGCTATTAGCCCAGAACTTTAGTTCTGGGCGGGATGTCGGTGAGCGTGAGAGTTTAACTCTGACAAAATGTGGATAAAAGAGTTGAAACCTATGTGGACAGCACTTGTGTGTACTACTATCTGAGAATACTTTACCCCAAATCTTGATGAGTAAAAGCTTTAGCATTCGCACCGGTGTAAGTAGCTACAATATGCCCATTGCCAGTCATTTGATATTTGTATGTAACTAATCCTTCTAAACCAACAGGCCCACGCGGTGGCATTTGTTGCGTACTAATTCCGACTTCTGCACCGAAACCATAGCGGAAACCATCAGCAAATCTGGTAGAACAATTGTGGAATATATTAGCGGAATTTACCAATCCAAAAAAAGTTTCTACAGATGTTGAATCTTCAGTAATAATCGCGTCAGTATGACGAGAACCATATTCGTTAATATGCGCGATCGCACCTTCTATAGAGTCTACAATCTTAATAGACAAAATATAATCGCTGTATTCTGTTTCCCAATCTATTTCTGTTGCAGCTACAATATTAGGTAAAATTTCTAAAGTGCGTTTATCACCTCTTAATTCTACATGCCTTTCTTGCAAAGCCTGGGCAACTTTTGGTAAAAATTCACTAGCAATTGATTGGTGAACTAGCAAAGTTTCAATCGCATTACAAACAGCCGGATATTGCGCTTTTGCATCTACTGTAATCGGAACTGCTTTAGAAATATCGGCGGCTTTATCTATATAAAGATGACAAATTCCATCGGCGTGGCCTAATACCGGAATCCGTGTATTTTCTTGCACAAAACGCACAAAAGAATTAGAACCTCTGGGAATAATTAAATCTACATATTTATCTAACTTCAAAAGTTCTAGAGTTTCTTCTCTAGTTGTGAGCAACTGTACCGCATCAGGGTTAACAGCAGTTTGAGATAATCCTTGTTTAATTGCCTTAACTATTGCTTCACAAGAACGCACCGCTTCTTTTCCACATTTGAGAATCACACCATTACCCGATTTTATCGCTAAAGAAACAATTTGAATCGCCGCTTCTGGACGGGCTTCAAAAATAATTCCTAAAACACCTAAAGGACAAGTAATTCGCTTCAGAATTAAACCAGTGTCAATTTCTCGGTGAATCTGTACTTTACCAATAGGATCGGCTAGCTTACCAACATCTCGTACCCCTGCGATCGCATCTCTTAATTTATGTTCATCCAACTGCAAGCGTTTATAAAGCGGTTGGGGAATTCCTTCAGCATCAGCAGCTTCACAATCAGTAACATTTGCTTGTAAAATTTCATCTCTAGCTGATTCTAAAGCTTCAGCGATCGCCACAAGGGCCTGATTTTTCGCCTCAGTGGAGAGAATCGCTAATTTACTTGCAGCTTGGCGGGTTTGTCCTGCGATCGCAATTAGGGGAGAAGCAATGTTAAGAATAGTCATAGTACAAATCTTTACCTTTTCCTCATCTTATCAATGTGAGTTGATCATTGCTTATCGTCTTCCCCCAATCGGGTGAACCATCTGGGTAATCAATGATTACTCCAATCGGGTGAAGCAAAACTTGGTTCAAAACATTTAGTCTATGATTATCGAACACAGACAAATTAAAGGTACTAAACTTACAGCATTCAAAATATTATAAGTATTGTTACATAGCTCTATTTTAAAGTCTTAAAAATGATTTATGCGTACCGGAGACTAGAGAGACATCTTAATGTATGTTTCTCTAGTCTTTTCCTTAAGTAAATAATTTATACTGCCAATATTTAAATTTTTACGAAATTGTGATGACGATCGCTGGATCTATTGAGTATTCATGGATCAAATACCACTCCTTTGCTAGGGAGATTTTATGTCATTGCAATCTGGATTAGATGCCTTAAAACAGAAACGTTATCAAGAAGCGGTTGAATTACTCGAACAATTCTGCCGTGATTGCGTTGAACGTGATTCCTCAGATTATCTTTCAGCACAGATGTGGCTGATCAAAGCCTATCAAGCCACAGGCGAAATCGAAAAAGCCAAGATTCTCTGTCAAAAGTTAATCATGAGTGAAAACCCACAGGCTCGCAGTTGGTCCCAAAAAGCTAGTCAATCTTTGGGTCAAACCCCATCTAACGCCAGCCAAAAAGCTAGTCGCGCCGCCACTACTGGGATAAAGTTAGCGATGGGGGGTGTGGGTGGTAGTTTGGCGTTAGCTTCTGGTGTCACCATGACCTTGCTATTTGGCATGGTCTTCGCTTTAGGTTTGAGTTTAGTATTTATTTTGGGTAGCGACAATCCCCAGCAAGGACTAGCGATCGCAATTGGTATTACCCTAGTTTTTAATATCGCCGCCTTTTTCTTGTCTCCATTTCTCATGGACTTAACCCAAAGCTGGCTTTACCAAACTCGCTGGGTAGAGTTAGCAGAAGTTGAAAACCTCAGTCCAGAGACGGCTAAAGTTATTCGCCAAGTCTGTGAACAGAAAAAGTTAAAAACGCCCCGTTTGGGCATCATTAACGACCAAAACCCCACGGCTTTTACTTATGGCTCATTACCTAACAGCGCCCGTTTAGTAGTCAGTCAGGGACTTTTCACATACCTGGATGACGATGAAATTGCTACCGTCTACGCCCATGAATTGGGGCATATCGTCCACTGGGACTTCGCAGTGATGACAGTAGCTTCTACCTTAGTGCAGATTTGCTACCTGATTTACAGCACAGCTATAAGATTAGGGCGTGGTGGCGATCGCAAAATTAAAGATGCGATGCAAACTGCTGCCTTAGTCGCCTACGTGTTTTATCTTATTGGTACTTACTTACTGCTGTACCTCTCTCGCACACGAGAATATTTTGCTGACCACTTTGCAGCAGAAAGTACAGGTAATCCCAATGGATTATCCCGCGCTTTGGTAAAGATTGCCTACGGGATATTAGAAGAAGGTTCACGGACACAAGAACCCAGCCGTTTAATTGAAGGCACTCGCGCCTTGGGTATCTATGACCATAAAGCCGCGGCTTCCACAGGAACCGCTTACCGCATTGCATCCGATCCGCAAAAAGTTGGTCGCGTCTTTTTGTGGGATATGTTTAACCCTTGGGGCTGGTGGATGGAATTAAATTCTACTCATCCATTGACAGGAAAACGAGTTCGTGCATTAAGCACCTATGCCGAACAGTTGGGTTTACCGACTGAGTTCGATATGGGGCGAGTTATCAAAGAAGGCAAAACTCTGAGTAAGAGTAGGCTTTACAGCAACTTTTTTTTAGATGTTGTGCTGTATGGTGCTGAAACTATAGGTTTCTTCATTGGCTTGATAATGGGTGTGATTCTGTGGTCAAGTTCCCCAAACACAGGTTTAGCATTTGGTGCGCCACTAATTGGCTTAGGGATGGGGATTATTGTTAAAGCCTTGGTGATGTTTCCCGATTACAAACAAGCAGCAGAAACCGATATTCTCACCCTGATGTCAGACCCTTACGCCAGTCCGTTACGTGGACAACCTGCAAAACTTAAAGGTCAACTAATTGGTCGTGGCGATGCTGGTTATAAATTTGGTTCCGATTTAAAAATTCAGGATCGTACTGGGATGCTTTATCTGCGTTACGCCTCACGCTTTGGCCCTATCGGCAATTTCTTGTTTGGGATGAAGCGAGTCAAAAGCTTGATTGGCGAACAAGTTGGGGCGGTGGGTTGGTTCCGTCGGGGTGTTGCACCTTGGATGGATTTGATTCAACTTCAAAGTGAAAATGGCACCATTGTTAATAGTTACCATCGCTTTTGGTCATTCATCCTTGGCGGTGGATCGATTATCCTGGGAGTGGTCTTGATTATGTTCTTGAGCAGTTAGCTGAGTTTCTCGCCTGCTGTCAAAGCATTTCTCAGTCCATCCAAGCTTTAATTTGTCAGGAGGTAGTTATTAACTACCTCCTTTTTTTATGCAACTTATAAATTATACTAATTCACGGAAACCCTGATATATAGCGGTTACCACTCAGATGCGGTACAAAATTATATCGCAAGGTTTAAGGGCAATTCATGAATTGCCCCTACGGGTGTACCTCACATGAACGAGAACCGCTATATTATAGATTTACCGTAGGGGTATGGCAAAGACAAGCCCCTACTAGGGTTAGATCATTTGCTATATCAGCGATCGCATTTGCTATATTAGCGATCGCATTTGCTATATCAGCGATCGCATTTGCTATATCAGCGATCGCATTTGCTATATTAGCGATCGCATTTGCTATATCAGCGATCGCATTTGCTATATTAGCGATCGCATTTGCTATATTAGCGATCGCATTTGCTATATTAGCGATCGCATTTGCTATATTAGCGATCGCATTTGCTATATCAGCGATCGCATTTGCTATATCAGCGATCGCATTTGCTATATTAGCGACAACATTTGCTATATCAGCGGCAGGTTTTACCAAAAGCTTAATTGTGCATTAAACTTGTTGGCTGCCTTTAACCAGGTTCGCCACCACACTCACTAACTTCTCTGGCTCGATTGGCTTGGAGAGATGAACGTGGAATCCAGCTTGCAGAGCCAGCTTCGACTCTTCATCTCTAGCAAAGGCCGTCAGTGCTACAGCTGGAATTTTTTTGAATCGAGCTACTTCGCTGATTCGCACTTTGCGAATCAGCGCATAACCATCTTCATTTGGCATTCCGATATCACTGACTAAAACATCTGGTTCCAATCGTTCCAGCGCTTCTAAAGCTTCAGCTACTGAGCTAACCGATATCACCTCTGCTCCAGACTGTTGCAGAATAAACGAAACTAACTCGCGTGTATCGGTATTGTCATCCACAACAAGTATTTGTAAGCCTCTGAGCGCTAAGAGGTTATCGGCTTTTACTTCCCTCTCTTTAATTTGCTCCTCTTGTTGCGATTCTATGGTGGGTAACAGCACTGTAAATGTTGCTCCCCGTCCTTCCCCTTCGCTAGCTGTGTGGACAGTACCTGAGTGCATTTCTACTATGTAGCGCACAATTGACAGTCCCAGCCCCAAACCACCCTCGGCTCTAGTAGTTGTGCTATCAGCTTGACGAAAGCGCTCAAATATAAAAGGTAGAAAGTCAGTACTAATTCCCTTACCTGTGTCAGACACGCTTATCTGGGCATTTGAGTTTACCTGCTTTAGATGTACTTCAATTAGCCCTCCACTCGGTGTAAATTTCACAGCATTAGAGAGCAAATTCCAGACGACTTGTTGCAGGCGTTCTGAATCACCTATAACTTCACCTACTGAGGAATCAAGGTAAGACTCAACTCGAATATCCTTAATTTCAGATGTGGGATATATAGCTTCAATCGCTGCGTTAATTACAAGTACCAGGTTAACTTTACGGAGATTTAGGCGGATTTTACCTTGTATAATCCGGGAAACATCCAGGATATCTTCGATCAGTCTCCTCTGGAGTTGAGCATTCCGCTCGATTGTCGCCAGTGCCTTAAAGGTACTTGCCTCGTCCAATTTTCGATTACGGATAATTTGAACCCAACCCAGCATAGAGTTAAGAGGTGTCCGAAGTTCGTGAGAAACGATCGCTAAAAACTCGTCTTTAATTCGGTTAGCTTCCTGGGCTTGCCGATAAAGCTGTGCATTTTCAATGGCAAAGGCTGCCCGTTGGGCAAGTTCTTCAGCCATTGCCAGGTCTACAATAGTGTAATGCCGTCCTGGTTGTGCAGATGCAAATACAATTGTCCCCAGCTTGCGTTCACGCACCAGCAATGGCACAGTCATCTGAGATTTAAGTTGGAGTTGGTGCAGCAGACTCAGGTGTTCTTGGTTTGATGCATTTCTCTGTAATGACGACTCAATAATATTTGTAGCCAGTTCCGACTTACCAGTTCGTAAAACCTTCGCTGGCCCATAATCAGCATCAACAGCAATTGGATAGCGTTGTCGCAATTCTCTTACTATTGCTTCCTTTTGCGGTTCAGATGCAGCTATGACTGGGTTATTGAAGACTGCCGAATTATTTTCAACAACATCTACAATACACCAATCGGCTAGGGTAGGCACTGCCAATTGCGCGACGCTGGTTAAAGTGGTACGGTAATCTAAACAAGATGCCAATACATGACTTGCTTCAGCCAAAAAATTAGAACGCCTCTGTGCTGCTTGGGCTGAAATGCGGGCGGCTTGTTCACTGACAAATAACTGTTCGCGTTCCGACTCTAAACGCTTGCGCTTGGTAATGTCGCGCATTAGCCAGCGCAGAGCAACTGGCTTACCTTCCTCGTTACGGACAGTAACTACTGTAAAAGCAACATCAAAACAGATTTTTTCCCGTGGTTGTAAACACACTTCCCATTCCCCGCCCCGGTCTAGATGCTGCAACTGAGTTAGGTAGTTAAAAAAAGGTTGATGATCTGATCTGGCAATGAAAGTAAGTAGCGGTTTGCCAATCAAAAATCGCTGTAAAACATTAAGGTGTATGGTAGCAGCAAGGTTAGCTTCCAAGATAATACCATTCGTATCAGTTACCAAGTAACCATCAGGCGCAAAATCAAATAATTCTTGGTAGCGCTGACGCTCCTTCTCGACTACCATTCGGGTTGCTTGTAGTTCCTCGGAGGCAATTTTCAGTTCTTCTAAAGTGATTTTAAGTTCTTCAAAAGCTTCAGCCGTTAGCTGTTGTTGCAAGTTCGGCTCAGTGGCAGTACTTTGCAATAATCCCGTCACCCGTGAGCTAAATGTTTCTATTTCTTGACTAAAATCGTCTACATTCATGTTGCTCACTTTGCTAAAACTAAAACGCGCACGCCAGAGGAAAAATTAAGCAAGTATAAGCCCAAATCTATGTTAAAAGCTGATCTCAAAGCTATGGCTCAAAAGATAGAGGTTTGTTTTGACAACGCGAGTTCTACAAAGGGGATTAGACACAATAATTATAGTTGACTCAACCTCTGGTAGTATTTTAAAATAAAAATTTTATAAATAAATCCACCTAGAGGGCTGTAGAGCAAGAAACATAAATCTTAAAGAAGGAAGTGGGCAGGGGAGAATAATAATTCCTGACAAATGACAAATGACAAATGACTAATACCCTTCTTGAGCAAGTTGAGCTTTTGCCTGTTGCCATAACTTTTCTAATTCATCCAAACTGTAATCAGAAAGGGGACGGTCAACAACTGCCTCCATTTTTTCTAATCGTTGGACAAAGCGTTGATTTGTGCCTTGCAAAGCGGCGCTGGGGTCAAGATTATGCCAACGGGCTAGCTGAATCACTGCAAATAGTAAATCGCCTAATTCTGCTTGTTGTCGTTGTGGTGTTTCTTCAGCTAAAGCCTGTTGAAACTCCCCTAACTCCTCATAAAACTTATCCCAAACACCCTGAATATTTTCCCATTCAAACCCGATCGCAGCAGCCTTTTGAGAAATCTTCATCGCCGCCGTTAGTGGGGGAAGGGTGCGCCCATAACGAGCGAGTTTAGAACTAAATTTTTGCGCCTCTGGAGATGCTTCGCCTTTCTCCGCAGCCTTGATTTGTTCCCAATTTTGCCGCACCTCATCCACACTTGTCACCGACACATCACCAAACACATGGGGATGACGGCGAATCAACTTTTGAGAAATCCCCTGAATTATTTCTTTGAGGGAAAATTGCCCCGATTCGCTAGCAATTTGGGCTTGCAATACCACCTGTAATAATAAATCGCCTAACTCCTCTCTGATCGCACCCTTATCTCCACTCTTAATTGCATCCACCACCTCATAAGCTTCCTCAATCACATAAGGCGTGAGCGTTTCGGCAGTTTGCGCCAAATCCCAAGGACAACCACCATCAGGGTCGCGCAACTTCGCCACCACCTCAATCAACTCCTGCAACGCCGCCAAAGTCTCATTTTCCTTATCCATACCTCTGCGTCCCTTTGCGTTAAAAAAATCATTTCTTTCCTCTCGCCCGACGACCCCCACCCCTGACTTTCCGCTTCTTAATTTTGCCACTAGGAAGCAACCCCCGAACCCCCTGCTTTTTAAAACGTTTATAAGCCGACCCCCCCCAATCGCTCAGAGAATGACTCATCGCCCCCAATTCCAACCCCAAAAACAGGGCGATATATTCAGTATTGTATTGCACGAGCGATCGCCCCACAGTTCCCCCCAAATCTTGCCAATTAAAACTCAGATTCCATAACCTTTGAGCGATCGCTAAAACAAAAATTGCCACAATAGCTAACAAACACCCCAGATAAAGTATCCGCCCAATCGTGCCAATAATCGGCCCGTGGGATAAAAAAGAACGATGCCGGAGACTTTTTTGATAAGGTAGCCAAATCCAGCGCAATAAACCCCAGCGTTGAAATTGCACAGAGTAAATATCCAAATCCGGGCCAAACATCAGCCCGCCAAAGATAAACCCGCCTGCAACTAACAAAGTCGCATTGCTGCTGCGAGTTTGCCAGAAAGTAACGCCCGCCACCAACGGCAGAGCATACATAGTAATGCGATCGTGCGTCCGACCAGAGGGCATCCTAAATCCTAAGTGCTGACTAACGGGAGCATCCCAATTTTGGCTTAAATCTTTTCCCTCACCCCCAGCCCCTCTCCCATTTTGGGGAGAGGGGAGACATAATTCTAGTTCCCCCTCTCCCGTTATATGGGATTCGGGGTTAGGGGATGAGGGCAAACACAAAGTTTTTGCACCTGACGGGATGCTCTCTGAGTAACTGAATACTGAGTCAGTATAAGAGAAAAAAAGATTTTCTTAAAAATACTAGCGCAATGCGAAATGTTTTGCTATATTAGTTAAGGATTGAACAAAAGGGCGGTTAGCTCAGTTGGTAGAGCGCCTGCCTTACAAGCAGGATGTCATCAGTTCGAGTCTGGTACTGCCCATTAAGTAAATAAAGGCTAGAGACAGCTTAGATGCGGTTTCTAGCCTTTTTAAATGGATTCACAATCTCTAATTGACCACAAAACTTTGCTTTACTACGTCGCATTGCTCTTAATGCATTAGAGCGAGAATCATCTTTTCGTCGCAGCATTCGCCAAAAATCACAACTGGACTATCGCCTTATCAATATGTCCTTTGGTGTCGGCTCGAACTTGCCCAAAAACTCTTACAAAACCAAAAGCGATCGCTGGCACAGGTAGCAGCAGAAGCAGGATTTGGTAACCAGAGTCACATGACATCTGTGTTTTAAAGAATCCTACACACAACTCCCAAGCGTTATCAGCAAGAAATGGGTAGTATTTTAGACCATACATTAAAACGTTATGGCTTGCCTAGTTGTTGAGTGGGCAACGCTATTTTCTCGCCTTCATGTCAACCAACTAGAACTCTTCATAATATGCTAACCTAGTATGGTTAACTAATCTCGCACATCTAAGAATTCGGGTGTTTCCCAGTAGGGAAATGCACTTGGATGGAGGTTTAACCCGAATCGGAGTTGAAAAATATATGCCAGTAGTTTCATTGGCTCAAATGATGGAGTCAGGGGTTCACTTTGGGCATCAGACCCGGCGTTGGAACCCAAAAATGTCTCCTTACATTTATACTTCCCGCAATGGTGTGCATATTATCGACTTGGTGCAAACTGCCCAGTTGATGGATAATGCTTACAACTACATGCGATCGCACGCAGAACAAGGGAAGAAATTTCTTTTTGTCGGCACCAAGCGCCAAGCAGCCGGAATTATTGCCCAAGAAGCCAGCCGTTGCGGTTCCCACTATATTAACCAACGCTGGTTGGGCGGAATGTTGACCAACTGGGCAACCATCAAAACCCGGGTAGACCGTCTGAAAGATTTAGAACGCCGTGAAGAAACTGGCGCACTAGATTTATTACCGAAAAAAGAAGCATCAATGCTACGTCGGGAAATGACGAAGCTTCAGAAATACTTAGGCGGCATTAAAACAATGCGGAAAGTCCCCGATATCGTGGTCATTGTAGACCAACGGCGGGAATATAACGCAGTTCAAGAATGCCAAAAGCTGAATATTCCCATTGTGTCCATGTTGGATACAAACTGTGACCCAGATGTAGTAGATATCCCCATCCCAGCAAACGACGATGCTATCAGGTCAATTAAGCTGATAGTCGGAAAATTGGCGGATGCCATTTATGAAGGTCGTCACGGTCAGCTTGAGGCTGAAGACGATTACGAAGATTACGACGGTGGTGAGTATGACGAAGACTACGAAGAAACCGAATATACTGATGCCGTAATTCCCGATGAGGAAACAGAAGAATAACTAAAGCAGGGGTGAAGGAAGTGTCCGCAGGGTAGGGTGGCTGGCACAATAGCAGCAAGCCGCCCTACAAGAACGGCAAATCTGAGGCTAAGGTAGAGGCGAAAAAACTCATACCTCAAAACTTCGTTATTTTTTCACCCCCAGCCCTGAGTAAGATAGAAATACTCAACACCCGTGAGCGATTACAACTCGAGGTCAAGTTAGGAATTGAGGCAACATGGCGGAAATATCTGCAAAACTCGTCCAAGAGCTACGCCAAAAAACTGGTGCCGGCATGATGGACTGCAAAAAGGCGCTGATAGAGACTGAAGGCAACGTAGAAGAAGCCGCAGACTGGCTACGGAAAAAGGGCATCTCTAAGGCGGGGGCAAAAAGCGATCGCATTGCGGCAGAAGGTCTAGTAGACACTTACATTCAGCCTGGTGGTCGAGTGGGTGTACTCATCGAAGTCAACTGCCAAACCGACTTTGTTGCTCGTAACGAGGCTTTTAAAGCTTTAGTTAAGAACCTGGCAAAGCAAGCAGCGACTGCTGATAGTGTTGAGTCTTTGTTGGCTCAACCCTATATTGATAATGAAAATGCGACTGTAGAAGAATCTATCAAGCAAACCATTGCCACGCTCGGTGAAAATATCCAAGTGCGTCGCTTTGTCAATTTTGCACTAGCAGAAGGCACGCAAGGTGTAGTAGACAGCTACATTCACACTGGCGGTCGAGTTGGTGTATTGGTAGAACTGGGTTCTCAAACTGAGTCAGCCGCTACCAATCAAGAGTTCCAAACCTTGGCACGGAATACTGCAATGCAAGTTGCGGCTTGTCCAAATGTCGAGTATGTGAGCGTAGACCAAATTCCCCCCGAAGTTGCCCAAAAGGAAAAAGATATTGAAATGGGCAAGGATGATTTGGCGAACAAGCCAGATAACATCAAAGAAAAGATTGTTCAGGGACGGATTGAAAAACGCCTGAAAGAATTGACTTTGATCGATCAGCCTTACATTCGCGATCAGAGTATTTCCGTGGAAGACCTCTTGAAGCAAGCAAAGGCTCAATTAGGCGAAGAGATTCAAGTGGCCCGCTTTGTCCGCTATATACTGGGCGAAGGCATTGAAAAGCAAGAAATTAGCTTTGCTGATGAAGTCGCTGCACAAATGGGTACTAAGTAATATTAGTTAGGAGTTAGGAGTTAGGAGTTAGGAGTTGGGAGTTGGGAGTTTGGAGTTTGGAGTTTGGAGTTTGGAGTTTGGAGTTGGGAGTTTGGAGTTGGGAGTTAATAGGAAGTTGCTTGATAATTCATAACTCATAATTCTTAACTCCTAACTCCTTAAAGGACAGGTCAAGCAAATAGCCTGACCTGTATTTTATTATTTAAAGACGCGAAATATCGGATTAATTTAAAATCTAAACTCCTTTGGAAAGTTATTATAAAAATTCGTACATTTGTACTATGTAAGAGTTCACATGGGCAAGAACGAAAAGATATGGCAAGAGCAATCGAGCGAATTGAACGGGATATTGCAGCAATAAAAGAAGCGATTGGGGCGATCGCAGTAGAACTACAAAGCGCTTATGCTAGTTATCTAAACACCTTGGGGCTAGCTGTACGAAAACAGTTGATTCTAGCGAGTTACCACCTTTGTACTCAGGGGTATCCTGAAAACTTTCTGAATTTGTCATTGAATCAGCGCCAGCAATTGCAACAAGCCATCCGTAAGTTAGGGCAAGTGGCGGCAGAGCAGTTGCTTGCTTGTATTAAAAGTGAGGAAGTTGGGGGGGATGAGGGGGATGAGGAGGATAAGGGGGATGAGGGAGTAAGATCCTCTTTATCTTCTGGACTTCTGGATAGTTCTAATTCTCAGTCTTTGGACGCCGATACCTCTAATCCTATAGAACTAGTAAAATGGCAACAGAATTTAGAAGAGGTTACGCAAGAGATACTGAAAAAACTTTCGCATGATGCTAATATTTTAATACAAAAATCTGGGGTATTACCTAAAAAATTACCAGAACCGATTTTAGCAGCTGCGGCTGCGGCGGCATCAGAAGGGTCTGGCGAGGCCATGCCAGGGCCACCCAACTTATTAAACTTAGTAATTGAAATTGAAAATGAGCAGCAGTCAGAAGATTCTGGACTAACGCAAATCATGGCTATTAACCTACGGTTAGGAGAAATTGAATTTGCTGATGTGACACTCTCCTCTGAGCGCAGGCAAATCCGCAGTATTTTAGTTCAGCTAAACAAGCTAGGACGAGAGTATCAAAAAAAACATCGGGAAAAAGCGATCGCTGAAGCTGAAGCTGCATGGCGTGCTAGTTGGTTTGAATAAAGTTTATGAGTTATGAATTATGAGTTATGAGTTATTTATTCCTAACTCTTAACTCCTCAACGCCACTTGCTACAACGGGGGGAACCCCCGCAACGCAGTGGCTCCTCCTAACTCCTAACTCTTAACTCTGCTGATCAATGACTAATGAAAAACCAGATTGGATAAGATTGCACAAAGCCTTGGCAATAGAAGCCGAACGCGGCTTTACAGACTTAGTGGGCAGAGAATACCGTTTCAGTGAATTTTTAAGCCTGACTTTGGGCAAATTTCCAACAGGCTTACCCCAAACTGAACGCCGCCGTTGGCAAGGACTAGCGGTGCAATTTGCTAGTTATCCACATCTAGCACTGGAAGAAAGACAACATTTAGTAGCAGAGACTCGCAGGTATCTTTCCCAATTACAGCAAGAGGAACAGGGGCAGCAGGGGGAGCAGAGCAGCAGAGCAGCAGAGCAGCAGGGGAGAATTTATCAATCCCAAATCCCAAATCCCAAATCCCAAATCATCCCTGATGTGAGTAGGAGACTTGCACCGAACATTGACCAAAAAATCAGCGATTTACCAGAAATAGGTTTTAAAAAAGCTGATAATCTAGCACGGCTTGGTTTACATACCGTCCGCGACTTACTTTTTTACTATCCTCGTGACCACATTGATTATGCGCGTCAGGTAAATATCCGCGAGTTAAAGGCGGGTGAGACGGTGACAATAGTGGCGACTGTGAAGCGTTGCAACTTCTTTACTAGCCCGAAAAATCAGAAATTATCAATTTTAGAACTGATTGTCAAAGATAATAGTGGTCAAATCAAAATTGGTCGTTTTTACGCAGGTACGCGCTTTAGCAGTCGCGCTTGGCAAGAAAGTTTAAAACGCCGTTATGCAGTGGGTAGTATTTTGGCGGCGTGTGGGTTGGTGAAAGAAAGTAAATACGGCTTGACACTGGATAATCCCGAATTAGAGGTTTTGGCAAATCCAGGAGATTCGATTGAGTCGCTGAATATTGGGCGGGTGGTGCCAATTTATGGACTTACTGAGGGCGTGGTGGCGAATACAGTGCGACAGGCGGTAATTGCTGCTTTACCTGCTGCGGCTAACCTGAAAGACCCTTTGCCAAGTGGTTTACGACAAAAGTATGGTTTGATGGAATTGAAAGATGCGATCGCTAATATCCATTTTCCCAGTGATAGTGATGCTCTGAAAATTGCCCGTCGTCGCCTAGTTTTTGATGAATTTTTCTATCTACAACTTGGGTTACTGCAACGTCAACAGCAAGCAAGGGCAATTCAAACCAGCGCTATCCTCGTTCCACGCGGTCAACTTGTAGAGAAATTCTACGAAATACTGCCTTTTCAACTCACTAGCGCACAGCAACGAGTTCTCAACGATATTCTCAACGATTTACAAAAACCTGCACCAATGAATCGTTTAGTGCAAGGCGATGTCGGTTCAGGTAAAACAGTCGTCGCTGTGTTAGCTATCCTCGCAGCAATTCAATCTGGCTACCAAGCGGCGCTGATGGCTCCTACAGAAGTTTTGGCAGAACAACATTATCGCAAGTTAGTTAGTTGGTTTAACCTCTTGCATTTACCAGTGGAATTACTGACAGGTTCTACTAAGACTGCTAAACGAAGACAAATACATTCTCAGTTAGTAACTGGTGAATTACCTCTGTTAGTGGGAACTCATGCCTTGATTCAAGACCCCGTAAATTTCCATCAGCTGGGATTGGTGGTGATAGATGAACAGCATCGTTTTGGGGTAGAACAACGGGCGCGTTTGCAACAAAAAGGTGAGCAGCCTCATGTGTTGACTATGACAGCTACCCCGATTCCCCGAACCTTAGCACTGACGATACACGGGGATTTGGATGTGAGCCAGATTGATGAGTTACCACCAGGGCGGCAAAAGATTCAGACAACAGTTTTATCAGGTCAGCAACGCAACCATGCTTATGATCTGATCCGGCGAGAAATTGCCCAAGGTAGACAAGTTTATGTGGTTTTGCCCTTGGTGGAAGAATCAGAAAAATTGGATTTGCGATCGGCTGTTGAGGAGCATCAAAAGTTACAAGAAAGCGTTTTTCCTGACTTTCAAGTGGGATTGCTGCACGGTCGCATGAGTTCAGCCGACAAAGATGAAGCGATTACTAAATTCCGCGATAATCAAACACAGATTTTGGTTTCTACTACTGTTGTTGAAGTTGGTGTAGACGTACCGAATGCTACAGTTATGCTCATTGAAAATGCAGAGCGATTTGGGTTGTCGCAACTGCATCAATTGCGGGGGCGTGTCGGTCGTGGCGCGGCTCAGTCTTACTGTCTGTTGATGAGTAGTTCTAGAAGTCCTGATGCTCAACAACGGTTGAAGGTGTTGGAACAATCTCAGGATGGTTTTTTCATCTCCGAGATGGATATGCGTTTTCGCGGCCCAGGGCAAGTACTGGGAACTCGTCAGTCTGGAGTGCCAGATTTTACTTTAGCGAGTTTGGTTGAAGATGAAGAAGTTTTACTTTTAGCGCGGCAAGCAGCAGAGAAAATAATAGAGATGGATGTTACTTTAGAGCGTTGGTATTTGATGAAAGAAGAGTTGAAATATCGGTATGAGCGATTGATGGGTGGGGCAATTTTGACATAATATAACTGAGTAAATTCGTACTTAACCGAAGTAAAAATAGCTTAATGGCAATACCTTTTACAGATCGGGAAATGGAAAAAGCATGGTCTCAAAATTTGTGCGCTTATAAAAATTCTCAGGAAACATCTCGAACTAACGCCCATCGATTACTCTTATTTTATGCTGTTGAATGTGGTCTTAAGACAATTTTAATGAAGAGGAAAGGTCATAAGCGTAGTGATTCGTGTACAGAAATTGCTGAATGTCAACATAATATAAATAAGTTATTAGACTGTTTAAGTGCAGGAGGGTCTTTAAATCTACCTGAAATATTTATTGGGGAAGTATTCGATACTAGGAATAATAAGGAAGAGAGAAAATTAAATAGTGGACAGATTAACCAAATGTGGCGGTATGGAGGAAAAGTAATTTCTATAGTTACTCAAAAACAAAAAGCAAGCGATGAAGATATAGAGAATAAGCTATTAGCAATATCAAAATGGATTGTGGGAGAAATTGAAAGACTATGAATGCACCAAAATCGCCAAAATTACTCACATGGCTTGATGTCAAGAGAACTATTGGACATAAAACTAATTATGGTAGTAAATTACCAGAAGGGGTAGTAAAAATTCGCTGTTACTCAAATGCTTTAGAAATATATCTAATTAGTGATAAAAACAGAAAAAATGCTGAGGATGCTTTAAAAGAATGGTTCAAAGATTGGTATCAAGAAGAGTCATCTGTGATTTATTTTACCCTTGGTGATGCTACATTATCTGTAGAATTTTTCTCTGGAGACGAAGTTTACAAAACTGATGTTGATGTGCGTCCATTCTGGGAAGAAATTGCTTATTTAGATAGGGAATCAGAAGGAGAAACGGTAATACTAAAACCAGTTAAACTCCCAGAAGCATATATTGAAAAACCTACTTTAGTAGCCTTCTATTCCTTTAAAGGTGGCGTTGGTAGAACATTGAATTTAGCAGCGCATCTTTTTGCTTTACAAGATAGAGCTAAAGAAATAGATATATCTACAACTGTATTAGTTATTGATGCTGATTTAGAAGCTCCTGGTCTTACTTATTGGAACGCTTTTGAAAAACAGCAACCAGCAGTTTCTTTCATTGATTTCCTTGAAGTTTACCACTATTCTCCTATTGAAAGAGAACAAGCACTTTCACTATTTGCACGGGAAGTTAAAAAATCTGCTAAGTATGAAGGTAAATCAACAGTCTATTTTCTACCTGCTTGTCTTGAAGATGAAGAACTACTAGATACACCTATTCTGCCTGAACACTTGGTAAGAAGTCCAGATGGAGCTTGGGAATGTGGTAATGCTATTCATAGTTTAGGTAAGGCTGTTGGTGCTGACTATGTATTAATTGATTTGAGAGCAGGTTTAAGTGAAATATCAAGTCCCATGATTTTCGATCCAAGAATTCAGAGGTTTCTAGTCACAACAATTAACGGACAATCTGTAAGAGGTACGAGTCTTGTTTTGGAACAAATTGCTAGAGTAGCACCGTCAGAAGCAAGTGTAAATGATGAAAGATATTACGATCCGTCTTTGATCATTAGTATGCTAACGCCAGAATTGAGATTATTACCTGCGGTTGAAGATGCATTGGTGCGATTGCAAACTGCTTATTTACAGTCAGAAGAAGATAATTTATATGCGACAAGATTGGATATCAAAGAAACCTATTTTTCCCAAGAATTACTATACATTAATAATTGGGATGATGCGCGTTTAAAACTAAGCCCAACTTCAGTAATGAATGTAGCAAAGGAGTGGGCTAAAGAACAGTTGTTTATAACCAATGATCAGGAATTGAAGTCAAAATCTATAAAAGAACATCAGGGAATTTTTGAGGTTCGTAGGCTCAGAGATTTGTGTCAGCAATATGAGTATGCAGAACAAGGGCGGGGAGAAGATTTATTAGTAACAGAATCCTTGAAGAATTTAGCGACTAATTTTCGAGATCAATTACCTCATGTCGTATCAATTGGAGCTAAAGGCGCAGGAAAAACGTTTAACTATATACAGTTGTCACGTTTCAAATACTGGGAAAGTTTTTTGAATCGTATAGATAATACAATTCAGGAATCACAACTAAAAACACATATCTTTCCTTTCCTTGAATCAAGTAACATTCAAGATAATGCAAAAACTGTGATTAACGAAGCTAGAAATGAGGCGAGATCAGCTTTGGGAGATACTGTTCCTGAGTTTTTACCTTCAGAATATGTGGATAGAATTAAAAGAGCAATTGCAACTGAAAACTGGAGTGAACCAGAATGGACGGAATTTTGGATTGGTCAAATTGCAAAAGCTATAGGTGTGAATCCTGAAACACATAGTCCTAATATTCTTAGCATCATAAATCGTGATTTGAAAGATAGAGGCTTACGTATTATCTTTCTGTTTGATGGATTAGAGGATATATTCTCAAACATTGCATCCAGCAATCAAGAAAAAATTGCTTTAAAAGCTTTGATTGATGATTTGCCAAAAAGGTTATCAGAAATTAGGCAGTCTAATCTTGGGATAATAATTTTTCTGCGCCGTGATTTCCTGCGTTATACAATTACTCAAAACTTAAAACAGTTTGAAAATCTTTACCTTTCTTATGATCTATCTTGGGATCAAGATTCTTTTCTGCGTTTAGTCTTTTGGATATGTAGACAGTCTCAAGTAATAGATGCCTCGCTAGCAGAAATTAGCAGTTTAAATAAACAGAATATTATAGAGCAATTAGAAAAATTATGGGGTAAAAGGCTAGGTTCAGATAACTCGAAAGAAGCATATACAGCTTCATGGATATTTGCAGCTTTGACAGATTTTAATGGTAGGCTTCAGGCAAGAGATATTGTTCGTTTATTGTACTACGCAGCCGATATTACTGTAGAAAGAACTAAAGAAGTACAATTTGAAAAGTGGTCTACCAGCCGTCTTTTACCTCCTCAAGCTATTCGCCGCTCTCTTAAGCCGTGTAGTGAAAAGAAGGTGGAAGAAGCCAAGGAAGAATATCCATCTTTCAAAACTTGGGTTGAGGAAATACTACCTAAATACCTCCCTTCTGAACGAAGAATTCCTTTTGGAGTAGAACAGTTTGAAATGGATCAGCCGACAGTAAGAATGCTAGAGGAAATGGGGGTTATTTACGAAGATAAGGAAAAAGATAGCGAGGCACGATTTTATATGCCAGAAATCTTCCGCGAAGGTTTAGGTTTTTCAGGTACAGGAGCAAGACCTCGGATACTTGTTTTGAAGCGTAAGGTATTAGGAAAAGGGATTTTGTAATTTTATTTGTGTATGATACCTAACTTTGCACTCCTACGTTTTTTATCACGATACTTGCTGCATTTCGGCATAGGCTTGATAAACACCTTTGACGTTGTACCAGTTAAGAAAAATTCGGGCAATTTCTAAAGCTAATTGCGGTTTGCCTAAATTAATTAGCCATTGCAAAAACGGAGCCATTGTGCGTTCATTTAGCGCACCATTGAGTGAAAGAATACCCCACAGTAAGCGATGCAGCCAAGTCATTTGGATCATCATTCGCACTTCCCATGTGGGATGTTTTTGATAAAACAAAACTCCCATACGTCCGCGTTGAATTTCTTGGTCAATTAATCGGGGAATTTGTTCTAATTTAAATGCTGGATGCCAGTGATATCCTACGGCTTCAGGACATTTAATTAGTGTCAAACCTAGTTTTTTTAGCCTCACACCTAATTCTAAATCTTCCCAACCATAGAGTTTAAAGCTGGTGTCAAAAAGTCCGGCTTTTTCTAACCAATGTTTAGGGATTGCTACATTTCCCGTAGCAAAAAAAGCTGCGGAAAAATCTGTGACTTTGTAGGGTTCAGCAGTTGGGTTGTCGAAATTGCAAGTATTGATAACTGCGCCGTAAGTGAAAAAGCGATCGCTCCCCAATTTCTCCTTTCCTTGCACTAGCGCCTCAGCATGAGCTTGTAGGAAATTATCCAGCACCACTAAATCGCTATCAATAAAGATAATTGTATCTCCCAGCGCCTGTTCTACCCCCAAATTTCGAGCCGCAGCCGGTCCTGCGTGATCTTGCTGAAACTGGCGCACATGGCGAAACTCTTCTTTGTGTGCTGCTAACCACTCCAATGTGCCATCAGTAGAACCATCATCCACCAAGACAATTTCGTAATCAGTAACCGAACTTGACTTATTTAATTCCTGCATCTCCAAGGCGCGGAGGCATTTTTCTAAAATCGGTTGGCGATTATAAGTCGGTATCACAACGCTGAAAAACACAGTCTCACCCACAACACTATTTATCCATCTCTAGGATAGGACAGATGCGACGCTGACACTGTTCCTTAGATAATTCTGGTTACGCAAATAGTAAATCTGTTCCTAATACAATATTTGCTGAATATGTAAAAGCAGGTATTTAACGATTCAAAATTTAAAACGTTTCAGACCGGGATTTAAACTCCGACTGAAACTAATGCTACATAATATATGTAGGGGTCTTAAACCCTTAAATTTACGATAAATTATAATTAATCAGAATATAACCTGTTATTAATATTTATTGATTATATTTTTATAAAAAACTTAGTACACTTCATGTATTGAGGTAACTCGAATGTGAAATAATTTATTTTTCATAGCAAGTTATCTCATATTGAAAACGTAATAAATAAATTTCATGTAAAGCCTAATGGCTGTTTATGCCAAGAAGTATTTGTCTGTATTAAATTTTTCTGATAAAAATAGAGGAAATTTGATGTCTACATTGAGCCGGAGAGAACTTTTAATATTTTTTGCAGGTAGTGCTGGTGCTGCTGTAATATTAGGAGACAAAATATTAGATGGTGTTACTAGTATTGCGGAAGCAAAAACTAAACTACTAAGCTTTACACCAGTGCGCTTACCTCATCCCCTACCAATTTATAAATATCAAAAGAATTTCTTACCAACAGAAATCGGTAAGGGAGAAGTACGTAAAGCCTCTGCGGATGTTAAGTTAAGTAGCTACAACGTCATTGATGATGTGGTAGTGCCGCCAGAGTATGAACGTTATGTAATTGTAAGTTGGGGCGATCGCGTCTTTCCCAACAAAGATGATTATTTCGGCTACAACTGCGATTACACTGGTTTTGTTGCCATTGGTAGAACTAAGGATGTTGGCTATTTGTGGGTCAATCACGAATATGTTAGTTTTCCTTTTTCTGTCTTAGCACCAGGAACTCCCTCTGACGTGAAAGCATCACCCGACGCATTCGAGCAGGTAATTGGGTGGGCTTTACCCTCCACTAAAAATATTGAAGTTGAAGGGGAATTTTTATATAACCAAGGTGGATCAATCATTCGCGTCTCTCGCCATAATGCCAATAAACGTTTTGCTGTAGTTAGCAGCGATCCAAAAAATCGCCGCATTCATGGTCTTTCTGGGTTGGGAATTAATAGCCAACGCAATGATGACTACAAAAACATTACTTCTTGGGGAAGCCGCAGCCACCAGCAGGGCGATCAAAACTATTTAATTAGTACTGGCCCTGCTGCAACTGAAGTATTTAATCTTAGTTCCGATAAACTGGGTAATAAAATCATTGGTACTGCCTACAACTGTTCTGGTGGTACAACTGCTTGGGGAACTATTTTATCTGCTGAAGAAAACTTTCAAAGTAGTGTTACAGAAGCAGTTAAGCCTGATGGTACTCAGACAGATTATACCAAAGATACTATAGGTAAGACTTTTGGTTTAGTTGGCGAAAAATACGGTTGGATTGTCGAAATTGACCTGGTAAATCCGAATTTACGTCCTCAAAAACACACTTGGTTAGGTCGTTTCCGCCATGAAAACGTCGCCATCCGGGCTGAAGCAGGCAAGAAATTAGTTGCTTATATGGGTGATGATAGGCGAGGTGGACATACCTGGAAATTTGTTAGTAAAGGTACTGTTTCTTCACCAACTAGTAAAGCTAACAGCAGTTTGTGGGAAAGCGGTACTTTATACGTTGCCCGTTACAACCCAGACAAAACAGGTAAATGGATACCGTTACTCTTAAATACTGCTACCAATCCTATTCCACCATCAGTTATTTCTTCTCAAGAAGGTAATGTGTTGGAGGAAAAAGTGAAATTTTTACCACTACCGAAACGTAATGGCGTTGCAGGTCAAACAGAAGATGGTGGTATCTTTAAATGCGATCGCACCAACGAAGCGACAGCACTACCTAATTATCAGAATAAAAAGCTATCTGACTTCTACCCCACCCAAGGCGCTGTTCTTAGTGATGCCTTCTTAGCCGCAAACTTGTCCGGCGGAACACCTACAGCACGTCCAGAAGATTTAGAAGTGCATCCCATTACCAAAGAGGTGTTCATCTCCTATACCGATGGTGCGCCAGGAAGCGACGGTTATCCAGATTCGCGGATTTTCCAAGTTGCTAAGGTAAGTACCGATATGAATGCCACACAGCAGTCAGGCGGACTCTACAAAATTATTGAAGATAACGCCGATGGTACAGGTTTAACCTTCCGGTGGCAAAGATTTGCCCAAGGTGGAGAAGCCGGATCGGTTGATGGCGCTGGTTTTGCCAATGTTGATAACCAAGTATTCGATAATCAAGGTAATGTTTGGGGTGTCACGGATATGTCTACCGGCACTCACAACGGTTTTGACATCGGTGCAGCTGGGACTCCAACCACCATCGATCACAAAATTAGTGGTGATGTTTCCAAGTTTACAGGAGTTTTTGGTAATAACTGGCTGTTCTTTATCCCCACAAGTGGTGTCAATGCAGGACACGTAGTACCCTTTGCCTATGGGCCAGTGCGTTGCGAGATGACTGGGCCAACTTTTGTGGGAGATACGCTGATTATTTCAGTACAACATCCCGGTGAAGATTGTCCAATTAATGATGGCACAATTTTGAGTCGTAGCATTGAATTACTAGATTTGAACGGTACAACATTCAACCAGACTCGCACTGTACCTCGTGGTAGTAGTTGGCCTAGTAATATTCATGGTCAACCTACAGGTGTTCCCCGTCCATCTGTAATTGCTATCCAGCGCAAGAATTCAACTGGCAGTTTTATTTAGTATTATATGTGACCTGTTCTTTCATCAAAGCGAAAAAATCACTGACTTTAATTTCAATAAGTTAGCATCTGCAACAGTAGAACTGCTTTGATTTTTTCGTTAGGGAAGACTATCCCTGCTCAAGCAGCAGCCGTAACTTATAATTTTTCTCGGTTTGCAGTTAATTAACCTATTAGTTATTGTACAAAGAAAATATACATGGATTGTTTAGATATAATAATGACTCATTCTTTGTTATCCTAACTGGAGAAATTAATGGGTCGCGCCAAAAAGGTTGTCCTGGCATATTCTGGTGGAGTGGATACCTCCGTTTGCATCCCTTACCTCAAACAGGAGTGGGGTGTGGAAGAGGTGATTACCCTAGCAGCAGATTTAGGCCAGGGAGATGAATTAGAGCCAGTTCGAGAAAAAGCTCTCAAATCGGGTGCAAGTGAATCCCTCGTGGCGGATGTCAAAGACAGCTTCGTTAAAGATTATGCCTTTGGAGCGATTCAAGCCAACGCCCTTTATGAAAATCGTTATCCTCTTGGAACTGCCCTTGCTCGTCCACTGATTGCTAAGATATTAGTAGAAACAGCCGAAAAATATGGTGCTGATGCGATCGCTCACGGTTGCACCGGCAAAGGTAACGATCAGGTTCGCTTTGATGTCTCTGTCACCGCCTTAAACCCCAACCTAAAAATCCTCGCACCAGCCAGAGAATGGGGCATGAGCCGTGAGGAAACCATCGCTTATGGTGAAAAGTTTGGTATCCCCTCACCAGTCAAAAAATCCTCTCCTTACAGCATTGACAAAAATTTGCTCGGTCGTAGCATTGAAGCTGGTTTACTCGAAGATCCCTCATTTGAGCCACCAGAAGAAATTTATGAAATGACCAAAGCGATCGCGGACACTCCCAACGAGCCAGAGTACATCGAAATTGGTTTCCACGGTGGTATTCCGACAACCATCAACGGCATAGCTAAAAAGCCAGTTGAACTAATTGAAGAACTCAATCAGGCGGTAGGAAATCACGGTATCGGACGGATCGACATGATCGAGAACCGTCTGGTAGGGATTAAATCGCGGGAAATCTACGAAACACCCGCGATGTTAGTGTTAATTCAGGCACATAGGGATTTAGAAAGCTTGACTTTGACGGCAGATGTCACTCATTACAAGCGTGGGATTGAAGAGACTTACAGCCAAATCGTTTACAACGGTTTGTGGTACAGTCCACTCAAAGTTGCCCTGGATGCCTTTATTCAAAAGACACAAGAGCGAGTCTCTGGAACTGTGCGAGTCAAGTTGTTCAAGGGCAACTCTACCATAGTTGGGCGTTCGAGTGATAATTCTCTCTATACTCCTGATTTGGCAACCTACGGAGCCGAAGACCAATTTGATCACAAAGCTGCTGAAGGCTTTATCTACGTTTGGGGACTACCGACTCGCATTTGGTCGCAGAAAATTAAAAGTTAGCAGCCATTCAATTTTAGATTTTGAATTTTGGATTGAAGGAGAAATCTAAAATCCAAAATTGGCAGAGTTAGGAGTTAAAAATGCAAAATACAAAAAGTAAAAAGTAAAAAATAACTTTTTACTTAACTCCTAACTCCAAACTCCAAACTCCTAACTCCTAACTCCAAACTCCAAACTCCAAACTCCTAACTCCAAACTCCAAACTCCTAACTCCAAACTCCTAACTCCAAACTCCAAACTCCAAACTCCAAACTCCAAACTCCAAACTCCAAACTCCAAACTCCAAACTCCAAACTCCAAACT
>NZ_JBALFF010000016.1:0-2500 GCF_036916975.1 Nostoc sp.
CGTTAAGTATCCCGCCTGGGGAGTACGCCGGCAACGGTGAAACTCAAAGGAATTGACGGGGGCCCGCACAAGCGGTGGAGTATGTGGTTTAATTCGATGCAACGCGAAGAACCTTACCAAGGCTTGACATGTCGCGAATCTTGATGAAAGTTGAGAGTGCCTTCGGGAGCGCGAACACAGGTGGTGCATGGCTGTCGTCAGCTCGTGTCGTGAGATGTTGGGTTAAGTCCCGCAACGAGCGCAACCCTCGTTTTTAGTTGCCAGCATTAAGTTGGGCACTCTAGAGAGACTGCCGGTGACAAACCGGAGGAAGGTGGGGATGACGTCAAGTCAGCATGCCCCTTACGCCTTGGGCTACACACGTACTACAATGCTCCGGACAGAGGGCAGCAAGACAGCGATGTCAAGCAAATCCCGGAAACCGGAGCTCAGTTCAGATCGCAGGCTGCAACTCGCCTGCGTGAAGGAGGAATCGCTAGTAATTGCAGGTCAGCATACTGCAGTGAATTCGTTCCCGGGCCTTGTACACACCGCCCGTCACACCATGGAAGCTGGTAGTGCCCGAAGTCATTACTTCAACCTGCAAAGGAGAAGGATGCCTAAGGCAGGACTGGTGACTGGGGTGAAGTCGTAACAAGGTAGCCGTACCGGAAGGTGTGGCTGGATCACCTCCTTTTTAGGGAGACCTATACCCCTTGGATATCGAAAAACACACAGTTAAATAGATACTAAGTTGGTCTAACCTAGGTCGGTCGCAGACATTTGCAAATGTTGAAAGCTTTCAAACTATGATTTGGTTCGATATGGGCTATTAGCTCAGGTGGTTAGAGCGCACCCCTGATAAGGGTGAGGTCCCTGGTTCGAGTCCAGGATGGCCCACCTGAAGGAAATCGAAATTCAAAAGGATTGAATTTTGAATTGTATTTGGGGGTTTAGCTCAGTTGGTAGAGCGCCTGCTTTGCAAGCAGGATGTCAGCGGTTCGAGTCCGCTAACCTCCACCTGTGGTGATTACCATTGAGAAAAAATTGTGAGAAACCAGCAACATGACTTATAGAGTCAGACTGCTGAGAGTAATCTCAGCCAGAACCATGAAAACTGCATAGTAACGCAAATTAGCAGGCAGACACAGACATTTGTTATGGATGTTGTAGTGAATGCAGTTGAAAGAAAGAATTGAGTGGTCAAGCTAATAAGGGCTAACGGTGGATACCTAGGCACACAGAGGCGATGAAGGACGTGGTTACCGACGATATGCTCCGGGGAGTTGGAAGCAAACAGAGAGCCGGAGATTTCCGAATGGGGCAACCCTAAATACTACCTGCTGAATATATAGGCAGGAGAGAGCCAACCCAGCGAATTGAAACATCTTAGTAGCTGGAGGAAGAGAAATCAATAAAGAGATTCCCTAAGTAGTGGTGAGCGAAAGGGGAAAAGCCTAAACCAATTGGTTTACCGATTGGGGTAGTGGGACAGCGATATCGAATCTGGAGGCTAGACGAAGCAGCTAAATACTGCACCAAAGAAGGTGAAAGTCCTGTAGTCGAAAGTTAAAGGATAGTAGCTGAATCCCGAGTAGCATGGGGCACGAGGAATCCCATGTGAATCAGCGAGGACCACCTCGTAAGGCTAAATACTACTGTGTGACCGATAGTGAACCAGTACCGCGAGGGAAAGGTGAAAAGAACCCCGGAAGGGGAGTGAAATAGAACATGAAACCGTTAGCTTACAAGCAGTGGGAGGACTATTTGAAAGTCTGACCGCGTGCCTGTTGAAGAATGAGCCGGCGACTTATAGGCACTGGTAGGTTAAAGCGAGAATGCTGGAGCCAAAGGGAAACCGAGTCTGAAAAGGGCGATAATCAGTGTTTATAGACCCGAACCCTGGTGATCTAACCATGGCCAGGATGAAGCTTGGGTAACACCAAGTGGAGGTCCGCACCGACTGATGTTGAAAAATCAGCGGATGAGCTGTGGTTAGGGGTGAAATGCCAATCGAACCAGGAGCTAGCTGGTTCTCCCCGAAATGTGTTTAGGCGCAGCGGTAATGATTATATCTGGGGGGTAAAGCACTGTTTCGGTGCGGGCTGGGAGACCGGTACCAAATCGAGACAAACTCTGAATACCCAGAGCACACATTGCCAGTGAGACAGTGGGGGATAAGCTTCATTGTCAAGAGGGAAACAGCCCAGACCACCAGCTAAGGTCCCCAAATCATCGCTAAGTGATAAAGGAGGTGAGAGTGCACAGACAACTAGGAGGTTTGCCTAGAAGCAGCCACCCTTGAAAGAGTGCGTAATAGCTCACTAGTCAAGCGCTCTCGCGCCGAAAATGAACGGGGCTAAGCGATGTACCGAAGCTGTGGGATTAACTTTGAAAGTTAATCGGTAGGGGAGCGTTCCGTCGTAGGTAGAAGCAGTAGCGGCAAGCAGCTGTGGACGAAACGGAAGTGAGAATGTCGGCTTGAGTAGCGCAAACATTGGTGAGAATCCAATGCCCCGAA
>NZ_JBALFF010000017.1:0-4597 GCF_036916975.1 Nostoc sp.
ACGAAAAGTAAAATCTCTGTATTTGGCTCGTAGTTGCGCTTTAGCGCTAAAGCGCAACTACGAGCCAATGATGATTATTTGCGCCCACTTACTTATAAAATTTATCTATTTCACTTTTAACCAACTAAATATATCTGCTGGCGTAATTTGCCAATCTGTTAATACATCAAGAACAGTCAATTTATCATTATTATATTTTACTTCTGGTAATTTATTAGGTTGAAATACCATCACCGATTTATCGTTAGAGTCAATAAACCAACCTAATTTAGTACCATGATTAATGCAAAAAATAATTTTATCAATCACCCGGTTAGGAAATTGGTCAGGTGATAAAATTTCAATTATCCAATCTGGATAAATTTTAAACTTATTGGCAATTTCCCCATCTTCATCAACAATAAGGCGTGACCACTCAAATACAGCAATATCTGGAACTAAAGAACGTCCTCCAAATGTGCAGCGTAATTCAGTTAACGCTAAAGCTTTTTTTTCAGGTTCGCTTACCTGATTAATCTCGGTTGATAAACGAGTTTGAATTCTGCTATGTTTTACCTGCGGCATTGGTTTTTGGTAGATTTTTGCATCAATATATTCACTAGCTGGTTTAGTCTCTGGTAATTGCAGAAAAGCTGTTAAAGAAATATTAGATGATAATATAACCATAAAAATTACTCCTAAAATAATTTAATTATATCTTTAAAACAATGTATTTCATGCAATTGAGAACCGCTATAATCACCAGTTTTACCCAATGCTAAAAAATAGAGCAGTTGCATAATTTGTAGGTAGACGTAATTAAACATAAATAAGAAAAAACCTCACCCTCAATCCCTCTCGGTGAGTTCGGAGAGGGAAGCCGGATAGAGGGTGAGGTTTTATATTTAATTTGACCCACTTACTTAGATATTTTCTACCTATCCACAGACCCCATAATTATGTCAACACTACCGAGGATGACCACAATATCTGCAACCTTCATGCCCCGCAGTAAATGTGGGACAATCTGAAGGTTGTTGAAATCTGCGGCGCGAATCTTCCAACGTGCAGGGAAGACGTTATCATCGCCAACTAAATAAATTCCCAATTCACCTTTGCCACTTTCGACACGGGCGTAGATTTCACCCTTGGGAATCTTGAAAGTCGGGGAAACTTTTTTACCGATGAATTGATAATCAAATGCGTCCCACTCAGATTTTTTACCTGCGGCTAAACGCTTGGCTTCCAGATTTTCGTAAGGGCCGCCAGGAAGTCCTTTAATTGCTTGGCGAAGAATCTTCACAGATTCGCGCATTTCCCGCATCCGCACCACGTAACGGGCAAAGCAATCACCGGCGGTTTCCCACTGCACATCCCAGTCGAAATCGTCGTAGCATTCGTAATGGTCAACTTTCCGCAAATCCCATTGCACGCCAGATGCGCGTAACATTGGGCCAGAAAGTCCCCAGTTAATTGCTTCTTCACGGGTTATAGTCCCAAGACCCTCAACACGTCGCCGGAAGATGGGGTTATCAGTTACTAAGCGTTCGTACTCATCAACTTTGGGTATTAAGTAGTCGCAGAATTCCAGACACTTATCTACCCAACCGTAAGGTAAATCGGCTGCTACTCCACCAACGCGGAAGTAATTGTTGTTTACCATCCGATAACCTGTGGCGGCTTCCCACAAATCATAAATCATCTCCCGTTCGCGGAATTGGTAAAAGAAGGGAGTTTGAGCGCCGACGTCAGCGAGGAAGGGGCCAAACCACAGCAAGTGGTTAGCGATGCGGTTCAACTCCAGCATGATGACGCGGATGTAGCTAGCGCGTTTGGGGACAGCCACACCTGCAAGCTTTTCTGGGGCGTTGACAGTGACGGCTTCGTTGAACATTCCCGCCGCGTAGTCCCAGCGACTAACGTAAGGGACGTACATTACATTAGTCCGGTTTTCGGCGATTTTTTCCATTCCCCGGTGCAAATAGCCGATAACTGGTTCACAGTCAACGACATCCTCGCCATCCAGAGTCATGATTAGCCGCAGAACCCCGTGCATTGAGGGGTGGTGTGGCCCCATGTTTAGCACCATTGGTTCAGTGCGGGTTTCTAGTCTGGTCATAGATTTCGTGTTCTCCCGTTGTGTTCGCGTAGCGTGCTGAAGGCAAATTTTGAATTGAACCGCTCTAGATGCCAACTAGACCCAATTTATCTTGTTTGTCAAGCCAAAGTAAGGGTTGTGGATTGACGGGGAGACGCGGTGGGTAGGTTGGTGAAAAAGTGACAGAGGAGGGATTTGATTTGATGTTTCATTTTGTTGCACTTCTTCAACTATTATATGGAAGCTCGATATGCACTTAATTAAGGCATCGAATTTTTTTATCTCATGCTGCTGGAATTAGCGGACGGGGTGAAAGAAAATGGTTTTTTCAATGATTACTATTGAATTCTGAGTTTTTACGTAAGCCATCAAGATATTGTGTCAGTTATATTACAGTTTTATGAAACTGATACATATCTATGACTTTCAATCAAGAGCGTTTTGATAAGCTAATTCAGAAGTTAGAAGTTTTTGCAAATAAACAACCACATCTTTATAAATTGCACGTTGCTTTTTTGGCTACTTTGGGCTACGCATATATATTTTTGGTTCTAGCTGTAACGTTAACTCTGCTGGTAAATATTATCTTTTTGATAGTTAACACTCAGTCAATTTCTAACTTATCTTTGACAGGTCTTTTGTTTTTGCTGACGTTAGCATTTGTATTGCTGCGATCGCTTTGGGTTTCTTTTCCCCCACTTACAGGTTTACCACTGCAACCCAAAGATGTACCCAATCTCTATTCTTTAATTAACGAAATCTCATTGAAGCTACAAGCCCCACGATTTCACCACATTCTGCTGACCAACAATTTTAATGCATCGGTTGTCCAAAGACCACGCTTAGGTTTGCTGGGATGGCAGCAAAATTACTTAATTGTGGGTTTACCACTCATGCTAGCACTGCCACCTGAACAATTTCGTGCCGTCTTAGCCCATGAACTAGGGCATTTATCAGGAAATCACAGCCGTTTTAGTGGCTGGATTTATCGCCAACGTGAAACTTGGTATCGCATTGTTACAGGACTCCGACAAAGTGGACATGAAATATTATCGTTAGTTTTTCAACTGTTTTTGATATGGTACATCCCATTTTTTAATGCCTATTCCTTTGTGTTGGCACGGATGAACGAATATGAAGCAGATAGATGTGCTGTTGATTTAACGCGAAAACAAAATACTGCTAAAGCTTTGATAAATACAAAGGTGAAAGCTAGATTTTTAGAAATATATTTTTGGTCTAGTATCTATAAACAGTTAGAAACAGAAATTGAACCACCAAAAATGACTTATATGGCTATGCAACAGGCTTTAAGCCAGACACTTAATCAGGAAATTACAAGTGCTTATTTAATTGAAGCATTAACAGAAAAAACCACTAATACTGATACTCACCCTTGCTTGAAAGATAGATTAAAAGCCTTGGGATATATCCCCGATTTTCAGCAAGAAGCTGCTATATTTTCAGGAATGGAAATCAGTGCAAGACAAGAGTTCTTAGGAGATAAATTAGAAAAATTCATTGATTATTTTAGTTAAGATTGGCGAGAAAAAATAGCAACATCTTGGAGACAAGAATATGCTAAACTTCAAAAACAGATAGCTAAATTAAAAGATTTAAATCACAAATCGCAAAAACAACAGTTAACCCTAGAAGAAGCTATTCAACAAGCACTTTTGACCTTAGAATTTCAGAGTGAAGACTCTGTTATACCTCTATTACAAGAAATTATTCATCGTGATACTTACCTTGCATCAGCTAATTATTTATTAGGTAAAATATTATTAAAAAAACAAGATGCAACTGGAATAAAATATATTGAAATGGCAATAGAGCAAGACTCAAGTATAGTTATAGGAGGTTGTCAGATGATTTGCAATTTTCTTAAAAACCAAGGAAAAAACAATGAAGCAAAGTCTTATCAAGAACGTGCAGACAATCATAGTAAATTAATTTTAAAATCGCAGCAAGAGCGCTCTAATTTGAAAATAGATGATAAATTGAAAACTCATAATATCTCAGATATAGAGGTAGATAAGCTTCGTCAGCAGCTATCTCATTACCCCCAGATAATAACTGCTTATTTAGTTCAAAAAATCTGCAATATTTTCCTGAAAAACCACTTTATGTTCTAGCTGTGAAGCGTGGATTTAGCTTTTGGGAAGGTAGTCGTATTTATGAAGCCGATAGCTCTAAACTTGTGGATAGCTTATTAGAGGAAAATGAATTGCTCGGAAATATGTTCATTTTTATTCTAAATAGCAATTTAAATATGGAGAAAAAATTAAAATGGATACCAAATTCGATGATTTACCAGAAGAAAGGTAAAAAATAGTCAACTTAAGCCCCAGCGAATGGAATTCGCGGCTACACAAACTCTCGTCCGCCTACGCAAACTAAAGAAAAATTGAGTGTTTGAAACCCACGGAGGCAGGGCTATTTCATTCTATTTTTACGGCAGTTTTTAGGAATCTTTTTCAGAAAAATAAGAATTTAAACGCGATTTAAGTTGAGAACCGT
>NZ_JBALFF010000018.1:0-9831 GCF_036916975.1 Nostoc sp.
TGCGCTTTTGCGCATCTTTATCCGGATGCGCTAAAGCGCAACTACGAGCCACCACTTACAAGTAAAAACTTTATTAAATAATTTTTGTATAGTTATGCTAAATCTGAATAATTATAGTAATCATAAAAAAAACCAAACATTGTTAGGCTTTGCCATAATATTATCATTAATATTGTGTGTTGAATTAGCAATTAGAGCTTATTCTTTTAATTTTGAGGCTTTAGCTAATTCCACAGGTCAATATTTACCTGACTTTTCTAAAACTCTTAACAAAATAAGAGTAGGTATAGAATACCGTTGCTTAATTATTATATATATTGTCTGGTTAATAATAAACAAAAACAAAAAAAAAGATATAAGTTTTATAAAAATACTAAAAAATAGTTCATTCTTTTTGTTAATTGCCTTCATAAGTTATCCAGTAACCACTGATATTAATCTATATATACATTATGGTTTGATGGATTTAAATGGAATTAATCCTTTTCTTAATTCTGCAAGCACATTTACCTCAAAGTTGTCTCCATTCTTGATCTGGAAACAGACTTCAACTTATGGGCCTATATCTCAAATATTTTTTATGTTTTCCGCTATTTTCGTTGCAATTACTCCTAGTTTGGGAATTTATGTATTTAAATTAATATGTCTTCTATTCCATATATTAAATACTTCGTTAATATGGCGGCATTTAAAAACATCTCCTCATAAAACTAATATAACAATTGCATATTTAGTTAACCCATTTTTGCTATATGAGCAGGTAACAAATGCACATCTTGATATATTAATTTCTACGGTTTTAATTATTTTAATAATATGCCTTAAAAACCATAAATATATAGCTGCGATTATGACAGCTTGGATTGGTTTTTTAATTAAAACATTACCAATTATTTGGTTACCTCTAATCTTTGTTTATTTAATTAAGCAACAACGTTGGAAAATTTTATCCAGTGCTATTTGTATCTGTTTAGCTATAATTATTGCAACCACTGTTATAGCTTTACCTACAGTCGATGCTTGGAGAAGCCTTTTAAATCCTGGGGTTGGAGAAAGAGTAGGCGGTTCATTATATGCTGTGGTTAAGAGTTTACTAAGTTTAAAAATTCTAAACTTTTCTCTAAGTTTCCAACATACTTTATACTCAATAATTAAACCTATAATCTTTTCTATATTTGTAGTTTCTTATTTGATTATTTTGGTAAAACCATATTGGCAAAAAAATTATTCTGAAATTAATCTTAGTATAAATATAGGATGGGTTACTTTAATATTATTTATGTTTGCTGCTCCTTGGTATTGCTCTTGGTATTCCTCTGTGCTGCTGGCAGTCGTAGCTTTAAGCATCCATTCAAAAAGATTCGCAATTACTAGCATCGGATTCTGCATTATAAGTGCTATTACTTAAACAGTAGTTTTTCACCCTCCCCTTAAACCAATTCGCAATTAAATATAGCGGTTCTCGTTTATGTGAGGTACATCGGTAGGGGCATGGCACTGCCATGCCCCTACACCTGGCGATATAATGTTGTACCGCATCTGAATCGCAACGCTTACAAGGGGCGAGGTATGTACCACAAATTCCTAATTAAGGTGAGGAATCAGTACTTGTGAGTTAGAAGTTTTGCATCTTTAATTCCTAACTCATAACTTTTTTGCTAGCCGCCGCTGACTGGTGGAATCAGCACGACTTCATCCCCATCTTGTAGATAGGTATCTGGTTCGACAAATATTAGATTAATTCCAAAGCGGGTAACCTCACGCCATTGTGAGAGTTCGGGGTGTTCAGCTATGAGGCGATCGCATACTGCTTTGACTGGCATACTTTTAGGAAATTCCAGCACCAGTTCCGAAACCTTAAAGGCTTCTTGATAAGCAGCGAACAATTTTACGGTAACGGTAATTGCAGATTTAGACATATAACATGCTTTGGCAGTACCAGCAAGTAGTTTAATAGTTCAGTTCTGTATAGTCAAATATAGTCAGACATGGCTTTTTAGAAATTACTATTCCTTCACAGAACCTTTAAAGCATTTAAACCAAACGCATACAAGTACCTCACTTCCAGAGCCGTCTACTATAGGACTTACGCTTTCAAGGCACTGAAAGCCTCGATTTCTCGTAGGGACTATTCATGAATTGCCCCTACATTTCGTACTTGATGCGTAAGTGCTATACTAATATTGCAATTTTCGGCTTGCATTGCACATCTACCCATGAGGGGGACAAGTTGACAAGAGGTGAAAACTTGCAACAAGTCTTTCCCCTTATCCCCAATTCTCCTTGTCCCCAAGTCCTCTTTCCCAATGCCCCATACCCAGATTAGGAAACAGTAGTAAGCGATGCCAAGGGATCGGGTATTGCCTCAGAAGGAGCTTGGAATTCACCAGTGATGACGTACTCTAGACGCAGTTTTAACCAAGTAATAAATTGGGAATTAGTAGAAATAATGGCTACTGCTGGTTGGGGACACTTCGCCTTTAACTCTTTAAATTGGGGTGTTTCCAAGAAAGCTGGTTGCTGAACCAACCAAAAATCTATTTGTTTTTCTTGTTCGTGATAGTGACGGGTGCGTTCTTTGAGAACTTCGTGTATTGGTTCTTCATCGAGAAGAAATTTTTGACTGGCCAAAACGTAATAATATGTTTGCATTTTTATCCTTTGGTTGCTATGTGAATAATTTAAGGGTACAGTGCTGCACTCTGTACCCCTAAAAACTAACTCTTGTGCAATTTATTGAACCAAGAACTGAACGGACAAGCACTTCCCTGCTTTTGGGCATTTATCTGTTTGCCACCAGATGTTAGCTTTTCCAAGAACAAATTATTGTCGAAATAGTGTTCCAAGGAAATAACCTTCAAGTCATCGGTAACTTTTGCAATGCTCATGCCGATAATTTCTACTGTCTCTCCAGTAGGTGCATGGCCTTTGTATTCTCCTTTAAAATGTCCCCAATGCCGCCATTTGAATGTGACATTTGGTGGCCCTGAGAAAACTTCCAGCACTTCCCAAGGAAATCCTTGGGGAAATGTTGTGTGGAAGACTTTTGCGGATGATTCAAAGCTTTCTTCTGAAGACTTGTAATGTTCTGAATCAGCCATAAATAAATTGTAAGTACCTTGGGCTGATAAATCTGCCGCTGTGTACTCGACTCCACCATTGGTACTTACACGAAATTTGTCATTCACAATAGATAACCACTCTTGCGGGTTAGCTTTGAAGGATACCTCCATCTCGAAGGTTCGCACCAAGTTTTGCACGATCGCTTCCAGTGTACCTTCAAGGTGATTATAGGTACTTTCTTGAGCGAGATTCTCTTTGGAACGGGAATAATCAGGCGGTGTTTGATAGCGCCACTCGACATCAGTGCTTTCTGCTATCACCTTATCCCGATCCTGTACCCAAAGCGGCAGGTTGTTAGACTGTGTTGCGCTCATAGAAGTCTTTGCTGAAGGTTTGCTCTCAATTTCTAGATTTCGCAGTAGACAACCCCTCTTTTAAGATACGGGAGTGGGGAGTAAGAATTTTAGATTTTAGATTTTAAATTTTGGATTAAATTTCAATCTAAAATCTAAAATCTAAAATTGAATAGCCCCATTCCCTACTCCCTATTCCCTCTTATGGCTTGTTTCATCTCGCGGACTGCTCTTTCCATACCTACTAATGCTGCCCGACTGATGATGGTATGACCGATGTTCAGTTCTTCCATACCTGGAAGCGCAGCCACCGGATAGACATTCCAGTAGGTGAGTCCATGACCAGCGTTAACTCGCAATCCAGCTTTAATCGCTTGTTCACACCCTTTAGCTAATATCGCTAATTCTCGCTGGCGATTTGTTTCATCCTTAGCCTCAGCATATTGTCCGGTGTGCAGTTCAATAAATCGCGCCTGCACCTTGACAGATGCTTCTATTTGTGCTATGTCGGCATCGATAAATAAACTAACTGGAATATTAGCGCTTTGCAATTTATCGACTATCTCACCTATTCTAGCAATTTGGAGGGTAATATCTAATCCGCCTTCTGTGGTGACTTCTTCGCGCTTTTCGGGGACTAAGGTTACATAATCTGGTTTGATATCAAGAGCGATCGCTAGCATTTCATTTGTAGCAGCCATTTCTAAATTAAGATGCGATCGCACTGTTTGTCGCAATATACGCACATCCCTGTCTTGAATATGCCGCCGATCTTCCCGTAGATGCACCGTAATTCCATCTGCACCCCCTAATTCTGCCAGCACCCCCGCCGCCACCGGGTCTGGTTCCACTGTCCGCCGTGCTTGCCGGATGGTGGCGATATGGTCAATGTTAACGCCAAGTGTAGGCACCCCAAATTTCTCCCAACTCCACAGTCCTCAGAATTTGATTTTACCGGAAATACTGGTCTTGCATATCAACATAATTCATAATTCATAATTTCACTCAGTGTGAGATGCTAAATCCACGCTCTTTAAGACCACGCTGATTAAAAGTTCACTGTGGGCTGCTGTAGCCATTTTTTTAATATGAATTATGAATTAATAATTATTTGGTGAAAGTAAAGATTAAATATAGCAAAAGGCACAGGAGTGGAGTTCTGATATGCGTTTGCGAAGTCTTAAAGACTCATTAACGAACTTCTAATGGGACTTAAACATGACTTGAAACAATGTCTGCATCATTAGCAGAATTCTGGGACGATCGCATCTCTACAATGCACAAATTTGCCCATTTTAGTGTTAAACATTATTACTACATCCTATTACTAGATTCTTTTTTTACTTTGTACACTGTATAAATGCTAGAATCCTCAAGTAGACAGTTAGGATACTTAGATGCCAGTTGTAGCTAACTCAATCAAGTTTGGTACAGACGGCTGGCGGGGCGTTATTGGTGACGAGTTCACCTTTGAACGCCTAGCCCTGGTCGCGCCAGTTGCCGCAAAAGTATTATATGATACATATTTTTCTACGGTGGGTAGCCGGACAATAATTGTCGGTTACGATCGCCGATTCATGGCCGAAGATTTTGCTCGTGCTGTTGCTGAAACTGTTAGCTCTGTCGGATTTGATGTGTTACTGAGCGAAAGCTTTGCCCCAACCCCAGCTTATAGTTGGGCAGCAAAAGAACTCAATGCTTTAGGGGCGCTGGTAATTACAGCTAGTCATAATCCAGGTATATATTTAGGGTTAAAAGTCAAGGGTTGTTTTGGTGGGTCGGTACCGTCAGAAGTCACAAAAGAGATAGAAGGGCAGTTGTCGGTTGGAGTACCATTAGCAGCGACTCCAGGGAAGCAAGAGAAATTTGATCCTTGGCCTAGTTATACGCAAGCATTAGAAGCTAAAGTTGATATTGCCAAAATTCGAGAAGCGATCGCCTCTGGCAAATTGACATTATTTGCCGATGTTATGCATGGGGCGGCGGCTGGCGGATTGGCGAGACTACTAGGCAATCAAGTCAAAGAAATCAACTCAGAACGCGATCCCCTATTTGGTGGTGGTGCGCCGGAACCCTTGCCTAAATACCTTTCAAAGCTATTTGAAGTCATCAAAAGTCACCGAGAAACCGATAAATCAAGTTTAACGGTGGGGTTGGTATTTGATGGAGACTGCGATCGCATTGCGGCCGTAGACGGAGAAGCCAACTTCTTGAGTTCTCAAGTCTTAATCCCGATATTAATCGATCATTTAACCTTGCGGCGCGGCTTTAGTGGTGAAATAGTCAAAACTGTTAGTGGTTCCGACTTAATGCCCCTTGTAGCAGCACTACATAACCTATCGGTATTTGAAACAGCAGTTGGTTATAAATACATTGCTGACAGAATGTTAATCGCAAAAGTTTTGCTGGGCGGCGAAGAGTCGGGAGGAATTGGCTATGGTAGTCATATTCCCGAACGCGATGCACTGCTGTCAGCATTATACGTTCTAGAGGCAATTGTAGAATCTGGTTTGGATTTAGGTGAGTATTATCGTTACTTGCAGAACCAAACAGGGTTTACCTCAGCTTACGATCGCATTGATTTACCCTTAGCAAGTATGGAAGTGCGATCGCGTCTTTTGCAACAACTACAAACTCAACCCTTAACAGAAATTGGCGGGTTACCAGTAATAGATTGTCAAACAATCGACGGCTACAAGTATCGCCTAGCTGATAAAAGCTGGTTAATGATTCGATTTAGCGGTACTGAGCCAGTTTTACGTTTGTACTGCGAAGCCCCGACAATTGAGCAAGTGCATCAAACTCTTGCTTGGGCGAAACACTGGGCGGAGTAAAATTAGTGAAGAGTTGAGAGTTAGGAGTTAGGAATTAATTAACTCCAAACTCCAAACTGCTAACTCCTAACTAATAACTCCTAACTCCTAACTAATAATTTGTAATTGATGACATTACTCGTAGTAGCTACAGGAAACCCAGGTAAGTTGCGGGAAATGCAAGCTTATCTGGAAAATTCTGGTTGGGAATTAACCCTCAAACCTGAAGAATTGGAAATTGAAGAAACGGGCGAAACCTTTGCCGCCAACGCTTGTCTAAAAGCATCACAAATTGCTAAAGCTACAGGAAACTGGGCAATTGCTGATGATTCGGGCTTGCAAGTAGATGCCCTAAATGGCGCACCAGGGGTATATTCTGCACGTTACGCTAAAACCGACTCAGAACGCATTGCTAGGGTATTGAGAGAATTAGATAACGAAGTCAATCGACAAGCTCAATTTGTTTGTGCAGTAGCGATCGCTCGTCCTGATGGTGCGATCGTATTACAATCTAAAGGTATTTGTCGCGGCGAAATTCTTCATGCGCCGCGTGGTGATGCTGGTTTCGGCTACGATCCAATTTTTTATGTACAAGAGTTGCAATTAACCTTTGCTGAGATGACACGGGAGTTGAAGGGATCAATTAGCCATCGAGGCAAGGCTTTTACAGCTTTACTTCCGCAGCTAGAGAAAATTAAGAGTTAGGAGTTGGGAGTTGGGAGTTGGGAGTTAGGAGTTAGGAGTTAGGAGTTAGGAGTTAGGAGTTAGGAGTTAGGAGTTAGGAGTTAGGAGTTAGGAGTTAGGAGTTAGAAGTTAGAAGTTAGAAGTTAGAAATTGGGAGTTAAAAATTGGGAGTTGGGAGTTGGGAGTTGGGAGTTATGAATTTTACTAAATCTTCACTCATAACTCATAACTCTTAACTCATAACTCTTAACTCATAACTCCCAACTCATAACTCCTAACTCATAACTCCTAACTTTTTTAAACTGCTTCTGTGTTCTTTTCGCCGGTGCGAATCCGAATCACTTGCTCAACAGACGAGATGAAAATTTTACCATCGCCGATTTCACCAGTGCGGGCAGCAGCAATAATTTTGTCCACCACCATATCAACTTGATTGTCATCAACTACAATTTCCACTTTGAGTTTTTGTAGAAACTCAACGGTGTACTCAGAACCGCGATACCGTTCAGTTTGGCCTTTTTGCCGTCCGAACCCCCGGACTTCAGAAACAGTCATGCCGACAATACCAGCGTTAACCAAGGCAATTTTCACCTCATCTAGCTTAAATGGGCGGATAATAGCTTCTACTTTTTTCATCTTTTTGACTCCTGACTTCTACTAGCTTCGTTTATATATCTAACCAGATCCTTTGTCTGAAGCTGTAACTAGCAGTGCTTTTCCTAAAATATATGTAAAAATTACCACTTTTTTAAAGTGTAGATGCTTTGCCTGATGGTTTGGGACATGAAAAGCGGCAAGGATTTATTAATTGGATAATCTTTGAGGTTCTAACATAAAGAAGTTACCGTCAATTTAGCATTTTATGTAGCTTTTATAACCTAAAAATAAATAAATTCCGCCATTTAACAGATATGCTCAAATATTTTAGAGAGTGATTGTAGAGAACTTGCTCGGTAGCTCGAAAGCTTAGTGCTGCTGACTGTGGGAGTGTTAACTAACGTTTCTGATGTTCAAACAAGGGACGCACAACGAAATATCCAGCACTAAAGGCAGTAAGCATGATTAACAATATGGTGATAATTAACCACCAGCCATTGAGTCCCTTAGCATTTGGCTCAGTAGTGGAATAATAACTTACTTGTTGCTCTTCTATATAAACTGGTTCTGATATCGGGAAATTCATTTCCATTACAGGTGTAGAAAAGTCTTGGCGGCGGCTTTTTTCGGGTGGCGTTTTGGGAATAACGGGTGGATGCGAACGAGAAACCTGCTGACGTGGACGTGCTTGTGTTACTGGCATAGCGGCATTTTTAACCTCACCAGAAGCTTGGGGGACTTGGTGATAACTAGGCGTAGCATGGGAATCCACTAACTTTTGCAAATAAGAAAAAGACTCAAGAACTTTGGTAATTTCTTGGCGTAGTAGTTGATTTTCTTGTGCTAATTGCTGGTTTTTGGTGGTAAGTGCATGTAGCTTCGCCTGTGCTGCTTGCAACTCTGTTGACAATTCCCTGTATACAGAAAGTGGTACAGAGGGAGGGTAGGCTTGAGTAGTCGGTGTTGGCGAATTTCTGTGAACTGAACCTATGGTTGTTCGCATCGGGGGCTTGGTATTAAAAATCAAGATAAGCAAGTCGTACAGAGATGCTAACAAAGATAGTCAGCCCTGAAACTATGCCCAAGAATAATAGAAAAATGGCGAAAGGGCAAAGATTTATTATCGGGAATTGGGAAAGAGGAGGCAAAAGGCAGAAGTTCTTTATTTTGAATGCGTGAATTTTGAATTGATTTTTCCCTCATCTCCCTCATCTCCCCCTGCCTCCCCAATCCCCTTGATAAGCTTAATTTCGTAACAATGGGAAGAAATGTCCTACAGGACCTTGCCCTTTGCCAATATCTAGGGCGTAAGTGAGTGCAGTAGTTACATACTCCTTTGCCTGTTTCACAGCCTGCCACAAGTCTGTTCCCTTGGCCAAATTAGCAGCGATCGCAGCCGATAGTGTACAACCAGTACCGTGGGTATTTTTTGTCTCTACTTGCTGGCAAGTCAAAACTTCCAACTTGTCCCCATCAAACCAGATATCAACACCACGCAAATCTCCCTGCATACCTCCGCCCTTGACTAAAACAGCCTTCGTCCGCAAAGTCTTGTGAATAATTTCAGCAGCAGCTTGCATATCCTCCAAAGAATTAATTTGTAAACCGCTTAAAATTTGGGCTTCGTAGCGATTCGGCGTGATCATAATTGCCTTGGGAATCAGGGCTTGGCATAGAGTCTTCACAGCATCATCATCAATCAATTGTGCTCCTGTACGTGACACCATTACTGGATCAACTACTAAATTATCGATTTGTAAAGCTTCCACCTGCTGGGCAACAGCAAAGATAATTTCCTGATTGAGCAACATTCCCGTCTTGGCAGCTTGTATGCCAATATCCTCAACTACTGCCTGAATTTGCGCCACAACAGCCTCTGTTGGCATGGCATCAACCCTTTTCACTCCTAAAGTGTTTTGTGCCGTGATGCAGGTTATAGCGCTAGTACCGTGGACACAGTGAAAAGCAAAAGTCCGTAAATCAGCTTGAATTCCTGCACCGCCACCGCTATCTGAACCCGCAATAGTCAAAGCAACGGGTATTCTGGAGTTTATTTCAGTGTTCATATTATGAAGATTAACTAAATTGGGATCATCAAACCAAACTATCTCAAAGATTGATGAACTAGACCAAAACCCTCTTCTTTCCAGCCTCCTATCTGAGCACAACCACAAATACGAGAACCTGACTTGAAAATCCTGTTAGGGGTAGCGCTTGGTAAAGAAGGCATCGCTTCTTTAAAAATTTTTAGATAAACTTCATCAAATCCTTGCACAAAGCGCTCTCCACTCCCATATAACTCTGGAAATTAACAGCACTCC
>NZ_JBALFF010000019.1:0-21648 GCF_036916975.1 Nostoc sp.
CCTTAATAAGGAGAGGGACATTGAATTACCCAAAACAACAGAAAAACCTCACCCTGTCCTATGGGACATCCCTCTCCTTAATAAGGAGAGGGACAGGTTTTACGCAGTAAAACCAGGGTGAGGTCTTTCATGGACATTTGGAATTCGGCAAAGCGCAGAGCTTAGACCCTACTTTGATCAGAAACTCCTGACTTAGTAAAAATAATTAAAGCCAGATGAAAACTATTGTTGTATATATCCTATAATTTTTTATATTACGGTATTCAGCTAATAATGCCGTAGATTTAAGGATAAATTCTGATGAGCAAGTTGCAACAACTGACACAATTAAGTAAATTCCTAGCTGAAGGGATGCAGACTATAGAATGCTATCAACACACAATTAGGAGTTGGTTCAATAGACACACTGTGCAAAGCTTTGTGAGTCTGTTTCTCATAAGTACTTTTTTGAGTATAGCAGTTGCCTCCTGCTCTGGAAGCAGTTCAGCTAGCAAAAATGATGTTAAGCTAAAACTGGTTTCTTTCTCTGTCACCAAAGCAGCTCATGACCAGATAATCCCCAAATTTGCCCAAAAGTGGAAGCAAGAACATAACCAAAACGTGACATTTGAGCAAAGTTATGGAGGTTCTGTAGCTCAAGCGGCTGCTGTCATTGCAGGTTCGCAAGAAGCAGACATAGTACATTTGGCACTTCCCCTAGATGTGAACAAAATTGCTCTTGCAGGTTTGATTAAATCAGGCTGGGAAATCAAAGCTCCTAGAAGTGGTATTGTTAGTAGATCGGTGGCTGCGATCGTCACGCGCGAAGGCAACCCCAAAGGGATCAATACTTGGGCAGACTTAGCAAAAGATGGCGTAAAAGTGATAGCAGCTAACCCAAAAACTTCTGGTATTGCTATCTGGGAATTCTTGGCTTTTTGGGGTTCGGTAACTCTAACAGGCGGTGATGAGGCGAAAGCGCTAGATTATGTGACTAAAGTTTATAAAAATACTCCTATTTTAACGAAAGATGCCCGTGAAGCTAGCGATTTATTCTTCCAAAAAGGTCAGGGGGATGTCTTAATCAACTACGAAAATGAGGTAATTTTGGCGGGTAAAAATGGGACAAAGTTGCCTTATATTGTACCACAAGTGAATATTTCTATTGATAATCCCGTCGCAGTAGTCGATAAAAACGTTGATAAGCACGGTACTAGAGAAATTGCACAAGCATTTGTTGATTTTCTTTACTCAACAGAAGCTCAACGGGAATTTGCAAAATTACAATATCGTCCTGTTAATCCTACGGTTACTCAAGAAGTAGCCTTACAACATTCGCCAATTAAAACTTTATTCACATCTCAAGATTTAGGTGGCTGGGATATTATCCAGAATAAGTTTTTTAGAGATGGGGCAATTTTTGACAAAGTGCAAGCTGCAAATAAAGCATAATATTTATTTTCTCATCTAGCATTCTCTAGTTGGAGATAGCCAAGCATGAGCAATTCAGAGTAATTTTATTTAAATTGATAATTTATGAGCTTTCGTAGCCGATTTAAGGATAGCTTTTTTCTAACATCTTTAATGCTTGTTGCCAGCAGCATCACTGCTTGTAATAGCAGCCAAGAATTGAAAAATCAGGTGAGCATTGATGGTGCAGCTGTAGGCTTTCCGATTTCTTTAGCAGTTGCAGAAGAATACGGTAAAGTTAAGCCTGAGGCTGAAGTTAGCGTTGCCTCAAGTGGCACTGGTGGCGGTTTCAGTAAATTTTGTAATGGCGATATTGATATAGCTGGTGCTTCTCGCACCATTAGAGATGAAGAAATCAAAAAATGTAAAAGTAAGAATATTAAATTTGTCGAGTTGCCTGTAGCTTTAGATGGCATCGCCGTGATTGCTAACCGTCAAAATAACTTTGCCAAATGTCTAACTATTAAGGAACTGGGTAAAATTTGGGGCGGCAAATCAGACGGTAAAATATTGACATGGAAACAAGTTAATCCCAAGTTTCCTAACGAAAAGCTGAAGCTGTATGCTCCATCTTCTGATACGGGAACATTCGATTATATGACTCAAGCTGTGACTGGCAAAGCCAAGAATGGCCGTACAGACTACACTGCTAGTCAAAATCAAAACCTTCTCGTACAAGGAGTGTCAGGTGATGTATCAGCCTTGGGTTATGTGGGGATATCTTACTACATTCAAAATCAAGACAAACTGAATCTAGTGGCTGTAAAAGGTTCTACTGGAAAGTGTGAAAAACCGGTTCCGGTGGATAATGTAATTAAAAATATTTATACACCTTTGTCTCGTCCTCTCTTCATCTATGTTAGTAAAAAGTCCTTAGATACTAAGCCAGCAGTAAAAGAATTTGTAGATTTTTATCTAGAAAATTCTTGGAAGTGGGTAGATAGTGTTGGTTATGTAGCATTACCTGATGAAGCTTATGTCAAAGTAAAACAAAAATTTGCTACTGGTGAAACTGGGACAAAGTTTAAAAAGGCAAAACCAGGTGAACCAATCACAAACTTTATTTAAATTAAACCACATCTATCTTGAAACCTATAGTTCTTCCATGATGAAAAGTATTTGCCCTCATCCCCCAACCTATCCCCCAAATCTGGGAGAAGGGGAGCGAGAATTTCAAACTCCCTCTCCCAGATTTGGGAGAGGGATTTAGGGAGAGGGTGAAAACTACGGTTCTCAGCTTAGATAAGGTTTAAGTCTCAGGCATGGTAGTTTAATTTTAGTGAGAAGTTAATTGTTTATGCAAAATACCAATTTTCAAGACGCTCCTTATCTACAATCTAGAGATTCACTGGATAAAAATCTATCGGAAGATATATCTGAAAAGATTATTGCAGTGATTTTATTTGCTTGTGCTTTAGTCTCAGTTTTGACTACCTTTGGTATTGTCGTAATTATTTTTCAGGAGACATTCAGTTTTTTTGAAGAAGTTTCCTTTGCCCAATTCTTTCTTGATACTAAATGGACACCTTTATTTGCCAATAAACATTTTGGTGTTTGGCCTTTGATTAATGGCACTTTGTTGACTACAGCTATTGCAATGGCAGTTGCTATTCCTTTAGGTTTATGTTCTGCTATTTATTTAAGTGAGTATGCACAACCCAAAGTAGCAGCAATTTTACGTCCAGCAGTAGAACTTTTAGCGGGAGTACCTACAGTAGTATATGGTTACTTTGCGCTGTTGTTCCTTACACCATTGCTGCGAAATTTTCTCCCTGTGGAAATATTCAACGCTTTGAGTGCGGGGATAATGATGGGGGTAATGATTACTCCTACTGTTGGTTCTATCAGCTTAGATGCCATCCGAGCAGTTCCACGTTCTTTGAGAGAAGGAGCTTATGCTTTAGGTATCACTAAACTAGAAACCATTTTTAAAGTAGTTCTACCAGCCGCACTTTCTGGAATTATAGCTTCGATTATTTTGGGTATTTCTCGAGCGGTGGGTGAAACAATGACTGTCCTCATCGCCGCCGGACAGCAACCAAGACTAACTATTAATTTTGCAGAATCAATAGAAACAATGACAGCCTACATGGCACAAATTTCTGGTGGAGATAGTCCGCGTGGTAGCCTCAATTTCAAAACATTATATGCTGTAGGTGCTGTTCTATTTCTACTTACCCTTGCTTTAAATATTGTTAGTTACTGGCTTGCAAATCGCTTTAAAGAAAAATACGACTAAATAGATATGGCAACACCTTATCAACAAGATGATTCTCTAGATTCTGCGGCAGAATTTACCGATAATGTTCAAAGTAGGGAGACATTAGGAAAACTATTTGAAGTAATTTTTTTATTAGGATTGCTGATTGGTTTATTTATCCTAGTATTGCTACTTTTTGATATTTTTAAAGATGGATTAGGCAGATTTTTGTCACCCGGCTTTCTCACGGAAACTCCTTCTCGTTTTCCTGACCAAGGTGGTATTCGTCCTGCAATTATCAGCAGCATTCTTTTAGGGTTGGTTGTGATTTTGGTTACTGTCCCTATTGGTGTCGGAGCAGCTTTATATCTAGAAGAGTATGCACCTAGAGCTTGGTGGACAGCAATTATTGAGATTAATATCAGTAATCTGGCGGGTGTACCTTCTATTGTTTATGGATTGCTGGGTTTAGGGGTTTTCAATTATTTACTTGGGTTTGGCCCCGCTTTGATTTCTGGTGCATTTACTTTATCTTTGTTGTCTTTACCAGTAATTATTGTCACTTCTAGAGAAGCAATTCGTGCTGTCCCAGATTCACTGAGAAATGCTTCTTACGGATTAGGTGTGACAAAATGGCGAACTATCAGTAATCATGTTATACCCTATGCGGTTCCTGGTATTCTGACGGGGGTGATTATCTCTGTATCCCGCGCTATTGGTGATGCAGCCTCTTTGATTGTTGTAGGTGCTGTGGGTTTTCTCACCTTTAACCCTGGTTTGTTTCAGAGATTTATGGCATTACCCATTCAAATTTACAGTTATATAACTCGTCCTGAACCGGGTTTTGCTAGTGCAGCAGCAGCGACAATTATTGCGTTGTTAATCTTGATTTTGGTTTTAAATGGTGTAGCAATTTATATTCGACAACGCTTTTCAATAACTTAGGTAATTAAATATCTAATTAGATACATTCACAGATATTGGAGTTCAAGCAAATGACTTATAGCAATAGTAGAAGTAAATCAGATAGTGCCACGATAGATCAAGATAAGAGCGTCTTCAATGTTGAAGGTGTAAAGGTCTATTATGGAGGATTTCTGGCACTTTTAGATGTCTATATAAAGATTCCTGAAAAACAAATTATTGCTTTTATTGGGCCTTCAGGATGTGGTAAAAGTACCTTACTGCGTTGCTTCAACCGGATGAATGATTTAATCCCTGGTGCTAAGGTTGAGGGTAGACTGAATTACCGCGATCGCAATATTTACGATCCTAAGATAAATTCTGTAAAATTACGCCGCCAAATCGGAATGGTTTTTCAAAGACCGAATCCTTTCCCTAAGTCAATATACGAAAATATTTCCTTTGGCCCGCGTGCTAATGGTTATAAAGGTAACATCGATGAATTGGTGGAAGATTCCCTCAGACGCGCTGCTATCTGGGATGAAGTCAAGGATAAACTCAAAGAGAAGGGTACTGCATTATCTGGCGGACAACAGCAACGGCTTTGTATTGCTCGTGCGATCGCAATGAAACCAGATGTATTATTAATGGATGAACCATGTTCTGCTCTCGACCCAATTTCTAGCCGCCAAGTAGAAGAACTCTGCTTAGAACTTAAGCAGCAATACACCATAATTATGGTAACTCACAATATGCAGCAAGCTTCTAGAATTGCAGATTTCACGGCTTTCTTCAATACAGAAATTGACGAGCATGGTAAACGTCGCGGAAAATTAGTTGAGTTTAATCCTACAGTCCAAATGTTCAGTTCTCCTCAAACCAAAGAAGCTGAAGATTATATCAGTGGACGGTTTGGTTAAAGAGGCATAACAGCAGAAGGGGAAAGGTATAGCGTTTCTCGGTTGGATGCATTACAGTTTTCACCTCTCTCCGAGTCGGAGCTATGGTGTACACACAAGTCGAAAAATTCTTTACCCAACATTTTTATCAGAGTGAAACTGTCACACAGACAGGCAATCCCGCCCTGAACTGAAGTTCAGGGCTGATAGCCCAAGTCCACTCAAGTGGACTGAATTAATCATTTAGTCCACTTGAGTGGACTTTAGCTATGAGACTCGGAATTTATTCCGAGGCGGGATAGAAACGCAGTACGAGATTTATTAATGAAGATATGGCTGCGACAAGACTTGTGTGTACACCATAGCCTACAAGGAGAGAGGCTTTGAGTCTTAATAACGATAAATAAAAGGTATACAGTGGAAATTCAAGAATTAAAACCAATAATTTATTTAAATAGTTCCATTGTAAATACTGCCATCTGGCATGATGGTTCTACAGAAAATAGAATCTTTAACCATCTCCTGAATAAACTCAATCTCAGCACCAGTCAAGTCAGCATCAGTCAAATTTGCACCCCGCATGACAACGTTTCGCAGACAAGCGTTAGTTAACTTGGCATCGGTCAAATCAGCACCATCAAGGTTAACGTATCTGAGATCAGCACTAGTCAGATCAGCCCCTCGCAAGTTGGTGTTTCGCAAACAGGTTTGTCCCAACTGAGCACCTTTGAGGTTAGCTCCACTCAAATTGCTCTCCTCCATAAAAATCTCGCCAACGGACGAATTACTTAAATTGATTCCGCTCAAATTGGCTCGATACAATTCATCAGATCCCTCAATGTTAATGAAGGAGAAATCTCTTTCCCCTGCCGCGTAAAGTTGCAACAACTCTTCAACATCGATACTTCTACTAATAACCATAATGTCTCTTCAGATGTACGGAGTTTTTTCAGAAATCAAATACTAGTTCTATAACAGAATTATTTTTACAGTCGATATTGATTCCAAAGACATCGAAATTTACGCGATTGGTGCGAGAGGAGATGTTTATAAAAAATAATTAGTAATTTAATACCTGGGAATTACCAAAGTAATTCTGGAAAATATACTGAGGCTTGACAGTATTTAATTAAAGTAACATTTAAGTCTAGTACTTGTATTGTGTATTATGTTTAAGCCACTGTCATTTGCCTTAATTGCAGCTACCGCTCTAGTTGCATCAATCCATAATCCCAGTGCTACTTTAGCTCGAACTTGTGCCTCTAAGTGTGGTTCACACCCAATTCAGTTTACACCTGGGCAACACATCCAGGTTGAAGTTATAAATAGCACACCTAACTTAATCAAAATTCAAAAACCCTCCGGGACTGATGCAATATCCTTGAGTCCAGGACAAAAATTAAGTTTAGAACAAATAGAGGGTACGGAGCCAAATACATCTCTGATATTTTGGAGCGAAAAGGGTTTATCACTACAAGCAATTATCTCGAAACCCAACTTTGGCACATTGCGCCTGGAACTTCGTCCGACTTTGCGATCTCCAGGCGATCGCTCGTTGTATATTATGGATGATGGTAGAATCAACGTGTTTTAACAGAAATGTTATGAGTTATGAGTTATGAGTTAAGAGTTATGAGTTATGAGTTATGAGTTATGAGTTATGAAATAACTTTTAATTAAAAACTCCTAATTTATAACTTCTAATAATTAAAAACTCCTAATTTATAACTCCTAACTCCTAACTCCTAACTCCTAACTCCTAACTCCTAACTCCTAACTCCTAACTCCTAACTCCTAACTTGTATTGTGCTAGACCGACCTGTATCTGAACTATCAAAGCCTCACGGGCGCTTACCCGATCAGCGCTGGCAATTTTATCCACAAAAACCAGATTTTGCCCAAAAGTTGGCAGGTTTGACAAATATTTCACCCATTGTCAGCCAGTTGTTGATTAATCGGGGTATGGAAACACCAGAACAAGTACAAGCATTTTTAAATCCAGAGTCTTTAGTCTTACCTTCGCCGTTAGAAGATTTCCCAGATTTGGCGATTAGTTTGGAGTTGTTGCAAAATGCGATCGCTTCTCAAACAAAAATTGCTATCTGCGGTGATTACGATGCTGATGGGATGACCAGCACTGCTCTACTTTTACGTAGTCTCCGCACTTTAGGCGCACAAGTAGATTATGCTATTCCCAGCCGGATGCACGAAGGTTACGGTATCAATAAACGCATAGTTGAAGAATTCCACAGCGAAGGGGTGGGATTAATTCTGACTGTAGATAATGGCATCTCTGCGTTTGAACCAGTTGCTAGAGCTAGAGAACTTGGTGTTGCAGTGATTATCACCGATCACCATGATATCCCCCAAAAATTACCTCCAGCTAACGCTATTCTCAACCCTAAACTAATAGCCGAATCCTCACCTTATCGGGGTGTTGCTGGTGTTGGTGTTGCCTACATCTTGGCAGTATCTCTAGCACAACAGCTAGGGGAGACTAAGGGCTTGATCCAGCCGATGCTAGCACTATTTACACTGGGAACGATCGCAGATTTAGCCCCCTTAACTGGCGTAAATCGCCGTTGGGTGAAACGTGGTTTACAACATTTACCCAAATCCAACTTAGCTGGAGTACAGGCGTTAATTCAGGTAGGCGGCGTACAGGCGAGGGGAGAGGGAGCAGGGGAGCAGGGGAGCAGGGGAGAAAATCCAAAATCCAAAATCCAAAATCCAAAATCGCTCAAGCCTGAAGATATCGGGTTTCGCTTGGGGCCACGAATTAATGCTATTGGTCGGATTGGTAATCCCCAGACTGTGATTGAATTGCTGACTACAGATGATATGGGGGTGGCGCTGGAACTTGCAATGCAGTGCGAACAAGTCAACGCCTCTCGCCAGGAGATGTGTCAGCAAATTGAACAAGAAGCGATCGCTTATGTAGAGACAGAATTTGTTGCATCTCTACAGCAAGACCGTGTATTAATTGTTGTTCAACCAAATTGGCATCATGGCGTTATTGGGATTGTCGCCTCCCGCTTAGTAGAACGCTACGGCGTTCCCGTGTTCATCGGTACTTATGAGGATGAGGGACATATACGCGGTTCTGCACGCTCAATTCCAGAGTTTCATGTGTTTGAAGCTTTGGAATATTGTCACGATTTACTAGGGAAATTTGGCGGACATAAAGCAGCCGGAGGATTTTCTTTACCAGCAGAGAATTTACAGATGGTGCGATCGCGTTTGATTGAGTTTGCTAACCAGTGTCTTGAACCGCAGCATCTCAAGCCTCTGCTCAAAATTGATGCCGAAGTCAACCTCAATCACATCAATCAGCAGCTTTATCAACAGCTTAATGCTCTACACCCCTGCGGTATGGACAACCCCGATCCAGTTTTCTGGACGCCTAATGTTCAAGTGGTTGAGCAAAAAATTGTTGGTAAGGGTCACATTAAACTGACAATTGCCCAAACTGTTGATAATCAGGAGTATAAAATTAAAGCGATCGCTTGGCGTTGGGGCGACTATTTCCGCTTACCGCCGCGAGTCGATGTTGCTTACAAACTACGAGAAAATTACTTTAACGGTAACACCACCATCGAGCTAGAATTAATAGGAGTCAGATTGCCAATTCAGCTTCAACAATTTTTTACTTCGCCACCTACCCCGTCAATTACCACCTTTGAGTACAATCAGCGACAGTATACTTGTGGTTTTTATAAAAACGGTATTGAAGCAGAATTAAGAATTAAAAATACTGAAGGGAAAGTCTTAGCCATGCAGCCAGGACATATAATCGGTTTACTCGGCACTAATCGTCAAAACGCCAAAGAAGTTGATATCTCTCAGCCGCAGTATGACAGTATTATCCAAGCTGCCCTTCAGGCTTTATCAGTTAGGAGTTAGGAGTTAGGAGTTAGGAGTTAGGAGTTAGGAGTTTGGAGTTTGGAGTTTGGAGTTTGGAGTTAGGAGTTAGGAGTTAGGAGTTTGGAGTTTGGAGTTTGGAGTTTGGAGTTTGGAGTTTGGAGTTTTTAATTAACTTAGGAACGTGGATTAAATAAAATGCAAAACTTCACCAATTATCTAGCCTCCCTCTCCTTTATAAGGAGAGGGATTGAGGGTGAGGTAAGCTAGGGACATAAATTGTATGTTATTTAATTTTTGTTCCTTATCACAAGTGATACAGTGACACTGTGAGTACTGATTTTTGAGTTATGAGTTATGAGTTGAGAATAAAATTTAATTCCTCACTCCTAACTCCTCACTCCTAACTCTCAATCAGCACTCAGAACTGTTATTATAGGTTGCCGTTGCGAAAAGCCAGCAAAAAGATTACCACTGGTCCAGCAATCACAATTAGCGCCACGGACAGCAATTGGAAAATAACTTCCCAATTGATACTGGTAAAAGCGTTAAACAAAGAGTCAAACATTTTTCTTTTTCTCCTCTCAATTGCCTTAAAAAATTCAATAACTTAATTACAAAACCCGCAATCGATCATATCTGGCTATGGCCTATTAGATTTAATTTACTTAACAAAATTATAAGAAAAGACATAAAAACGTAAAATAGGCATTGGGCATGGCTCAAAAATTCATAGTTCTTCCTCCCCTGCCCCCTGCCTCCTACTCCCTACTCCCTACTCCCTACTCCCCAATCCAAAATGGCAACTTGGCAATGTGTAAAAGAATGTGGAGCCTGCTGTAATCTCGATCCAGCAGAACGTCCAGATTTGGATGAGTATCTCTCTCCACCAGAACTAGAACTCTACCTCAGCATGGTAGGCGAAGATGGATGGTGCGTTAACTTCGACCATACCACGCGAGAATGTCGCATCTACTCAGATCGTCCGCGCTTCTGCCGTGTGGAATCAGAAGTGTTTCAAGATATGTATGGGGTTGAACCAGAAGAAGTTAACGATTTTGCTATTGACTGCTGTCGCCAGCAAATAGAAGGAGTATACGGCGATCGCAGTCTGGAAATACTACGCTTCAATAAAACTGTTGGGCTGTAACACTCCCCGATTGTTCGTTTTAGTATCTGGAGTTGCAATTTATTACAACAATCTGAGAATATGATAGAAATATGAAAACAACCTCGCAACAAAACTATTGCTTGTGAAACTTGACTCTGCTCCTTTGGACATTTCTGGCATACCTCAGACTGAGATCGAGCTAAAACCCAAAGACAGCAATGATTTTAACTTAACTCCTGCGATCGCTCCCTCAGTTCAGGCTGTAGTTGCCGATAGTCCTCAGAACCAGCAATCAGCACTAGTAGTTTTTGGTACAACTTTTATAACCATTTTTCTAGCAGAAATTGGAGATAAGACTCAGCTATCCACCCTATTAATGAGTGCAGAATCTCATTCGCCGTGGGTGGTATTTATGGGATCTGCGGCGGCGCTGATAACCACCAGCTTATTAGGCGTGCTTTTAGGTAGTTGGATAGCCACCCGACTCAGCCCCAAAACTGTAGAAAAATCAGCAGGCGTAATGTTGTTAGTAATTTCCCTAATGCTCTTTTGGGATGTATTTCAAGGTTAGTTACAAGTTTGGAGTTAGGAGTTAGGAGTTAGGAGTTAGGAGTTAGGAGTTTGGAGTTTGGAGTTTGGAGTTAGGAGTTAGGAGTTAGGAGTTTGGAGTTTGGAGTTTGGAGTTTGGAGTTTGGAGTTTGGAGTTTGGAGTTAGGAGTTAGGAGTTAGGAGTTTGGAGTTAGGAGTTTGGAGTTTGGAGTTAGGAGTTTGGAGTTTGGAGTTTGGAGTTAGGAGTTTGGAGTTAGGAGTTTGGAGTTTGGAGTTTGGAGTTAGGAGTTTGGAGTTTGGAGTTAGGAGTTAGGAGTTTGGAGTTTGGAGTTAGGAGTTAGGAGTAAAAAGTTCTCCCTCATCTCCCTCATGTCCCTCATCTCCCCACTCCCCACTCCCACTTAACTAGTTCCGTGGGTTTAAGTCCCCCGGTTCTAAAACCGGTAAGTAATGCGATTGGGGTTAAATCCCCATTACAAAACAAAATTTACGAATTACGAATTACGAATTATTTTAACAATATGAATTGGCATCTTTTAGGACTAAGCTTTATTACAGTTTTTTTATCAGAATTGGGTGACAAAAGTCAGCTAGCGGCGATCGCACTTTCAGGACGTTATAATTCTGGGCGTGCAGTATTTTTGGGTGCAGCAGGCGCATTGCTGTTGACAAGTCTGTTGGGAGCATTAGCAGGAGGTGCAGTAGCAGAATTATTACCTACGCGCTTGTTAAAAGCGATCGCTGCTGTGGGATTTGCCATCCTCGCTGCACGCCTGCTTTTATTTAACAATGAACCATCGGCAGATTCTGAACAAACACCTTAAAGAAGAATTCCGAATCCAGAATCCAGAAATCAGAATTACTCTTCGTGGGGGATTGGAACCCGCCAAGGTTTTAAATATCATAATTATGTCCGCCAAATTACCCATAATAAAATAACCCCCTCCTCGCAAGCTCTTAGGGAGACAAAGCACAGCTTTGGCGGGGTGGGGTTATCTGGGTTTAATAAATATCACTCAGCCAGACTCGAATTCATAGTGAATTCTAACGCTTCGGCAAAGTGTCTTTGGCTTTGATTTTTAGTTGTGAATTCTTCTTTACAAAGTTTCCCAACCGGTTCCTTTGTAGCCATATTGAAAAATTTCTGGATGCAAAATTTCTGCCAAAATTTCTAGAGAATCTACCAGTCGCGGACCTGGACGATTGAAGTAAGAATTGCCATCAGTGATGTAGACTCTACCAACTTTGGTAGCGTGCAGTTTTTCCCAGTCTGAACGTTGAGTTAATAAATTGGCTTCTTGGCGAGTGCGATTTAAATCAAAGCCACAAGGCATAAAAACAATTACATCAGGATCGGTTGTTAATAGTGTTTCCCACGGCAAAATAGGAGAAGGCTGACCTGTAGCGCAAAATAGAGAATGTCCTCCTGCTAAGTTAACTAATTCAGGAATCCAATTGGCGGCTATCATCAAAGGATCAGTCCACTCGATACAGGCGACAGTAGGCTGTTCATTTAACGAAAGTCCCTGGATTTTATGCTGACAAATTTTGACGCGAGCTTCTAAGTTTTCTATGACATTAACCGAGTCTACGCCAAAGGTGTTACCGACTCGCTCAATGTCAGCCCAAATATCTTGGAGAAGATTGGGTTGTAAAGAAATAATCTGCGGTTTACTGTCAATAAGTGTAGCAACTGCCTTTTCAACATCGTGTAAGGTGACAGCACAAACATCGCACTGGTCTTGAGTGAGAATGTGAGTAGGCTGCAATTTCTCTAAAACATCTGTTTTGATTTGGTAAATACTAAGAGCAGATTGCAATAAATTGCTCACTTGATCGTGAATTTGGCTACTAGAGGCATTGGAGTTTAAGCGTGCTTCGGTACAAATGGGGCGATTGAGGATTTCTGGAGGGTAATCACATTCGTGCGATCGCCCCACAATAGCATCAACCAAGCCTAGTGCCGCTAAAATCTCTGTTCCACCCGGAATCAGGGAAACAATTCTCACATTACTATCCGTCATCGCTCCACCTCCACAAAACCTGCCGTTACTTCAATTTTCGCAAAATTTGAGTCATTAGGCATCTTTCTCTAGGAGAATTAAGCCTGTTTTGGTAGTCAACACTCAGCAATAAATTAAACTCAATATTGGGTATTGGGAAGAGTCTTTCCAGTCCTCATGCCATTTATACAGAATTCTTATCAGTTACAGATCCTAGTCCTTAGACCTAAATTGAAAATACTATACTAGTTTATAGTATAATTACTGAATAGTCTAATTCTTTGAAATGCTAATTATCCCCTGGCAAAAATCACTAGCATCAAGTAATAGAAGCGATGATAAAAATATTAATTTTAACTTCCATCCAGAATCATAAATTTTAATTAGAAAAAATATACATTCGGTTATGAAAAACCAGATCGAGTAGTTGTAGTTATACAAAGACAGTTCTATTTTTTCCATAAAACTGCAAGGCAAAATTATTTTTTCTTGAGGTAAACTAATGCAGGTGGTGTCAACTAGAGATATTAAAGAGCGTAACCAGTCCCAAAACGCTTTACAAATCAAAGAAAATCGTCGGCGAAAACAAAGTCAGACGTTGATGCAGCTGGCAAGAAGCAAGACATTTCAGCAAGGTGATCTCAATGGGGCTTTAAAGGAAATCACAGAGGCTGCTGCTCGGACGCTTTTAGTAAACCGAGTTGGTGTATGGTTATATAATCAAGAACGTTCCAAAATTGAATGCATCGATTTATATGATGTAAGCACCAAGACGCATAGCTTTGGTAACTCGCTTTCAGAAAAAAATTATCCAGCTTATTTTCAGGCTTTAGAAGAAGAACGTACCCTTGCCGCAGATGATGCCATAAACGATAGCAGAACCCGAGAATTATCTGAGTCCTATCTTTCAGTTTTGGGCATCACATCCCTACTGGATGCACCGATTTGGCTAGAGGGCTGTTTGATAGGCGTAGTGTGTCACGAACACATAGGCGAAGAACGCCAATGGACTTTGGAGGAAGAAACTTTTGCTGGCTCAATTGCAGATTTCGTGACCCTAGCTATAGAAGCGAAGGAGCGAAACTTCGTACAAGAAGCATTGCGACAGAGTGAGGCGCAATTTCGAGCGATTTTTGAGCATTCTTCTATCGGCATTGGACTTATAGATATGAAAGCGCAGATAGTCGATACTAATATGGCAGTGTGCGAGATTTTAGGATATAGCAAAGAAGAGTTATACGGCAAGCGCTTTACAGATTACATTTCCATACAAAGGGAGGATTTAAAACTTTACAAACAACTAATGTCAGGAATGAATACAAACTTGAAGAGAACTTCGAGGGTAGGCTTTCAACCCTCTAAACATCAGGAACAGTTTGTCGAAAGACATCGGATTGAGATGGAAAAACGCTGCCTGCATCAAAACGGTAGCTTAATTTGGACTCATATCTCTGTTTCTGTTATACCAGGCAGCAATGGCGAACCTGAGTTTTTTCTAGCGATGATTGAAGACATTACTGAACGTAAGGAAACAGAGTTGAAACTTCGGGCTTCTCAAGAAGCAGCAGAAGCTGCCAATCGAGCAAAAAGTGAATTTTTAGCAACCATGAGCCATGAGTTGCGGACGCCTCTTAATGCAATTATGGGTTTGTCGCAGTTGTTGCAAGAAGAAATAGTTGGCTCTCTCAATGAAAAGCAGAACGAATATGTAAGTTGTATATATAGTAGTGGTGAACATCTGCTGGCACTGATTAACGATATCCTCGATTTATCTAAGGTAGAAGCAGAGAAAGAGGAACTGTCAGTTTCACCTTTGCCAGTGTCAGATTTATGTAATTATGCTATATGGACAGTGCGCGATCGCGCCGCAGAAAAGGGATTACAACTCACCTGTAAAATTGACATAGAAGAGGATGTTTGTATTGGTGATGAACGGCGCCTTAAGCAAATGCTACTCAACCTGCTCACCAATGCGATTAAATTCACCCCAGCCGGTCAGGTATCGCTGGTAGCCAAAAAAGTCCCGCAAGGGATAACTTTTACAGTTTCAGATACTGGAATTGGTATAGACTCAAATCAGTTTGAATTTCTATTTGAACCGTTTAAACAGCTTGACAGTCGCTTAAATCGGCAGTATGAAGGCACTGGTTTGGGTTTAGCTTTAACACGCAAATTAGCGCGTTTGCATGGTGGAGATGTAACTGTTATATCGACTTTGGGAAAAGGTAGTCAGTTCACTATATTTCTACCAATTCTACCAAATCCAGTGAATATACAAACAGAGCAAAATGAAGGATATCAGCAAGACACAGCATTAACATCCTCTCCAGCTACCCCCCACAATCAAATCATTTTACTTGTGGAAGAAGAAGAAAATACAGCCATAGTATTGCAAGATTATCTCCAGACAATTGGCTATCAAGTTAAGTGGATAGACAGCGTAAATAACTTTTTAGAACAAGTGCGAAACCTCCAGCCAAACTTGATTTTGTTGGATATCCAGCTAGTAGGTGATACTAGTGGCTGTGATTTGCTAAATGTTCTCAAACAAGAGCCTTATTTCCCAGATTTGCAGGTGGTAATGATGGGCTTTAGTGAACTTTCAGAGGAGAAGCTTTCTATTCTGCAAGCTGGTGCTAACGACTATCTTCTCAAACCAATTCGGGTAGTTCAATTAGAGTCAATATTGACACGATATTTGAGTTATAGCGATTTTCAGATTAATGAAACACCAATTTAGACCGGAGCGATCGCATTCATATTTTTAGTCCCAAAGAGATATTGTAAAATGAAAATAATAGGTGGGGAGTGGGGAATACAGAATAATGCTTTTCGAGTTGAGAGCGAGCTTTTTCAGAAATCAAATCATACTCCTATAAGTAGAAATTTTTCTCATTATCACATGGGGAATCCCAGCTTCTTCAAATATTTGTCCTTCTTCTACAAAGTCCAATTTTTGGTATAAAACTTTTATATATTCTTGGGCGTGAATTACAACTTCTGGAATATTTTTATTAGCAATAACCTCTAGTGCCTTAATCATAATTTTTTTACCAATACCCTGTCCTCTAGCTGTAGACAAAACAGCAAGTCTTTCTATTTTGGCAGTTTTATCATCTAAATATCTAATTCTGGTAGTACCCACAGCTTTTTGATCTAAATAAGCAATCAAATGCTGAGATATTTCATCTTTGCCATCAAACTCTAAAGCGGGATTTACCCCTTGTTCTTCCTGAAAAACTGATTTTCTAATTGCTGCGATCGCTGGAAATTCTTCAGGGAAATCAGCAACTTTTATGACTAAATTACTCATGAAACTCTTTCTGTATTTAGTAATAAAAAAAGGTGGGCATTGCCCACCCTACAAACTTTAACTGGTTCCGTGGGTTTAAGTCCCCCAGTTCAAAAAATAAGCAAGTAATGCGATTGGCGTTAAATCGCACGTTGTAATGCGAGTCGGAAACCGTCCCCACAACAGCACTCTTCATTACAAAACAAAATTGACTTTCCTTGTGTCGAGCGAAGTTGAGGTATTACGAATTACGTACAGCCCTTTGGGCATGAAAACCGCGCAGCGTGCCGGAGGCTCTATTACGAATTACGAATTATTTAATCAGCACCTTCAATTGGTGCAAAACCTTGACGCTGAATATTTTCTGTTACCGCGCGTGGTTCCAAAAATTGCAAGAGGTAATCAGGACCGCCTGCTTTAGAACCTACTCCAGAAAGTTTGAATCCACCAAAGGGTTGCCGCCCAACGATCGCTCCTGTAATATTGCGGTTAATGTACAAATTCCCGACTTCAAATTCTGTCTCTGCCTGCTGAATGTGTGAAGGTGTTCTAGAATAAAGTCCTCCAGTCAAGGCGTAGTTTGTCCCGTTGGCGACTGCTAACGCTTCTTGGAAATCTTTCACCCGAATTACCGCCAGCACCGGGCCAAAAATTTCTTCCTGGGAAATTACCGCATTTGGCGATACTTCACTAAAGATGACTGGCCCGATAAAGTATCCTTGTGCGGGTGCTAGTAATTCCAAGGCTAATTGCGCTTCTGCCTTACCCTTCTCAATATACTCGCGGATGCGATCGCGGGCATTAGCATCAATCACAGGCCCAACTTGTGTACTCGGTAACTCTGCTTCCCCAATATTCAGAGATTTTGTCGCTTCTACCAATCGTTGCACAAAGGCATCATAAATCGGTTGCAGCACAATCACCCTGGAAGCAGCAGAACATTTTTGTCCACTGTAACCAAATGCTGATTGCACTATCCCCACAACCGCTTGGTCTAAATCAGCACTTTCATCGACAATAATCGCATTCTTGCCACCCATTTCCGCAATCACGCGTTTCATGTGCTTTTGTCCGGGTTTTAAGATTGCTGCCTCTGCGTAAATTCTACAGCCGACTTCTTGGGAACCCGTAAAAGCAATTACATGAGTATCTGGATGATTTACCAAATAAGCGCCGACTTGCGAACCCTTGCCAGGTACGTATTGAAATACACCTTTGGGAAAACCAGCATCTACCAAGATTTCTGTGAGTTTGGCTGCAATCACAGAAGATGTTTCCGCAGGTTTTAGGAGAGTACAATTGCCTGAAACCAAAGCTGCAACAGTCATTCCACAAGCGATCGCTAGCGGGAAGTTCCAGGGAGAAATCACTACAACAATACCCCGTGGCTGGTAAATATAACGATTAGTTTCACCGGGAATGTCGTAATTCACACCTTCATCTAACCGTTCTATCTCATCAGCATAGTACCGACAGAAGTCTATGGCTTCCGAAACTTCTCCATCAGCTTCCTTAACTGGTTTCCCAACTTCCAAAACCATCCAAGCGGAAAGTTCGGCGCGGCGGAGTTCCATCAAATCACCTGCTTTCCGCAAAATATCAGCGCGTTGTTTAGCTGGTGTTTTCTTCCACCCAGGAAACGCAGCTTTGGCAGCTTGCATCGCCTGTTCTGCTTGTTCAACGCTAATCAACCCAACTTTACCAACTACCTCGCTGAAATTAGAAGGATTGAGAGAATCAACAAATTCCGGCGGATTAACATATTCGCCATTAATTAGGGGTAAATAAGTTTTACCCAACTGTTGGCGAACGTTTTGGAAAGCTTGCGCGGCTTTCGTTCTTACCTCTTCCTGGGCGTAATCGGTATCAGCAGCACCGAGAAAGTGAGAGTTAGGAATAGAGTTAGGAGTTAGGAGTGAGGAGTTAGGAGTTGGGAGTGAGGAGTTAGGAATGGAGTTAGGAGTTAGGAGTGAGGAGTTGGGAATGGAGTTAGGAGTTGAAGAGTTCTTTTCATCTTTGACAATTGGCGGTGCTAATAATTCTTCAATTGGTCGATTTTCGAGATTTTGCCGTAAGAAAGAACTATTAGCGGTATTTTCTAACAATCGGCGAATTAAATACGCCATTCCAGGTAATAATTCACCGTAGGGGCAGTAAACTCTGACTCGATAACCCCTGTCAACCAAAGCCTTGGCAACTTTATCACCCATACCGTAGAGGACTTGTAATTCAAAGCGACGGCGGGGGACATTTAAACTTTCAGCTATGGCAATGGCGCGAGAGTGCGATCGCACATTATGGCTACCAATGGCAGAATACACATATTGATGATTTTCTAACAACAACTGAGTGATGGTTTCAAAGTTAGCATCAGTTGCCGCTTTGTCGTTGTAAACTGGCTGTTTCCAATGCTTCTGCGCTGCTTTGATAGTTTCTTGATCCCAATATGCGCCTTTCACCAACCGGATTGTCAGGGGATAACCACGTTCTTTCAACCAAGAAATTACGTCTTTAGTATCTTGCTCACTATCACGCAGATATGCTTGTATAGTTATGCCAATATTTGTGCGTTGGCGAAACTCTTCTTCTAGTAGCAGTTTTTTCAGGATGCTGAGAGTTATGTCTTTATAGGCATACTGTTCCATATCAAAATGGACAGCTGCACCTAATTCTTTAGCACGACGTAAGAGAATACGAATGCGATCGCTAACTCGCTCCTCACTACCTTTAGCATCTAATGGGTCAAATTGGGAATAAAACGCCGTTAACTTCACAGAAACCTGAACTTTTGGGATTACTTCGCCATCAGCCTCATCAATAGCCGGGATAGCTGACCAATTTTTTGATGCTTCCACCAATTGTTGCATTAATTCTAGATAGCGTTCTAGATAAGACTGCGCTTCGGCTTCGGTAATTACTGCTTCACCAAGTAAATCAATAGTGAAAGCCATTTTCTCTTTTCGCAGTCGTTCAACAGTTTTGATGACTTGTTTAATATTTTCCCCAGAAATATATTTATGAGCAAGAGTTTCAACGGCTGTACCAACGGTTGTCGCCGCAACTTGTCCCGGCATCGAGTCGGGGTTAGCAAAGTTTAGCATCCCCTTCAAAGCTGCCGGTAATTCTACAGACTCATCGCCTAAATATTCTTGTAAATGAGAGGCAATTTCTGATTTACTATGCAAAGCAGGTAAGGTATCTATAAAGCGAAATAGTTGCACCCGCAACCCAGGATTACTCATCGCCCAAGCTAGTAATTTATCATCCCAGCGCATTTGATCCCGCAGGGAAGAAAAAAATGAACGATTTTCGGACGTTGCTGCTAGAAGTTGTTTAGCAATTTCTTGGGTTTTAGCTTCGTAGGTGCTTGTTTGTACTTGTAATACCACTGATAATAAACTCCTTAATTAATGCAGGGCTTTTTGCAGAAAGCCTGTGTCTTCTATTTTGACTCTTTCATATATCTAGTGGGGAGTTGGGAGTTGGGAGTTGGGGGTTGGGAGTTGGGGGTTAGGAGTTAGGAGTTTGGAGTTTGGAGTTTGGAGTTTGGAGTTTGGAGTTTGGAGTTTGGAGTTTGGAGTTTGGAGTTTGGAGTTGGGGGTTAGGAGTTAGGAGTTAGGAGTTAGGAGTTAGGAGTTAGGAGTTTGGAGTTATAAGAATTCTTTGCCCAATGACCAATGACCAATGACCAATGACCAATGACCAATGACCAATGACCAATGACCAATGACCAATGACCAATGACTGACAAGTGTTATCCTTTGGTTGAGCTATTTCTAACTTGATTAGACAGATGTTGCAGCACAAGAGATTAACTCAGCCATACTAAGAGTGTGGATACTACGTTTATGCCTACAGAAAACCTTACGCATATCTTATTTTCTAACTGGCAACACACACTCCAACCCTTTGGTGTTGACCAAATAGCGGCTGAGAAAGCTTTTAATGATTTGGTTGCAGCTTACTCTACTCCTGGTCGCTACTACCATACAATCAAACACATTGATCGCGTCTTCACCACAATTGGGATTTTGCAAGGCTACACCAACAATCTAGCTGCTGTTCGACTGGCTGCTTGGTTTCACGATGTAGTATATGACACTCAAGCTCAAGATAATGAACAACGAAGTGCAGACTATGCTTTTGAATTGCTGAGTAATTTGGGTATTCCAGAAAGTACTATAGCTACTGTTACCCGTATCATTATGAACACTAAAGACCACCAAGCTGCGGTGGATGACTATGATAGCCAAGTTCTACTTGATGCCGATTTAGCGATTTTGGCTACTAACCAAGTGGAGTATAGAGAATACGCCTATGCCATTCGCCAGGAATATGGCTGGATGGCAGAGGCGGATTATATCACAGGTCGTCAGCAGGTTTTAGAACAATTTTTACAGCGATCGCATATCTACTTTACGCCTTTAATGTCAGAGTTCGCCGAACCATTTGCCCGTGGAAATATTCAAGGAGAAATTCAGTCTTTATTGTCTGGTTAGTTTTATTGCCCTTGGTTATGATGTACCAGTTGCCACTACTCACAAATGTTTGACATGAAGGAATTTGGTAATTAACTGTTTGGCTTGGGGGTCTTGATAGCCATTGGGGAGAGTGATTGCCCTCCAATTCTGAGAACCCTAAAAATGGCGGTTACTAATAAATATTACCAAAACTTTGATGAGAACTCTTCAACAATCACCCTCACTTAGGGCAGTATTCAAAGAAAAAATCGACACCAAAAAATCTACAAAACACCAAGAAATTCATGAAACATTAGGTGATGGCTTTTTAGGTGGATTGGGTTCATTCATGTTTGAAGTGAACCAAGCAACAAATAAATTCAAAGGCAATATGGGGGAATGGGGAGTATCACTACTTTTGCAATCTTTCCCCGATACATGGGTGATATTTAATAATGCTTTAATCCCCACTAACTCAGGCTCTCTAACGGAAATAGACCATCTAATTATCGGTGAGGGTGGTGTTTTTTTAGTAGAGGTCAAAACCTGGAAAGGATCATTTAGCGCTTACAAAGATAAATGGAAACGACGTGAAGGAAACAACTGGGTAGCAGTTGACAATAGTCCGACTTCTCAAAGTATTTACCATCAAAAAATGTTTAGTCAGTGGATTACTTCATTAATGCCTAACCTTCCTAATGGATTTGTTGCGGCTCCAGTAGTCTTCCCCATTGCTAAATGGATAGAAGCAAATGATTGCTCAGTTCCAGTTTTACAAGGTATCCCTACACTGCTACAGATGATAAATACTTCTCCTGATTGTTTAAGGGGTACAGCCGGGATACGTGCAAAATGGGACACGTTGTAAAGTTATGTAAACAAAAACTCTACAACCCTTGCCAGAACTACCTTCATAATTTC
>NZ_JBALFF010000020.1:0-67538 GCF_036916975.1 Nostoc sp.
TCCCCTCTCCCATTTTTGGGATTCGGGGAACTAAAATTATTTCTCCCCTCTCCCATTTTTGGGATTCAGGGAACTAAAATTATGTCTCCCCTCTCGCATTTTTGGGAGAGGGGCTGGGGGTGAGGCAAAAGATTTAAGCACTATAAATCTTATCTTTTAAATCTATAAAACTCAAAGGTATCATATCATAATGGCGATCGCCTAACAATACCCAGTTGTTTGAGAGGCGATCGCTGATTATATTTCGTCATTGAAAAAGCTTTATTATATGTCAACACCCTCACCTGCACTATTCTTCAATACAGTTAACGCTTACCAACGCAGCGCGGCAATTAAAGCCGGAGTTGAATTGAATGTTTTTACTGCCATCAGTCAAGGAATAGAGTCGAGTCAATCACTGGCACAAAAGTGTCAAACCTCCGAACGAGGTATGCGAATGTTGTGCGATAACTTGGTGATTATCGGCTTTATGACAAAGGAAGCAGAAGGCTATAGGCTCACTTCAGATTCAGCGATGTTTTTAGATCGGCAAAGCAAATTTTACATGGGAGATGTAGTTGAATTTTTACTATCTCCGATGATAACTAACGGCTTCAATAACTTGACTGCTGCTGTCCTTAAGGGAGGAACTGCCGTATCGTCTGAAGGAATTATATCGCCAGAACATCCAGTATGGGTGCAATTTGCAAAAGCTATGTCAGCAATGATGGCAAACCCCGCACAATTAATCGCTCAGTTGGTGAATGAGAATAAAATAGAGCCTCTGAAAGTGTTAGATATTTCAGCAAGTCATGGCTTATTTGGTATTGCGATTGCCCAACATAACCCTAATGCCGAAATTTTTGGTCTTGATTGGGCATCTGTTTTAGAGGTTGCTAAAGAAAACGCCAGGATAAAAGGAGTAGGTTCGCGGTATCATACAATTGTCGGTAGCGCTTTTGAAGTAGATTACGGCAATGACTACGATCTGGTTTTACTGCCTAACTTCTTACATCATTTTGATGTAGCAACCTGTGAACAGCTACTAAGAAAGATTAAGACTTCGCTGGTTGTTGATGGAAAAGTTATCGTTTTTGATTTTATTCCTAACTCTGACCGCATTACGCCACCTGATATTGCTGCTTTTAGCTTAGTCATGTTAGCAACAACCCCTAGTGGCGATGCCTATACATTTGCAGAGTACGAAAGTATGTTTAACAATGCTGGTTTTTCCCATTGCCAACTTCATTCCCTCTCGCCTACTGAACAGCAAGTAATACTTGCATATAAGTAAGCCAGTGCAAATAATCATCGTTCGTAGTTGCGCTAAAGCGCTAAAGCGCTAAAGCGCAACTACGAGCAAATACAGAGATTTTACTTTTCGTTACATAGTTTTGTTTTTTCTCCTCCCCTGCAACGCCGTGTTTTAGCTTACTAGCTGCTAACACCTAACATTTGTCTTTTAACAAGAGCATGGCCAGATTGAACATCAAACCAGTGAATATCTTCAAGAGGCAATGCTAATGTAATATCTTCCGCACTCCAATTTTGGTCTGTTGGCAACAAAGCACGTACCGTAATCGCTCCGGTTTGTGAACCCTCAATCCTGACACTGACTAAATAGTGCATACCCAAGTTTTCCACTAAAAATACTCGCCCTTGGATAGTCTGGGTATCACCTGGTTGAGCAATGCGGACATCTTCTGGGCGGATTCCTAGAACAATCTGCGGTGGTATTGTTGGTATATCTGGGAGAAGTACTTGGAAGTTACCCACGATCGCATATTGTCCCCGACAAGGTAAAGTCAGTAAATTCATTTGCGGACTACCAACAAATCCAGCCACAAATAGATTAGCGGGATGGTTATAAATCCTCTCAGGCGGGTCTAGTTGCTGGACATAGCCATCGTTGAGCAATGCAACTTTCGTGGAGAGCGTCATCGCTTCGGTTTGGTCGTGAGTGACGTAGACAACTGGCACTTTTTGTGCTGCAAAAATTTGCTTGATATCGGCTCGGACTCTTTCTCGCAGTAGTGCATCCAGGTTGCTTAAAGGTTCATCCAGCAGGTATACATCGGCATTACGCACCAAAGCACGACCGACAGCAACCCGTTGCCGTTGACCTCCAGACATTTTACCAGGCTTGCGGTTCATTAACTCTGTTAATCCTAAAACTTCTGCCACTTCTGCGACTCGCTGTTTAATTTCTGTAGCTGGTACTTTTTTCAGCTTGAGTCCAGAAGCGAGATTTTCGTATACACTCATGTGAGGATAGAGGGCATAGCTTTGAAATACCATTGCAATATTGCGATCGGCTGCTGGTTTATAGGTGACATCCACTTCCCCAATCTTGATCTGACCGCGAGTAGGTTCTTCAAGACCCGCAATCATGCGTAGGACGGTGGATTTGCCACAGCCAGAAGGGCCAAGTAAAGTGAGAAACTCATCGTTATCTACAGTTAAGCTAACGTCTTTAACAGGGACAACTTTAGGATTATAGGTTTTGTTTAAGTTTTTGAGTTCGAGTTTAGCCATTTGTCATTTGTCATTTGTCATTTGTCATTTGTCATTGGTCATTTGTCATTGGTCATTGGTCATTGGTCATATCATGTCCGCTTGATTACTTACTAAATCCGAAGAACCCCACCCCGCCAAAGCTACGCTTTGTCTCCCCTCCCCGCAAGCGGGGAGGGGATTAAGGGGTGGGGTGCAATGACTGTGGGAATCATAACTAATTATGCGGACATGATATCATTGGTCATTTGTCATTGGTCATTTGTCAGAAATTATTATTCTCCCCCCCTGCTTCCCCTTATCCTTTCACAGCACCAGCGGTAAGACCTTGGACAATCCGGCGCTGGAAAAACAAAACTAGTAAAATCAGGGGTAAGGTTCCTACAACAGTTGCAGCAGCGATCGGGCCGTAAGGAATTTCATATATTGTCGCACCACCCAACTGAGCAGCAGCAACGGGAATTGTCTTCAACTCTTCACGAGTCATAAATGTCAGGGCGAAAATAAACTCGTTCCAAGCAAAAATAAAGGTGAGGATTCCAGTAGTCACTAAGGCGGGAAGGGTCATAGGCAACACGATTTGCCATAGTAGTTGAAAGGTGTTATAGCCATCGACTCTAGCGGAATCTTCTAAATCTTTTGGCAATTGTTGAAAAAAGCTTCTCAGCACCAAAATTGTTAGCGGCAAATTGATGGCAGTATAGGGTATAATCAGCGCCAGATAATTGTTACCCAATCTAAGCGCTTGGATAATTTCTAACAGTCCTAAGAACAAGAGAATTCCAGGAAATAAGGTAACAATTAGAACGCTGGCGAGGATAACTCGTTCACCCCAAGGGCGTAACCGTGCAAGGGCATAAGCCGCAGGTGCGCCGATGGCTATTGCGACAGTTGTAGAAGTAATTGAGACAAAGGCGCTGTTGAAGATGTAGCGCCAAAATGGACGACGACTGAATAACTCAATGTAGTGATTGAAAGTGAATCGTGTGGGAAAATAGACAGTAGGAACGGCGGCAATATCCTCATTCACTTTAAATGAGGTGAGTAATTGCCATAAGGCTGGCGCAAGGCTGAAGACTACTATTAATATAACTATTATGAGTAGCAAGATTTTTTTAAGAGAAAACTTGGTTTCCCGCGTTGGTTTTGGAGTAGTTGGAACTGCTTGTGGAGTTACACTCATGGGTTAAATGGCTGCTGATGTTTTGGCACGGTATTTGTTTAGGAAGAAACTAGCGATCGCTACCGCAGCAATCAATATTAAAAATGTCACTACTACAAGGGCTGCTCCATAACCAAAATCTAAGTAGCGCATCACTGTAGAATAAATATACAATGACACCACTTCCGTAGAGCCGCCAGGGCCACCCCCGGTCATTACAGCAATCAAGTCGAAAATTCCGAAAGCTTGAGCAAACCGAAATAGCATTGCAATTAAGATTTGCGGCAGCAGCAGTGGCAGCGTAATATTGCGGAAGCTTTGCCAAGCATTTGCCCCATCGACTGAGTAAGCTTCATAAAGGTCTTGTGATATCGATTGCAACCCAGCTAGCAACAGGATACTGATAAACGGCGTAGTTTTCCAAACATCAGCAAAAACCACTGCGATCATCGCCAGCGTTGGATCTCCTAACCAGTTAATCCCCGTCTCGATCAGCCCCAACCGCCCCAGAATATCGTTTACAACCCCAAATTGGTCGTTAAAAATCCAAGCCCACGCCAGACCAATCAGAGAGGTAGGCAAAGCCCAAGGGATGATGGCAATTGTACGCACTATGCCCCGCCCAAAAAACGCCTGATTGAGAATTAGGGCAATCCCCAGTCCTAGCAGTAGTTCTGAGATTACTGATGCTGTTGTGAACACGGTTGTCGCCCACAAACTCTGCCAGAAACGACCATCTCCCGCCATCCGCACATAATTGTCTAAACCAGAAAATACAGGTTGTAATTCTGTTCCCAAATTTTTAGTAAATACGCTTAACCAAAATGCTCGTAAAATCGGGTAGGCAAATACAAACAACAGCAGCAACAATGCGGGTGTTAGTAATATCCAGGCTGTGTGTTGTTCTCGACTTCTAAGTGTATGTAAATTTGTCATTTGTCATTTGTCATTTGTTATTTGTCATTTGTCATTGGGAACTGGCTATTAATTCTTTTCCCCCTGCCCCCTGCCCCCTGCCCCAGCAATCGGCGCGTTTCAGCAGCAGCAGCTTGCATTGCTTGTTCAGAATTCATTCGACCAGATAAGGCGGCGCTGAGATAACGCTGTAAAATATCTGATGTTTGAGCATATTGGGCGATCGGGGGACGTAAAACTGCATTGTCTACGACCTCCAATAACTGCGGATAGTGGGGGTATTTAGCAACAATCTCTGGGTCTGTAAATAATTCCCGGCGGCTTGGCACATAGCCTGCACTTAAAATGAATCGGCGCTGTGCTTCTCGACTGGTAAAATACTGAATTGCTTTCCAAGCTTCTTCAGGATGTTGAGAAGATTTTGCAATCCCTAAACCCCAGCCTCCAAGACTTGCTGCTCCCCTCTTCCCAGGAGCATGAACCATCGGTTTAATCGCAATTTTGCCCCGGATTGGCGAATTTTCTGCCTGGGCTAAAGGCCATGCATAAGGCCAACTGCGTAAAAATGCTACTTCACCACTTTGAAACAAGCGTCGGGTATCTTCTTCTTGGTAGGTTGTGACTCCAGGAGGCGAAATACCTTCTTTAACGGTACTACGCAGAAACTCAATGGCTCGTAATGTTTCTGGTCGATCTAATCCAACTTCGAGGGTGTCGGGATTAACCCAGAAGCCACCAAAGCCATTAAGGACTTCTGCAAACATTGCCACAAGTCCTTCATATTGGCGACCTTGCCAAACATAGCCCCAATTTACCTCCTTTTTCTTTTGCAAGACATGAGAAATTCGGATCAAATCATCAAAGGTTTCTGGCGGTTTTAATCCTGCTTGTTTGATTAAATCTTTCCGGTAGTAGAGCATTCCTACGTCCGAACGCACTGGAATGCGGTACAGCTTGTCTTGATAACGTCCCCCTTCTACATCCTGGAGTGAAAATGCTGCCAACTCCTTTTTAGAAATGCGATCGCCTAAAGGTAGCAACCATCCAGCAGCAGCAAACTTGGATGTCCAGATCACATCCATATTTATCAGGTCATAAGGGGATTCACCCAAGATAAAAGATGAGGTATACAGGTCTTCGAGCAAATTTGTGGCATTGGGCCCTTCAACCAGATTAATACGAATACCTGGGTTATCAGCCTCGAAGTCTTTAATCAAACCCTGCCTCCAAGGTTGGGCATCAGGGGCAGTCATTAATATATTCAGGGTAACTGGTTGCTGCGAGAGTGCTACCCAACTGAACAATATGATGCTCAATAGAGTCGCCAGAAAAACCCCTATATGTAAATAACTTGGTTTTTGGATGAATTTTTGTAACTTGTTTATTGGCTTTCGGTACAACATTCTCAATGTAGCGATCGCTAATGGGAATTATTAGGAAATAAAAGCATAAAATATCTCAAAAAAGATGATTTTGTATTATTTGTTATCAAAATGCTGAGTAATAAACAAGCAAGTCAATAAACTTAACATCAAGCTGGCTCAAAAATCAGCGTCAAATGTTGCTGACGGGGCGACGAAATGGGCTGAAAATGGTATAACCCCATTGTAGAAGCAATTGCAACGTCTCTACATACGTAAAATAAATACCAAAAATCCTTAACCCAAGCCTATTGACTTATATCAGGGCTATTTCATTCTAAAATGTGACGTTTTCAAAGTCCCTCTCAAAGATGTGGGAGAGGGATTTAGGGTGAGGGCAAAAACTACGGTTCTCAACTGAAATCGCGTTTAAATTCTTATTTTTCTGAAAAAGATTCCTAAAAACTGCCGTAAAAATAGAATGAAATAGCCCTGGACTTATATAGCATTAAGCCAATTATTATGTTTAATTTAATTTGCACAATTACTTACTAGGTTATACGTCCCAAAATTCAAACAACTTTCCCCATACAACCCTCAACCCAAGTACTATCAAATATCAATTCATAAATCCGATTATGAACTTTCAACACCCCCTGTTGCTTAACTACTAACCCCGACAACAGCAACTCCCTCTCTTCTGGGCTATCGATAACACCCATCTGCCCATGATGGAGAATTTGCTGATATAGTTCTAGTAAGGCAACAGGGTAGAGAGTATTCTTGAGGATGCGATCGCGGATAGTTCGCACATGCTCAGGCTCATCTTGAGATTCCCAATTGTCGATGATATGCGATCGCACCAAATTATCCAACCAAACTGCTTCAGAGTTTGTCGGTATCACCGATGTACAACTACGGATAATTTTACAAAGCTTTTGAGTTAAAAAAGGTTGCCCATTAGTCCAAGCTAATACTTCTTTTAGCACTACTTGCGGATTGCTAACTTTTGGTGTTAATCCTTGTAGTAAAGGTTGAGCTTCGTGTAATTGAAAGCCATCTAATTGAATTATCTTACCAATATTAAATGGTGTTATTTGATAATCAGTAATTAAATTTGAGGGTGTAGCCACACCAAACAAAGCAAAGGTTAAACGCCGATATTCTGGGTTAAGACTGCGCTGATTATAACAAAAACGAATCAAGGCAAAGAAATCATTAACAGGGAATTTTAAGGCTAAAATACTATCAATTTCATCAATGAAAATAAAAATTTGCTCAGTTGTCACTTGCTTAAGTAATATATCTTCAACAAATCGACTTAAACATTGCACAGGTGATAAATCTTTTTGCTCAGACCACCAATCTTTAAAATTAATTTTGTCTAATAAATTAAAACTCTGCCACAATTCCACTACTAATCCCTTATACCATTGAGCAGGAGTAATATTTTCGCTACCCAAACGAGTAATATCAACTGCTGCACAACTCAATCCTTCTTGCTGAAGATGGTGTATCATACGTACCATCAAGCTTGATTTGCCCATTTGTCGGGCATTTAGGGTATAACAAAACTCTCCAGATTTTAATGCTTTATAAAGGTAACGGTCTGCGGAACGCACCACATAAGTCGGTGCATCCATAGGTAAGCTTCCCCCAACTTGATAATCAAAATTTGAAGATTCTTCCGCACTTCTTAGCAACGCGTTTTCAAATATCAGTTCTGCTTGGGTAGCTTTCAGAATTTCAAGCGTTTGTGATAATTCTTGAGTGCGTTCTTTAACTTTTTGTTCTAAATTTTGGTTTGATTTTGCTAATTCTTCTTTTGCATCTTGCAAAGCCAGATTTTTGATTCCTAACTCTGCAATTAACCGTGTCCGCTCTGCTTCTGAACGTTTCCGTTGTGTGATATCTTGAAAAGCAGCTATAGCATAGATAATTTTTCCCTTTTCATCAAAAATTGGCGTAGCCGACACCTCAAGCGGAATAATATTGTCAGCTTGGTGAATTTCCATATCATCGACAGTGGTACTCTCACCGTTCAATGCTTGCACAATCGGGTGCTGTTCTGTGGGATATAACTCTTCTTTCTCTGATATATAGGCTTGATAAATTTCACTCAATTTAGAGGCTGTAGTTTCTGGCACAATTCCTTTACCAAGTATTTGCTTGGCGGTTTGATTGGCGTAGAAGGGTTGGCCATTGCCATTAACTACAAAAATGCCTACTGGGACAGCTTCCAGAAATTGAGCTAGCTTGGCTTCGCTGGCACGCAATGCTTCTTCTGCTTGTTGGCGGACTCTGACTTCTTTTTGTAGACGAATTAATAACTCACCTTGAGCTTGTTGTGCTAAAAGTTCCTGTTCCTTAATGGCTTTCATTTTCTGCACATGTTGCAGAGTTTTATGAGTAGTAATTTCTAAATCCTGAAAATTAATTGGTTTAGTTAAAAAGTCAAAAGCACCGCGATTCATCGCATATCTGATATTATCAATATCACTATAAGCAGAAATAATTACTGCTTTAATCATGGGATATAATTCATTAAGTTTAGTTATTAAACTTAACCCATCCATGTGAGGCATATAGATATCAGTTAATACTATATCTATATCTGGCTCTACTTGTAATTTGTCTAATGCTTCAACACCGTTACGCGCAAAAAATAAATTAAATTGCTTTTCTCTAATTTTTTTTCTAAATTTTTGGCGGAGCAAGATTTCTAAATCAGGCTCATCATCCACAACCAGGATTTTAGCTGGCATAGTTTTTTAAATGATTAAGAGTATTTATAAATTAAGGCTATTCATTACATTTTATAGTACATTACCTTCAAAAAACCCATGAAACCCTTATTAAACAATAAAAATGAACATAATTTACTAATCTTTTAGCAATTGGGTAAGTAGGTAAGCAAGATAAAACCAAACTATGTAACTAAAAGTAAAATCTCTGTATTTGGCTCGTAGTTGCGCTGTCTTGCGCTTTAGCACAACTACGAGCCAGTGATGATTATTTGCGCCCACTTACTTACTGCTTTTGGCTTTTGAGCTTTATTTTTAAATTTAGCTTTGATATCTAACTAATAATTTTGCCCTGCATAATAGGTACTGAAGAACCTATATTAAGTATTTTTGTCTTTAGTTGATTAAATTCAATTGGCTTGGTAATATAGCCATCAGCACCATACTCTTTCGCAGTTAAATGATAATCTTCATCATCATAAGCAGTAATGATAAATACTTTTAAATCGGGATATTTTTCTTTAATCAGTTTGAGCATTTCTAGCCCATTCATCCCAGGCATATTAATATCCGTGACAATTAGGGTTAGGCAATTAGTTAGCTTATTTTGTAAACAATCTAGTGCTTCCTCTGCTGAAAAAGCGAAATACAACATAATTTGATTTTCTTTGAGTTCTCTCCTAAATTTTTGTTTAAACAATAATTGGATATCTTGTTCGTCATCTACAACCATTATTTTCATATCACTTATCTTGACAAATTACATAAAATATGTAATTTGTCAAAGCCTCAACTACAATACCTATACAAATATTATCGTTAAAGCTAGAGCAGATTATGCAAAAATCATGTTGATAAATAGTTAAACATAATTAATTACACACAGTCATTACGCACCCTGTCAGTTTTAGAGCTATTTCCTCTCACCAATCATCTTAGGCAAAGTGATAATAAATTCAGTATAAATATTTACTTCAGTGTTGACTTTGATTTCCCCTTGATGCTGCTGGACAATAATATCATGAGTAATAGATAGCCCTAAGCCTGTTCCTTCACCAGTAGGCTTTGTAGTAAAGAAGGGATTAAAAATTTTATCTATTACCTGTGGGGGAATACCTTCACCGTTATCATGGATGCGGATTTGTACTTGCTCATCTAAATCTTTTGTACTAACCGAGAGCGTAGGTGAAAATTCCTCAGCTAGAAACTCTGACTCTTTCTGCAAACGCATTTTCTTTTGATGTACCGCATAGCAAGCATTATTAATTATATTTATTAAAGCGCGATTAATATTCTGTGGGATAATATTTATCTGACCAAGGCGACGATCATAGTCTGTTTTTATAATTATCTTGAAAGCCGCATCTTTAGCACGCATTCCGTGATAAGCCAGGTCAATAGTTTCCGCCAGTAAAGTGTTAATTTCTGTGGGTTGACGCTCACCAGTTTGCCCCCGTGAGTGCATGAGCATTCCACTAACAATATTGTCAGACCTTTTGCCATGCTCATATATTTTTTGAGCATTTTGTTTGAGATCGTTTAATATTTCATCTATATATTCTTTGCTATCAACATCTAAACGGTCTTGTTGATTATTAATTTCTGTCTCTAGTTCCTGAGTCAATTCTACAGAGAGTTCAGCAAAGTTATTCACAAAATTTAGGGGATTTTTAATTTCATGAGCAATCCCAGCTGCTAAAGCCCCCAAAGAAGCTAATTTTTCTTGGGCAATAATCTGAGCTTGTGTAGCTTTTAATGTTTGCAGGATACTTGCCAATTCTTTATTTTTATCTTGTAATTCCTGAGTTCTTAGCTTTACTTTTTGTTCTAAAGTGCGACTATGATCTTCTAGCTGTTCGTAAAGACGGGAGTTTTCTATAGAAATTGCAGCTTGAGCAGAGAGAATTTTTAAAACTTCGACACGCTCTGGAGTAAATGCACAAGTTGTTAAATTATTTTCTAAATATAAAATGCTGCTTAATTTGCCTTGATAGAGCAAGGGAGTACAAAGAATTGATTTAGGTTGACTTGCAATAATATATGGATCGTGAGTAAATTCTCCCTCAAAAACAGCATCATTTAAAACTACATTTTTATGTGTGTTAAATACATAGTTGATAATAGTAGTTGATAAAAGATGTGTTCCGGTATAAGTATCAACAGAATCTACTGGAATTGATTGTAGTGTAGTAACTTCTTCAGAATCAACCGAGCCTTCCGCTTCGATGACTAAATTACTCTCTTTGTCGAGAATCAATAAACCTTTTTGAGCGCCTGCATTTTCAATGATGATCTTCATCAGTTTTTTTAGCAGCTTGCTGAGAATAATTTCATCAGCCAGAGTTTGGGATGCTTTAATAACTGTTGTTAGGTCTAACACTTCTGTATTACTGTTAGTGAGAGAGGAAATAGGATTGATATTGTCAGCACCCGTTTGTTTTGTTACCCCCACAAAAAAATGTGGATATTTGGATTCTAAGTCTTTAACTTTAGCCGTTGCTCCCCAGTAAGCATAACAATGGTGGGCATTTTTCATGTATAACTGACCTATCTCCTCTTTGGCAAGATAGAGGTAGAATTCTGCTGCACGTTCATAAGCTAGAGCTTCCTCATGAAGAAATCCGTATTTCTTAGCTCCTCGAATAGCCTGCTCATAGAATTCTTGCGCTTCCCACTTCTGTCCTAATACTCGCGCTTTCTCTGCTTCTATCAATTCATATTTATGGCGGCAATTTTCTGGACAATGACCAGCCCATATCTTCATTTTTTCCTGGTTTAACGATACTTTTTTTAAAACCTCCTCTGGAAACTTATTTTTTCCATTAAAGCAACAAGCAAGCAAAGCCAAAGAATAGTAAAAGTTATGTTGGACTGCAACTATATAAGAGGCAGAACTTTCTGAGTTATTTTCTGCTTGAACAGCATAACTAACAGCTTGGTGATACTGATTAAATAGATAATATAAAATTGTTTTTGCTAAATAAGCACTAAACAGTAGCCATACAGCTTTATTTTTAGTCCACTGCTTTAGTAAATTTTCTTCTTCTGCTAGAGAATTTCCAATAATTGCAAAATTTTCTTCTTGAGATTTACTCACCAAATTGTCAACAATAATTCTACAATTTTTCATGTAGAATACTGTATATTGTTGTTTCAACTTACAATTCAAATCAATATATTCTTGATACTTATGATTTAATTCTTCAAGATTATACCCACTAAACATTAAAAATAAACAATATGCTGAAGCTGCGTAAGAAGTATATTCTATATGTCCAGTATCTAAACCAATATTTACAGCTTCTTGCAAAGTTGCAATTATCTCACCGTCACGAATTGGTTCTTTCCAGTGGCGAATAAAACCACTAGTATAATGTAGTACAAGAGGGTGAAATTTTTTGATATTAGATTTTTCTAATAAATGTAAAGCCAATTGACCAAAACGGTATCCAGTATCAATATCTTGCAACATCCCACACAAAAGCTTGCCATAAAAAGTATAAACACTAGTGGCTTGAGGTGGATTACCATACTTAATACAAAGATTAACCGCAGTTAATGTCACCAAAGCAAATAATAAAGGATTACTAATAATTGCGGCTGTGGTCATAATCATTAAGATTTTGACAGATGCAAGTTTATATGGGTCTGTCATTGTTGGCAAATCAGATAAATCTTCGATTTGCCTATCTTGCAATAGTAATTTTATCGTTTCTTGTTCTTGATTAATATGATTTACATCTAGTATTTGAGGTAGATTAATTCCTAATTGTGCTAAAACTTGGCGGGCAGTATTTATAGCTGATTGCATTTGAATTTCAGCAATATAAGACTGAATCTTTAACTCATAAATTCTCACTTTTTCAAGAAGTGATTTAGCTTTTTGTAAAACAATATTAGATATATTTTCAGCTTCTATAAACTGAGTATTGATGTATTGTAATTCTACAGCTTCTACAGAAAGAGCTAATGTTAAGTCATACTGAACTTGCCAACTATTTGATAACAACAATTTTAAGCCAATTTCTATATATCTAATAGCCGTTTCGTAAGCTGCTGCATTCTTAGCTTTTCTTCCAGCCATTAAATTTAAATCAGCTAAACGATCTTTTTCTATTTGCGTGGTAATTAAAGATAAACTGATATTTAGATGATTAACAATATTAAATATATTTTCTGATAATTTTTTTTGTGTAGTATTTTGTAATAAAAGTTGACCTACTTGCAAATGAACTGCTTGTTTTTGCTCATTGGGAATTAAAGTATAGGCAGCTTGCTGAACTCGGTCATGCAAAAATTTGTAAGATATAGAAGATGGAAAAACAGGTATAATGGCAGAAGATGTATCTGAGCGATCGCTATCCTGTTCATGCCATAGAATAGGGATTTTGTAAGCCTCACTCAGAGGTATAATTAGACCTTCTTCAATAGCTGGTAAAAGTTCAATAGCTGTATCTACAACAGATTTTTGATTTACTACAGAAAGTATATTTAAATCAAATTGGTTTCCGATACAAGCAGCCAATTTTAAAGATTCTTGGGTACTCCTATCTAATTTTTCAATTTTAGTTACCATTAAATCAACTACATTATCAGTTATCCCTACTTGTTGAATTTCTTCAATACTCCATTGCCAACGACCAGTAATATGATTAAATAATAAAAAATTTTGCGTATATAAAGTTTGAAGTAACTGAGTCAAGAAAAAGGGATTACCATTAGTTTTATTAAATACTAATTCCGCGAGAGATTTTGATTCTTCTATTGAGCAGCCAAGTGTGTCAGTAATTAATTGCTGGACATCATCTAAAACCAAAGACTGGACGATAATTTTGCTGAAACTGATACCATTACTTTGAATTTTGTCCAAACTTTGCATTAAAATATTAGTTGAACTTACTTCATTATCTCGATATGCCCCAATCATTAAAAAGTATTTACTATCGGCATTAGTCATGAAAATTTCAATTAACTTTAAAGAAGCAGAATCTGCCCACTGTAAATCATCCAAAAAAATAACTATCGGGTGTTCTTTTTTGGTAAAAACGCCCAGGAATTTTTGTAAAACTAAGTTGAACCGATTTCGAGATTGAGCGGAGCTTAACTGTGGGATTGAAGGTTGTTTCCCAATAATTAGTTCTAGCTCTGGAATCACATCAATGATGACTTGACCGTTATTTCCCAACGCTGCTAATAGTTTTTGTTTCCATATTTGCAGTTGCATTTGATTTTCTGACAATAACTGCCGAATTAACTCTTGAAATGATTGTATTAAGCAAGCATAAGGAATATTTCGCTGAAACTGGTCAAATTTACCAGAGATAAAATACCCTCGTTGTCGGACAATAGGTTTATGAATTTCATTAACCAAAGCAGATTTACCGATACCAGCATGACCAGCTACAACAATCATTGCTGTGGAGCCTTGACTGACTAAATCAAAAGTCATTAATAGTTGGTCTATTTCATTTTTTCGGCCATAGAGTTTTTGAGGAATTTGAAATTTGTCGCAAATATCCTTGCGTCTCAAAGTAAAATTATAAACTTCTCCAAAATTATCTAGATGATTAAGGCAGGTTTCTAAGTCTGCTATTAGTCCCTGACAAGTTTGATATCTCTCTTCTGGAGTTTTTGCCATGAGTTTCATGACAATATGAGCAACCATCTTTGGACAGAGTTCTTTTCCAGTTAAAATATGAGGTGATACAGGCAATTGAGCTATATGAGAATGCACTAACTCCATCGGATCATTTGTAGAAAAAGGCAAATGATGGGTAAGTAACTCATAAAAAGTAACGCCTAAAGAATAAAAGTCAGTCCGGTAATCTATTACCCGATTCATTCTGCCAGTTTGTTCTGGTGAAATATAAGCTAAGGTTCCTTCTAGGTGGTCAGGATTGCGAACTATCGGGTTTTCTCGTGATAAAACGGTAGAGATGCCAAAGTCGATAATTTTAAGTTGTCCGGTTTTTGGGTTAAAGACAATATTAGATGGGTTAATATCTTTATGGATAATTTTGGCAGTATGAATAGCACTCAAGCTCTCTGTAATTTTGATGGCTAGAGTCAATAACTCTCTCAAGCTAAACTGTTGTTTTAGCAATAATAATTGTAAAGATTCACCACCAAAATCCTCTAAAAACATGACTAAAGTAGTTTTATATCTGTGTAATTCATAAGCTTTGATTGCCGCATCCAAATTTAGAGAACTAGTGATTTCAAATTCTTGTTTATATCTAATGAGTTCGGATGGAATAGGATAATCTTCTTTGAGAATCTTCAGAATTACAGGCTGACCATTTTGACTGCGTATAGCTCTATAAACTAAGGAGTTAGAACTTTCATAAAGTTTGGCTATAATTTGGCAGCCAGCAATAGCATTCATCCTTTATATCCACTCTTATAGAAGTGTTGCTTTAAGTATCTCTTTTCTCAGTCCCCAGTCCCTATTTTAAATTCAGGAAATTAACTATGCCGAAGTATTTAAAAAAAAGTTATTGCAAACCATAAAAACGAGCCGGATTATCCCAGAGAATCATTTTGACAATTTCTTTGGGTAGCCGCTCCTGAAGAACTTTTTGAATGTGGAAACATCCAGTTTCTCCTTCTTTTTGCTCCCAATGAACATGAGGATAGTCAGAGCCAAAAATTAGCTTATCGGCACCAACATACTCAATTACTTGCTCAATACCAGGTTCTCCTAACTCATACCCAATAAAACATTGGCGTTGAAAGTATTCTGAAGGTTTCATCTTGACATTATCCTTAACCTCCCAGTAATGGCACTTATATTCTTCATCCAAACGCCATAGCCAGTAAACTAGCCAACCACAACCAGACTCTAAAAAACCTACCCTCAATTTGGGGTGACGCTCTAATACTCCTCCTTCAATTAAGGCCAGTAATGCCATCATCTGCTCCATAGGATGAGAGCAAGCACGCAAAGCAAAACGAGTGTTAAACCTATCTGCACCAACAGTTGGCAAACGGCTATGAGTTCCTTCGTGAATGCTCACTGCTATTCCTAGTTTTTCACATTCTGTCCAAAAAGGCTCGTAGGCAGGGTCACTCAGAAGTCTTCCTTTAACTGGGTTGGGACGTAAACAGACTGCTTTGCAGTTAAATTTTGCAATGCGGTACAACTCTGACACCATTTCTTCGGGAGCATGAAGATTAATCATACCCACACCTTTGAGAATTTCTGGGTCATAACTACAAAAATCTTGATACAACCAGTTGTTGTAGGCGCGAGTAAATGCACCAGCTAAAGTAGGCTCCATTGTATCAATTGCTGTTATTGACATTCCCAGTGTTGGGTAAATAAATGAAATATCAACCCCCATCTTTTTTGTTTCTAGCACATGAAGCTCATTAGTAAAGCCATTCAGTCGAGCCAGAGGATGAGCTTGCATAATCTGCTTATTCCATTGGGCTACAACTTCACCGGAGGTCTTATAATAGATTGCTTCACCTTGAATTTTCATATCCAGCGATGGTGCAAAGCTCTGATAAGCAGGTTCTAAATGCTTTTCCCACATATCAAAAGGCTCAAATATATGGGAATCGGCATCAATGATTGGATATTCTTTCACCATTATTTTAAAAATTAATTTCTCTTAACAATACTTGTCTAAATTACTGCGTTGCCAATCTAGTTTTGAGGTTTTGTAGTCAGGACTAAAATGCTTATAATCATCAGAAATAAAGTCCTTACTACAAAGTTGTGTAGGGAGCATCCTAATGAGTGCTTAAATCTTTTCCCTCACCCCCAGCCCCTCTCCCAAATATGGGAGAGGGGAGGCAATTTGGGATGCTCCCGTTGTGTAGCCATCAATTTCAGCTTGGCTAACTATTATTACATCCACATCGGAAATGGATTAAGTTGATTTTCCTTGAGTGGCTGTTTCAACCAACCCATGTTTAGAGGAATATCATACAATCGTCCTGAACCCAAACGTCTCCACCAATGGCGCATTCCGGGAACAATCACTTTAACTACCCTCAGTTTAATATCAGCACGAGTTTGATCTAAAACTAGCATTTCCATACCGCTTTTTTCCACTAGTTGCTGACAGAGCATTACATCTTCTAGTAAATCTTCGCTGCAATTGTGGGGATAATCAGCAGATAATTTGGGTGTGAAATTTTGATCTGAAAGTAGATAAGATTGATTTTCCACGGTTGCTGTTTGCCACCATTTAATAGCAAGGGGATCTGAAGAAGCAGGATATTTAGTGCTACCATCGGCATTGGCAGATAAAACGTTAGGAAGAATTTGGTTGATCTCACTTAAAGCTCTGCTAATGGCAATCTGTGGATCAAAATGAGTCCCAAAACCAAGGATAATATCTTCTACTGCTCGATCGGTTCTGCGGCTGATGGCAACGAAGGTTGGTATGTTTAAATCGCTAGTGATATCCAAAACCCACAGTTCCCGATGAATTCTTTGGTAATATTTCTTCATAGCTTGAAAATAAGGGTCATCAAAACTATCTAAATCTACCTGCGGTTTTTTGAGGCGATTATACCACCATAGGGCAACGCAATCACGCTCCACCAATTCCATGAAACCTTGTAGGATTGCTTCTTCTATAGTATTACCAGCAGCACAGCCATTGGAGTCAGCCCAACAATCAGGCATTGGGAAGTTGGGATAGCCGTAGTAGCAGTAGGCGGTTGGTAAATACTTAAATTGTTGATGGGTTAAAGACCAGACTGGTGTCCACTCAATTTCTTTTTCTTCATCAAAAGGTTCTGGTATTTTTTGAAACCAGCCAGAACAATTTGCATTCCAGTTGTGGCGATCGCTATATTGTGATTTACTAAAATTCATACAAGCATAAGGATGAATGGCTTGGCTTATCAGTTGTTCATAACTCCCTTTCTGCCTGATTTCGTTTCCTTGAAACACACCAGAATATCGTTCAATGGCTTCGCACAAAGCACTAACCTTCCCTTGCTGGTCAGTTTTTCCTTTTCCCGCACTTCTACCGCTAATATTTTGCCGTAAAGCATTTAAATCATCAAATACCGTAGCGAAGTGATGCCTAGCTACATAAGTATGGATTAAAGTATGAGAATTTTGATCTATCTTACCTATTCCTCTAACTACTCCTGTTAAGGGACTAATGTGGTATTGATATTTCTTGAATGTTTCTTCTGGGGAAAAACAACGGTGTCCCCCATCTAATGTAAAATTTTTCTGCCGATGTCCTAAAACGATTGGATATGGCTCTGCATTAAACCCAGTTCTATCACCACAACTTGGGCATTGAGGACGCTTCACTAAAACGTGGTTTTGCGTTTCAAAAGAAATAGTATCATGGGTTACTAGCATTCCCTCCAGGCGTTTATTTTCCTCCTGGACAATCCATTTAAAAATTTCAGTGGCAGCCATTCCCAACGCAGTTTGGTAGGTGGCGGTAAGCGAACCGAGAGGAGGGGTTAAAGAAGTAGAAATTCCTTGATGTCTTTCGATAAATCTTTCCACAGGTTTGTTGTTTCGCAAACGTTGAGCTAGGCATTGCCAACAACCTGTTTTACCGGGAATGAATATCGGCCCTATCCAAACTATTGTGCCTACAGGTTTTACCAATATCCAAGGTTTGGCTAACTTTAAAGCTTCCTCGTTGAAACTTTTTAAACCATTTTGCAAGTAGTCATCTGTTAAAACTACCTCTATATCTCCTGCTGTGGATGATACTTGGATATGTAAGGATTCTAATATCTTTCTAAATTCATCAATAGGAAGATGGGAGCCAAAAGATTTTATTCCTACTTTAGTTGTTTGTAATCGTTGGTAAGCAGTATGTGGATCGATGTTTAAATGTTGGCAAAATATTGATAAATTAGATGGTAAAGATTCATCACTATCAATAATATATCCCTTCTGCTCCATCAACATGAGAGCATAATAAATTTCACTAGCAGATACATTTGATTGGATTAGCAAGTCAATAATTTCATCAACTGTATGTTTACCGTTAAGCAATGGCATTAATATTTGATATATATGTCCATTGACAAAGTTAGCATTTCTTTCAGAAAGTAATAATGTATTTTCTGAATCGTTGTTGATAAAATTATAATATTCAAATCCTACTTTTAATTTTGGTCTATTTAACATGTTATCTACTCTCAATCTAGGTGTGAATTTTACATAGTAATGATTAATTTTAAAAAATAGCTTTATCGCTTCATTCTTATTAATAAGTCGCTCAAATTAAATATAAAACCTCACCCTGCCTCCGGCTTCCCTCTCCTTAGTTAGTAAGGAGAGGGATTGAGGGTGAGGTTTTTTATTATGTTTAATTACGTCTACCTACTTACTATCACTTGCAATTAACTATAGGAATCGTATTTAATTTTTGAAAAAATCTAGTGCAGATGAAAAAGCTTCTTCCCCACTTCTTATCTACGCAAGTAAGTTCAAAAATTAACGCGAATTCCTATATCTAGCATTAGCAAGTGTAAGGAATCCATTCATTTGTAGGTGTCCAAGGAGCAGAAGTTGAGTCATTTTCTACCCACTCTCTTAAAACATTTTCTGGTAAATTCTCACTACTAGGTCGTTGAGGATATGGTACGTTTATCTTGTAACCATCTGGTTGCGGTGTTATTCCTCCTTTATATTGACGTGGCGGTAAATCTCGCTCAACATGAATATCAATATTAAATTTAGCCTCAAATTCAGAGATAATTCCATTGTTAACGAGAAACTCTTTATCGATATTAATTTCCTTATTTTCTAGCCAAGATTTGGCAATAAGCTGTGAAAGTCTTTTATTGGGAATGAGAGTATTAAAGGGTTCTATCTCTACTGCTTCTTCTTTACACTCTACTTCTTCTCTTTCATGTTTTATTATGCTGCTATCAGCACCCTGGAAAACTTTTACAGTTGGTAGTAAGGGAACTTGTAAAGTTTTGATTTCGCTGGTATTTTCATTTTCCTCTTCATTAGGTGCTAAGAAAATTACTGGTTTTCCTGGCTCTGTACTCACCTCTGACTTTGGCGGTGGCGGCGCTATCCAAGGAGAGTGCGTTGGGTTACTCGTAACCCAATTATAAAGCCAATCTCTTATATCTGGGTCTGCCAATACTTCCGGCTCTGGCCGAGAATTTGGCATCAAAATTTTCTTATCTATTTCGTCTATTTCAACTTGATTTGTTTCTACTAAAAATACACGAAAAACTTCAGCCTCGTCTTTAGATAGGATTTTTTGCTCGCTCAAAAAAGTTTTATCTGCTAAAGGAATTTCCTTGTTATCTAACCATGACTGAGCAATTAGTTGGGAAAGCCTTTTTTGAGGAATGAGAATGTTGTAGGCGTTTGGTAGACTCATAGTTTATACAATCCTGAAAACGAAGAAAGAGTACACTTGAGCAAGAATTATCTACGTGGAAAAAGTAGTTATTAGTTGCCGATTTTTGATTGATAGCTTTAGCTTTATAACATATATAGCAATCATAAATGATTCGTAAGGACTCACTTCTTAAATTGCTCATGCAGAGGCGCAGAAAGAATTTAGAGAGATATTTACAATTCATTTGTGACTGAATATAGGCTAGAAAAAGTCACCTGTATAGCGAGCATCCCAATGAGTGCTTAAATCTTTTCCCTCACCCCCAGCCCGTCTCCCATATGACGGGAGAGGGGAGCGATATTTATGACAGTCTCAACAGCGATCGCCGCTTATCAAAGCTAATCTAAATTGGCTTAACTACAATTAATAATATCTTTTTAGTATTTGTTTGCAACATAAAATCTCAAAAAATACACGTTTTTTAATAATTATAATTTTTATGAGTTTTACAAGTTTTTTATATGAGATATATGAGTTTTCATATGAGTTTTTATATGAGAAAAATCTATCTTTATTTTCAGAATATCTGTTATGTAAACAATACTAAAATTTAGCACTAATTATCTGTAATCGCAGTTTTGAGCCAATATTTATTTTTATTTAGTGAAAAGCTTTGACTGAAAATACTGTCTATATAACTGACAACTAGGTGTAGCTTGGTTATTATCTAACTTGATCAGCCCCATACTGCTTAACTTGTAAGCAATGATAGGTTCCAATGGTATTGGTTCAGTGGAATTGATGACAGTAGCAAGAGCGATCGCTAATTCAGTCTGCTCTTGTAACGTTATCCAATGACGTTGTAAGTGGTGAAAATAAACCCCAGTGCAAGTAGAAGCAGTTTCTAGTAATTGTGGGAGAGTTACCTCACCACGATTGAGATAGTAGAGTGCTATGTTCACTAATGCCGGATGTCCCCCAACTATATCCATAAGTTGTTTAGCTTCATCCCCATCAGCCCAATTAATTCCATATTGCTGGGCTAACTGTTGCACCTGTTCTAAACTGAAGCTAGTTAATTGAATTGGTAAGCCGACATTGAAAGGAGACTGCTGAAGTTGCAGAGGAACATAAATTTCAGTTGAGTGAACTATGATTAGGCGCAGCTTTTGGCAGATAGGTAATCTTCTAGCATCTTCATACCAAGAACGCAGCAGGGGTAAAAAATCTTTAGCGACTTGGGGATACTCAAAAATATGGTTTACTTCATCCAATGCCAAAACCAAAGGAGAATCTATTTGCTCTAGTAAATAATTTCTGATATACAAACTACAGCTAACTTTGCTACCAATATCCTCATCCCAATATTCATCTAATTTCGGCTCTAACTGAAGCTGACTACTAATGTTGGCACACAACCAGCGCAAAAAACGATTCAGATCGCTCAATATTGCTTGGTCGGTTTGTTCCAGATTTAAGCTAACGGTACGGTAGCCCTGATACTTTGCATAGTCGAGAACTCTTAGCAGTAGTGAGGTTTTACCCATTTCTTTGGGAGCTTTAATTCGCACCAATGCCCCTGGCTTTCTAATTTCTGTATAAATCTGCTCCTCAATGGAAGAACGTTCAACATAAATGGGAGAATCAAGGGGAACTGCACCACTAGGATAGGGAAGTGAAGACTGTGAATACTCTTGACTAGTTTCTAAGGAGACTCCTTTGAATTGATGCCTTTGAGCCTGTATTACCGACACTGGTTGGGCAACAGCATAAGATTCTAACAATATACGACAGTTTTTTTTAGTCACGCGCTGGCCGATCAAATTAGAGAGTCGTTTACACAACTCTGGGGCAACTACATTAGTTAAGTATCCAGCACTATAGCCACCCTCTTCAGCAATTTTGCTATAGGTCTGATACTCCCAGATGCCCCGAAGAATCAGAACTTCTGTAGAATTAAGAGGGCGATTCTGGCTCTCTATCAACTTGCGGTTCACTATCTCAATCAGAGAATCAAGGTTCATAGCGGATCAAAGCTTATCTCGTGCTTACAAATTGACCTGCCCATAATCAAAATACCGTTTTTTGGCATAACCCTGATATGGATCTTAAAGATATAGAAAATTTTTCCTTATATCAATTTGATTCTACCTCAATTCTCGTCGTAGCTAGTACAGCACGGCGTAAATAAAAAAACATTTCTAATTTCTGAAAAGCTTATGCTGTTGTGATTTTGAATTTTTAATTTGGCGTTGCGGTACTAGCCGCTCCGTTGTAATAATGATTATCATTAGTTTTAAGATATGTTTTATATGAGGTTGCAAACTTATATTAATGAAATTAATATGAGATTTATGGATTGTATTTTGAATAAAATCTATTTAATATTAAAAATAGAAAGAAAAAGTAAATAGTGACTTGCAGATAAATAAGATACTCGGTAGTTATTACTAAGTGTTTATCTATTTTAGCGCAAGTTGCTTGGCTCAAACAGGATAATTTTAATGAAGGCAAAACAATAATTATATCACACCAATCAGAGACTCATTGACTCATCCTTTAGCACCTGAAATAATCGATTATGAGTACTTCAAATCAACGAATTTGCCCTGAAAAACCAGAAGCAAAAAGTATATTTGCTAGTAGAACATTTTGGGGAGCCGTCTTAGCAGGAGTAGCATCTTTAGTTCCACTTGCTGTGAAGGATATCAAGGCTCAAAAAATCACCGTTGACGATGCTGGGCAATACTAATTCTATGTGGCGTAGGGACTGCGATCGTCGGACGTGTGAACGCTCAAGCATCAATCTACACTCCTGATGGTCTACCTGGTCTAAATAAGTCAGATTTTGAAAAGTAAGCAAAAGATTTAATACTTCTAGTTCGCTGATTTTCTAAAGAAAAAAGACGGAATGGAAGAATAAATATATAGCGCAATACGCTTGGGTTAGAGCCAAAAACCTTAAACTGCGTAGGTGGGTTGAGGAACGAAACCCAACATTTTTCCGGGTTTGTTGGGTAAGACGAATGTTCAACCGTTCAACCCAATCTACAATTATTCTTAACCCAAGCGTATTGGGTTATGGCATTTGTCCCAGATTGCTTTTCGCTATTCTGGAGAATTAATCTTGGGTATTGGTTCACCACTCGCCATCATCCAAAAAGCTGATTTCTCCCAAATTCTTATGACTATCTTAAATTAACACTGCTCCTCAGTTATTTATTGCTTGTCAAATACACCTATAAATTCAGAGTTAAAAAGGATTATTTGACTTATGACTTAATAATCTCTTGTTAACCATAAAACTTGAAATAGAATGGAATTGAAGTAATGAAATTATATAAAGTAATAAATTCATTAAATATTAGGAGATGAAATGAGAGATATTTTAGTAAACGATGCTGAGAATAAGACTAAAAACCTCTTAATGAAATGCTTAGATACAGCAGGCTTTGAGGTGAGCATCACAGAAAATGGTCTTATTAATGTTCATCTAAAAAATGAAAAGTTCTCTACTACCACCGAAAGTAAAAAATCAAATACTCAAGAGTCCATATTTCCATCTATTCCTCGGTTGCGTGAGATATTTGAGTTCATTGAATTAAATTATCATCAAAGTATTAGTCTGAAAGAAGTAGCTCAAGCAGTTGGTTATTCCTCAGCTTACTTAACCGACTTAGTGCGAAGACTTACCGGTAAAACAGTCAATAATTGGATTATTCAGCGTCGGATAACCCAAGCAAGCACCTTGCTTTTAGAAACTAATTACTCCGTTGATGAGATTGCTTTAAAAGTAGGCTATCAAAATATTAACCATTTTTACTGTCAGTTTCGTGATTACTATAAAATTACTCCGCGTGCTTGGAGAGAATCACAGCGTTGTAAAGGAACTTATAACTCCACACAAACCTAAATAAAATGGGAGCATCCCAATTTTGGCTTAAATCTTTTCCCTCACCCCCAGCCCCTCTCCCGTAATGTGGGAGAGGGGAGACATAATTCTAGTTCCCCGAATGCCATCTTTGGGAGAAGGGGTTAGGGGATGAGGGCTATCAAGGTTTTTGCACCTGACGGGATGCTCCCAATAAAATCGTACAATTGCCTCAATTATCAATCGCAAAAAAAAGTAGATTTACTAAATTGTAAATTATTGTAGCAGTGAGTAATTGTTTCAGCAGTTACTCACTGCTACTTTTTCATAAAGGTTTTTACATTCCTCTATTTATCATGTTAAAAAAACTACACCATATATAAACACAAATAAAACTTTATATCTAAAAATAATTAATTATTGCTTTGATAAATACCTAAAATTATTTAATTATCAAAGTAATTAGGAAAGAATATTATTGATATTAAGAAAGAGCGAAAGTTTTAAACAAGCTAAACCTTGCCTTTCCCAAAAAACAGAAAGATGCAAGTAAATTGCTACTTTCTGTTCAAGACAACTTAGCAATCAAAAACAAGGAAAACTATCATGTCTACAAAACAAGGTACTCCTGCCTGCACACATCGCGTAGGAGACGGGGATACATTTTCTGAGCTTGCACGAGCCTATTATGGTGATGGCAGCGATAGACTGGCAAAAAAAATTCAAGATGCTAATCCTGGTGTTTCCCCTACAAGCTTACAACTTGGTCAAACACTTAATATTCCTGTGTAAGTTTTAGTAGGTGGACAGAATTAAATACACCAATTTTAGGCTGAAATATTTCCCTAGCAAGGAATCAGTATTGTAATTAATTCTGTCTGCTTACTTAAAGAGGAAAAAGTAGCAAGCGTAATATAAACTATTATGCAATTTCTAAAACTCCTACTAAGAAAGGGTTAGAAAAATGACCATCAATATGATTAATGGTGGTATTGAATCTGGGAAGTAGGAGCAGATTTCGCAGGCTCAACATAAAATACAATACCAAAAGTTTGCTGAGATGTTGGGTGTTATCCCAGACGATAATCTCTCGTGCTAGAACACCGATTGAGCCATTGTACAAAATTCACTTAGGAGAAAATTATGTCTACTCAATTGAATCTAGAAGCTACATTTTACAGCAGAGAAGAAACACTTGGACACGCACCTGCAACTGGCATTTTTGCATCTACATTAAGTGAAGCACTTAGTGGCAAAGGGCTTCTACAGTGTGCTGTAGATCCAAATGTTATTGCCCTAAAAACAAACTTTACTTTGATACTTTGGGATGGAAACCAGATTGAAGCCGCAGCGCTAGATACGGGTACAGCAATTATAGGTAACAAGATTGATATCTTTGTTGATACCAACAGCGAAGCTATTAATTTAGGTGTAAAGTCCGTCACGGCAGTTTTAGATAATGGAGCAGGTAATCATCCTGGTAGTCAAACCTATACTGTACAACCAGGTGATTTTCTCTCTGCGATCGCCCAAAAATTTTATGGAGATGGTAGTGAACAATCGTGGAGAAAAATCTACGATGCTAATAAAGCCGTGATTGGCCCTGACCCTAATCAGCTTCAAGCTGGGATGATACTGACCATTCCCTAATACCACATAGCTGATGAAAATAGCCTTCACTTTGCGTGTGAATACTTGAAGCGCACAGCAGTCTAATATAGCGGCAAAATCATCGACTCCCTCTCAACTAATTATTCAACACAAGGAAAACTATCATGTCTACGACATTGGCATCATTCGTATCGGGTCAAAGCTATACCGTTCAACCAGGTGATTTTCTCTCTGCGATCGCTCAGAAATTTTATGGAGATGGAAGCGAAGCATTTTGGCGAAAGATATACGAGGTAAACAAAGCCGTCATCGGAACCGATCCAAGCCGTATTGAAGTTGGCATGGTTTTGGTTATCCCTCCCAAAGACTCAAGCGGCGTTCCCCCATCACCTAATAATGATGTTGCTAACCGAATGCTGGAACTAGTCAACCAACAGAGGAGTGAAGCGGGTTTAGCCGCGCTTAGACTCAATTCTCAGTTGACGAATGCTGCTCAGGGACACAGCCAAGATATGGCAGACCACAACTTCATGGCGCACAACGGTTCGGATGGATCATCGCCTTTTGATCGTATAAAACGAGCGGGTTATGGTTACTCGTTTGCAGGAGAAAACGTTGCAGCAGGACAATCAACGCCTGAAGATGCAATGTCAATTTGGATGAATGAAACGCCTCCCAATGACGGACATCGGCAAAATATTCTCAGTCCCAATTATCACGAAATTGGCATTGGGTATGCTTTCAGCGATGGGACTCAGTTCAAACACTACTGGACTCAGGATTTTGGTACACACCAGTAAGTTGATAACAATTTACGCATTCACCCATTCAAACATTTTAGGACTTACGCATCAAGTACGAAATGTAGGGGCAATTCATGAATTGCCCCTACGAGAAATCAAGGCTTTCAGTGCCTTGAAAGCGTAAGTCTTAAAAGAAATGCAAAAATTGGGAAAAGGGCGGGCTACTTGCCCGCCCTAAACCATTTATTTAATTGATACTACTTTACGGGTGCTTGAGTAGCAGTCTTACCAACTAGCATTGCAGTATTTTCGTCGCTTTCGAGAATACCGAATTCAATCAACAATTCTTCTAACTCTTCCATTTCAATGGGGGTAGGAACGGCGAGTTTGTCGTTGTCGATGATCTTTTTAGCTAGTATGCGATATTCGTTACTTTGATTGCTATCAGGTGCATACTCGTTAACAGTCATCCGGCGCAATTCTGCGTGTTGTACAATGTTGTCACGAGGTACGTAGTGAATCATTTGGGTGTTCAAACGTTTTGCCAAGGTTTCGATTAAATCGATTTCCCGGTCAACGTTACGGCTGTTACAAATCAAACCACCCAAACGCACACCGCCAGTGTGAGCATATTTGAGAACACCACGAGCGATGTTGTTAGCTGCATACATCGCCATCATTTCACCAGAGGTAACGATGTAGATTTCTTGTGCTTTGCCTTCACGGATAGGCATAGCAAAACCACCGCACACAACGTCACCCAAAACGTCATAACTTACAAAATCAACATCTTTGTAAGCACCGTTTTCTTCTAAGAAGTTAATAGCGGTGATAATACCACGACCAGCGCAACCCACACCAGGCTCAGGTCCGCCAGATTCCACACATCGGACATCCCGGTAACCGGTCAGCATTACTTCTTCGAGTTCAATATCTTCTACAGCGCCGCGTTCAGCAGCTAATTGAAGAACGCTTGTTTGAGCTTTACTGTGTAGCATCAAACGGGTAGAGTCAGCTTTAGGATCGCAACCAACAATTAAAATGCGTTGACCCATTTCAGCCATAGCTGCAAGGGTATTTTGAGAGGTGGTAGATTTACCAATACCGCCTTTACCATAGAAAGCTATTTGTCTAATTTTTGGGTCAGTCATGGTTGTGTTTCCTAGAATGATTTAATTGATGGGTCGTAAGCTTGATGTAGTTGTTCACCCTTGGTGTCGTAGGGAAGTAGAGCCTGTTGTCGCTAGACATCGCATCCTGACAAAAGCAGTTAAAATCAGAACATATTTACCCACGAAGCGATAGCTTAAGGTATAGAGAAATCTCTATTTCTTAATAACGAAGTCTTTAAAACTTTGACTTCAACATTGTCAGTTGTTGTAACAGAATCCCAAATGGTTGCTCAAGCCTGAAGAGTGGTTGCAGCAGGAATTAAAATCAACGCAGATTTATTCCCTGAACCACACAACCAACCAAATTGCAATCCACTCTAAATGGTCGCTGCAACTTCTCTGATTTTGCTGATGTCAAGTCGCTAAGAACTTCTATAGCGCTTCTCGTTTCGTGATTGATGCAGTAGGATAAGTTTCAGCCCTAAAGGTGGCTGCTACAGGTGCAATACCAGGGCTATTTCATTCTCATCTAGTCCGCCTCAGAATGAATTCACCAGGCGTATAGCGAAAGTCGTCTTTAGACGACTAAGACTCATGTTTTAGTCCGTTTTAACGGACTTTAGCTATTAGACCTGAACTTTAGTTCTGGGCGGTTTATGTCTAGAACGAAATAGCCCTGGGTGCAATACTATAATGAATGCTTGCACAGGCAACCTCTAAGACTCTGACTTAGATATAGCGGTTCTCGAATGGATGCAATACACTTTGATATCACTTGCATTCCTCTCTTCGTTTAAGGAGAGAGGCTTTGAATCTTGCTCCCCAACGCTAGCTCTTAAGGAGCTATTCTTGTTAGGTCTGTATTGGACTCAAGCGAGAAGCGCTATAATATCTTGGTGACTTTTGACAGTATGGTTAAATTCCTAAAAATTGGGGAACAACACCATATTGCTTGAAGTTTTTGTTCCAAAAGTCAGCAACTGCTTCAACTTAATTCCCGGTCGAAAATGTTTGCTCCCGCAAGAATAAGTTCGTAAATATTCTGTATTTCTATGGATTTGTCAGGCTGTACTAAGAGTCTTTCTTCCCAGACTCCAAGAGTAATCGCCTTTAGTGGGTAATGCTCTAGCTAGGTTAGCCAACTCTTATTGGCTCATACCCAGATAAATTTTGATTGACTTCAAGTTGTTACAAAGGCTACTATCCTACTCAATCTAGTTTTAGATTTTAGTTACAAAAAGATGTAGCGAAGTGAAGTGGACTTACCAGAGCAAAAAAACTTTATTGAGCTTGCCTCAAAGTTTCTTGAAGTCTTTTGTGCTTTTCCTTTTTTGATTCCTATAAAAACCATAACATACATCTCACTAATTTATTTGTCGAATCTCAAATTATTTATCTATTTGTCAGAACACTATGATTAGGATCTTTAGTAGCCATAAGTTACGCGTTAATAGGTTGCCAGTTAGAGAAATTATTTATCATAGCTAATTTGTTTAATTAGATACTTTTGGGTATTTTATAAAAGTATTTAAAGCTAATGTTTGACAACAAAAACAAAGTTTCTTATTTTTGCAATCAAAAATTTTGTCATAAAAGTAGATTAAATAACTCTTGCGATCGCACCAAGCACTCAACCCAGGCGATCGCAATCATAGTAAAGTTAAGCAAGGTGAATTATCAAAAATAATCATCTTTTAAATCAATAGCTCGAAGATCGGGGTGGGGTTCTTTTATTATGGGTAATGTGGCGGACATGATATTACTTAGTGTTCTTGTCTTGTTGGCCGAATCAGGATTTCGTTGACATTAACGCGCGACGGTTGGGTAACGGCGTAAACGATCGCAGCAGCAATGTCTTCGCTTTGCAGAGGTGTAATTGCCTTGCGTCGTTCTTCTATCTTTTGTTTGGCAACGGTATCAGTAATGTGGCTGTCAATTTCCGTATCCACCAAACCTGGTTCGATAATGGTGACGCGGATGTTGTCCTTGTGGACTTCTTGGCGCAATGCTTCGGAGAGGGCATTGACACCCCATTTGGTAGCATTATAAACACCAACGCCCGCCCGCGCTGTCCGGCCAGCCACTGAGGAGATATTGACTATATGCCCCGATTTTTGCGCTTTCAAAATGGGCAAAACAGCATGAGTAGCATATAGCAGTCCTAGTACGTTGAGGTCAAACGATCGCCGCCAGTCTGAGCTATTCCCAGCTTCAATAGTTCCTAGTAAGGCAATCCCTGCATTATTCACAAGGATATCAACCCTTCCCAATTCTGCATTTGCCTTTGCCACCAAGTTATTTACCTGGGTTTCGTCAGTCACATCAGTAACAATAGGCAATGCCTTGCCACCACTAGCTTCGATACGTTCTGTCAATGCCTGAATGCGATCGCCACGCCTAGCAGCCAGCACTACTGTTGCTCCAACTGAAGCTAAGGCGATCGCAGTTGCTTCTCCAATTCCGGCTGAAGCCCCAGTGATAATTGCTACTTTTTCCTCTAATTTCCCTGACATTTATCTAACTCCTTAATAATTGAATATTCGGCATTGGACATTCTCAAATCGGTAAGACTGGCTTTTCTACTTGTCATATATTTGGTACAGTACTTACATACTTTGAACTCCAGACTCTTTCGACTATATTAACGATAATGTTTAATAAATTACGGTAACCGGATAGGGTTATTGTATTTACGCTAGTTAGCAAACTATTTATTCAGGAAGTCCCTAGAGTTATTACCCAGACGTTCCTGGTTCAATCCGCGCCCTAAGCTGAAGTTGGACGAGTTTATCAGCGTTTCGCTAGGTTTCAATTATTTTACCGTCAACAATCCAATGAAAGAACATAGCCGTGAACGTTTGCTCTCGGCTATAACTAAATATTCCAAGAAAACTTTCCTGCATCCATATTTTAGAGATTAGTATATAATATTATGCCTAAAATTACTGTTTGCATTCCTACTTTTAATCGTGTTCATCTGCTTCCTTATGCGATTGAGAGTGTACTCAATCAGTCTGAGCAAGACTTTGAGCTAATTGTTTGTGATGACGGTTCTAGCGATCGCACACCGGAGCTAATGTCACAGTATACAGACCACCGGATTAAATATATCCGTCATCTGCAAAATATTGGTAAAAGTAATAATATGCGCTCTGGCTTTGATGCTGCCGGTGGTGAATATTTTATTAAATTTGATGATGATGATCGGCTAACACCCGATTTTCTCGCAAGTACCGCAGCTATTCTTACTCAAGAGCCTAGCATTGATTTTGTTGGTACAGACCATTGGATAATTGATATTAATAATGTGCGGGATGAGGTAAAAACTCAAGAAAATTCTCATCGCTGGGGTAGAAAGAATTTAGCAACAGGTATTGTGGATAATTTGCTGGAAGTTGTATTTATTCAACAAAGCTTTCAAGTTGGGGCGACATTATTTCGCCGTAAAACATTGCAAGAATTAGGATATATGCAGCCAAATCTGCAAAATTGTGAGGATAATGATTTATTTGTGCGTCTAGCTTTGGCTGGGAAAAAGGGCTATTACTTACCAGAGTTATTGATGGAATATCGCTCCCATGCAGAGCAGCAAGGTATTAATCGAGCTATTCCTTATTTATATGATAAAATCCGGTATTTAGAAAGTTATAAATTTGAGTCTGAAAAGATAGAGATAGTTAGGAAAAATCGTCTAGCTGAAACGCAATTATTATTAGGTTTGCGTTTAATCGAAAAGGGTGAAACACAAAAAGGCCGAGAACTAGTTTTAGCGGGACAGTCTTTTTCGACTGCTAAAGCTTGGACTGGTTTAGGATTATCTTTGTTACCAGTTGGGTTGCGAGGTAAGGCGTTTAATGCATTGCGACAGATGCGGGGTTAGACAGGAAAACTGCTAAGAGTTTGGTAAATCTACTTATTTTGTGGAATAGTTGGGGTAGGTTGGTAAGTTGGGTTGGATCTGAGTTGACTAATCACGAAGAATGTACCAAGAGTTAAGGCTATAGATAGGACTGCGATCGCTAAAGAGTTATTCTTCCAAAAGCTCAGTTTTCCTTGTGTATAAGCCCTATTGGCTATATTCACTTCCCGCCTAGCTTCTTCTAAAATTCATTGGAGAGGGTTTATCTGCTCATTTTCTAGTTCTATAAATCTATATTGTCTAAAATGATGACGAAAAGAAATGTGATGCAAAGTCAAAATTTTTTTGAGACTAATTAAGATTTTAAATTATTATTTATTGCTGTAATTAGTTTATCCTTATTCATTTTTGAATAGCCCGCTATTTTCTGTTGCTTTGCCCTCTCTCTAAGCTGTGGAACTGTCAGCTTTTTAAGTTTCGTCTCTTCTTGTTTATCGTTTAAAATCATTTCAATTTTTTTTACCGATTCAGCTAATTCAGTAATCTGAGCAGTAAGACTTTCTAAGTTTTCTATTACGTCGTTGTTACCGAACTCTCTTTTCCTGATTAATTCAATTTGTTTTTGGAGAACTTCTTCATTATCTGGATCAATAACGAATGCTCCAATATACTCACCCTTTTGAGGATCTATTTCTTTTGCTCTAGCAGCAGCGTAGTATTCAAAGTGTCCATCAACAACCTCGTATGACTGTGCATTAATTATACGAAGAATTAATGGATTGATAATTCCTTCAACTTTCAAAATTAACTCTGCTGTCTGCGTCAATTTATCTTCTGAAAATTGTGAGCGCAGAACAGGAGAAGATATTTTTTTTACAGCTATAAATGAATTAGATAGTTTCATTAAGGCATTCCTATTTTTTGTAAAACTTCTATTGCTAATAATTCCATTTCTTGAGCAGAAGTAGAATTTGGTTTAAAATCAAGCACAGACCTGGGATCAGGTATTTCCATATTGCCTATAATTTTAACTTGTTCGCCGCATTTTGCTAGATCCTCTCTTTCATATATGACACTATCCATCACATTCAAGCCATAGCGTTTTGTAATCTGTTCTATACGTTTTGGTAAAGTAGATTGGATAAATTTAGCATTAGTTGAAATTTTGCAAGGAAGAACACCAAGTATTCCAATAGGTGCTTTACTGATATATTTTCTAAACTTATCTGTTCGCTTGATAAACTCCTTTACATTCAATAGCCCTTGATTGGCAAAAGGTTTTAAATCAGAAGGAATAAGTAAATAGTCAGCTGTTATTAAGGCAATTTCAGAAAACAGATCAATTGCAGGAGGTGTGTCAAGTATGACAATATCATAATCATGTTCTATCACATTTAATTTTCCAATCAACATCATTTTACTGTCAGGCTGTTGACTAAGTTCTGATTCATACTTCATTAAATTAATGTGAGAAGGAACAACATCAATCTCTGGTTGACTAAATAGCGATTTTCTAGCAACCTCTTTTATAGGAAAAGAGTCTTCTGATAGCAAAACATGACTAATATTAGAATCTTTTAAATCATCTAGCTCTTCATCATCAAATCTAATTAATCCTGTTGCCAACGTAGTATTAGCTTGACTATCTAAATCAATTATTAATACCCTCTTTCCCTTCTTTCTTAAGGCAGCTGCCAAGTTAACGGTAACAGTTGTTTTACCAACGCCGCCTTTATTGTGGTAGATTGCAATCGTTTTCATTGAATGTGGCCTCTTTATTTCAAGATTTAAATTATGTTTATTTATTTGAACTTCTGGTTTATCTATTACCTGCCCTTCTTTCAGGCTGTCTCTACCAATTAAACCTTTAATTTTATCTAACTTAGTCTCAACTTCTTTCCCATAACATTGAAATACTAGTTGAATATCAGTCTGTAATTTTTGATAAATTCTAATCTCTTTACCATTAGTTAGCAATCCATACCTGACATTCAAGCTGGTTAAATAATGCCTGAGTCGAGGGACATGATGATTTAAGTTTTGTTTGGGATGCTTTGCCTCCATGACGACACTCAACGGCGAATTGGCATCTAAGACAAAGGGAATCACTTGTGCAGCAAATGCTAAAAAATCTAAGCGGATGCTACCAACGGCAACCTCTTGATGCCAGGTGTCAGGAGTATAACCTAGCTGCGGTAGCAAATATTGCACTATGAGTTTGCTTTCAACTTCGCTTTCGTTACGGCATATCTCAGGATTAAAAGGCAATATTTTTCTACCTCAAAATAATTATTGAACTTTGAACAAAACCTCATATTTGATAGATTATGGCATAGCCTTAATTATGTTGAGTGATAGAAATCACTTAGAAAAACATAAATAATCATCATTAAATTAGTACTTTTACAGATATAATAACCAATTCTGAGAGCTAGCCATATTCAAAATTAACAGGCTAGGTATGTATTTCTCCATTACTCCAGTAAATGGCTAGAATCAAAGAGTTTACTTAAGCTATTTGCGCTAAAGGTTTTGGCTACTGTATCTTGTCCCCACTGCCATCAACTCGTTGATAGTCAAGCTATTAGTTGTCCTTATTGTCGGACAACACTTAAAGCTTACGGTCATCCCGGTATTCCATTGCACCGCGCCACCGGGGGCGGGTATCTGTGCGACACCTGCACTTATCACGCTGATGATACTTGCAATTTTCCTCAACGTCCCTACGCCAAAGAGTGTACCCTGTACCAAAATATTGAAGAGACAAAGTTAGAGTTGCAACAGCAGCGTTACACTAACAGTTTTGCAATAACTGTAAAAAGTTGGGTAAAACGCAATCAGTCTTTGCTGTTGCTTTTGGGTTTATTATTGGTCTGTTTGTTGTTCGTTATATTAAGGTCTTGATTTATGTTTAGTGGGGAGTGGGGAATATAACGCTTCTGTGTTGAGTCTAATACAGACCTATAGCGGTTTCCCATTCAGATGCGGTACAACATTATATCGCCAGGTGTAGGGGCAAGTCTTAGACAAGCCCCTACGGATGTACCTCACATAAACGAGAATCGCTATAAATAGTTACGATTTTATATTTAAATTGTCTCCCTAGCTAAATTGGAATTGATCATGTAAGTAGGTAGACGTAATTAAACATACGAAAAAACCTCACCCTCAATCCCTCTCCTTATTAAGGAGAGGGAAGCCGGAGGCAGGGTGAGGTTTCATCCAAAATCGCCACTATAGGGAATGGTCAAAAATAACAAACCATGCCCAATCCCTAATCTTCAGGCTGTGATGATTTTGGATGTTTCCGCAATCTTCAAACTGTGGTGATTTTGGATGCTTCTGCAATAGGTTCAACTTGTATCGGTGGCGCTTTTTCTTCAAAGGCGGCTAAGTCGAACCAAAAAGTGGTGCCAATACCAACTTCACTCACTAAATGGACTTTGCTACGATGTCTATCAATGATATTTCTGACAATCGATAAACCTAAACCCGTGCCTTCTAGGGTGTGAACTCGGTTTTCTACGCGGAAGAAGCGCTCAAAAATTGAGTGTTGATCTTCTGTGGCGATGCCAATTCCAGTATCGGAAATTTCAATCCGCACTGGATAAGATTGGGTGTGACTGGGTTTAAAATCTAGTTGGTAGGCGCGGATTGCCACTTTACCACCGGCTGTGGTGAATTTAAGGGCATTACCAATTAGGTTACCAAAGACTTGTACTAACAGATCGTAATTACCCATTACCAGGGGCAAATTAGGAGCAACTTCTTGAACAAGTTCAACACCTTTATCTTTAGCATTGAGTTGGTAAGTACGCAGGGTTTGCTCGATCGCTTGAGCTAAATCCACGCCATCGAAGCTGTAGTTGCGACCAGATTCGAGTTTTGATAAATCCAAAACATCGTTAACTAGGCGGGTTAGGCGATCGGTTTCATGGTTGACTGTTTGCAGAAACTCTTGCCGTTCTTGTAAAGCTAAGTCTTCGCCGTAGTCGTGCAGGGTTTCAATATAAGTTTTGATGTTGAATAGAGGCGTTCGCAGTTCGTGAGAAACGTTGCTGATAAATTGGCTTTTTGCATCGTTTAATTCCACCTCACGGGTTATATCTTGGACGGTAATTGCAATGCCTTTGATGCTTTCCCTTTGGACGTTGAGTACTGTTGTCAAAAGAATTCGGATCGTTCGCGGGATGGGTTGGTTAATAAAAATTCGGAATTCGGCGCTTTCGCATTCGCCTGCTGCCATTTCGTACAAAGGGCGAGTGATTTCCATTTGTACCGATGGGGGTAAATGATGTAACACGTTCTGACCGACCACATTAGCATTTTCCCAGCCAAAAATTCGCTCTGCTGTGGGGTTAGCTAAAATCACCTGCATGTTGTTATCAATTAACACAGCACCATCTGCGATCGTCGAAACTAGGGTTTGTAGCTTGGCTTTTTCTGCGGTCAGTTCTTCAATATTCTGTTCTTCATAGCGCTCTAATCGCTCTCCCATTTCATTAAAGCTTAAAATTAACTCCCCCAGTTCGCCCCCTAAAGGTAAATCAATGCGCTGCTTAAAATTCCCGGTAGCAATTTGCTTTACCCCCACCAACAATTCTTTAATGGGCTTGGTGATGGTCAAGGCGTTAATTACTCCTGCCAAAATCACCATTACCCAAATCGTGATAAAAACGGCAATGGTGACATCGCGGGTAAAATTGGTGGAAATGACAGCAGTCTGATTGGGGTTGATACCGATCGCTAATACACCTAAGTATTTTTTATTGACGATCAGGGGAATAAATACATCGGTGACTATTCCATCTGGGGTTATATGTTGTCGCACCATCGGCTTTTCCCCATCACCAGGGTAATCTTCTGGGAGTTGGATTCGCCGTTTAATCGTGAGGGAGTTTTCTACCTCCGCTTCCCAAAAAGGAATGCCAAAAAACATTTCCCCGTTTTCGTCAGCGTAAAGCATATAACGCACACTAGAGGTGCTGCTGTAGAAGCGTTGAGAAAATTGGGCAACCTCAGTCAGATTATTCTCAGCAACTAAGGGCGCAACGTTGGCAGCAAGCAGCAGTCCCAAGTCACGCCCGAAGCGGGTGTCATTGATCCGCGCATCCTGCTGTATTGTATTCACAGCCCAGAAGGTTAGGCCACTCATCACCAATGAAACTACCATTGTGGCTACAGCCAATAATTTGGTCTGGAGTGTGAACTCTGACCACCAAGTAGCGATCGCATGTCGAATTGTTTTTAACAGACTTAGCATCTTAAATAAAGTTGTTAATAGTCTTTGTTATAAAGCCTAACAACTAAAAAATTAACAGTTAATTTTACAAACATGTTAGGAGATGGGGAATGGGGAATGCGAGACCCCACGGAGTGGGGATTAGGGGCATGGGGCATGGGGAATAACTCCTGACTCTGGCAATTTGGGATTTTAGATTTTAGATTTCTCCTTCAATCCAAAATCCAAAATTCAAAATCTAAAATTCAATGACTCCTAACTCTATACCCAATATCTTTCCGGTAATATATCCCCTCAAACTGAATATATTTGATACCTGTGTATGCTTGGGCGATCGCTTCCTCAAAATTTTCTCCGATTCCAGTCACATTTAATACTCGACCCCCATCTGTTACTACTTCTTCTTGCTGGTTCAATTTCGTACCTGCATGAAATACGGTTGCTCCGGTTACCTCCGCCTCACCAATGCCAGTAATAACCTGGCCTTTCTTATATTCTCCCGGATAACCACCTGAAGCTGCAACGACAGTCGCAGATGCTCCCGCTTTCCAAACAATGGGAGGCAATTCACTCAATCGCTGCTGTACACAAGCTAGAAGCAACTCTTCTAGGGGTGTTTCTAACAGTGGTAAAATCACCTGGGTTTCTGGATCGCCAAAGCGACAGTTAAATTCTAAAACCTTGAAATCGCCATCGGGTGCAATCATTAACCCAGCATATAGTACACCTCGGTAATCAATGCCTTTAGCTCGTAATGTAGCGATCGCTCTTTCTAATACTTCGGTTTGAATCCGTGCCATCAACTCTGGCGTAGCAATGGGGGCTGGGCTGTATGCTCCCATACCACCAGTATTTTCTCCCATATCGCCGTCACCAATCCGCTTATGGTCTTGAGCCGGCAGCAAAGGTCTAATTGTTAACCCATCGGTTAACGCTAAAACTGATACCTCTTGCCCAATCAAACATTCTTCAATGACGACAAATTCGCCAGCACTGCCAAATTGTCCTTGAAAAATCGCATCAACGGCACTTTCAGCCTGTGCAACTGTTTCAGCCACCGTTACGCCCTTACCAGCCGCCAAGCCATCAGCTTTGACGACAATTGGCGCTCCCTGAGATTTGACGTAAGATTTGGCTGCTACTGCCTGCGTAAATACCGCAGCCCGTGCCGTCGGAATCCCTGCTTCTTGCATCAGGGCTTTTGCCCAAGCTTTACTCGCCTCAATTTGCGCTCCCGCTCTAACTGGGCCAAATACCATCAATCCTTTGTTTTGGAGGTAATCTGTGATTCCCTTTGCCAAAGGTACTTCTGGCCCAACTATCACCAGAGTGATACCATTTGAGAGAGCATATCGGCTCATTCTTTCAAAATCATCTACTGCTAGGGGCAAGTTATGGCAACGTTCCATACTTGCTGTGCCTCCATTCCCTGGTACACAGACAACTTGCTCAATTTGCTTGGATTGCAACAGTTTCCATGCTAGAGCGTGTTCGCGCCCTCCATTACCTACAACTAAAACTTTCACTGCTTTCCTCGTGCGTTCCTTGCGAAACGAGAATGCCTTAACGCTCTCGCGGATCAATTTTTTCATCAATTCTCACACTTATGCAAGCCCCTTTATGACTAAAAAGGCAGGGGGATGAGGGAGCAGGAATTTTATAAGTTGGCAAGTTATCTCGCTTTCTCTGCAAGGCGAAAGAAATATAGCTATTGAATTTTTTACTAGACCTCTTGCACGAATGCAAAACTAGCCCTCATCCCCCAACCCCGAATCCCAAAATTGAGAGAACGGGAGATAATTTCAAAGTCCCTCTCCCAAGTTTGGGAGAGGGATTTAGGGCGAGGGCTTTTGATTCATGCAAGAAGTCTACTGTATTTATTTTTAAAATTCAAGTTGATGAATTAGTATAATTATAAATTTTATTGATTGCAGTAAGTAAATAAATATACTGAAATTATTTCAAGCAAAGGATAAATTTAAGTATTTATGATGAGTTTTGTAAGCCTTTTTAATAATTAAGTAAAAAAAATCTCTTTAGGTAATGACGATTATTGCTTACAAGTATTAACCTGTGAATATGGAGATTAATGAAAATATCAAAAAATAGGCAACATGGCTAAAATTATTGTTACTGGATGTGCTGGCTTTATTGGTTCTCATCTTGCAGAAACATTGCTGCAACAAGGAGAAGAAGTGATCGGGATTGATGAATTTAATGATTACTACGATCCGATGTTAAAGCGGAAGAATATTGCACACTTACATCAATCACCTGGCTTTACATTAATTGAAGGAGATATGCAGTTTTTAGATTGGCAAAAACTCCTAAAAGATGTTGATATAGTTTACCATCAAGCGGCACAAGCAGGTGTTAGAGCAAGTTGGGGTAAAGCTTTTCGAGGTTATACAGAACGAAATATTAACGCTACACAAGTTTTGCTAGAAGCAGCTAAGGATGCTAAACACCTGAAAAGGTTAGTCTTTGCCTCATCATCTAGTATATATGGTGATGCCGAAACATTACCGACCCATGAGAGAATTTGCCCTCAACCAGTTTCTCCTTACGGCATTACGAAACTAGCAGCAGAGTTTTTATGTGAACTATATCACAAAAACTTTGGCGTACCTTGTGTGACATTGCGTTATTTTACAGTTTATGGGCCTAAACAGCGCCCAGATATGGCATTTAATAAGTTCTTTAAATCGATTTTGCAAGATGAGGCGATTCCAATTTACGGCGATGGACAGCAAACGCGAGAGTTTACGTTTGTTAGTGATATTATCGCCGCCAATTTAGCCGCAGCGATCGCACCTGAAGCAGTGGGAGAAATCTTTAATATCGGTGGCGGTAGCAGGGTGGTTTTAGCAGAAGTCTTAAATACAATTGAAGAAATTGTTGGGAAACCAATCAAAAGAAACCACATAGAAAAAGCGATGGGAGATGCCCGCCACACTGCTGCTGATGTATCTAAAGCGCAGAAAATTCTCGGATATCAGCCGCAAGTCTCCCTGAGAGAGGGTTTGATACAAGAATGGGAGTGGGTTAAATCTTTGTATTAACTATCTTTTTAATTTTGTTATGCAAAGCGTACTGATAAAAATTTTGCTATTACTTAGTAGTCAAAAGAACACTTTGGCGTACAGTACGCTTGGCTAGGCGTAGCCCGTCGTAGACAACTCCAGCTTTCTCTTAGCTCATTATGCTCATTAGTTATCTAGAGACCAAACTCTAAGGTTTTTATATTGGTACTGGGCTGATTTACCACTTATTCCACCCCCTGCTGTAAAAAAAACAGATCCTTTATTCGTTAACTCTGAAACATCAATGGTTTCAATGTACATATCATTTACAAAAAATTTAGCTTTCTTATTATTTACAGTTAAACGTAATTTATTTGAGCTTTTATCTGAAAGATTAAGATTTGATAATTTTCCGTTTAAAGAGATATTAGGTGAATTGAAACCCCATGTTTTGTTATTTGAATCAACCCATGCATCTAACCCTTTGCGCTTAGGATCATTAAGACCAGGAGTTGTATTATCTATAAACGCAAAACCATAAGTCCAATTATCCATTATTGTACCATCATAGGGGTTATCAAATTGGGCTTCAACAATAAAATTACGAAGGTCTACCTTTGTTATAGGTTTAACTAGTACTCCGCCTCTGCTGTGTTCTCCTATATTCCCCTCAATCTCAGACTGAACAAGTTGGGCTTTCTGTGTTAGTTCCTGATCCTGGTCTAATTGAGATGGCTGTTTAAAATGTTTATAAGTTGGATATCCTGCTAACCCAATTAAAAGAATTGCACCAAATGCAAGTAGTTTTTTATTAAAATTACCGATTTTGGTAAACAATGATTCAGGTTTTGATTTATCTGGATTAGCGACAGTTGGTATTGGATGATTTTGTGTTTCCTGATTACAATTACAATTGAGTTTTTCTACAATCTTTTTTAAGATAGATATACGATTGCTATATACTGATTTATTGAAGATAGGAAGTAATTTATCGCAACAAAGCTTACATAGATTTTCTTGATAGCCATATCGATTTAAACAGTCAATTAGCTCTGTACAAAATGTATCATCCGAAGTACCGATGATAAACGAGACTTCCTGAGGGTTGATGCCAAGGTCTCTACATATTTGTTTTCTTGACTCTTGGGTCTCGATCATTACGAGCATTAGTTTTGTTAATTCTTTTATATCATCTTCGTCCAAAAGGAATTGCGTTGACATACTTGTTACTCCTAGATACTACTTACAATTAAGTTTTGAGTTTTGATTTAATATTTTCCAAATCAGTTGCGTACTTCCCTCTTTTAAACACAACTTCAAGTTCGGAGCAGATTTTCCCAAGAGCTTGTTTATCATCTGTATTATGCAAATAGTCAATTAGCTGTAAGGCAAAGTCAGCATCGGTTGATTGTGTTAAAAATCCAAGTTGATTTGGTTCAATTCCAATTCTTATACAAAGTGCTTTTCGTGCCGAATATTCTGCACGTCCACTACGTATCAGGAGTTTTGTAAGTATTTCTTTGTCAGAGTCGTTTAGTTCTTCAGGTGCAGGTTTGTTCGTGACTGGAGGCTGTTCTTCAATAGAAACCGTCTTTTCAATATTTGGCTTTTTCTTTAGAATCGGGGTGAGTTGCTCTGGAATACCTGCTAACCGAATTGCCGCGCAACCTAATTTGTGGGCAAACTCAACAGATCGTCCTGCTCCTAAAGCATCGTAAAAACCCACAGCAAATTCAATTGCTGCTTTATCACAGGCGATCGCACCGTTCCAAGGAACTAATGGCCCAGCCCAAAATCGCCCTACTGCTGTCTCGCGCCAATAAATCCTCATCCCGGCTACCTCTAATAAGCCAAGATAAACCCACATTTCGGCTATTGTAATTCCTCCAAAAATGCTGGGGGAAGTGCGCGATCGTCCTTGAAAGATGGCATAACGAATCAAAAATACCCCCGTTCCCAATCCCACTAAACGGTTAACTCCAATGGGAAGAGGAATCGCAGCCATTAATAAACAACTACTCCAAGCCCAGTGAATATGGGCAATTCCTCTCAATTCTTGAGGAGTCAGGCGTAAGTAGTTTACAAGCGTTGGCGACAGAATGCGGTAAGCATACATAATACTTGCACCAAGGGCAGACATGGCAATCAATCCATCACCTAAAGCTCCTTTTGAAGCTTGTAACATTTGATAGAACAAAAGTTCATAAGCAGAAATGGATACGCCAATGATTCCTAAGTACAGCAGGGGTTTAAAGTCTTCGCGCCGTCGCCCTACGCCAATGATAATTAAAGCTACACCCAAGGAATACAAACCTGTCCACTCGGTGAAGGTGTTCACCCGCAGTAATACACTGAATGCACCATAAATTAATGGTAAAATGTGAAAACTGCTAGGAAGTCTTTCTAACTGATGTCGTCGTCGCCACCACTCGCCGAGAAGTTGAGCGATTAAACCTAAAGCGATATTTGCGATTGGCAAGCCACGCTCCGCGATCGCTATCCTAACAGTTGATTGTTCCCCAAATCCCAGCGCTTGGGCAATCAACAATTCCAAAGACCAACCGATGCCATAAAATGCCCAATTTGTTGGTTGTCGCCAACTGCGATAAACAATGGCTGTGAAGATGATTGCAGTGGCAGCTAAATACAAAAATCCTGAAGTAATAAACCCTGAATAAATCAGTATTGAGTGTAGCGTTAAGCTAAACAACTCAAAACCACACAATGCGATCGCCCATTTATCACTGGCGGCTGCATATATAATTGCTAATTCGTTACCGCGTTGATTCAAAATTGTCCGCGTTAACCATAAAATTAGGATTGCGATCGCTCCGACGACAAACCAACCTGGTAGCGAGAGGCGAGGTAAACCAGGTACGCCTGTCCACAGCAGCGCTACAATGAAACTTAAAAGAAATCCTTCTGTAATTACCGCAGATATTTGGTTTCGCAAATAGCGCGTATTTGCAAACATCAACCCTGTACCTACGGCTAAACCGATTAATCTGGTTTCTGGTAGCTGTAAAGTTAGTAGCTGGGCAGTTCCCACAGCCAATACACTCAAGTAACGGCTAGTCAGGCGACGCTCTATAATTGTGACATTAGCAACACCCGTAAGAGCTATAGGCGTAACTAGCCATAACACTCCCCAATGAGCTTGTCCAGATGATTCTGCATTCATCCACAATAGAAAAAAGCTAGCGGCGGCTAGTGCTAAACCGAGATACCATGCACTACGTCGCCACAAACCTTCACTAAGGCTAAATCCCCATTCTGCAACCATCAGAGCTAATAAAATACTTGCCCAGACTTGGTGATTTAGGGTTGGTAATAACCAATTAATGGTAAAACAAAAAGTCAGCACTCCCATGATGTGGGTTAGATATATCAGGGGAAGGGATGCGGGGGATCGGCGTTGAGTAACGAATGCAAGGGTGATTGTGGAAAATAACAGATTTAGCGATCGCAATGCCGGATTTCTTATAGCGATCGTTGTTAAAAAAGTTCCAAATAACAGGGTGAGCAGTTCCCCAAATTTAGCCAAGTCTTGTTTTTGGCTACGATGGAGGTTATCTGTGAGCGCCACCATCAAAATTATGTATGGAAATAAAGCTACACCCAGCAACGCCCAAGGTTGATTTTGAGAATTGGTGAGTTGAGTAGCAGTTGACTTCGCTAATTTCTGTAAATTATCAGGTACTAATCGCCAACCTAACCAAATCGTCTGTAACCCAATGACGAAAACTGCTGCAAAGTCTAATTTTAAACTGTACTGCCGCAGACGACTTGCCACAAACCACAAACCCAAAGCACTTACAGCTATTGCTTGCCAAGGATGATTTACTACCGAAACCAGCCAACCAAGGAAGAGTAGAATAGCACCAAGGCTTTCCCAGAGTAAGAGGGATGAGGGAGATGAAGAGAATATTACTTTTGCTTCCCCTGCCCCCTGCGCCCTGCCCCCTGCCCCCTGCCTCCCCTGCTGTGCTAACCAAGTTACTAGAGCGCCGCAAATACCAATAGCTAACCCTAACTGTGTGACATCTACCCGAACAAGAAAAATCGCCCGAACTAGCAGCACTATCAAAGCATAAATAATTACAGTGGCAGGTAAACTAATACTTAATCGGCGGCGTAGGCGTAGCCCGTCGTAGACATCGCGCCGATCTTCCTCACTGATAGAATTAGGCTGATGGTAATTGTGATAAACAGTAATAAGAGTTGTGCCGATTGTTGCCAGATAAACGGCAATCAAGGGAAATCCTTTTAATTGCCAACCCCAATGCAGATAACTCAGCCCCAGAATATTTATTAAAGGTAATTTATCGGTAAGTAAATTGGGAAAAATACTGCGATTTTTGGAGAGTAAAACAGTTATAGCAGTTAGGGTAGGACAGGCGATCGCAACTACAATCCAATCCAATCCAAAGGATTTTGCCACAACCGAAAGCTATCCATTGCCCAAAAGTTTACTGGCACTAACAGCATGGTGACAATCAGCAAAGTTTGAGCCGTCAATCTAAGGTTGCTTTGCCTAGTTGCCCAAAAGCTTAATCCCCAGAAAATCAAAGTATAAGCAAATAAAACTCCATACTGTCCAGAAGCAGGAAACCTCTCCCACTGACTCGCAGCCAGTACCCCAGAGGACACGACTACCAAGAATACCCCTAGAAAAAGCAGCCAACGCACACTCAGTTCTGCCCCCAATGACTGCAACATTGTGCTGATAAAGTTGGGTTTAGCTGGTTTTTGCTGCGGTTGTCTACCACTACTAGATTGTAAAGCTGCTATGGGCAACTCCTGCACGGCATCGGAAGTTACAAAAGCTACCTTTGTTTCAGCTTCCGGCTGGGGTTGCAACACTACCGTACACACCAGAAATTCTCGGCATAGCTGCCTAACTTGGGTATCGGATATCAAACCTAAGCGCAGCCATATTTCTAGTCCTTCTAATAAATGAGGATGTGAAGAGGGCAGTCTTATTTCAAATTTTAGCGGGCGCTCAACGGGCGATGACATAAGTGGCAACAGTATAAGTATATACTTAACCTTGCATTTAATTAAAGTATATTTTGGCTCTAATTGTGCCACTTATTAGGCTAATTGATATTAATTTTTAACCTACGCCAAAAATGAGGGGGATGAGGGGGATAAGGGAGATGAGGGGGATGAGGGAGATGAGGGGGATAGATAACTCCAAACTCCAAACTCCCAACTCCCAACTCCCAACTCCTAACTCCTAACTCCTAACTCCTAACTCCCCAACGACTTTTGCCACCTGATCTACTTATTACCAGCTTCGAGTAATAGAATTAAGAACGAAGCCTTAGTAAAGTCTTCAACTATCAAAAGATAGAAGCTCTAGTAACAGATTTTACCGAATGTCAGTAAATCGAGAATCTGTATCTCAAATAAGCTTGTAGCATATAAAACGCTTGTAAGATTTTTATGACTTCCCGTATTCGCTTTTTGATGTGTCCTCCTGACCACTACGATGTAGACTATGTGATTAATCCTTGGATGGAAGGGAATATTCACAAGTCATCGCGCGATCGCGCCGTGGAACAGTGGCAAGGACTACACCAGATCCTTAAACAACACGCCATTGTAGACTTAGTACCACCGGAAAAAGGTTGGCCAGATTTGGTTTTTACCGCTAACGCTGGCTTAGTACTAGGGGATAATGTCGTCCTCAGTCGCTTTCTGCACAAAGAACGTCAGGGAGAGGAGCCTTTCTTCAAACAATGGTTTGAGGCAAATGGTTATACAGTTAATGAACTTCCCAAAGATTTGCCCTTTGAAGGAGCAGGGGACGCACTCCTAGATCGAGAAGGACGCTGGTTATGGGCGGGATACGGTTTCCGCTCGGAATTAGATTCTCACCCTTATTTAGCTAAATGGCTGGATATTGAGGTGCTATCCCTGCGACTCATAGACGAACGTTTTTATCACTTAGATACCTGTTTTTGTCCCCTAGCAAATGGCTATTTGCTATACTATCCAGGCGCTTTTGATTCTTACTCGAACCGTTTAATTGAAATGCGAGTCGCACCGGAAAAGCGAATCGCACTTGAAGAGGCTGATGCAGTCAACTTCGCTTGTAATGCGGTGAATGTAGATAGCATCGTCATCATGAACAAGGCGAGTCATGCTTTGAAAACCCGCCTAGCAGATGCAGGTTTCCAAGTGCTGGAAACACCGCTTACCGAATTTCTCAAAGCTGGTGGTGCAGCTAAATGCTTAACTTTGCGGGTAACAGAACCAGTTAGAGATGAAATTCATGCCAATGTCTCGGTAGAAAGCCGTGTAATTCGCATGGAAGGACACTTGCTCGATGCTGGCTTAATTAACCGCGCTTTGGATTTGATTATAGACGCTGGGGGAAGTTTCAAAGTCCTGAATTTTAACTTGGGAGAACAGCGCCAAAGTACCTCAGCAGCTGAAGTGAGAGTATCAGCACCATCCCATGAGGTGATGGAAGAAATCATCTCAATGTTAATTGATTTGGGTGCTGTAGATTTACCCCATGATGAGCGAGACGCTAAACTCGAGCCGGTAATTCAAGATGGCGTTGCGCCCGATGATTTCTACGTTAGTACAATTTATCCTACCGAAATCCGAATTGATGGTCAGTGGGTAAAGGTGGAAAATCAACGGATGGATGGCGCGATCGCAATTACTCAAACTGCCAATAGCTTCGTTGCTCGGTGTAAAATACTACGAGATTTAAAAGTTGGCGAACAGGTAATTGTAGACGTGTTAGGTATCCGCACCATCCGCAAAACTGAATCGCGGGAACTACGCAGCACCCAAGAATTCAGCTTTATGTCGGCGGGTGTTTCTAGCGAACGGCGCGTAGAATTGGTGGTTGAGCAAGTGGCTTGGGAATTGCGGAAAATCCGTGATGCTGGTGGTAAGGTAGTTGTCACGGCAGGTCCAGTGGTAATTCACACTGGTGGCGGTGAACACTTGGCGCAACTGGTTCGGGAAGGTTACGTGCAAGCTTTGCTGGGTGGTAATGCGATCGCAGTTCACGACATCGAGCAAAATATCATGGGTACTTCTTTGGGTGTAGACATGAAACGGGGTGTCGCCGTGCATGGTGGACACCGCCATCACCTAAAGGTAATTAATAGTATCCGCCGTTATGGCAGCATTCCCAAAGCTGTGGAGGCGGGAGCAATTAAAAGTGGGGTGATGTATGAGTGTGTCCACAATAATGTGCCTTTTGTACTTGCGGGATCGATTCGGGATGACGGTCCTTTGCCTGATACCCTAATGGATTTGATTCAAGCACAGGAGGAATATGCTAAACACTTAGAAGGTGCGGAGATGATTTTGATGCTGTCATCGATGCTGCACTCCATTGGCGTGGGAAATATGACTCCGGCTGGGGTGAAAATGGTGTGTGTGGATATTAATCCAGCTGTGGTGACTAAGTTAAGCGATCGCGGTTCTGTTGAATCGGTGGGTGTGGTGACAGATGTGGGTTTATTCTTGAGTCTGTTGATTCAGCAGTTGGATAAGTTGACAAGTCCTTATGTTAATAAGGTAGGTTAAACTAATTCGTAATTCGTAATTCGTAATTCGTAATTCGTAATTCAGTTTTGTAATGGGGATTTAACCCCAATCGCATTACCTGCTTTTTTATTGAACCGGGGGAAACCCACGGACATCTGTTAAGAAGACGAACCGCAGAGGCGCAGAGGGCGCAGAGAAAGGGAGATGACAAGAGTAGCTTTGGGTGAATTGCAGGTTAATTGGGTAAGTTGGATTGCTGATTTCTTGTTGGTAGGTATGGTTTTTGGCCCGCCTATCGCTCCCTTTTTGGCTGCGTCTGAAGTGTGGTTGCTTCCTGGGATTGCGGATATCATTTATTTCATGGGTAATCATGTCTGTCCGCAACCAGATATGGGGTTAGATTTAGCACCACCGTTTATTATGGCTGTGTGTATGCGCTGCTACGGCACTGTCACGGGTTTGCTGATTACTCGTGTGTTATATGGAGTAACTGGTGGCAAAGGTTTTTACTGGTTGAATCAGTATGGGTGGGGTGGTGTAGCCCTAGCCAGTGTGCTGATGATGGCTTATCCTTTGGAATTAGCAGCACAGATTTTTGGTTTGTGGAGTTTTAATAACTATCTGGTTACGCCTTTTGGGTTAATTACGGGTTTGGCATGGGGATTCTTTACTATGCCGATTTTGCATGGGTGGCGGGGTGCCAAAACCAGCTTGCATGAATTCTAGAATTAGAAACTGCGTCTACACAGATAATATCAAATCCGTTAAAGTAGACGTTGCATGATATATAGCGATTCTCACGCATGGTACAACACAGTCATAACCTCACCCCGTATTTGAGGCGTGCAAACAATCCCTTCTCCAAAGCATCGGCTACGGTGGACAACACAAGTGTTGTCCACATACGTTTCAACTCTTTTACGCACATTGAGGTTTAAAAATAAACTTCATGCAAACGAGAACCGCTATAAGGATGAGTTTTACGTTAGATTTTTTACACAGCTAAAACCCATGCCAAAATTAATTGGCTTTGATTTGTTGCCCTGAGAAGTTGAATGTTCCTACAGGCGAGACATTATCTGATAACGGATTAGCATTTAGTTTGAAAAAACGCAGTGTGATAGTTCCTTGTACTGTCTGCGTTTGGGGATTAAAGCTGGCTTGATAGTCGGCTCGACCAATGCCACCTGTAGCTCCTGCACTTCCTGGAAAAGTAAAGTTAATATATCTGGCACTGACCCCAGTTTTGCTATTACACTTCCAAGTACCTTGTCCATTGGTAAAAGGATTAAATACCTTGGTAACACCACCTTGATTGGAGTCAATGACAAAAAAGTTACCTTCTTCGGTAAGTGTTATCACTCCACGAGATCCGATTGTCCCATCTGAATTGAAGATTTTTGTCAGGTAAGAACCGCTGACACTTTGGCTACAAGGTGCTGTATCATCAGTTTTTCGTACAGAGGAGTCGTCACCCCGAACAACATTAGGAGTGGCAAGCAGTGTACAAGCAAAAACAGAACTAAATAACAAAGTATTGCGAGACCAGATTTTATTCATGTTCTTTTAAAATTGATTACACAGATGTAATGATTTTACAGATATTTTCAGCTAAACATTTATAGAGATGTTGCAGTACAACATCTCTAGACAATGCAACACTTTTACTGAACCGTATTGACCTATAACATAAAGCACCTGTGCGCTTTGTCCGCAGAGGTGAGGCGATCGCGAAAATTTTGCTTAAATCATTGGGGTAATGAATTGTAGAGCGATCGCTTTGGTTAACGCATCGTAATAAGTGTCCTATTTTTGACTAGGGATCAATGACCTAGTGTAGTATAGGTTATTGATCCTATAATCTCACTAAGCTTGAGTTAAGAAAAATTTTAGGTTGGGTTAAGCAAAGTACAACCCAACAAAACCCCAAAAATGTTGGGTTTTGTTCCTCAACCAACCTACGCAATCTGGGGGCTGATTTACGCCAACGGGTTCTCCAAAGGAGTAGGCAATAGACTTCTCGTAAGTGATTTGCCGAACTTGATATCATTTCAGATCGTAGTGCGATCGCTCATTCATCACCAATACTACAAATACTTCTGCAACAATAACCCTAATTTTTCCTTCGTCGTCGCTGGTGCTTTATCTAACTGAGTCAAAATCGCATACTGCAACGCCGAATGCGCCTCACTCTGAGGTGGATTTTCACTTAAGCGTCGCACAGTTTCTTGAATCACCTTTTGAGCATTTACAGCATTCCGCAGCAAATTGCCAATCACCAATTCCACCGTCACACTGTCATGATCTGGATGCCAACAATCATAATCTGTCACCAGCGCTAAAGTTGAGTATGCAATTTCCGCTTCCCTGGCCAACTTTGCTTCTGGTAAATTCGTCATCCCAATGATTGTTGCACCCCAACTGCGGTAAAGATTCGATTCCGCTTTGGTAGAAAAAGCCGGGCCTTCCATGCACACATAAGTACCGCCGCGATGGAGAGTAACTTCTGGTAAATTGAGAGATGCGATCGCATCTGCCAAAACACTAGCTAAATTCTTACAAATCGGATCGCCAAAGGCAATGTGAGCAACAATTCCCTCCCCGAAAAACGTTGAAATCCGATTTTTCGTTCTGTCAATAAACTGATCTGGTACCACCATATCCAGTGGTTTCGCCTCTTCCTTCAAGGAACCTACAGCACTAGCTGAAATTAAATACTCCACACCCAATTGCTTCATCGCATAGATATTAGCGCGAAATGGTAACTCAGAGGGTAACAGCGTGTGATTGCGGCCATGACGCGCCAAAAAAGCTACTCGTGTACCATCCAATGTCCCCAAAATCAAAGCATCTGATGGTGAACCAAAGGGCGTTTGAACATGCACCTCTTCTACATCTTTGAGCGCGTCCATTTTATACAGACCACTGCCACCAATAATCCCAATCCTAGCTTGAGTCATGATTCTGAACCTGTTCTTTGCTGATCTGCTAAGTTATTTTACCGAAAAGGGGAGTAGCAGAGAAGCCAGGAAAGAAAGGGATTAGATTTTCTGCCGCTAACACTATTGAATTATTACCCATTAATTGTCAGTTTACGCTAATTGAAGTGCAAAATTATAAGACTTTGGCAATTGTGGTGAGAAATCTGGCGATCGCAGTTTTTCAATTTGACCTCTGACTACGGGTGAGCAGTAGAAAAAATGCTTGCATATTCGTAATAATATCAACATGAGTCTTGATATCAATTTTATACAACCGGAAAAAAATTGGAGTAACAGGAATGTCTACATTTACCGTCACTAATACTAACAACAGTGGTGCAGGTTCACTACGGCAAGCAGTTCTAGATGCCAATGCCCTAACAGGAAAAGACATCATCAATTTTGGTGGACTGTTTACTGATGGGCTGGCTCATACTATTAGTCTGACTGGTAGTAGTCTGAGTATCACAGATGACCTTACCATTGAAGGCACAAATCCCAGCTTACTAACTATTAAGGATGATAGTGTTTCGCGTGTGTTTGACATAGGCAGTAGTGTAACATCCGCAATCAATGGGGTGACTATTACCAATAGCTACAATGACAACGAAGCCAGAAGACTCCGTGGCCTCTCAAATGATACAATCAGCGATACAATCAGCAGGCTGAATATATTCAGCAGTCTGGCAGGAGGCGGTGCTATCTCCATTGAAGGCAGCCTCACACTGAACAACAGCATCATCACTGGCAACACAGCAGAGGATGGCGGGGGCATCAGCAACTATGGCGGCAGCCTCACACTGAACAACAGCATCATCACTGGCAACACAGCAAAAAATGGCGGCGGCATCATCAACAGCTATTTCGGCGGCACTATAACCGTGAATAACACCACTATTAGTGGCAACACTGCGTTATACGGCGGCGGCATCGATAGCTTTGGCGACACTTATGCAGTGAACATTATAACCGTGAATAACAGCATCATCACTGGCAACACAGCAGAAAATGGCGGCGGCATCAACAGCAGTAGTGTTGGATTTGGATCGGTTGTATCGGTGGTATCGGTGAATAACAGCACCATTAGCGGCAACACTGCGTCATACGGCGGCGGCATCAACAGCAGTGGCGACACTATAACCGTGAATAACAGCACCATTAGCGGCAACACTGCGTCATACGGCGGCGGCATCAAGAGCAGTGGCGACACTATAACCGTGAATAACAGCACCATTAGTGGTAACACTGCGTCAAACGGAGGCGGCATAAACCTGGGATACGGCTATGGAGGCATTTTTACGCTGATCAATAGCACCATTAGTGGCAATCAAGCACACTTTGGCGGTGGCATCTACAATGAGGGCACCCTAACCGTGGGCAACAGCATTATCAGGCACAATAAAGCTTTTGGGATGGAATTCGGTTCTGGTCAAGAAGAGTCTGGCAAGGGTGGTGGCATTTACAACTATAACTCTAGGGATGCCACGGTCACATTAGACTACAGCACGATCGCTTGTAACTTTGACACACCCCAAAAGGATTCAAATAAGGTTATCAAGCCTGATGATCTGGTAGGTAAATTCATCACCAAATACGATCATAACCGGATTGGCAACCTCAGTGGCAGTACTTTTTCTTATTCTTAATAACTAACCCAGCATTGCTCGCTATACTGAACAAGCGATAGACAAGAAAAGCTATCTAATACTCAAAAAACAGAAAATTGGTTGAAGCGCGTTTTAGAAATATCGAGTAGAGAATCGGAATCAGTGAGCGTTTGACTTATGGATTTTAGCAATCAAATTTCTGATAATTTTTCCAGATTAATGTTTATATTCAGCCGGGAAATTAATTGTCAGCATAGCGTGTAATCTCTGCTCAATGTATACAAATGTTAAGTAAATGCACTCCTGAGCAGCGAAACAAAGCAAGCGTTATACTTTTGGGAAAAGGTTTGTTTTAACCTCTGCTTTTAACATTTTCATAAATCAATGACTCTCAATTTTCGCTTTGCGGTTGTCAGCGACTTACACCTGGCACTTCCCCACACAATTTGGGATCATCCCAATCGGTTCCACCTAGTAGAAGTCAGTATCTCGGCATTTAAAAGTGTACTAGAACATTTAACACAACTCGATTTAGATTTCTTGTTGTTACCAGGAGATTTAACCCAGCACGGCGAACCAGAGAATCATGCTTGGTTGCAACAATGTTTAGCCCAGCTACCTTTTCCCGTCTATGTTATTCCTGGCAATCATGACGTTCCTGTGCTGTTGTCCAATCAGCAATCAATTGCTTTTGCAGACTTTCCCTACTATTACACTAAGTTTGGCTATGAAGATCCCCAGCAGATGTACTATATTCGTCAGTTATTGCCTGGAGTTAAGCTGATTGGACTGAATTCTAACTCTTTTAATGACCAAGGTGAGCAGGTGGGGTGTTTGGATGCCAAACAGCTACTTTGGTTAGAAGAGGTGCTGGCGGCATCTGCCGATGAATTAGTTCTGGTGATGGTGCATCATAATGTAGTGGAGCATTTGCCCAATCAATCGAACCATCCACTAGCAAATCGGTACATGTTGTCCAATTCAGCAGAACTATTGCACTTGCTAAGGCGCTATGGAGTCAAACTAGTATTTACGGGACATTTGCACGTTCAGGATATTGCTTACTCAGATGGAGTATATGATATTACCACTGGTTCTTTAGTGAGCTATCCTCACCCTTATCGGGTGCTAGAGTTTCATCGGGATAATCAAGGTAAAGAATCGTTGCAAATTATATCTCATCGGGTTGAGTCAGTGCCTGATTTCCCCAATTTGCAACAGTCATCGCGGCAATGGATGGGCGATCGCTCTTTCCCATTTTTAATCAAGCTACTAACTCACTCTCCATTAAACTTATCATTATCAGAGGCAAAAAAATTAGCTCCTAGTTTGCGCGACTTCTGGGCAACTATTGCCGATGGAGATGCAGTATTAGATTACCCCGACTTTCCGCTAGAAGTGCGGCGTTACATTCAGTCCTATGGTGCATTGGCACAGCCTAACCCAGGCATAGCTACTAATGGAACTTCTCCGCTGATTGATAATAACAGCACACTTTTGCTAAGTTAGGATTGAAGAGTGTCCGTGTGAAGGTAAGTTTTTTCCTGGGTTAAAAGCAAGGTGACTTTTTAGATAGCGATCGCTCCTACCATAATTCTCCTATCAAAAGTCACCAAAACGCGGCCACCTCCCACCTCCCAACTCCCACCTCCCAACTCCCACCTCCCACCTCCCAACTCCCAACTCCCAACTCCTAACTCCCAACTCCCAACTCCCAACTCCCAACTCCTAACTCCTAACTCCTAACTCCTAACTCCCAACTCCCAACTCCCAACTCCCAACTCCCAACTCCTAACTCCCAACTCCTAACTAATTCCCAATATCTTCATTCCAAAGTTCGGAGTTAGTTTCAATAAACTCACTCATCATTTGTTCGCAATCGTCAAGATTAAGATCAATTACTTCCACACCGTGAGATACCATAAATTCTTTAGCACCAGGAAAAGTTCTGGATTCTCCGACGATGACTTTTTTAATCCCAAATTGTACCACTGCCCCAGCGCACAGATAACACGGCATTAAAGTTGAATAGAGTGTAGTACCTCTGTAGCTGCCAACTCTCCCAGCATTGCGGAGACAATCGATTTCCGCGTGAGTGACAGGATCAGCATCTTGTACACGTTTATTGTGTCCTCTGCCGAGAATTTTACCATCCTTGACCAGAACCGAACCAATGGGAATTCCCCCTTCTTGTCTGCCTTGTTTTGCTTCTTGAATAGCAGCTTCCATAAACTCATCCATATTAATTCTCCTTTTATGACAAAACAACTAGTATTAATGGATCACGATGGCGGTGTAGATGATTATTTAGCAACCATGCTGCTGTTGACGATGGATAATATTCAACTCCTTGGTGTTGTCGTCACTCCAGCAGATTGCTACATTCAATCGGCTGTTAGCGCCACACGTAAAATTATCGATTTGATGAGATTTTCTCATATCCCGGTAGCAGAAAGTACTGTACGCGGTATTAATCCATTTCCGACTCTCTATCGCCGTGATTCATTTATCGTTGACCATCTCCCCATTCTCAATCAAAGCGAAACCATCACTACGCCCCTGGTTGCCGAAACAGGTCAAGATTTCATGATCCAGGTGTTGCGGGAGGCATCAGACCCCGTAACGTTGATGGTAACTGGGCCGTTGACGACGGTAGCAGTAGCTTTAGATAAAGCACCAGATATTGAAGCCAAGATTCACAAAATTGTTTGGATGGGGGGTGCATTAAATGTCAATGGCAATGTCGAAAAAAGTTTAGAAGCGGGACAAGATGGTTCTGCGGAATGGAATGTTTATTGGGACGCAATTTCAGCAGCGCGGGTATGGCAAACGCAAATTGAAATTATTATGTGTCCTTTAGATTTAACTAATAATGTCCCAGTCACATCGGAGTTAGTATACAAAATGGGACGACAACGCCACTATCCTATCTCAGATTTAGCCGGACAATGTTATGCACTAGTTATCCCCCAAGATTATTATTTTTGGGATGTCTTAGCAACAGCTTATCTGGGACATCCAGAATTTTATCAATTGCGCGAATGGGAAACAGAAATTATCACCACTGGTCTTAGTCAAGGGCGGACTAAAGTAGTTCCTGGTGGGCGAAAAATTTATGCAATGGATAAGGTAAGTAAAGAGGCTTTTTATGCTTATATTTTGCAGCAATGGGCAAGATAAAAAACTAAAAAATTAGATGGCGTGGATACTCAAACTTGTGCCTGCACAATAAAATCCTCAACTTGTCTGATTCGATCCCAATCAATGGCAGCAACCCACAACTTCTCCTCTTCAGAGAACTGCACCACTCCATCAACTTCCAAATCCTCGCTATATATCGTGAGCAACTGCCCATCTCGTAGCTCAATACTTTGATTTGCCAAGTCTTCGATTGTACCAATACAGTTCAAACGCAAATGCCCTTCAGCATCAGCATTATGGAAATCTGCAAAAACTCTAGGGGTAATCATTCTAGGTGATCCAAACTATAACTGCTGCAAATAACGAACCGCAAAGGACGCAAAGAACGCAAAGGAAAGAGGTTTGTACAGGGTTTTTGTATCAGTCCTCTGTCTTTTGGCAAAATTGGGATGCTCCCATTAAAATCTAGTTTTTCTTGAGTAGCTTCGGTTTGCAATATATTTAAAGGTGTTTATGTGATAAAGTCCTAAAAAAGATCCAATCAAAATTGGTATAGAAAAAGCGATTATAGAGACTAAATTATTTGTACTAGTAGTAATCATAGCCATAAGACCAATAACACCCACTATGACAAGTGTACAAGCTTGCACAATATATGCATGTATTTCTACAGTATATTGCAAGTCATCTACTACCTCTTCTACTTTACGAATTTCGTTTTCATTAGTCATTTTAGTTACCCCACGTTTATTTCATAACTTTTAATTTCCAACTCTAAAAAGTTTATCGTATTATTAGCCGACACTTTTGTACCTCTGAAAATATTTAATCAAACGAACCAATAACCATAGTCTCTAGCACCTCCCATCGGTTCTAAGAGCTTTTAGTGGGTATAGGAAATTGAAAAATCCGTCAAATTGAGATAGTGTGGAAAGCCGCGTTATATAGCAGCAGCCATGTTTGTTAGCACACCAAGCCTAAGACATCCTCCATACCTCCATGACTGAGAATTACTCGTAGCGTGCTTTTTTAGATTTAATCACCTCAATTACATCATCGTGTCTTTGCCCCTCGATAATATCCTTGAGATGAATTTGCCCATTAATGTATTGAACGTGGATGCGCCAACCTGAGACTTTATCGATATCAGCACGATAAATTGCCTGCTTCACACCTTTTACTTTGTGCAGCCTCGTTTTTGTAAATTTTCTTGTTCTGTGACACTCGTTATCTTCAAGCTCTGCCAAGGCTTCAAGAAAAGCAATCTTTAGCTCGTCATCTGGCAAAATTTTCATGGCTTGATAAATAATGCCGTATTCATCACAGAGAGTAAGGGTTTGTGCCATAAACCAACTTACGAGATCCGGGCAGTTTCTCGATTGTGGTTGAGTAATCCTTGATACAAAGTCTCTGCCACACCTTTATACGCCTTATCGAGGTCATCGTGTTTGACCACTCGAAAAAGAGTAAAAATAACTTGCCCAAAAATTGGATCTTCGTCAACTGTCAAAATCACCCTTAGTTTCTGCGAAACCCTTAGCGTGTACAGCGAAGATTCATAGCCATTAATATCTGACGGTAGGGGAAGACGACGCAACTTACGATAAACGTCAGCTTTTTGAGTAGGGAAGAGGCTAGCGCAATCATTAATTTTTTGAATCGCTGCGGCTTTCTCATCTTCACTCAGCTTGCTAATATCCTTCTCAAAGCTTCTTGTTGACTCAATTAAAACATCCACGTTACGAACCGCCAATTTGAATTTAGCCACTTGCCCTCTGTCCTTAGCATAGTAACAGTTATATACAGAAAAATTCTGTGTATGATCCTTACTTATACCAATTATGTATGAAGATGCGCTAAATCATATTTAAGTATAAGGAAGAAAAACGAACCGCAAAGGACGCAAAGCACACAAAGAAAGAAAGAAAGAAAGAAAGAAAGAAAGAAAGAAAGAAAGAAAGAGAGAGAATTGAAGAGGGTTTGGCGCAGCGTCACAAAGAAATGGTATTAGGACATTATATGGAAACTTTATTAATATTATTCTATGCCAAAACGCCCAAAAAATCTGCTGTAAAAGTTTCACGATACAATTCGTCTCAAGTATTTTTATTACAAAACAGAAGATAGATACAACGATTATTAATAATTCATAAAATTTAAACCTAAGAAAATAGCAGCAACAGTTCCCGCCACTGAAATTTCACCTTGAATAATTTTATCTAAAACTGATTCTACGGGAATAAATACAACTTCAATCTCTTCTGTAATATCTAGTTGTTGCTCTCCAACTTTGCTCACATTCTCTGCTAAAAATAAATGTATTTGATTGGTATCTTTACTCGGCTTATCATATAGAGTTGCGATTTTTATAAATTCTTGGGGAATATAACCAGTTTCTTCTCTTAGTTCTCTAATTGCTGCTACTTCTGCACTCTCTTTTGTCGGGTCAAAATTACCTGCTGGCAGTTCTAAAAAAAATTCACCTACTGCATGTCTGTATTGCCGGACAAAAATTATCTCTTTGCTACTAGTAATAGGCAAAACCATTGCAACCTCAGGCTTAATACTGACAAAATAATCATCTATAATTTTACCATTGGGTAATTCTATTTCATCTTGTCTCACCTGACACCAAGGATGATCTAAAACCATTTTTGATTTTAAAATCTTCCATTTTTTTAATTTATTCATAAATAAAAATAATGTATAAAAACTTTAGTCATCAAGCAATGAATGTAAAAAAGTATAACAGATGCATCCGATAATCTAAACTTTGAACTTACACTGGCTTTTGCATAACATAATATGTATAACCAGTATGCAAATAAATATAAATTTATTTACAGTAAACAAAAGGTTTCCCTTGACTATTAGTCGGGGTACAACGGCACAGACAACGAATGTATGGGTGAGAATTTCACAAGATGATATCGAAGGCTGGGGAGAAGCATCACCATTTGGTGTGGGTAATCATCGCCAATCAACTGATACAATTAAAGACGCCCTAGAGCAAGTTGTACCGCTGTTGCAAGCATTCAGCCCCTTACAGCGACAGGAAATTGAGCAAGTTTTAACACAAAATCAGGTTCCTTCTGCTGCTAGAGCGGCGTTGGATATAGCAATGCATGACTGGTTGGGTAAGCGCGTAGGATTACCCTTGTGGCAAATTTGGGGACTCGATCGCAATCAAATAGTCCCGACTTCTGTCACAATTGGGATTAATTCACCTGAAGCAGCCAGGGCTAGGGCGCGAGACTGGTTAAAATTTACTGATGTTCGCCTTTTCAAGGTGAAGCTAGGTAGTCCAGATGGGATAGATGCAGATAAAAAAATGCTCTTAGCAGTGCGAGAAGAAGCACCATTACTAGAATTTTTCGTTGATGCTAATGGGGGTTGGAGTTTGGAAGATGCGATCGCAATGTGCAATTGGCTAGCTAATTTAGGTATAAAATATGTAGAACAGCCATTGCCACGGGGGCAGGAACAAAGTTTAGCAAAACTCAAAGAACACTCTCCCGTGCCCATCTTTATCGATGAAAGTTGCTTCACAAGCTCCGATATTCCCGATTTTGCAAACTACGTGGATGGTATTAATATCAAACTGATGAAATCAGGGGGACTAACCGAAGCAATGCGAATGGTACATACAGCGCGAGCATATCGGTTGCAAGTAATGTTTGGTTGCTATTCTGACAGTTCGTTAGCTAATACAGCAGCATTACAGTTAGCGCCACTAGCTGATTATCTAGATTTAGACAGTCACCTTAATTTAATCGATGATCCCTTTACGGGTGCATTGCTAAAAGAAGGGAGAGTTTTGCCAAACGATTTACCAGGTTTGGGGGTACACCACAGTGCAACTATCACTTAATCAACGAGTAGCAATCTTGCTGCATGAAGGAATTACTGGGCATCACGGCAAAACAGGGCTAGCAATTTTACGTTACAGTGAAGCCCCAATTGTAGCCGTAATCGATCGCGACTGTGCTGGCAAATCCCTACCAGAATTAACAAATATTAAGCGTGATGTGCCAATAGTAGCATCGGTAGCCGCAGCCCTTGAATACAAGCCAGAAGTCTTGGTAATTGGCATTGCTCCAAAAGGTGGCGCTCTACCAGATGATTACTGGGTGGAAATTAAAGACGCTCTAAAAGCTGGAATGTCGCTGGTAAATGGTTTACATACACCAATGGCAAACATACCAGAGTTTAATACACTACTCCAACCAGGACAAGTAATTTGGGATGTACGCAAAGAGCCGTCTAATATAATAAATGTTGCTAGTGGAATGGCACGCACCCTTCCCTGTCGGCGGGTTTTGACAGTGGGAACCGATATGGCGATCGGTAAAATGTCAACTAGTCTAGAGTTACATTGGGCAGCAAAACAGCGAGGCTGGCGTTCTAAATTCCTCGCCACCGGTCAAACTGGGATGATGTTAGAAGGTGATGGTGTGGCTTTAGATGCCGTGCGGGTAGACTTTGCCGCTGGGGCTGTAGAACAGATAGTTATGCGCTATGGCAAAAACCACGATATTTTGCACATTGAAGGACAAGGTTCACTGCTACACCCAGGTTCAACAGCAACTCTACCCCTAATTCGTGGTTCGCAACCAACCCAACTGCTGTTAGTACATCGGGCGGGACAAACTCATAACCGCAATAATCCCCATGTACCAATTCCACCTTTACCAGAGGTGATTCGGCTTTATGAAACTGTTGCTAGTGCCGGTGGTGCTTTTGCAAGTGTTTCTGTAGTTGGTATAGCTCTTAACACAGCCCATTTAGATCAGTCTGCGGCCCAGGAAAGCATCGCTCAAACAATAGCAGAAACTGGGCTACCTTGCACAGATGTAGTCCGCTTTGATGCTAATGTGCTTTTGGATGCGGTGATGAATAATTAGATGTAGATTTATACTTCATCTAAAAATGATTGCAACAGATGGGGCGCTAAATGCAATTACTAGTAGAGACGCGAAATCGTTACTAACGTGTCTCTACCCTTTTATTTTGCGATTTTAAAAATTGCGTAATATATGGGGCTTTCGGCGGGTTTTGCAGCTTCGCCTAAATCTCCTATGCCTGATAAGCAAGTATTATTAAAGCCATCAGACTTTTTTTGTCAAGTCCTCTTGACGTTTCGTAACAATATTGTTATATTTAGTTACATAAGCAAATAAAAAAGAAAAAAAATTATGTATACCACCACTAACGAAGACGGCATCCTCAATAACTACGCAGCTGAACCCAAGGTATATTACGCTGAGTATCCAGCAATTTGGGAACAACGTAAATATGTTTTACAGGCTCTTTTTGCGACTTTAATTGTTACAACTATAGTTTTGGTTGGTTTTAGCGTTAGCTAAGATTTCAGATATTTTTGTATCGCTGTATTTCATTGTCATTCGTACCTCTCTCTCTTACCTCGGTTAGTTTCGCCGGGGTTTTTTGTGTTTTAATGCTGTGCGTTGGCAATGCCTGTCGTAGGCATCGCATCCCAAAGAGCGACGTTGTAAGGGACTTCCAAATAAAAAAATACCCAAAAAACTCTCTCTTCCTCATTCCTCTGTGTTGCGCCAGTCGCTACAACGGGGGGAACCCCCGCAACGCGCTGGCTTCTCTGTGTCTGGAGTGGTTCGTTTCATTTGAGTAATTTATTTCTTGGAAGTCCCTAAGATAACTGCGATCGCCCATAAAATAAAGACAAATCAATAAAAAAGGGTGTTTATGACAACCCAACTCGGTGAAGCTAAATCTTCAACAGAACTGATAATATCTTGGGAAGCGTTGCCGGCAGATTTTCACCTAGAGGATGAACCAGTGGAAAATACAGGTCAGCCATTATTAGCTGGTGCTTTGCGCGAAAGCCTAGAGATAAGTGGTTTCATCCAACCGCAGATGTTGATAGCCTCGAATTTTGGACTTTGTGCAACGATAAACGGGCAATTTATAGCTAAAGCACCCGACTGGGTTTATGTGCCATCGGTAAATCAAGTTTTAGGAGAACGCAAAAGCTATACGCCCAATTTAGATGGAGATATTCCAGCAATTGTGATGGAATTTCTATCTGACGCTGAGGGTGGAGAATACTCTTTTAAGCGAACCTATCCACCAGGAAAATGGTTTTTTTATGAGCAGATTCTTCAAGTCCCAATTTACGTAATTTTTGACCCAAATGGTGGTTTGTTAGAATTTTACCAACTCGAAAACAGCCGCTACGAGTTAAAGCAACCTGATGAAAATGGTCGTCATTGGATTGATTCAATAGGTTTATTTCTGGGAACTTGGCAAGGAGCAAAAGAAGCTAGAACTGGTTACTGGTTGCGCTGGTGGGATGAGGCAGGTAATTTGTTGCTTTGGGCGGTGGAACAAATTGAACAGGAACGCCAGCAAAAAGAACGGCTAATTGCCTATTTACAATCTCAAGGTATTGATCCAAATAATTTGCCCTAGCATATTATATAGACCTATCGCTGCTTAAATCTTTTCCCTCACCCCTAGCCCCTCTCCCGATTCCGGGAGAGGGGAGACATAATTCTAGTTCCCCTCTCCCTTCAGGTGGGATTCGGGGTTAGGGGGTGAGGGCTATCAAGGTTTTTGTACCTGACGGGATGCTCCCCGATTACCGTTCTTGTTCAGTCGGGCGGATCAAGATTTCGTTGACGTTAACGTGTTCCGGTTGTGTGACGGCATAGACGATCGCATTAGCAATGTCTTCACTCTCCAGATTTTTGACCGAACCGTAAAACTTCTTCGCCTGCTCTTTTGCAGTAGAATCTGTAATATGCTGCGTTAGCTCTGTTGCCACTAACCCTGGTTCAATAATTGTGACGCGGATGTTGTTTTGATAGACCTCTTTGCGAAGTGCTTCGGAAAACGCACCAACCGCCCATTTGCTGGCATTGTAGACACCGCTTCCCGCGTTTGCAACTCGACCTGCAACCGATGAAATGTTAACGATATGCCCAGTACCTTGTGCCTTCATCAACGGTAAAACTTTGTGAGTGGCATACATCAATCCCAATACGTTGAGATTGATCATGCGTCGCCAGTCTTCTGTATCTGCACCGTCAATCAGACCTAACAGCATCACCCCTGCATTGTTGATCAGAATATCAACTCTGCCAAATTTTTCATGAGTTTTGTTTACCAACGCTTCTATCTGCGCCTCATCTGAAACATCAGCAGTAATGGATAAGGCTTTTCCACCAGTGTCAGTAATCCGGGCTTCTATGCCTTGCAAGCGATCGCTCCGACGGGCAGCAATCACTACCGTAGCACCAAGTGATGCCAGTGCTAATGCTGTCGCCTCGCCAATACCAGACGATGCCCCTGTTACAATTACCACTTTATCAGTTAACTTACCAGCCATTGTTAGCTTCTCCGTTGTTTTTTCGTTTTTTACTTGACGGTTTGAGGGCTTTACGCGCTCAAAAGTTCACCTCAAGATCCGAACGCCTTTATGGATTGGAATTTAATTTTGCCTCTGTTGATATCTTCTACCCTCTCCCAGAGATGATAATCCTAATTCTGAAGCATAATTAGGAAACAAGAAAAAAATACTCCTCCTAGTTGGTTATCTTTGTACCCAGGCGGTAGTGAGTTTAGTTATTTACAAAATCTCATTACCCGTAGTAACTAAGTAAGTGGGTCAAATTAAATATAAAACCTCACCCTCAATCCCTCTCCGATACTTTGGAGAGGGAAGCCGGAGGCAGGGTGAGGTTTTATCTTATGTTTAATTACGCCTATGAAGGAGTGGGGTGTTATCTACAAATTAAAGCACGGGTGAAAAAGCTACTCGAAGAGAACAAAGCAAGAGAGAAAAAAAATAGCGTTTTTGATGAATCAAAAGATAGAATTATTCGTCACTTAAACTATCAATTCCCCACCTATTTCTACTGGAGGATGATTTATGTCATCACAACTGATTCGATTGATATCTTTGGGCAGTCTTGGCTTATCTTTGTGTCTGGGCAATTCCGTAGCAATGGCGCAATATAACTCTACTGGTAATGGTGATGGCGTTGTCGTACCAACAGTACCATCAGATGGGTCATCAACACCAATAGACACATCAACAGGTATACCACCTTCACCCTCAACTGACGGTATAACTCGGTTTACTTGTCAGACTTACAATGGGCAGTACACCGTTATGTATCAGCCACAAAGTCAACCAGGTCAATACTTTGCTTGGGCTGCGCCTGCTGCTTTGGGCGGTGGTTGGGATGCACAAAGGCGTTGTACAGCAATTGCCAGTCGCTTAGAACTTTATCGCCCAGATGGGTTACAAGAACTCCAGACAGCTGTAGAAAATAACGAAAACATTGTCTGCGTCACAACACAAGCTAACTCAACCTGTAGAATTGTGCTGACAGTACCGCGTGGGAAAGACCCTTATGTTATCCGCAATAGTATTTTTCAGAACTTGACTACTGCTGACAGTGGACAACAGACTATAGCCGTTAACACTTATGGCGATCGCAGTAGTGGAGGCAACGAATTATATAATTTAGGACGCACACTTCTAGGCGGTGGCAATAATCGAGTTAGTTCCTCTAGAAGTGGGATTAATTTGAAACCTTTCCTCGATCGCAAAGATGGCGGTACTGGAAACAAGTTGCAAAGTGGAGTAGCAATTCGTCGTCAGTCTCAGCCTAACTCTGTTCGCTTAAATCCTGGTAATTTCCGTTAGGCAATTGTGGCTTTTAGTTAATAAAAATATCCAACTACTTATTGTGAGGCGGGCATCTTGTCCGCCTTTTTTATCGGCAAGCGAGAGTTTATCCAATTCTCTCAATAATTTGAGTGCTGAACAATGAGATACCCGACTTCTTAAAGAAGTCGGGTATCTAAACGTTTCATCCGTTACAAATATTTTCAGAAATGGTATAAGCCCTAACTATTAAAATTAATGCGATCGCTAGCCAACTCAAACTACAAAAAATCAAATTTTCTCTTTTGATAATTATCAACAATAAGTTGAATTTAGAATAGAAATATGTTGACTTTAAGTAGGTAGGCGTAATTTAATATAAGATTAAACCTCACCCTCAATCCCTCTCCTTATTAAGGAGAGGGAAGCCGGAGGCAGGGTGAGGTTTTATATTTTGGAGAGGGAAGCCGGAGGTAGGGTGAGGTTTTATATTTTGGAGAGGGAAGCCGGAGGCAGGGTGAGGTTTTATATTTTGGAGAGGGAAGCCGGAGGCAGGGTGAGGTTTAAATCTAATATGTATAAGCTTTTATAAGTATTATTTTCATCGAGATATTTAATCATTTCTTCTATTGAATTTTATCTTTTATTAATCTTTTTATGAAAACATCTTTACTGCTAGCTAAGTTATCTCATAACTACTATCGACATTAAATTCTGAATCCAGTCTTCCACACTGATTACTCACTAACACAGATTAGTAGTTGACCGAATAACTCGCAATTGGCAATTAGGATAAAAGTCCCCAAACTATATTTTTGCACTTCTGAAATTTACCAGTAATTCCGTTTTCTCGCCTGAGTTCATGATTTATTTTTCCCACAAGTAATCAGATAACTTCAATAGCTTGTGATGCAGTTAAATCCAAATACCCAACCAGCATTTTAAATTATGGCAATTGAGTTAGTCGGTTTTGCTTCTTTACCTGCTGATACCTTTAGTGATGGGCCTGCTTCTGGTGCAGACGTTTCAGCCAATGGCAGAACTGGGCCTTTCCCCGGACAGCCAGTTCAGGGCTTTAGCGGTGTGCAATTTGCTAACAGCAACTCTTTGTACTTCCTATCAGATAACGGTTACGGTAGCAAAGATAATAGTGCAGATTTCCTACTGCGGATAAACCGTGTAGATCCAAATTTTAAAGGAACAGAGAATGGAGACGGTAGCGTTAAAGTTTTAGACTATATCCAATTTTCTGATCCTAACAATAAAGTTCCTTTCCAAATTGTGAATGAGGGAACTACTGGAAGATTATTAACTGGTGCAGACTTTGATGTAGAGTCATTTGTCTTTGATAAAGACGGGACAATCTGGGTTGGAGATGAGTTTGGCCCCTACCTCCTGCATTTTGATGCCAGTGGTAAGTTATTAGAGGCTCCGATCGCTACACCCGACCGATTCAAAACTTTAGATGGAGAAGCACCTAAAGTAATTGGTCACAGAGGAGCAAGTGGCTATCGTCCAGAGCATACCTTAGAGTCTTATAAACAAGCGATCGCCCGAGGTGCTGACTTCATTGAGCCTGACTTGGTAGTTACAAAAGATGGTGTGCTAATTGCTCGCCATGAGCCAGCTTTAGCAGTTTTGAAGGCTGATGGCACTGTCAATTTTAACAATACTACCACAGATGTTTACAAGCATCCAGAGTTTGCCGATCGCAAAAAAACAGTAAGTTTAGATGGAAACACAATTACAGGTTGGTTTGCTGAAGACTTCACCTTAGCTGAAATCAAAACTTTACGCGCAGAAGAACGTCTACCTTTCCGCAATCACTCCTTTGACGATCAATTTGAAATTCCTACCTTCACGGAAATCATCAATTTAGTTAAGCAAGTAGAAGCCGATACAGGTAAAAAAATTGGTATCTACCCTGAAACTAAGCATCCGACCTACTTGGCCGATGAAGCCACCTATGTAGGCACTACGAACAAAATCAACAGAAACATCAGTCAGTTATTAATCGATACCCTGAAGGCAAATAACTTTACTGACCCCAGTCGCATTTTCATCCAGTCTTTTGAAGTGGGCAACCTCAAAGAACTCCATGATAAAATTATGCCTGCGGCAGGGGTGGATATTCCACTTATCCAACTTTTAGATGCTAGTGACATTGACATTAACGGCAAAATCATCGAAAGTCAGCCTTATGATTTGAAAGTCAGTGGTGACACTCGCACTTATGGCGACTTGCGAACACCAAAAGGCTTGACTGAAGTTGCCACTTATGCTGATGGAATTGGTCCTTGGAAGCGGATGATTGTTAGCGTCAAAGGTACTGATGCTAATGGTGATGGCAAAGCCGATGATGTCAATGGCGATGGAGTAGTTAATGATGCTGATAAGACAACATTACCTCCCTCTACTTTAGTTCAAGATGCTCATAACGCCGGGTTACAGGTTCATCCTTACACCTTCCGGGCGGAAGATCAATACTTAGCAGCAGATTATAAAGGCAAGCTAGCACTAGAAATTCAGCAGTTCTATCAATTAGGTGTAGATGCGCTATTTACAGACTTTCCAGATATCGGGGATAAAGTACGGGATCAACTCAGAGATAATCCTCAATATAATGTAGTGCGATCGCCACAAAACCCCGATGTTCTCTCAGGAGATGCTTTTGCTAACTTAGGCAGTTCTAAAGGTTTTGAAGGCGGAGCCATCAACGCCAGCAAAACCAAACTCTATATGCTGCTAGAGGGTACGGTTCAAGGTGATACTCCTGGTGCTTTGCGGATTAATGAATTTGATTTAGCCAGCCACAAATACAGCAATCAACTACGTTACTACAGATTGGATAATCCGTCAAATTCCATCGGGGATTTAGCAGTTATTAATGATCGTGAGTACCTAGTCATTGAACGGGATAACAATCAAGGGGCGGCGGCTAAATTTAAGAAGATTTACAAAATAGACTTGTCTAAGACAGATTCTAATGGCTATGTAGCTAAAGAAGAAGTTGCAGACTTGTTAAACATCAAAGACCCCAAAGACCTGAATGGGGACGGCAAAACTACCTTTGACTTCCCATTCCAAACCATTGAAAATGTTTTAGTTGTTGACAAAAACACCATTTTGGTAGCTAATGACAACAATTATCCTTTCTCTACAGGTCGTCCTGGAAATGATCCTAAAAATCCAGTCATAGACAACAATGAAATTATTCTGTTGAAGCTGGATAATCCCCTCAATGTTGCTCCTGGCTTAGGTCAACCTCAATCTGAACAAATTAAGTTTGGCTCCACTACCAGCGATGATATTACTGTTCAACCAAATCAAACCTTATTTACAGGTGACGGAGCAGATTTTGTAGAGGGTAATAAAGCTAACACAATCGTGACTGGAAGCGGTGATGACACGGTAGTAGTTGGTAGTAACTCCTCAGTGTCTACGGGGGACGGTAACGATCAAGTCTTGATTGGCACAAATAGCCCTGCTAAGAACACTAGTGCTGATGGTGGTGCTGGTAATGATGAAGTTACCGTAGTTGAAGCAAATGGTAGTAATAATTTGTTTGGAGCAGCAGGTAATGATACTTTGACAGTAGTTGAAGGAACTCGTCAACTGTCCTTCGGTGGCTCAGGTAACGATACCCTCAAGAGTCAAGGTAGCAATAACCGTCTCTACGGTGGTTCTGGGGATGACAAACTCTTCTCTAGTGTGAATGATTCCCTATCTGGTGGGGATGGTGATGATGTGCTATTTGCCGGTGAACAGGGCGGTAATCGCCTCAGTGGTGGTGCTGGTATTGACCAATTCTTTCTTGCTGATGGTAGTCTGCCAACTAGTAAGAACATTGTGACTGATTTTACCATCGGCATAGATAAAATCGGGGTGGGCGGTATTGGTGTTACTCAGTTTAGTGCTTTAACACTGTTGCAACAGGGTAGTGATACTATCGTGAAAACTGGAAATACAGAGTTGGCTTCATTGCTGGGAATCACATCAACTAGCCTCAAAGCAAATGATTTCGTTTTTTCTGCTAGTGTGATTTAGCCGAAAGATGATTACAGCTTAGGTTCAACAAAAATCGGCGTGAATCCTATAAGTAGGTAGGCAAGATAAAACCAAACTATGTAACGAAAAGTAAAATCTCTGTATTTGGCTCGTAGTTGCGCTTTAGCGCATCCGGATAAAGA
>NZ_JBALFF010000021.1:0-18816 GCF_036916975.1 Nostoc sp.
TAACGCAATTATCGGCTTTGAGGCTCTTTAGATGATGACTAATTGTAACCACGAATACTCTTTGTAAATTAATTCCTCAGCGCAAGTAAATTGGCTAGATGTATGATATTCTTGATTTATAGGGAATCTAATACAAGGACAAAAACTCCTTAGGTTCCTTTGAAGTGAGTATCAGACCAGCCTCATCAGTTATTGGTGACGGCATAACGTTAATCGAAGTGGAGCAAAACCGCCCAAAAATCGGTTTTTCGTTTGGCGAAGCTGTTGCCATAGCGTAGGCTGGACTGATTTTTCTATGTATCTTCTTTGCAACGAAAATAATGCTTGTCTTGCTCTGAGTAAACAGAAATTTCTTATTTACCTGCCGTATCTGTGAAAGTTTTTTGAATTTTTGGTGACAGGATTGGAACTAATTTTTAGCACTCTTGTTGTATTTCGCATCCTACTAATATTTACTGCCATATCTGTAAGAAGCTGTTTAACTTCTAACAAATAACTGCAATATTTATAGTGCTGGTAGACGGCTGAAGTCCACTATCTAACAGCATCAATGCAGTCACCAACTGGGTAGTAAATACTTTCAAGAATTACAACTCCAATTTTATCAATACTCTGCTTGATTACACCATAATCTTAGAGCCAAATCAATAAGTCTGCGCCATTATTGAGGTTTTTATGCGGAAGATTGCTATTTATGGAAGAGGGGGAGTTGGCAAGTCAACAACGACTCAAAACGTAGTGGCTGGACTGACTGATATAGGTCGTAAGGTGATGGTTGTAGGGTGTGACTCGAAAGCAGACTCCACCCGGCTCCTTTTGGGGGGATTCCACCAGAAGATTGTACTCGATACGCTGCGTAAAGAAGAAGATGATGATGTGAATCTAGAAGACTTCCGTCAGGTGGGATGGGGGAAGACGCTGTGTGTTGAATCGGGTGGGCCGGAACCTGGTGTGGGATGTGCAGGTAGAGGCATTCTGACATCAATTGGGTTGCTCGAACAACTTGGTGCTTATGATGATGCAGTTAAACTTGATTATACATTTTATGATGGCCTGGGTGATGTGGTATGCGGTGGATTTGTCATGCCCATTCGTGAACGCAAAGCTCAAGAAATTTACATTGTCACTTCTGGGGAAATTATGGCAATGTATACCGTCAACAACATCTGCCGAAGCATTCAAAAGTATGCTCCTATAGGCGGTATACGTCTGGGAGGATTGATTTGCAGCTCTCGCAAAGTCGATGAGGAAGATGATTTGATCAAAGCTCTGGCAGAGAAACTGGGGACTCAAATGATCTACTCCATACCCAGAGACAACATGGTGCAGCGAGCAGAGTTCCACCGCAAGACGGTGATTGAGTATGCTCCTGAGTGTGAACAGGCGCAGCACTATCGCAATCTGGCAACGGCAATTGACCAAAATACAGATTTTGTGACTCCGAAATCTATGTCTAACGAGCAGCTAGAGGAACTGCTGGTAAAGTTTGGGTTGTTTGACTAAGACGATGCAGTAGGGGTTATCCCTCATACAAAATGCCTGGAGCAATTGGCAATCTCTTACTCGAAAAAGCAGAAAAAACTGCGTAAACTTCTTACCACCATTTGAGAAATCGGCGTTCTGAACTATGCCAAAATTCGTCTACCTCATTGAAGGAGGAGAACTCATTATGTTGACCGAAGAGGTTTTAGTCCAAAAATTTACTACCGTAGTCAAGGGACGCTGTGCAAAAGTAGGCGAGTTGCTCCAGTACTGCCACGTCGAACTCGTAAACTCTTACTGGGGCTGCCCTCCAAAACTTATACAACATTTTGTCGTATATTATCCTAACATACTGTCTGCCTCACTCAATGCCTACAAAGATATTTTCAGAGGCGTTGCCCAAGATTTGGGGATATCTGACGCTGTTTGCATAAACGCCACACGCATTATCCGCGATCCCGCCTCAAGGTTGAAGGAAAAGAACCCGATCTTATGGTTGGAACTCCAGTGGGTGGCAGTACCAATTAAAAAAGGCAATTGGCATTTAGATCAGGACTTACCGCACTTGGACTAAGTTTTCTGTTGGTGAGGTAGCTTGCCGCTGTAGGCATCACCTTGGTTAGCAGATGATGAAAAGGCGATGCCTATGGCGATCGCTAAATAGTATCCAAAAATGCAAGTATTCTAGCAAGATGTATGTTATGCTTGCAAAAATAAGCGAAATTGTCAAAACATCAATATGTCTCCCAACAAAAACGGCAAACACTAGAAAACCTTGTTATTGACCCAACAAATTTAATTTTGTCTGTTGCGGCTTTTTCTAACGGAGAGATACAGCCTCATGAAACTGGATGTGAATCTTTGCAATAACCTGAAGTCAATTAGAACTCGCTTGGGCATGAGTCAACAAGAATTGGCTAATATAGCTGGCGTAACTCGTCAGAGTATTGGTGGTGTGGAATTAGGACAATATGCTCCTTCTGTTGCTATGTCACTACGTTTAGCCAAGGCGGTTGGTTGCCAAGTCGAGGAATTATTCTGGTTTGAGGAAGATTTACCAGAAGTTGAGGCAATTCTCGCGGGATCAGCCCCTAAGCAACAGCAATCACGAGTTAGTCTAGCGCGGGTTGAGGATCATGTTAGTCCCACCAGGAAACCCAATGGGAGTTAAAACAGTTTCCGACTTAGTAGATTTTGGAGCAACTATTGTCACCCATGAAGTGGGTTCTGGCAGTCGGATGCTTTTAGAACGAAAACTCCAAGAAGAAGGAGTGCCATTGCACAAAGTTAAAGGATCTGACCATATCGTTCACAGCCATCAAGATGTTGCCTTGTCTGTGGTCTCAGGAATTGCTGATGCAGGTATCAGTACGGCATCTATAGCTACTGCCTTTGGGTTGGGATTTATCCCCCTTCATAGGGCGCGATATGACTTGGTGATTATTAAAGAATACTTGGAAGAAGAACCAGTAAAGCAGTTTCTTAGTATCTTGGGACATCAGCTAGTGCGATCGCAATTAGAGATTCTCAGCGGCTATGACACTAGCAATATTGGGGAAGTTGTAGCAAATATTTAATAATTCGTAATACTCGCCAAGGGCGAGAAGCAAGCTACGTAATTCGTAATTATTACCCTACGGCTAAGGAATATGTCTTTTAGTTTCCATAACTCAAGTTAGCTGCTCTGTTTTTCAATTACGAATTACTCAAGCAAATCAAAATCACCCAACAAGTTAGCTGCAAAATGAATCATCACTTCACTATGAACAAACATCCCGTTCAGATTAACGATACAACCTTGCGAGATGGCGAACAAGCGGCAGGTGTAGCCTTTAACGTTGAAGAAAAAATTGCGATCGCTACTTTTCTTGATGCCATTGGTGTTCCAGAACTAGAAATTGGCGTTCCGGCAATGGGGCAAGAAGAAGCAGAATCGATCCGAGCGATCGCTAATCTGGGATTAAATGCCCAATTACTTGGTTGGAACCGTGCTAAATTGTCTGATATCCAGGCATCTATAGATTGTGGTTTGGAACGGGTGCATATTTCGGTTCCTGTCTCGGAAATTCAGATTGCCGCCAAGTTTGGGGGTAAGCAGCAGGTAATGCTGGATCTTCTGCGGGATGCGATTAATTTTGCTTGCGATCGCGGTTTAGCTGTATCTGTTGGCGGAGAAGATTCTTCTAGAGCCGATCCATCTTTTCTATTGGATGTGGCATATTATGCTCAAGAGTTGGGAGCTTTTCGGTTTCGCTTTTGTGACACTGTAGGAATTCTCGACCCTCTGAACACTTACAGCAAAGTTCGCTCCCTTGTGCATCATCTATTCATTCCCATAGAAATGCACACGCATAATGATTTTGGACTGGCAATGGCAAACTCGCTAGCTGGTATTGAAGCAGGGGCGCGATCGGTCAACACTACAGTAAATGGGATTGGCGAACGCGCAGGTAATGCTGCGCTGGAAGAAATGGTGATGGCACTGAAACACCTCTATGGCATCCCAACCGGTATCAATACAAAACGGTTGCTGGAACTGTCGCGGTTAGTTGCTAAAGCTGCTAATTGGCCGGTTCCTCCCTGGAAAGCGATCGTGGGTGAAAATACTTTTGCACACGAGTCGGGCATTCATGCTCACGGTGTGTTGCAAAATCCCGGTACTTACGAACCGTTTGCGCCGGAAGATGTTGGTTGGGAACGTCGCCTTGTTGTAGGCAAACATTCCGGTCGGCATCTGATATTCAGTGTATTGCAAGAACATGGAATCACTCTCAGTCAGCCAGAAATTCAATCAGTGCTGGATGCTGTAAAGCATCAGTCAGTAAAAGTTAAGCGCAGTCTCACGGTTGAAGAACTTCTGAGTTTTGTTCCCCAAAGGTAAATGCAGAACACCTATCAAAACATTACAGGGAAATGGAGAGTAGGGTGTGGTGTAGTTAAATTACTTGAAAAACGCTGTAAGTTATATTGTCCTTTTACCCATTAAAACGTAAGTATATGAGCTTGTAAGCTTTTAATTAGTTTGACCAGAAATCAAAAGTGAAGTTGGTTAAGAAAGCATCACAATTCTGTCTCAGGTTAGCGTAGGCGCAGCCCGCCGCAGGCATCGCAATTATTGTACCAACTGCTAGAATATTACCAATAATGTTGGTATTAGCTATGCCGAGAAAAGAGCAAGGATGGAGCACTTTTCAATTGTCTCCAGAAGAACGGCAACTTCTAGAGCAGCACTGCAAGCGGTTCCAACGCACTAAGACTGATGTTTTGCGCTCCCTGTTGCGTAGTCTCCAAGCACAATCACTCAAACAACAGGGGAAGCAGTTTGATTCTGGGGAAGTTGATCTGGACTTATTTTGAGTAGTGGTGAAGAACCGCTATCGATAAAGCGAGTTGTCTTACACCTAAACAAATTTGCAATGAGGTTGGTAATCCCTCTGAAATCGTAAAAAAACGTTCAAGTTCAAAAGTTGGCTATGACAAATCCTACAAAATTATTGCGATCGCGTGAAATTCCTTTCAATTACGAAATTGGTTGGAACGACTCCTAAATGTTCCAGCAATGAAACTTCTGCGGCTTGAGCCAAGCTTTTTGATGCAGAGGTAAATCGATTGTTGATGCTCCAATACCACTTGATGTCCAGGGTAATCATGATTGGTTAATTCTATTAAAGCGTTTTTTCTACCATGCTTAATTTTGATTCCATTCGTACCACAGCAATGCAAAAAGTCCCATACAATTGGGCTTTGATCAAAAACCTGCTTTCACCAGAAGCAAGCTTAGAACTAACTGCGAGTTTTCCCCACGAAGAGTTTCGCCTGTCGGAGGGAGAGGGATACGGATACTCCTGGGGAAAGATGCTTGCAACTAGCGAGGATATTTCCTTGATGCTCAAATCTAGCGATAATCGCTGGCGAGAGCGGATGGCACAAGGCAGACTTACTTATGACTTAAGACACCTCAGTAAAGTCTGGCGACAGTTGATAGAAGGACTGTGGACAGATTCTTACCGCAAAGCTTTAGCTGAAATGTCTGGGTTGGAACTAAAAGACTGTGTAATGGATATTGGATTTCGTCGGTATAGCTCAGGACACTTGCATCACCCTCATACAGACGAGCCGAACAAACTTTTAACTCATCTGCTATTTTTCAATCAACAATGGTCTGTAGAGTGGGGAGGCTGTTTGCGAATTCTCAAAGACTCCCAGCCGGAATCTGTCTTCCAAGATATTTTACCCCTGAGCGATTCCTCAGTTGCGATCGCACGTTCTGACAATTCTTGGCATATGGTAACTCCGCTTACTTGTCCTGCATCTGAGTATCGGCTAGCCTTACGAGTTGCTTTTTTTCGGAACGATCGCCTAACTTCAGATTTCGGAAAAACCCAGCTAGCTGCGTAGCAATTAAGTATTTTGCTCTCTACTTTTGTCAGAAAATCAGCCTCCTGATTTTCTGGTTCTTCCTTGTCGTTGGTAATCCCTCTGAAATTGTAAAAAAGCGTTCAGGTTCAAAAGCTGACTATGACTAATCCTACAGAACTACTGCGATCGCGCTACGGTGAAGTTCCCTTCAATCACGAAATTGACTGGAACGATTCTCTAGAAACGCTAATAGCCCACCGTTCAGTCCGGTCTTATCTATCCGATCCTTTACCACCAGGAACCCTAGAATGGCTAGTTGCAGCTGCTCAATCTGCTCCTAGTTCAGCTAATATGCAAACCTGGAGTGTAGTAGCAGTTGAAGATCAAGAGCGCAAAGCAGAATTATGCAGACTGGCTAATAACCAAGTATGGATTAACCAGGCTCCTGTATTCTTCGTTTGGTTAGCAGATTTAGGTCGTCTAGCTCATATTGCCCTAAGTCGTGGACTAGCTCCCGTAGCTCTGGATTATGTAGAACTGTTGGTTAAAGCAATAGTCGATGCTTCAGTCGCAGCGCAAAATGCGATTGTAGCTGCTGAATCTGTTGGCTTAGGAACGGTATATATCGGCGCAATCCGCAAAAGTACTCAAGAGGTAGCCACGTTATTGAATTTGCCACCTTTTGTGTTTCCTGTGTTTGGGTTGTGTGTGGGTTATCCCAATCCTGAAGCACAACCTGTTGTTAAGCCGCGTCTACCTCAGCCAGCTGTATTCCACCGGGAAACCTATAAATTGGCAGAGCAAGATGATGCGATCGCTCACTATAACGATATCATGAAAGAATTCTACACTGAACAAAAAATGAATGTCCCTGGTGATTGGTCGCAACACTCAGCCGAGCGGATTGCCACTTTAGACTATTTAAAAGGGTGCAAATACTTACGTGAAACTCTCAACAACTTCGGCTTCAAATTGCTATAAAAGGAGTCAACAGCTAGAAGACACGAAGAACTCTAAGCATTCACCGTACCCTTAATCTTAAGTAAGCTAGCAAGAGCGGCGACTAAAGAAGAACTTCTGATATCTGCACCAAAGCTTTTGACGCTTAAAGACTCAAAACCCTACACTCAGTCTCAAAAGATGACTTCGGTGCGTAAGTCTCAGGAATAGATATATAACTTACGCACCGTGACAAAATTATGTCATTACAAGTGCAGCATCTCCAATAGAAGCAATCTCAAACCCTAATAGTCTGCCAAGGCAAGTTTACTGGGTCAGAAAGTTCTTAAACATCTCTTTTCTTCTCGGACTCTGTGTTGTCTGTGGTTCGTTCTTTTACCCTCACTAGTTTTATATTTTCAGTGCGTAAGTCCTAAAATAGACTCGCTAACTCGCCAGCCCCAGCAATTCTCCTGCTTGAAACCTTTGTACTAATTTGGGGAATCTGAAGGCATTTTAAGCAGTCAACAGGCGAACGATTTAATGGATACTCCAGCAAGCTTTATCTTTCAAAAAAGGGCTGAACTGTAAGAATCGCTCTTTGACTGAGAATTGCTGACCAAAAATGTAGAATTACCCCGTGAAACCAAAGGAGCTTCAAACAATGAATAATTTGTCTACTAAAGACCTCAACAGACTACGCTCTCAAGCCAAAATAATTATGAATCGAGTGGAGATTTTCATAGAAACTTACTTATTAGAAGCTCCCCCTGATGAAAATCTGATCAACGAAACCTTACAAGAGATCATCAAGGCTGCGAATAACTTAACAACCGCAGCATCCAAGATGAAAACTGCCGAAACCGCACATAAACTCAACGGTTAAAAATCGTTTAATACGGCTGAGTTGAACCCCATAGCTAAATAATGGGGGTTGAATGAAGTCCGTTAGCGGATAGCTAAGGTTTAGCCCGTGCTGAGTAATCAATGCTAGATACTCAGCACTATTTCAGTTATGGAAATAAATGAATCTAGACTGTTAGGAAATACGATGCTCAAAGGGCTAACTTTAAACTTAAATGACTGGTTAAAAAGAAATACAATTGTACGTAACCTGGAGTTTTTTCAAGATTTTATTATCATTTCTCTCTGCCTTGGTTTATTCTGTGTGATGCTCATCCGACTGGGAGATATGTTCTTATCCTTTTTGAGTCCATTAGATTTGCGGCAAGTAACATCTGATATCCTGTTCATTTTGATTTTGGTAGAGTTGTTCCGCCTGTTAATTGATCATCTACAACAACAGCGAACATCTGTTACCGCAGCAGTAGAAATTACTATTGTTTCTGCTTTAAGAGAGGTAATTTTACGCGGTGTTCTCGAAATTCCTCGTGACCAAATTTATGGAATAGCTGTATTTTTATTAGTTTTAACAGGAATTATGGTGGCTTTACCTTGGATATCTCGTTTTCTTGAACAGGTCAAAACTGCTAACCCAGAAACAGCAGAAAAAGCGCAACTATTGGCTAAAAACTCTCTAGCTTCTGATTAATTGTAACCACAAATACTGTTTGAAAATTAGTTAGCGATCGCAAGTAAATTTGCCAGATGTATGATATTCTTTATATATGGAGATAGAAAATCAAAAACACAAAAATCTTCAAAAAATAAGGCACACTTAAAGGCCACCAATTTTAATTATGAGCTTGAGCTATGCAAAATTTATCTTAAAGGTGTAGTTTTTGTATCTCGCTAGCTCATAACCGTAGAAGTGAGTTTGATTCAGTCAAATATCTCCGGTAAGCGTTCAGGTAAGAATAAACGCTTTCAGATGAGCGATGCAGCGTTAAGTACGTTTTCAGTATTTTTCCACTCAAGCCCCTGTTTCTTGCCTATCAACCTTCAATGGCACTGCAACATTGGGCGTAATAATGCCGAAAGTCATCTGGTGGGGTGCATCAGATTCCAAGACTTCTACCTATCAAAATGAAGCTGCCTTGTATAAATAATTCTCATTATGAGAATTATTACTGTTATTTGGATAGATTTTAAGTCCAACCTGAGTCGTTATGGAAGTCAAAAGGTTGTGACCGTTAAGGGTTAGAAGTTAGTTTGTCGCTACTAAATATTAACTTCTAGCTAATAGATGGATTAGAAGGCAATGCTTGATTACTTTACATCTTTGAACGACCACGATTTACCCTACCCAGATACAATTCATCCCATCGTTGTCCACTTCGTAATTGCGATGGTGTTGTTTGCCTTTGCCTGCGATGTAGTTGGTTATTTCACAGGTAACACTCGTCTTTTTGAAGTGGGTTGGTGGAATATGTGTGTCGCTGCGATCGCTATCTTTGTTGCCGTCATATTTGGTCAGTTTGAAGCTGGCTTGGCAACACCTTACGATGCTGTCAAGGCAGTGCTGAACATGCATACACTGCTTGGCTGGTCGCTGTCTGGAATTATTGCAGCGATTACAGCTTGGCGTTATGTACTTCGTACACGCAACCCTGACAAATTACCTGTTCGCAGGGATAGCAATCATGTTGATTATGTTTGTCCACGGGACACTAGGAGCGCAACTAGCCACCGAATTTGGCGTACACAATACAGCAGATAATTTGCTGCGATTGGGCCAAAATCTTAACACAACACTCAAGTAAGTCATTTGGCATTTGTCATTTGACCAATGCCCCATGCCCGATAACCAATGACTATGAACATCCACAAGACTTTAAATATTTTAACAGTGATTACGGGCGGGATTGCCGTGACTTCTATCAGTCTCTGGATTGGTAAACAGGCTTACTCATGGCTTCCTCCCCAAGCAGCAGCCGAATCACAACTAATTGATGATTTGATTAGCTTTTTGGTAACGCTGGGTGCTTTCATCTTCCTGGGAGTGACTAGCACTCTGATGTACTCCATTATTTTCCATCGGGCAGAAAAGGATGACTTGAGTGACGGCCCTCCAATTGACGGTAATATTACTGTGGAAGTTATCTGGACAGTCATCCCAATTCTCTTGGTGTTTTGGATTGCAGGTTCTAGCTACCAAGTCTACGAGCAAATGGGGATTCAAGGGCCAATGGAACTTGTCCATTTGCATAACCCGATGGGGATAGAATCGGCATTCGCAGCACCACAAGAGGACTTAGCGGAACCTGTTGAAAAGATTGATGTTCTAGCTAAACAATGGGCTTGGGTGTTCCATTACCCTGAGAAAGATATTACCAGTAGTGAGTTGCATTTGCCTAGCGATCGCCGCGTGCGTTTGGCACTGCGATCGCAAGACGTTCTCCACGGCTTCTACATTCCGGCATTCCGCCTCAAGCAAGATATTATTCCCAACCAGAGCATCGACTTTGAATTTACTCCCATCCGTGCGGGTAAATATCGGCTTACCGATTCCCAATATAGCGGCACATACTTTGCCACCATGCAAGCGAATGTAGTCGTCGAATCACCAGAGGATTACCACCAGTGGTTAGCTAAAGCCGCAACCCAAAAACCATCTCCCGCGAATAATCAAGCAAATTCTGAGTATGCCCAAGCAGCCAGTAAGTCAGTCAAAACTGGTTGGGTCAGAGTTGCACCTGCGGCACCTCCTTTGGTCAATTATCCCGGTTGAAAGGAAATTCAGCAATGACAAATATCCCAATCGAAGGTATTCTCCCCAGTGAGAAGCCACACCACGAATCTCCGGGTAACTGGAAACAATACTTCAGCTTTAGCACTGACCACAAAGTTATTGGTATCCAATACCTCGTTACTTCTTTCTTCTTTCTTCTTATCGGCGGTATTTTCGCAATGGTGATTCGGGGAGAACTGCTAACACCCGAATCAGATTTAGTCGATCGCACCGTCTATAACGGGATGTTCACTATGCACGGCACTATAATGCTGTTTTTATGGACATTTCCCTCCCTAGTTGGTTTTGCTAACTATCTCGTGCCATTAATGATTGGGGCGCGAGATATGGCATTTCCCCGCCTAAATGCTGTTGCCTTTTGGATGGTGCCAGTAGTGGGAATTCTTTTGATGGGTAGCTTTTTGGTTCCTGGTGGACCAGCCCAAGCAGGTTGGTGGTCTTATCCACCAGTCAGTCTCCAAAACCCCACAGGTAACTTGATTAATGGGCAAGTTGTCTGGCTGTTGGCAGTGGCAATTTCCGGTGTATCCTCGATTATGGGGGCAGTTAACTTTGTCACCACCATCGTCAAGATGCGGGCCCCAGGCATGGGCTTCTTCAGAATGCCGTTGTTTGTCTGGGGAGTATTTAGCGCCCAAATCATCCAACTTTTCGGACTGCCTGCATTAACAGCTGGTGCGGTGATGTTGTTACTCGACCTCACAGTTGGCACGAGCTTTTTTGACCCCAGCAAGGGCGGGAATCCAGTCATGTTCCAGCATTACTTCTGGTTCTACTCCCATCCCGCCGTTTACGTGATTATTCTGCCTGTCTTTGCGATTTTCTCAGAAATCTTCCCAGTTTATTCACGTAAACCTCTATTTGGTTACAAAGTAGTCGCTATTTCATCCATCTTGATTGCAGGAGTGAGCGGTATCGTTTGGGTACACCACATGTACGTCAGTGGTACATCAAGCTGGATGCGGTTGATTTTCATGCTGACGACGATGTGCGTCTCTGTACCCACGGGAATTAAAGTATTTGCTTGGGTAGCAACTATTTGGGGAGGTAAGCTGCGGCTGAATACACCGATGCTGTTTGCCTTGGGTGGATTGGTAATGTTTGTCTTCGCTGGCATCACAGGTATCATGCTTTCTTCTGTGCCTGTTGATGTTCACGTCAACAATACTTATTTTGTAGTAGGTCACTTCCACTATGTCCTTTACGGCACAGTGACGATGGGCTTATTTGCTGCCATCTACCACTGGTTCCCCAAGATGACTGGGCGGATGTACCACGAAGGCTGGGGTAAAATACACTTCTGGCTGGCATTCATCGGCACCAACATCAACTTTTTGCCCATGCACCCCTTGGGATTGCAAGGAATGTTACGCCGAGTTGCCTCCTACGCCCCGGAGTATCAATTCTGGAATATTATTGCTAGCCTCGGCGGATTTTTGTTGGGAATGTCAACTTTGCCCTTCATATTCAACATGGTGATTTCTTGGATGCAAGGAGAGAAAGCACCTGACAATCCTTGGCGGGCAATTGGATTAGAGTGGATGGTTTCTTCTCCACCCCCAGTAGAGAACTTTGAAGAAATTCCCATCATCATCTCTGAACCCTACGGCTACGGCAAGTCTGAACGGTTGACAGCTAACCTACACGAAAACAGCCACTCAACATTGACAAGCGCAGACTAACTCAGAGTATGGGAAAGACGCAAAAACCCTCCGCGTACCTCTGCGCTTCCCTTTGCGACGGCAGTCGCTCATGGGGGAGATCCCCACGCGCTGCCTCTCCTTTGCGTTTCAAATTCACCCTTAAGCTAAAAGCAAACTCTACCAATGGACAGTTATATCAATTCAAATGAGTTGCACCACACAGACGCAGAAGATAGCCACGACGAAGAAGGCAACAAGATGTTTGGCTTCATCATCTTCCTGATGTCTGAAAGCGTCATCTTTTTAAGTTTTTTCGCCGGATATATTATCTACAAAACAACTACTCCTAACTGGCTACCAGCTGGTGTTTCAGGATTAGAACTCAAAGATCCGGCAATCAACACAGTTATTTTAGTTGCCAGTAGCTTTGTCATCTACTTAGCAGAAAAAGCCCTGCAACGTCATGATCTGAAAGGGTTTCGCCTGTATCTCTTGGCAACGATCGCAATGGGAAGTTACTTTTTAGTCGGACAAGCGATTGAATGGAGTCACCTGGAGTTTAGTTTCACCTCCGGGACATTCGGTGGCACATTTTACTTGTTAACGGGCTTCCACGGTTTGCACGTTCTCACTGGCATTTTGTTGCAGATAATTGTTTTGGGTCGCTCTTTCATTCCTGGTAACTACGATACAGGTCATTTTGGTGTAAATGCCACTTCTATTTTCTGGCACTTTGTTGATGTCATCTGGATTGTTTTGTTTATCCTTATTTATATCTGGCAATGACTCTTTGTGGTCTGAGGTTTTTATGCGGAATATCGCCATGTCGAATAGCAGTTAACGCAGTGACCTTCATAGATAACTATTGCCAGCACTATTGTGTTTTGTTTGAGGATGTGAGACATTTTGAAGCGTGTTTTGGTTGTCTTGATTAGTTCCAAGTTGGCTAATTAATGACTTAGTTAAAATACCAAAGGCGCATTAGATGCCCTTGGAATACTAGAAATCCTTATAATAAGCCCGAACCCTCGCAGAACATCCCAGGAGGGTTATTTTTTGCAACTAAACTAACAGACTTGAAGTAACTATACGATTTATGCTCGACAATGTACTCTTGTAACTTAAAAGCCTATGCCAGTCGTATTTAATGTAGTAGATGTTGAAGACAAAGAGCATTACTTGAACTATGAAGAGATAGAGGAAACAAAGGTCGCTGATGAAGGATTACGCAACGATGATTACCTCGATGCTCAATGCTTTTTCGTCCTCCTCAAAAATGGAGATATACTACTTCTAGAAATGGCTAGACAGAACCAAGTAAGTAAAAACTTCCTTTACCGCTTACTGATGCCAGGAGAATAGCCTCCTTTAATATCTAGGGCTACCTGGATGCCTCCAGTTGCTATTCTTAAATCCATCGTGGATACACGAACCTGTTGCGATCGCAGTCTTTGATCAACTGCGATCGCTCCAGTATCAAATGATAAAACACCAGCCGTTGCGAAAAGAAGGAAAAATTTCTAACAGCAGAGCATATCCACGAATCATCCAGCATCTTGTCAAGAATCCTTCTCATCATGACAATTGTCTGGAAAACAACATAAATGGTTGATTTCCTACTCAATCTTGCTTATACTTCCCAATGTAAGGTTTACTTGCCCTAGTAAAAAATATTGGCACACATATTGGTAGGAGAGTGCAATGATCAATCATCGGGCAGTGCGCGATGGGTGTTTGGTAAGTTTCCTGGCGATTCTTTGCATCGGCTTTGGTAGACTACTAGTCAACCAAGAGCCAATTCTTGGACAGTCCCCAGCGAAGAAAGATGTGATCGTGGCGATGACAACCAGTATTGAGGATAGCGGACTGCTAGATGATTTAGTTCCGGCGATTGAAAAGAAAACAGGATATAAGCTCAAAAAGGTTGCAGTCGGTACCGGACAAGCTTTAGCTCTGGCTGAAAAAGGCGAGGTTGACGCGCTATTCGTCAATTCACCTAAAGCCGAACGCAAAGTTTTGTCAGGTGGTGCAGTGATTAATCGCCACTTGGTAATGCACAATGACTTTGTGATTGTCGGCCCAGATGCTGACAAGGCAAAGATTCGAGGTAAAAAGAATGCTGTGGAAGCATTCTCCCTGATTGCTAAAAACCAAGCATTATTTGTATCGCGGGGTGATGACTCAGGTACTAACAAACTAGAAAAAGATTTATGGCAACAGGCAAACATCACACCATCTGGCAGTTGGTATCAGCAAACAGGTTCAGGAATGGCGCAAACTTTGCAAGTTGCTAACCAAAAACTAGGATATACCTTAGCAGATCGAGCAACCTATATATATCAGAAGAAAAACCTGTCTTTGCCAGTACTGGTGCAAGGAGACAAGAAACTGTTAAATCTCTACCATGTCATGGAAGTAAATTCTCAGAAATTCCCCAAGGTGAACAGTGCAGGAGCTAAAGCGTTTATTAATTTTGTCTTATCTCCTGAAGGACAGACACTGATTGCAGCCCACGGGAAAAAAGAGTTCGGACAACCGCTATTTTATGTTGATGCCGGTAAAACGGAGAAAGATTACGGCTTTTAAAGAAACTTGAGCATCAGATCATCAATGCTTACTTTACTGCATATTTAAGTATTATTTCCCAATTTTTTAAGAGATTTGTATTTGTGAATACAATCATCGAAGGAGCTTTCAAAGCTTTTGAGCTATTAACCAGTGGCGACAGTGACGTTTTCCAAGTCATGACGATGACATTGTTCGTATCTGGGACAGCTACAGCCATTAGCGTTTTACTGGGACTACCATTAGGACTGTGGCTAGCATTAGTGGATTTCGTCGGCAAGCAGACTGTGACTAGTTTGATTAATTTTGGTATGGGATTGCCACCTGTCGTAATCGGTTTATTCGTCAGTCTGTTTTTGTGGCGATCTGGCCCGTTAGGAAATCTGGATTTGATGTACACGCCCACAGCTATGATCATAGCCGAAGCCATCATTGCTTTTCCAATTGTCGCTGGCTTCAGTTTTGCGGCAATTATCAGTATTAATCCGAAACTACGCTGGCGACTGTTATCAATGGGGGCGACACAGTGGCAAGTCAACTGGTTGCTAATCAAGGAAGCACGGTTAGGGTTAATGGCTGCAATTATGGCTGGTTTTGGTCGCGTCATCTCGGAAGTTGGTGCATCCATGATGGTGGGCGGCAATATCAAGGGGCAGACAAGAGTTTTGACTACAGCGATCGTTTTGGAAGTAGGGAAAGGAAATTACGATATGGCGATGGCGATCGCATATATTCTCTTGATTATCACATACACCGTTATCGTGTTGCTGACTATCCTACAGCATGACAAAAAAATTTTATGAGTCCTAACGAGTATGTTCTGAATATGCGACAGGTGAGCGTCGATAGCAAAACACGTAAAAATATCCTGTCAATTGAAAATTTTACAGTTCGTCCAGGAGAATTGGTTGCTGTACTTGGCCCCAATGGCGCTGGTAAAAGCACTTTGTTAAGAACAATCAATCTCTTGCAACCTTACCGTGGTGAGATGCAATTATTTGGAGAGGATGTCAATAATGCTAATAAAACATTTTTGCGTCGTCGTTCAGCCTTGGTATTCCAGGAAACCTTACTACTGGATGACACTGTTTTTAATAATGTTGCCAAGGTATTAAAGTTTCGCGGCACACCAACACATAAGATTAAGCAAACGGTACATACCGCACTTATAACTTTTGGCTGTGAACACCTAGCAAATCAGTCAGCTCGTTCTCTGTCTGGTGGTGAAGCGAAACGAGTTTGTATTGCCTGCGGTTTAGTTGCTGATTCCGAATTGCTGCTTTTGGATGAGCCTTCTGCCTCTTTAGATGTGGGAATACGTCCCCAGATGATCGAGAAAATTAGACAGTGGGCGCAAGCGAGGGGATCAGCAGTCATATTAGTCAGTCATAATTTTACAGATATACTGCATTTTGCCGATCGAGCGATCGCTTTATTTGACGGTTGTATTGTCCAGGATGATAACTTGGAAACTATCATCCGCCGACCAGCTAACGAGCAACTTGCCAGACTCGTAGGAATAGATAATATTATTCCGTGCCGTGTAGAACGTAGTAGCCGTGGAAGTTTTATCAAACTTGCAAACGGCATAGAGTTTTTACATCCTGGGGAAATCACCAAGCCAATTACTGCATGTTGTTTATCTGCCGATACTTTCAATCTTTACGATGCAAGTTCTTCAATGCGACACAAAATGTGTTCGGTAATTATTGAAGGGCTAGTAGAACGGGTTTTAAATGGTATTGGGATTTGTAGTATTTGGGTTAAGGTAGGAGAACAAACTTTAATCGCTAGAGTGCCTCGGAATCATATATTTGGCAATGTATATCCCCATGAAATGATTAAACTAGCATTCAATCCTAAAGATGCACATTTTGTTTAAAAAAATAGACGGTTTTATACTAGAAATAGGGGGAGAAATTAGAATTTAGTCAGTAAAAGTAGCAAAATACTCTAAAATTTTACACAGGGCAGTATTTATATTACTAAAATCATCATCCCGTGCCAGCATTTCTTCGGGTTTCTGAATATATTTACCTGTAACTAATTCTGAGGCGCAATTGTCAATAATTTGCAGAACGCTGTCTTGAGTTGATTCTAGGTGAAATTGTAAGCCTAATACTCTATCTCCATAAATGAAAGCTTGATTTGCACATACTTCACTAGAAGCTAGTCGTACAGCACCCAGTGGTAAGTTAAAAGTATCACCATGCCAATGAAACACAGTGAAAGTTGCAGGTAATGAAGCAAAAACAGGATAACTTTGTGCTTCTGTTGTCATTTGAATCGGATACCAACCTATTTCTTTTTCCTGACCTTTGTAAACCTTGGAACCTAAAACATCAGCGATTAGCTGTGAACCAAGACAAATGCCAATAACTATTTTATTATTTTTGATTGCTTCTTCAATAAAATATTTTTCCAAAGTTAACCAAGGATACTTATCATCCTCATAAACATTCATCGGCCCGCCCATTACTATCAGCCAATCTAGACTATTAACAGATGGTAAACTGTCACCGTTATAAAACTTAGTTGCGGAGAGAATATGATCTTTCTTTGTCAACCAGTGTTCAATACTAGCAAGTCCTTCAAATGGCACATGTTGTAAGTAATGAATTCTCATCCTTGATTGCTCCGAACTTAGTTGCAGTGTGATTTTTTACATTAAATCATATAATAGACTTCATTTCAGGAGTGCTGTACATGGATAGCGGGGCGTTTAGCCTGTGCGATTATTGCTTTTTTACTCAGCACTCAGCACTGTTTCGGTAACGCTGGATTTTGATGCAGTCTGGATTAGCGTTGCCGCGACTTTTTTCGCCTGTGAAGCAGTTGACCAACTTCCTTCCATCATCGCAACCACGATCGCACCTTGCACTAAAAGAAGCAGTTGCCTAGCTAACTGTTCCGGTGATAAAACTTCTGCGGCTTGAGCTAGGCTCTTGATGTAGTGGTAGATCGATTGTTGATGCTCCAACGCTACTCGATGTCCAGGATGGTCAGCATTGGCTAGTTCCACTGAAGCATTAATGAATGCACAACCTCGAAAATCTGGGCCCTCAAACCATTCCCGCAGGGCATCAAATATTGCCAGTAGTTGTTGGGATGGGTTAGAAGCTCGTTGCTCAATCGTGGTTTTGAGCCATTCACACCATTGTTCATCCTGTTGTCGCAGCCACGCTTCAATCAATGCATCTTTTGACTTGAAATGATTGTAGAGGGACATTTTAGCAACACCAGATTCCGCAACGATTCTGTCAATACCGACGTTGCGAATTCCCTCTCGATAAAACAAGCCTGATGCTGTACTTAGGATGCGATCGTGAACAGATTTACGGGTTGTTTTAGGTTTAGTCATTTAGATCGCATCCTTGAATAATGTGTAATTATTAATTAATTCAATACTGACAGAAATTTTTCCCATTTCAGGATTGTTTAAACTTCAAGCTAAACTAGATTTTTCAAGTAACTGTATAAATGTGCAAACCATTTCAAATTTCTATTAGGCTTTGACGTTATAGCTATTGTATACACTGTAATTACTATAAGTAAATATACCGTTATACTCAGATTTTTAAATGGTTTTTAACTCTGTGTGACAATGTATAGCAGCAACAGAAAATAACAATAATTTAAAATTAAAAAGCACTATTGACTATTATTTATTATTTAAAAATAATAAATTTATTTATCCATCTTAATGTTGAATCAAGTTGATTTTACCCAATTGGTTAAATAGCAAATAATATTATTTATCGATTGCTTCTTCTATTTTTTCATTCGCCAAAACTTCGATTATTTATGAGGATTTAAGAAAACACTATCTGTAAATAATAAAAGGTTTATCCCAAAAGTGATTGATGAACTGCAAGCAGACCAAAGTCCCCCCGAACTTCAGAACTGCTACCGATCAAGTACTTCCACAATCCTCCAGAAACTTGCAAAGCAAGACCATCAGTTCATCAAACAATTGGTTAACTTATGGGATTTGGCTTCATCACTACAGCGCAAGTGCTTGGAGATCCTTTGTGCGTGAAGTGGTTTAGATTCCCTATAAATCAAGAATATCATACATCTGGCCAATTTACTTGCGCTGAGGAATTAATTTACAAAGAGTATTCGTGGTTACAATTAGTCATCATCTAAAGAGCCTCAAAGCCGATAATTGCGTTA
>NZ_JBALFF010000022.1:0-5849 GCF_036916975.1 Nostoc sp.
CAAAATTCACAAGAAATCCCAGACGGAGAAATTTTCCTTAACAGTGCTAAAAATGTTCAGGTCTATAACAATATTATGTATGCAAACGACGGAGTTGCTGCTAATTATGTTGTTAATTCTAGTAAGACTTCATTTAACAATAACCTTGCTTACAACGGAGCTTTTACAGGCACAGGATCGGGAAATATTTTAAACCAAGACCCCTTGTTTGTTAATGCAGCGAATGGTGACTTTAGGCTCAAACCTGGAAGCCCTGCTATCGATGGTGGTTCCAATGCTTTCAATAGCATCACTAAGAACACTCCCCTAGATGGCAATGGCGACGGCAATGTATTGACTGATATTGGCGCATACGAAGCACCTACCAATAAGACTCCTATTACTAACAAAATTTCTCTTCTCAATGGCACTGATAGCTCTGAATACCTAAAAGGCAATGCCCCAGCCAACAAGATTTATGGGTTTGGGGGTGCAGACAAAATCGTAGGTAATGTAGGAAACGATCAACTTTTTGGAGGCGACGGAAACGATACGCTATTTGGTGGTAGCGGCGATGACCAACTATTAGGGGGCGCAGGCAATGACTGGCTTTATGGGGGCAATGGCAAAGATGTACTTACAGGGGGTAATGGCGCTGATACTTTTGTGTTAGCTTTAGGTGAGGGTACGGACTCCATTACTGACTTTCAAGTGGGTAAAGATAAGCTTGCGTTGTCAGGCGGTCTCAAGTTCGGTCAATTGTTGATACAGCAACAAGGAAGTATTGCTTTCATTATGGATAGTTCTGACAATCAAGTGTTGGCGAAATTAGATAATGTCAATGCAAGTATACTTTTGGCTCAACCTTCCACTTTTATCACTGTTTAGTTGTGTCTTTTGATAACCAAGTCTTTTATCTTTTTAGGCTGCGCTAACGCAGAGTATTTTTTGCCCTTTGATAATCGCTCTTTTCAAATCCTGAACCCCCAATAACCAGACCGTAAACAAAACTGATTAAAGGCTGAAGAAAGCCGATGATGCTTAATCTACGACCACGACGCAATGTGAAGCTCTAAGCGTTTTTGATCACCTCGCTGGTAATAGGTGTAACCTGGCTCACTCCATGCACAAAATCCCGATTTATCCAGGTACTTTAGGTCTATTTTACCAGTTGCAGCAGCTAGCTCCAGCATATTTAGGACTGAAAAGCTTCTTTGCTCGTACTATCGGATACTGCTTTCCTTTGTGGCAATTTAAAAGCGCGTTTTCAAATGATCCCCTTTTTTTGAGTACCCCCCTTAATCTGTCGGGACTCAATTTAATCAAGCGATCGAGATTTTTAGTACGCTAGCGGTAGCGTAGCGCACTAACTCCCAACTTTTAAGGAACGTGGATTAAATAAAATGCAAAACTTCATCAATTATCTAGCTTCCCTCTCCAATACATCGGAGAGGGATTGAGGGGGAGGTAAGCTAGATACATAACTTGTATATTATTTAATTCTTGTTCCTAACTACTTCTTCACCACTTGCAGGCGCTGAGTTACCATCGTCATCCCATTACCCCGCAGAATCACAGCAGAAACCCACTGGCTACCAGGGGTAGATGGTGCTTTTCCGGTTTTAAACAGTCCGCCAGATGTTAGTAATTCCAAATCCACAGGTGTGGGGTTGAGAAATTTATCTGGTTGTATGGGTTCCTCTAACGCCGTTCCTAATAGAAAATCATCACCAAGTGGCTCTTGAACGATCGCATCAAAATTATACTTTTGGCCAACCAGCACCTGCTCTGGTAATTTAATATCAAGTTGCGGCGGCTTGCTGCCAGAGGTAAGTTGAGTGCGTTCTGACAAAATATCTTGGCGAACTATTTTATTGCCTACAATCCGCTGACGCGATTTAATCGTGGCATTGAGAGCCGAATTATTACTGCTAGCGGAGGGTAAGCCAGTTATCTTCGTTTCTGTTTCGGCAATAATCCCATTGCCTTCAGGTTTTGAAGATAGCAGTTTTGTACTGTATTGCAATTTAGGATATCGTTGCCAAAGTGAAATCAAAGATTTTTCCAGGGTTTGCAGGTTTAATCCATCCCCATGAGTGAAGTTAGGGCTGTAGAATTGCAACACTCCTTTAACATCGCCCCGACTGGCGGCTGCATCAACTTGTGTCAACAGGTTTTTCACATCGGCTGCTGCATTTTGGCCTGTACCAACTTGAGCTAATTGTTTTGGTGTTGCAGCTTGAGTGCCTTGCCAACCACTTGTTAAACCAAGGGTTAGCAGGAATAAAACCAGCCATATACTAGCTGGAAATCTGAGTTGTCGTCTCACTAAAGCGGTAATAATGTTAGTCATTGGTAAGATTTTACTGAATTTGATGAGAGAAAGTAAGGAAATTGTTTTATCTTAGTTAAGCTAGACGCTAAACGGTAGAGGTTTGATTGGCAAACGCACCGATACGATTATTAATAGCTGCCAGTGGTACTGGTGGTCATTTGTTTCCAGCGATCGCACTGGCCGAAAAACTGCCAGATTATCAAATCGAATGGCTGGGAGTTCCCAATCGGCTAGAAACTCAACTTGTCCCTAAAGAGTATCCCTTGAATACTATTGCAGTTGAAGGGTTTCAGCAAGGGTTTGGACTCTCCTCGATTCGGATTTTGGGTAAACTCGCCCTTTCGATTATAGAAGTCAGGCGAATTTTGAAGCAGGGAAATTTTCAAGGGGTGTTTACCACAGGAGGTTACATTGCAGGCCCAGCCGTCATTGCAGCGCGTTCCCTCGGTTTACCTGTGGTTTTTCATGAATCTAACGCAATACCTGGTAAAGTAACTCGCTTTTTTGGCCCTTGGTGTAGCGCGGTAGCCTTGGGATTTGAAGTAGCTGCTAAGTATTTGCCCCGTGCTAAAAATGTCTGTGTTGGTACTCCTGTAAGGGCGCAATTCCTCGATGGGGCAATTCATGCACCCCTAGATTTAGCTATTCCTGAAGGTGTTCCCTTGATTGTCGTATTTGGTGGTAGCCAGGGCGCAGTTGCAGTGAATAAATTGGTGCGCGAAGCTGCAAAAGCTTGGTTTGATGCTGGTGCTTATGTAGTACATTTAACTGGCGATCGCGACGAGGAAGCAGATAGCCTCAAACATCCACAGTACATAGCCTTACCTTTTTACAACAATATGGCAGCATTGTTGCAACGAGCTACTCTTGCCATTAGTCGTTCTGGTGCTGGTAGCTTGACAGAATTGGCAGTGTGTGGAACACCAGCAATTTTGATTCCTTACCCCTTTGCCGCAGAAGACCATCAATCTTATAATGCAGACGTATTTACTTCATCTGGTGCGGCGTTGACACTGAAGCAATCGGAGTTAACGGCACAAATATTACAAAGTAATGTGTTGAATTTATTGCAATCACCAGATGATTTAGCAAAAATGGGGGAAAAAGCTCATGCGATCGCAGTTCCCGATAGTGCCGAAAAATTGGCGCAGTTATTGCGTGAGGTGATAGAAACTTAAAATAATTCGTAATTCGTAATAGAGCCTCCGGAACGCTTTGCGGTTTTCATGGCCCTTTGGGCTGTACGTAATTCGTCAATTTTGTTTTGTAATGAAGAGTGCTGTTGTGGGGACGGTTTCCGACTCGCATTACAACGTGCGATTTAGCGCAAAGTGCGGTCTTGGGGTTTCCCCCGCCGCAGGATGCGCGGAGCGCACTACAGGAGCAACTTTGCATTCGCAGTCCCCAATCGCATTACTTACCGATTTTAGAACCGGGGGACTTAAACCCACGGAGCTAGTTAAAAAATTCAACATTCAAAATGGAAGATACTAAGAGATAATAGGAATTTCTTCTATAGGTTATGAATATCTTATTTAATCAAAAATTCCGGATAACAGTAGGTTGTGCTGCCTTATTGCTTGTTAGTTTAGCCAGTAGCCATTTATATACTCAGTTAAAAACTAAACGCCTAGCCCAACAAGAGCAGTTTTTGACTCAGCAAGAAAATTTTACCCCACTTAAATCACAGATTTCTCTCACCTCAAATCAAATTTCTGAGCAACTTGATTTGAAGTTTAAAAATCCTTTAATCACTAAACAAACATCTGATGAAATTCTAGACAAGCAAAATATTTTTTCATCTCAACAAAGTTTGTTAGCCGCATCTGCACCCTATCCAGTTGTCGATGAGTTCAAAAAATATAAATTTAGTATTAATGGCAGCCAAGTTGTTACTCCAGTCAAACTGCCAAGTAGTAAGGTCAACTTCAATCAAGAAGATTTATTAACTGTTCTCGTTAATACTAGAAAATATTTTCAAGATTATAGTTCAGAAGACCCAGATATTCTGCGTACAGGAATGCTTGCTACTCAAGGCGTTACTGTTCCAGATGTCCTCAATACTTTGAATTTCATGATTGTTGTCTTAAAAGAGGATATTGCTAATAATCGAGCTACTCGGTTGCAAGACCCCAAGTTTATCAATTCCAATTTTCGAGTTATTAAATGGACTGCTTATAACCCAAAAGACAAAAAACAAAAACAATTAAGAATTACCAAATATGCTGTATTTACTCACCCCGGTTCTCGTAAAAAAACCTCTACTTTTAATACACCAATTTATAGTTTAAAAGACAACTCTAATAACGATAAATTCTACACTAGATACACAAAGCAGGATGTTTTGTCAGGTATTTATGAACCAGGTGGTAGAGAATTTGGAAAAGTTACAAGTCTCGCTTATCTAACCAGAAATGGTTTAGAAGAAGCAATTATGGAAGGAACGATACTAATTAATTTTACAGATGGTTATAAGGCATTTTTTAATGTAGATAGAAATAATGGAATGTCTTATATTCGCGGCTTGAAGGCAACAGCACAAAAGCGTTATTGGTATTTTAGAGAAGTTGATGCTATTAAAGGCTATGGATACAAAATAGATGCAAAAATTTCTATTAAACCCGGAGTGACTTTTGCTGGGGATGTTTTAAATATTGGTTTAGGCAAAGTGATTATAATTGAGCATACTATAGGTGGTCGCAAACATCTGCAAATGGGAGTCATTGCAGATACAGGCGGAGCATTTTTACCCAATCTTTATCAACTCGATTTTTTAGCAGGTGTATTTAAGAATAAAAAAGAATTTGGGCAGCATATCACGCAATTACCGGAGTATGCTACAGCATATTTTTTAGTAAAAAAATGATGCGTTGACTTGATGTCAATGAAGAGGAAAATCACGATGATCTCACTTTTTCGCGTTGCTCCCAAGTCCCTCTCCCATATATGGGAGAGGGATTTAGGGTGAGGGCAAAAACTACGGTTCTCAACTTATATCAGGTTTAAATTCTTATTTTTCTGAAAAAGATTCGTAAAAACCGCCGCAAAAATAGAATGAAATAGCCCTGGGGAAAACCCCATACTTCCACTAAGTAAGTGGACGCAAATAATCATCATTGGCTCGTAGTTGCGCTTTAGGGCTAAAGCGCAACTACGAGCCAAATACAGATATTTTACTTTTCGTTACATAGTTTGGTTTTATCTTGCCTACCTACTTACGCTAGTTTCACTCGGGGTTTAAATCCCCGTCTGAAATATCTAAAATGTTTGAATTTTGAATTGTTAACCTTTGGGCGCTGACCTAGCATAAAACTATAAGAAAAAGTAATAAGGTATATCAGCTTTACTGAAGTAAAAAAACTTGCTTAAAAAATGTAAAGCATTGTAAAGTATTTTCACAGGCAAACACAAACCAGCCTGATTCATAAACAACTAACCGCACTTATAAAACCATGACAGCAACCTTACAACAGCGCTCAAGCGCCAACGTATGGGATCGATTCTGTGAGTGGATCACCAGCACCAACAACCGGAT
>NZ_JBALFF010000023.1:0-11931 GCF_036916975.1 Nostoc sp.
CCTCTCCCAAAATTGGGATTCGGGGAACTAGAGAATTTGCTCCCCTCTCCCAAAATTGGGATTTGGGGAACTAGAGAATTTGCTCCCCTCTCCCAAAATTGGGAGAGGGGCTGGGGGTGAGGGAAAAGATTTTGCCAACAATTTATTCTGCGATCGCTCTATCCACTCTACTAAAGCTATCATGCAGTTTTAGCATTCTCACTAGCCGCTTCCTTGGGAGTCGTCTTTAAACGTGTCGCTGTGCTTTTGCGGATGCGATCGCTTTTACGAACAGCACCCGCCATTTCATATTCACGGCTATCTTTGCCGTATTTAAAAGCAACTCCAATGAGCATTTTCTCCGCGAGATCGTTTAAAGTTTTGTCCAATTCATCCATCTCAGTTCTAGAAGAGTCAATCACGGCTAAAGCAGTATTATAAGCATCTATTTTCCTACGGTACTGCTCAATTAGTTGTGTCATGTTTTGCAAGTTGCGAGCATCCCCAAAATCCATATTAGGATCAATTGCTTTAATTCCCGCCACTCTTAATTCAGCTTTTTCTAAAACTCGGTATGTACGTTTGTGACCAGGCATAAATAATATATATATCCTTTTCGTTCTGCTTTAGAGCTAGTTTGCCTTACTAAAGCTGGATTTTAGTTCAGTAAAATCCTCATAGATTTGTATCTTATGTTATGCCAATATCAGTATTTATCACAAAAAAGATGTTTTTGTTGATGAAAAAGATGTTTTTGTTGATGAAAAAGATGTTTTTGTTGATGAAAAAGATAATTTTGTTGATGAAAAAGATAATTTTGTTGATGAAAAAGATGTTTTTGTTGATGAAAAAGATAATTTTGTTGATGAAAAAGATGTTTTTGTTGATGAAAAAGATGTCAGACATTGCTTTTCTCTGATCTTTTTTGGTCTTGTGGCAAATCGGGGTATATGCGATCGCACAGCGTCGTAGAGAAGCCACTTGTCATCAGAAAATCATTCCCACTAAAACTTGGGGATGTGATTGATTTAGCTGATAATATCCCTGATTTCATCCTGGCATATCTCAAGCAACTTAACTGCGATCGCTTAGAAACTGAACCAAATAAGCCAATTTCCTCACAGATGCCATTGGTTATAGCTTGGTAATGCTTAAAACAACATTAATTATTGACACTCTAAGTATATACACAATATAATTAGTGTAGTAGAACCTAACGATAGAGTTAATTCAAACAATTTTCCCAGAGAATAATAGACGAGCAATATTAAAGATAATTTGGATAAAACAGATGAACACCAAAATTATTGCTTTCTTGGGGATTACGGCAGCCTTTGCAAGCTTAGGAAGCCAAGTATACGCACAGTCACCAACATCAAGCTCAAATCTAGAGCAATACAGATTAACTGGTAATTCTCTCGTTGGAATTGATCGTAGAACAGCCCAACAAGACTTTAAAAGCTTTTTTGAGCAAACTAATCCAGCAAGCATCTCCAACAATAATCGAAGAGATAATAAAACTCCAGTCAAAATACAGTTGAACGACTCATTATCACAGCCAGACACTTCAGTTTTATTAGCACCGGCTCAGTCTGGGGATGACAATGATGGATTGCAAGTACAGTTAGATATAAGGAGAGAATAATTTAGGTATAAAGGTTGGGGCTGTAGTTTCGAGCCTAGATGCTTTATTTGCTTGCTCGTCAGCAGAAAGAAAGTTGGCTTGCTCACCCACTTTAAACTAAAGTTCCTCTCTTAGAGGTTGTTTTAAAAGTAGTTTACTGTGATTTTAGGCACTTATCGATCCCCCCTAACTTCCCTTAAAAAGCTACCGTCTACATACAAGTCATCGAATTACCCAAAACAAAAGAAAAACCTCACCCTGTCCTATCGGACATCCCTCTCGAAAGCATCGGAGAGGGACAGGTTTTACCTAGTAAAAGCAGGGTGATACAAGTCATCGAATTACCCAAAACAAAAGAAAAACCTCACCCTGTCCTATCGAACATCCCTCTCCAAAGCATCGGAGAGGGACAGGTTTTACCTAGTAAAACCAGGGTGATACAAGTCATCGAATTACCCAAAACAAAAGAAGAACCTCACCCTGTCCTATCGGACATCCCTCTCCAAAGCATCGGAGAGGGACAGGTTTTACCTAGTAAAACCAGGGTGATACAAGTCATCAAATTACCCAAAACAAAAGAAAAACCTCACCCTGTCCTATCGGACATCCCTCTCCAAAGCATCGGAGAGGGACAGGTTTTACCTAGTAAAAGCAGGGTGAGGTATCTTAGGGGTTATAAAGCTTAACCGTAAATTGCGTTCAGAAAGACTTGTGTATACACCTTAGCCTTAAAAAGAGGGTTGGGGGATCAATATTCAAACATCCTCTTAGCAAACATCGTTAACACAGCAGCTATTTTAACTACTCATCCTACGTCCTCTACAAGAATAAACTTTCGTACCTAACTAAATCCGCCTTCCTGAGTCGCTAAATGTGTAATCATTTTGCAGTACAATTAATCGTCTAGATCAGAGGAGGGCTTTTAGATGACTCGTGTCATCATTGTGCGCCACGGTCAAAGCGCTTATAATACCGAGCGGCGTATTCAGGGACGCACTGATGCGTCAACATTAACCGAAAAAGGTGGTAAAGATGCAAGTATTGTTGGCAAAGCCCTCAGCAATATTTTATTTAATGCGATTTACAGCAGTCCCCTGCAACGAGCGAAACACACAGCAGATATTATCCATAGTGAGTTAGCTACTCATCCTGAACAGTCTGCTGTCATCCAAGTTTCTAATTTGCTGCTAGAAATCGACTTACCTTTATGGGAAGGACTGCTAACTGCTGAAGTTAAGCAGAAATTTGCCGAAGACTACCGCACTTGGCATCAACGCCCCGACGAACTGCGGATGCTGTTGAATGATGCACAAGGGACAAGAGAACATTTTCCCGTTCTTGCTTTATACGAACAAGCACGGCAGTTTTGGCAAGAAACTTTATCTCAACATCAAGGCGAAACTATTCTCATAGTGGGACATAACGGCATTAATCGCGCCCTGATTAGCACAGCCTTGGGAATTCCTCCAAGTCGCTACCATTCAATACAGCAATCTAACTGTGGCATCAGCGTACTAAATTTTGCTGGAGGATTGGGGGAACCAGTTCAACTAGAATCTTTAAATCAGACGCAACACACTGGGGAAAGTTTACCTTCATTGCGACCGGATCATCAAGGAATACGCTTATTATTGGTGCGTCACGGTGAAACTGACTGGAATCGCCAAACCAGGTTTCAAGGACAAATTGATGTCCCCCTCAACGACAACGGTAGACAACAGTCGCAAAAAGCAGGTGAATTTCTCCAAGAGGTAGCGATTGATTTTGCTGTCAGTAGCCCAATGCTGCGCCCTAAAGAAACAGCAGAGATTATCCTAAAACAACATCCTAATGTATTGTTAGACTTGCAAGATGGTTTAAGAGAAATCAGTCACGGACTCTGGGAAGGAAAATTTGAAACAGAGATAGAGCAAGAATTCCCCGGAGAATTGCAGCGCTGGCGGTTAGTCCCAGCCCAAGTGCAAATGCCTGAAGGAGAAAATTTACAAGAGGTGTGGGAACGTAGCGTTGCAGCTTGGCAATCAATTGTACAAACTGCATCAACGAATAAATTCAAAACTGTTTTAGTAGTAGCTCACGACGCAACTAATAAAACTTTACTTTGTCACATTCTTGGTTTATCGCTAGAAAATTTCTGGAATTTCCGCCAGGGTAATGGTGCAGTTAGTGTTATCGACTATCCTTGTGGAATCGATAGTTTACCAGTATTGCAAGCGATGAACATTACCGCTCACTTTGGTGGAGGCGTACTAGATAAAACAGCAGCAGGGGCGTTGTAAAAAAGTTAGGAGTTAGGAATAAAGTTAGGAGTTAGGAATAAAGTTAGGAGTTAGGAGTTAGGAGTTAGGAATAAAGTTAGGAGTGAGGAGTTAGGAGTTAGGAATAAAGTTAGGAGTGAGGAGTGAGGAGTTAGAAATAAAGTTAGGAGTGAAGAGTGAGGAGTTAGGAATAAAGTTAGGAGTGAAGAGTGAAGAGTTAGGAATAAAGTTAGGAGTTAAGAGTGAAGAGTTAGGAATAAAGTTAGGAGTTAAGAGTGAAGAGTTAGGAATAAAGTTAAGAGGTAGGAGTGATAAATAAAGTTAAAAGTGATGAGCGAGGAACAAATAACTTCTAACTCCAAACTCCAAACTCCAAACTCCAAACTCCAAACTCCAAACTCCAAACTCCAAACTCCAAACTCCAAACTCCAAACTCCAAACTCCAAACTCCTAACTTCTAACTCTTAAGTTTTAACTCCAAACTCCAAACTCCAAACTCCTAACTGCTAACTCCTAACCCCAAACTCTTAAGTTTTAACTCTTAAGTTTTAACTCTTAACTAAAAATTTTTATGATTGAACTGCTGCAAAAAGTACGGGTAATTGACCCAGTTTCTGAAATCGATGAACTCTTTGATGTGCTGATTGCTGATGGTTATATCCAAGAAGTGGCTTCGCACATTACTGATATCAGCGCCGATACTCCAATCAGAGATTGTCGGGGATTAGTTATCGGGCCTGGGTTAGTAGATTTGTACAGCCATTCCGGTGAACCAGGGTTTGAAGAACGGGAAACCTTGTTGTCTCTCTTACAATCTGCTACTGCTGGCGGCTTTACTAGAATTAACATCTTACCCAATACATCCCCAGCTATTGATAACCCTGCACTTGTGGCGCAGTTGCAGCAGAAGAGACACGGGAAGATGAAAGAAAGCGAAAAAATCAATTCGGCTCCCCCTGCGTCTCCTCTCCCCCTGCTTCATCTCTGGGGTGCTATCACCCTAGATGTTGCTGGGAAGCAAATGACGGAATTGGCAAATTTAGCGTCTGCTGGAGTTGTTGGTTTTAGCGATGGTAAACCTTTAGAAAATTTGGCGCTGGTGCGACGAGTGTTAGAGTATATCCAGCCGTTGCGTAAACCAGTAGCATTTTGGCCTAGCGATCGCCAGTTATCAGCAAATGGTGTAATTAGAGAAGGGGTAGATGCTCTGCGTTTCGGTTTACCCCCAATACCCGCCAGTGCAGAAACTAGTGCGTTAGCAGCTTTATTAGAATTGGTTGCAACCATCGGTACACCAGTCCATATCATGCGCGTCTCTACATCTCGCAGCGTGGAACTGATCGCTTCAGCCAAGGCTGCTGGTTTACCCATCACCGCTAGCACCACCTGGATGCATCTTTTACTTGATACAAAAGCTATTAAGAGTTATAACACTAGCTTGCATTTAGACCCGCCGTTAGGAAATTCCCGTGATGTAGCGGCATTGCGTGCAGGGGTGCGTACAGGTGTGATAGATGCGATCGCTATTGACCACACACCCTACAGCTATGAAGAAAAAGTCCAAGCCTTTGCCGAAGCGCCTCCAGGAGCAATTGGTTTAGAGTTAGCATTACCTTTGCTGTGGCAATATCTCGTTGAAACTGAAGAATTTACAGCTTTAGAATTATGGCGGGCATTGAGTACCAGTCCAGCAGAGTGTTTGGGGCAAAAAGTCAGTGCGATTGTACCTCATCAACCAGCAGAACTTACTTTATTTGATCCCCAACAAACCTGGAAAGTCGAACGAAAAAGTCTTTATACACTTTCACAAAATACACCTTGGTTAGGTCAACAGTTGAAGGGTCATGTTGTGCAAACATGGTGTTGAAGAAGTTTTTGAAGCGACGGCTTTGATTTCCTCAAACTTCATCTGGTTTGTTATTCCAGTGGTTTTAGCAATACAATCAAGTCGTCTCTAAAGAAACTTTTATCGTGTTGGGCATCCTGGCTATTTAGGTTGTAGCTAAGAAAGCTTTCAGTTGTTTGTATAAAAGTCGATAGTTACCGCTTTATTGCGAAGAAGTGCAGAATCTGGGCTGAAAATTCTTATTCTGGCGATCGCACTGCTACACTATCGCCTGGTGTTGAAGGCCATCTCACCGTTAGAATAGTACAGTCAGACTGAGCAACCCAACAATGTGGCACACCCGCACACCACAGCACATAATCACCCTCACGAGATAAAATCATCTCCCGATCTTCAAACTGAAGGCAAAATTGGCCATTAATTAAGATCGAAAGAGTCGCGGCTGTGTCATTTACTCCCCACTCAGTTCTAGAGTCTCCTGCTTTATGGATACCCCACTTTATTTCTAGTGCTGTGGTTGAGCGAAGATCGTCATCTGGGGTGATGAAGTAACCCATAAACCAACCCCAGCGATTTGCACCTTCGCTGGCAGCATTCCCAAAAATAACTTTAGGCTGCATCACTCACCTCAAAGCAAGCAAGTGAACTATTTATACTTACCGCAAGCTCATTTAATAATACCCGCTTATATTGTTGTAGAGAGTGGGCTATTGGTTGCTCTAGATCAGAAAAAGCGCGTAGGTGTAGCCCGTTGTAGACATTGCTCATTACCCTTCTTTCAGAAACATCAGAGACAAAAGCCTTACGAGCAGCATCAGCCCAGTGGTTAATATGTAGCTTAGAATTACTTGCTAATTCTTCATTCATAAATTAATTAAATAAAATAAGTAAGTGGGCGCAAATAATCATCATTGGCTCGTAGTTGCGCTTTAGCGCTAAAGCGCAACTACAAGCCAAATACAGAGATTTTACTTTTCGTTACATGGTTTGGTTTTATCTTGCCTACCTACTTAGATGAACAGAGATAATTAATTATCAAAATTATCTGCGTCCATCTGCGTCCATCTAAGGATTTAGATTGAGTATGAGGGACAGTTAGAATTACTTTACCGCCGTCGTTATGAAAGAGGAGAATAAAACTTATGCGTTTACCAGAGGAACCAGAACTTCCACTACAGATCAACATCGTGCCGATGATTGACGTGATATTTGCAATTTTGACATTTTTTATCATGTCAACTCTGTTTTTAACCCGCTCAGAAGGTTTACCTGTAAATTTACCGAAGGCTAGCACAGCGAAACAACAGCAAGTTCCTACTAAAATTACGATTACGGTAGATGAAAAAGAACAGGTAAGCCTGAATCGTAAACCAGTTGCCATTGATGATTTGACAAAGCAAGTACGTACTCTAGTTGGTTCAAACCCAGAAGTGTTGGTGATTATTAATGCTGATGAAAAAGTTGATTATGGTCGGGTAGTAGCGGTGATGGATCGGGTTCGTAAAGTTGAAGGGGCAAAGTTAGCGATCGCAACTCAAAAATAAACAGCAAAAATATTGTACATCAGAAGTTCAGGGAGTTAGAAAAATACTAAACCTTATCTAAGTTGAGAACCGTAGTTTTCACCCTCTCCCTAAATCCCTCTCCCAGACTTGGGAGAGGGAGTTTGAAATTCTGGCTCCCAAATCTGGCTCCCCATTCTGGCTCCCAAATCTGGCTCCCAAATCTGGCTCCCCATTCTGGCTCCCCATTCTGGCTCCCAAATCTGGCTCCCAAATCTGGCTCCCCTTCTCCCAAATTTGGGAGAAGGGGTTGGGGGATGAGGGCAATCCTTTTCATCATAGAAAAACTATAAGCTTCAAAATAGACGTGGTTTAAATTCTGACTCCTACAGGACTTTTTGTCTAATGACTATTACGCATCTGCAATTCTGGAGATATAAGTTTTAATAATAATTCTTGCTGTGAATGGATAAAAAAGTGGTCACTATTAAACTCATGTAATGAGAAAGTAGCGATCGTCTGCTCTCGCCATGCTTGCAGAGCCTCATGACTAACTTCTTGGTCTTGCAAACCACCAAAAACAGTAATAGGACACTTCAGTGGCTGTTTTTGAGTGTAAATATAAGTTTCCAGAACGGCAAAATCTGCCCGCAAAATGGGGAGGAACATCTGCATCAGTTCTGTGCTTTCTAGTACTGCTTTGGGTGTACCGTTAAGACTGCGTAGCTCATTGAGCAAATCAGGGTCTGATAGGATGTGGAGGGGTGGTTTTGTGAGCGGGATTTGCGGGGCGCGACGTGCAGAGATGAAGAGGTGAAAGGGAGCAAGACTATATTGACGAAGTAGATGGGTTAACTCAAAGCTAACTAATCCACCCATACTATGACCGAAGAAGGCGAATGGTTTGTCTAAGTATGGTAGCAGAACTGGAGCGATCGCTTCAACAAGAGATTCTAATCGCGTTAAGGGTGCTAACTTAATCTGTCTTCCTCGTCCGGGATATTCTACAGCACAGACTTCGACATTACTAGGTAGATTATTAGGCCAAGTGCGAAAAATTGCCGAGTTACCACCAGCGTAGGGGAAGCAGAATAAACGCAAGTTTGCTTGAGGATTTGGTTGAGGACAGATAATCCAGGAATTGAAGCTTGATGTAGTTGTCATAATAGAGCTTAGAGTTGGATAATACAACTTTGCTTTAATTTTTAAATATATTCACTGATAATTTTATGACAGGAATCGAACCTTGGGCGATGTCAGCCGTTAATGGTGTAGCAGTTCCGATTTTCCAAAGCCTTTGTGGAAGCGGCGGTAATATTCTAGAAAGATTTCGTAAAAGGCTGGATGAAAAAACGAAGGATATAATTTTTAGCGCATCAAACCGATATGAAAAGAACTATTTTTTAAATGGGTGCTGTATTTACGCCGTGATGTACTAGTGGTCTGTCCCAAAAGTTTTCAGAGGTTCGTGGTGTTCAGATCCCCGACTTCGTAGAAGTTGTCGGGGATCTCGTAGCCCCGCAAAATTAAAAAATGGCAACAAAGATAAAAATGTAAGAATGCAACTATGTACATCGATAATTTATCAAACAAAATTTGATATAATGCATACAATCGAGAAAAAGTCAACTAAAAAAGCTTGGGCAGGTGCGATAGGAGAACCAGCAAAAGAATTTCCCCCTACCCAACTACCAATTATCTCTGGCAAAATTCCAGATGGCTTGCGTGGCACACTTTACCGCAATGGACCTGCACGGCTAGAACGCGGTGGCATTGGCATAGGACACTGGTTTGATGGAGATGGGGCAATTCTGGCTGTAAACTTTAACGATGCAGGTGCAACCGGGGTTTATCGCTACGTGCAAACCTCTGGCTATCAAGAAGAAGCCGCAGCAGGTAAACTACTCTACGGCAATTATGGCATGACTGCACCGGGGCCAATTTGGAATCAATGGCAAAAGCCGATCAAAAATGCTGCGAATACTTCAGTGCTAGCACTTCCAGATAAACTTTTGGCACTCTGGGAAGGTGGTAAACCCCACGCCCTTGATTTACAAACTTTAAAAACTTCCGGCGAAGATGATTTAGGGGGGTTAACTAAAGGATTAAACTATTCCGCACATTATAAGCGTGACAAGCAAACAGGGGAGATTTTTAACTTTGGCATCAGCCCTAGAAAAAATGCGACGCTTAATATTTACAAAAGCGATTCCACTGGCCGGATTATCCAACAAGCCGCATACCAGCTAGATGGTGTACCATTGGTGCATGATTTTGTTTTAGCAGGACAGTATCTTGTCTTTTTCATTCCGCCAGTGCGGTTGAATGTCTTACCCCTGCTAATAGGGATAAACAACTATAGTGATTTGATAGAGTGGCAACCTAAATTAGGAACTCAGATTTTAGTTATTGATCGAGAAACCCTATCTGTGGTGAGTCGTGGAGAAATCGAAGCTTGGTTTCAATGGCATTTTGCTAACGGTTATGTAGATGCTAGCGGTTCAGTGATTGTGGATATCGCCCGTTATGAAGATTTTCAAACTAACCAATATCTCAAGGAAGTAGCTACAGGTGAGACTCACACCCCAGCTAAAAGTACACTAGGGCGAGTTCATCTGCATCCTCAAAGTGGCAAAGTTACCTCAATTCAGCAACTATTAAACCAACATTGTGAATTTCCCAATGTACCACAGCAAAACGTGGGGCAAGCTTCCCGGTACACATATATGTCAACATTCCGTTCAGGAACAGATATTAGCCAAGAAGTAGTAAATGCGATCGCTCGTTTCGACAACAAAACCGAAACCCTCAGCGAAGCAGACTTAGGAGAAAATCGTTATCCTTCAGAACCCATCCCCGCCCAAGACACTCAAAACCCTGCACAAAGTTGGGTACTAACCGTTGTCTACGATGGTAATTCTGATAGTAGCGAAGTTTGGGTATTTGATAGCGATCGCCTGGATGCCGAACCCGTTTGTAAACTAGAATTACCCAGCATCATTCCCCACAGCTTCCACGGCACTTGGAACCCTGCTAAGTAAGTGGGTGCAAATAATCATCACTGGTTCGTAGTTGCGCTTTAGCGCTAAAGCGCAACTACGAGCCAAATACAGAGATTTTACTTTTCGTTACATAGTTTGGTTTTATCTTGTCTACCTACTTATATAAAACATAGACATCCTTAAATCAACTCTTTCGCTGGCGTTGCGATACCGCGCTTAACTAGACCGGCTTCAAGTTCCTTAATGAATCTTAAGTCTTCCTCCAATAGAGGTTGATCGCTAGAAGAAAAGTCTTTACTTACAGAAGGATTTTTCTCAAGGAAAGCAAATGCTTGCCGAAATTGACGCGGATTTGCAAAAATTAGCGAGTCAAAGTGACAGGAAATAATCTGCTGAAAATCCCAACTTGCAACTGTATCAGCCCAATTGAGGACTTGTCTTGGTGCTTGGGGAAAAATGAGGATTTGCAGAATCGGTGCGACAAATGGTCGCCCGTGACCTCGTAGAGCATCGAATGCCTGTTTCCAGGTTTCTTGCCAGCGAAAAGGAAATAAACCAAAGTACGTTTTTAGCGATCGCTCTGGTGCTTTGAGAGCATCACGAAACATCTTTCCAATTGGAGTAACTTCTAGCACACTAGGACGAAAGTAAATCGCAAACAATGAAATGCGTTGCCATCCCTTGCGGCGGTTGTCTTCATTGTCTTCGATTGTCTCTAGGGCATTGTCCCTTGCATGAAACAGTAAAGGATAAGGATCTAATTGGACAATTTCTGGTGGGTCAACTGGAACCGAAAGTATAGAATCAGTTACAAGCAGAGTGTGCGATCGCTTGTGAAATACTGCAACTTCTGCAAAAGAACCTCGTCCCAAGTTGATGTCCAATATTGCATAGTCAAATTCCAAAGCGAAGGGAGCAAGGCTTGAGTCGTCTGGAAGTTCTTGAGTTCGTTTTTGGGGAAAGCCTAGCCAACTAAGGGGCAGGTTGAACGGGAAACTCCACTGATGGGGGGCAACAAAAACTTGTGCTTGAGGAAAGCATCTAGAAAAGGGGCCAACGAAGACTTTATGCTCAAGACCAGAACTGGTTGGCAGTACAATATACTTAACTTCACCATGCTTTGCTACCAACTCATTAACCAAGCGCACACACTCAGTTGTTGGAGCAACGGGCGCATAGACCAGAAATCCTCCGGCAGCGAGCTTGACTAAAGTCATCCGAATCGGCACAGTGGTATAAAGAATGCCCTGAAGCTGATCGAATGTCCAGATAGTATCCTCGATTATTTCCTTGCGAAGTGTGCGCCGCCTCCCGTAGGGGTAGAGTGGCACAGCAGCCCAGAATGGCCATGACCAATCTTTTGAGTGAGTAAAAGGATGCATCGCTTGCTCAAGTAATTCTACCCTCGACTTAGATCCAAGTGATTTCATTGTCGCCCCATTCACTTTGTACTTCTTTCTAATTTTTAACTACTGTCCGTGGGTTTAAGTCCCCCATCACAAAACAAAATTTACGTACAGCCCAAAGATCCATGAAAACCGCGCAGCGTGCCGGAGGCTCTATTACAAATTACGTACAGCCCTTTGGGCATGAAAACCGCGCAGCGTGCCGGAGGCTCTATTACGAATTACGTACAGCCCTTTGGGCATGAAAACCGCGCAGCGTGCCGGAGGCTCTATTACGAATTACGTACAGCCCTTTGGGCATGAAAACCGCGCAG
>NZ_JBALFF010000024.1:0-29467 GCF_036916975.1 Nostoc sp.
AACTATCTTTTCTCGAAGCTCGACAGAGTATGACTTCATTTAAAGGTATTTATATTTTAATTTAGTGTACCTCATAACAGACGCAAGTGCTGTAACTAACCCAGGCGATGAAATTATTCTGAATACGCCCTACTATTTCAACCACGAAATGGCGATCGCAATTGCTGGTTGTCGTGCAGTGTTAGTGGCGACAGATGAAAATTACCAACTGCGAATAGAAGCGATCGCTCAAGCAATTACTCCCAAAACGCGGGCTGTGGTAACAATTTCACCAAATAACCCGACTGGAGTTGTCTATTCAAAAGCAGCATTGCACCAAGTAAATCAAATTTGTGGCACTCGCGGCATTTACCATATTAGCGATGAAGCCTACGAATACTTTACCTATAACGGGGTAAAACATGTTTCCCCTGGTGCATTTGCCAATAGTAGCGAGTACACCATTTCTCTCTTTAGCCTTTCCAAAGCATACGGTTTTGCCAGTTGGCGCATTGGCTACATGGTGATTCCCAAACACTTATTTGTTGCCGTCAAAAAAATCCAGGATACGATTTTGATTTGTCCGCCAGTGATTTCCCAATATGCAGCTTTAGGGGCATTGCAAGCAAAAGCGGAGTATTTGGAGAGTAATATAGGAGCGTTGGCGCAGCCCGCCGTAGGCATCGCTCAAGTGCGGCAAGTAGTACTCGACTCCCTTAGCCGCTTACAAGGTTTATGTAGTATTATACCTGCCAATGGCGCTTTCTATTTTTTCCTGAAAGTTAATACTCAGATGGATGCTTTTGAGTTAGTTAAAAGACTAATCCAGGAACATAAAGTAGCAGTCATTCCAGGTACAACCTTTGGCATGAATGACGGATGCTACCTACGCGTTGCCTATGGGGCGCTGCAAAAAGATACGGCAAAAGAAGGTATAGAAAGATTAGTGCAAGGATTGGAAAATATAGTTGGGAGTTAGGAGTTAGGAGTTAGGAGTTTGGAGTTAGGAGTTTGGAGTTAGGAGTTTGGAGTTTGGAGTTTGGAGTTTGGAGTTTGGAGTTGGGAGTTAGGAGTTAGGAGTTAGGAGTTTGGAGTTAGGAGTTTGGAGTTTGGAGTTTGGAGGTTGGAGTTTGGAGGTTGGAGTTAGGCAGGGCTATTTCGTTCTAAACAGAAACCGCCCAGAACTGAAGTTCCTCTCTTATAGCTAAAGTCCGTTTTAACGGACTATAACCTTTTATCAGTCGTCTTTAGACGACTTTCGCTATTAGAACTCAGAATTCATTCTGAGGCGGCCTAGATGAGAATGAAATAGCCCTGGGAGTTGGGAGTTAGGAGTTAGGAGTTAGGAGTTAGGAGTTAGGAGTTAGGAGTTAGGAGTTAGGAGTTAGGAGTTTGGAGGTTGGAGTTAGGAGTTAGGAGTTTGGAGTTAGGAGTTTGGAGTTTGGAGTTTGGAGTTAGGAGTTTGGAGTTTGGAGGTTGGAGTTAGGCAGGGCTATTTCGTTCTAAACAGAAACCGCCCAGAACTGAAGTTCCTCTCTTATAGCTAAAGTCCGTTAAAACGGACTATAACCTTTTATCAGTCGTCTTTAGACGACTTTCGCTATTAGACTCAGAATTCATTCTGAGGCGGACTAGATGAGAATGAAATAGCCCTGGGAGTTGGGAGTTAGGAGTTAGAAGTTAGGAGTTAGGAGTTAGGAGTTAGGAGTTAGGAGTTTGGAGTTAGGAGTTAGGAGTTAGGAGTTTGGAGTTTGGAGTTGGGAGTTGGGAGTTGGGAGTTGATATTTAATTTATAAGGGCGTTACACTGTGTTGGCGTACCTTGTCGGTAATTCAAAATATAAAGTTGAAGAGATGCCAATTATTAATAAATTAATTGAAATTGAAACTAAACCAAAAATTAATATTCATAATATAACACCACAAATTCAAGATTTTCTTGCTTCAACATCAATTAAAAATGGACAAGTTTTAGTATTTTCTCGACACACAACAACAGCTTTAGCTATCAACGAAGATGAAGTCAGATTGTTAGAAGATATAAAAGTATTCTTGCAAAAATTAGCACCGGAATCAGACAGCTATTTGCATAATGACTTGCATTTAAGAGATGTCCCCGAAGATGAACCGATTAATGCTCACTCTCATTTAATGGCAATGATGCTGACAACTAGTGAGATAATTCCCATTGTGGATGGTAAATTAGCTCTGGGAACCTGGCAATCTGTATTGTTTTTTGAGTTGGATGGGCCGCGCAAAAGAACGGTATTTGTCCAAATTTCTGGTGAATAGTGCAACTTCATACCTACAATCCTCCCACAACCTAAATCTGAGAGAATTACCTTCTCTGTATTTGGCTCGTAGTTGCGCTTTAGCGCTAAAGCGCAACTACGAGCTAGTGATGATTATTTGCGCCCACTTACTTACAGCAATTAAAACCCTAAAAGAATGTTTTCAAGCATAACCTTCCTTTCCACAAACCAGAACTTTCGTTGTGACAAAGGCAGACGCAATTAGTGATGAAAAATAACGATAACTTTGTATTACGTAATACTTGGTACTATGCTCTGCCTAGTAATCAGATCAAGCCAGGTATGATGATTAGCCGCATTTTCTTGGGAGAGCCGGTGCTGCTAGTCCGCAGCCAGGATGGTAAAGTCTCTGCGATGACGGATATTTGTCCGCATCGCGGTGTCCCCTTGAGTTGTGGTAGATTCAATGGGCAAGAAGTGGAATGCTGTTACCACGGTTGGCGCTTTAATCCGGCTGGACGCTGCACTGCAATACCATCTCTTGTAGAGGAACAGCAGATGGATTTGAGCCGCTTTGACGTACATTCTTATGAAATCCGAGAAGCACAAGGGAATATCTGGATATATATAGCCGATCCCGATAACCCTCAACCTGCTTCGGAGATGGAGATTCCGGTAATTCCAGGGTTTGGCGATCGCTCTCACCAGTTCGTAGAGGTGGTAAAATTCCCTTGTTTTATAGATCACGCAGTGGTAGGTCTGATGGACCCTGCTCATTCACCTTATGTTCATCGCGCTTGGTGGTGGCGAAGTGAAAAACTGCACGAAGAAGTGAAGCAATTCGATGCTTCGCCCTACGGCTTCACAATGCGACGACACCGATTACCAGCAAATGGGGGTCGATTATATTGGCTGATTGGCGGTGGTGTGCCAGAAACGGAGATTTCTTTTCGTTTACCTGGAGTCAGAATAGAAGAAACCACAATTGGGAATCATCGAGTCGTTAATTTAACGGCAGTTACACCCATTTCAGACACAGAAACTGAGGTAACTTTTGCTCTTTACTGGACACTTCCTTGGGTAGGATTTTTCAAACCTTTACTACATCTGCTGGCGCGGACTTTCATTGGCCAAGACCGAACGGTTGTAGAAAAGCAGCAGATTGGTTTGAAATATAACCCCGTGCTACGACTGATTAAAGACTCAGATATGCAGGCGCAGTGGTACTACCAGCTAAAGCGAGAGTATGCTAAGTCTGTCGCAGAAGGACGAGAATTTGTGAACCCTGTCAAGGGTCAAATACTCCGGTGGCGTGCTTAAATAATTCGTAATTCGTAATAGAGCCTCCGGCACGCTGCGCGAACGTAATTCGTAATTACATTTTGTGACGAACGCACAAAGCCTCTCGTAGAGTTGAGTGCTGTTGTGGGGACGGTTTGGGACTCGCATTACAACGTGCGATTTAGCTGAGGCGTTCAATTCGCGCTGCCCTTCTTAGACTCTTGACTTAAACTGAACATAGTTCGTTAAATTACTCCAAGCTAAATTCTGCAAATTCTCTTTGCCCAAATAGCATATTTCGGTCTACGGCTGACAAAATTTTATTATTGGCGCGATTGCTATTTAAACAGCGACCAACTAACTGTGCGACATCTGCACGATTTATGCTACCAATAATGTGCGGATCTTCAGTTAAAACGCCATTACCCGTTGCTGGTTCTGACTTTAGTCCACCAGGACGGATGATTGTATAGGTAAGTCCACTGGCAATTAAGTGTTGTTCAGCTTTGTCTTTCTCAGCTAAAACTTTTCCTAGTACCGCTAAAACTTGGGGTGACGCAGCAACAACACTATTGCCAGCACCAATGGAAGACACAAGAATAAACTTTTGCACTCCAGCTTTAACTGCTGCATCAATCAGATTTTTATTACCGGGGTAATCCGGCCTTTCTACATCTGATGGTAAACCGCCGATTGTACTGATAACGGTGTGAATAGGTTCATCTGTCAGCATGGCGCGTTCTACATCGCCAACATTCAACGCATCTCCCAAGACTACCTCAATACCGATTTTTTCTAGTTCACTAGCAACTGCTGCTGTTCTCAGGAGGGCTTTTACCTTTAGCTGTTGCGCTGTGAGATATTGAGCAATTTCTCGACCAACACCGCGACTTGCTCCAGCCAGAAAAATGTAAGATGCACTTGTCATAATAAATTTAACTACTTACGCTCAAAGGATTTTATCAGAGGATTGTCACGAAAAACATGACATGAGCGCCTAACACACCCCTATATAACATGGTGCGTTAGGCTAAAGCCGTAACACACCCTACAAAAGAATTACTTAACCCACTTGTAGGAAGTATTCTAATAAACAATTGTGCAAATCTAACAAATAAGTTTTCAATGGATTTACTTATGGCTAAAAAATCTCAACCCAATCTAGAACAATACCAGGATGTCAGATTATCTGCCACCACAAGAATTTGGGTAATTACAGTCGCCATTCTCGGAGTTTGCGTCCCACTGTCAGCAGTTACTAAAGGCGGTGCTATTCTTCCTTTAGTTGCAATTGGTGGCGCAGCTGTTGCTACAGTTGCTATTTGGCGTTCTGATGAGCAAAAATCAAAAACTAACTATTTGCAACAGCAGCAAATAGAACTGTTAGAGCAAAGATTAGCGAATTTAGAAACAATTGTGAGCAGCGATGACTTGAATTTGCAAATGAAAATTAAACAGATTGAGGCAAGGGATACTTTTGGCGACTCCTCTGATGTAAGTACTAAACCCAGACAACCAAAACGCAAAGGTTAAAATAATTCGTAATTCGTAATTCGTAATTCGTAATTATTATACCGCAAGGGTTTCATGGATTTGGGATGGGTGGTTTACTTCCGTCGTGCTGTAATACGTTATTTTTGTGTAGGGATTTGTTGACTTAAGGTTACGGCAATCTTTGAAATCCGTCTCTCTTTAAATTTTCCTTTACAGCTATAACTGTTTTTAGGGAAACAGTATCTTCTTCTCCATCTCCGTTAGAATTGACTGACATCATTTAATTCTATATACTTCAACTGCATCAGTTCATGAAATGTCTAAGTGCAATAATCTCCATCTTTCCCGGAAACATCTGCTAATTGCTGTGTTTTATTAGACTACTAAAATTACTGAATTTTTAATTAACTAAGGTTATAAACTTGAGTAATTGCATTGGTATAGCTTACCGTAGGTATGCAATAGTTTGCCGCAGGAATGCAGATGGATTGGATTAGCTTACTCAAATCTCAACAAGCTGACTTCCTTCAACGTGTGAAAAAACCTAAAACTTATGACTTATCTTTGCTAGAAAGTCAAGTAAAAGGTTGTCACACTGAAATTATGGCTTTTTGGGGCGAGCCATTGGCTAGACTCCAAGAACTTTCTCGTCAACAAGCAGAAGTTGTTGCCAAAAATCCGCCGCCGACGCCGCCTGAATATCCTGAACCTCCTGATTGCACGATACCTTTTCCTAAATACTTCCAACAACAAGCCCAAGATTATCTTTTGCGGGAGCATATTGTTGATGGGGTGATAACTGAACGTTTGGGGAAATTGGTAAAAAAGGTATCACAAGATACTGTGGAAAATATGGTTTTAGATGATGAGGGAAATTTGGGTGGCGAAAGCAAATTTTCTTATGTACTAAAAGATAATCCTCAGCTGAGTATTCAAGTTTATGTTGCTGATGGAGAAAGTTTTAATGGTATTAAGAAAGACAAAATTAGGTGGTCGATTACTCAAGAAGATTTAAGAAAGCACCAAGTATTAATTTTTCTGTGTTTGTTTTATCCATCTACAGAGAAGCTAGGATACGAGGAAAAACAGAGCATAATTACAGGCTTTTTACCTGCAAATCAAATTGAACTTAATGAACCAAAACTCTACATTAATCCGAGTAACTTGTTGTATGCGGGGGGGTTGGGTTGGTATTTAGAATCACTTGTTGGTAAAAAAGACACGCTGCCATTAATTAATGATTTAGCGATCGCACATACAATACAAACTCTACCATCAGAGCATTGCCTTAAGGATATAGTCGGTGACTGGGAATGCTGGCAAACTTTGCAAGGACACAACAGAGGGATTAATTGCCTAGCTTTCAGTTCCGGGTGTAATAATGGCAAAGTACCCATATTGGCAAGTGGTAGTCGGGGAGAGACAAAACTCTGGGATTTAAGCAAGGGTGAATTAATAGAGACATTATCAGAGTATCCTTGGGTGATATCTGGACTAGTGGATGAAGTGAATTCTCTGGCTTTTAGTTCAGATGGACAGACTTTAGTGAGTTGCGGTGCAGATTCCACAATTAAGCTTTGGCATGTAGGCGCTTTAGACTTGATAGATATTTTGCACAAACATAATGGGGTAGTGCGGTGTGCTGCCTTTACCCCAGATGGGAGAATGTTAGCGACAGGCGGAGATGATAGAAAAATTCTGTTTTGGGATTTGATGCAACGTCAGGTTGCGATCGCACTCTCTTTAGATGATACAGCGGCTCATTCCCTAGTTTTAAGTCGAGACGGGGAAACCTTAGTTACAGGTAGCTATCGCAAAATTAAAGTCTGGCGTACCTTACCGCAGACGGGAGTCAAAAGTTTAAAGGACGCACAACCACTGCATACCCTCATGGGTCATTCTCACATCGTGCGTTCCTTAGCGATTAGTGCAGATGGTAAAATGCTGGTGAGTGGTAGCTGGGATCAAACGATTAAAGTTTGGCAATTGGAGAGTGGGGAATTACTTCATACTCTTAAAGGACATAGAGATAGAGTATATGCGATCGCCTTAAGTCCCGATGGTCAAATAATCGCTAGCGGTAGTGCTGATAAAACCATCAAATTATGGCATCTACAAACCGGGGAATTACTGGGTACCTTTACAGGTCATGGGAATATAGTTACAGCATTAGCTTTTACAGCTTCCGGTGAGATGTTGGTAAGCGGGAGTTTGGATAAGACGATTAAAATTTGGCAACGAAGTTAAACTAATTCGTAATAGAGCCTCCGGCACGCTCCGCGAACGTAATTCGTAATAATGCTCGTTCCTCCTACCGCTAGGCTAAGGAACGTAGATTAAATAAAATGGAAAACTTCATCATCATATCTAGCTTCCCTCTCCAATATATCGGCTACGGTGTACACACAAGTCTTGTCGCAGCCATATATTAATAAATCTCGCACTGCGTTTCTATCCCGCCTTGGAATGAATTCCGAGTCTAATAGCTGAAGTCCACTTAAGTGGACTTTAGCTATTAGCCCTGAACTTTAGTTCTGGGCGGGATGTCGGTGAGTTGGCAGTTTAAGGGACAGCCTGCGTTTCCAAGTAGCGAGTGAAATTATATACAATAGCTTATCAGTTGCCTACATTCACTGATACCGAGTTAAAACTGACAGTTAAACAAGTTTTTAGCTGGTTGAATTTGAATTAAGTAATATAGCGGTTCTAAATTGAGTGCAATATAAACCTAACCCCCAACCCCAACCCTTGTAGCGTTGGGGAGTAAAGCTTAAAGCCTCTCACCTTTTAGGAGAAAGGAATGGAAGTGAGGCCAAATTTTATTGCATACAAACGATAAGCGCTATCCAGGTTCCTTTTTACTAAATTAATACTGTTGGAGAATAGTCTATGGCGATGACGAAACTCTGGAAGTTTTTACAAAACATTCAAGATTTCAACTGGACACAAGGCGTAGAGATAACAAAGACTGGAGCCGAAGCTGCTAAAGCCGTGCTTGATTTGGCAAAAGCCATCAAAGAGCAAAAATCTAATATTCAAAACTTAAAACCTTATGTAGAACAGATTTCGTCGCTATTAGATGTATTTAATTCTCCTCTGGGTCAAATTACTAAAGAAGTAATTCCCTTTGCACCCATCGCCATTACCATCCTAAAGTTTATTATTGATGCAACCAACAAAGAGCCAAGTTTAGAAAACTGTGTGCTACTAGTTAGTCAGGCTGCTTACATAGATAGCTTTCAGGATATTCTCAAACAAGATTCGGAATTACTCAATAAAATTGATCAAAATCTTCCCGCTTATAATGCTTTAGCTTTGCAGATTCAGAAATTAGGTGAGCAAGAATTTGATGCGCGGGAAGTGAAAAAAGCTATTCTCTATTTCCATGAATCTCAATTAGCAGAATCATTTAATCAGATTTTACAGCAACGCTTGCAAGAGGCGGGATTAGATGATACAGAAGCAAAAACCTTAACTGAACGGGTGGCGCGTCACACCGATGAAAATATGCAAGACGCATTGCTAGAAGTCGGGGATAAAGCAGACAAACTTTGGAAATGGTATAGCGCCGGAGGAAAAGAAAAGCTAGAGAAAAATCTGAATATTGAAGATTATTTAGAACAGGTAATTAAACCAAAGCCAGAAGAAAACATTTTTGATGAAACTCATATTACTTTTCGGGATTTGTATGTACCTTTGCAAGTCAAAGAACTAGATGTTAAAGATGATGCAAGTCTGGAACTGGAAGCATGGGTTAAAGCAATACTGAATGACTCAGATACAAAACACAAACAAGTTTTGTTTATTCAGGGCGAAGCCGGACGGGGGAAAAGTGTATTTTGTCGGATGTTTGCTGCTTGGGTACAGCGCGAATTACATCCCAGCTTTACCCCAATTCTGATTCGGTTGCGAGATTTGCGCGTACTAAAAGATAACTTAACTGATACTCTAGAGAACTATTTACAACATCTTGATTTTGTCACCAGTGATTCCGGCTGGCTGACTGATAAAAATACTCGCTTTTTATTTTTACTGGATGGGTTTGACGAGTTGTTGCTGGAAGGACGAGCCAGCGGCGGCTTGAAGGAATTTTTAGAACAGGTGGAACAGTTTCAAAAAGACCGCCTTTGCCATCATCAATTTTTAGTTACCGGTCGTCCCCTGGCGCTGCAAGGAAATGAGCGCTTCCTGTCACAAACCAAAAGCTTGAAGCGCGTCGAACTTCAGCCAATGGATGACTCGCTTCGGCAAACATGGCTGGAAAAATGGGCGGTTGCGGCTCAAGTTAACAAGAGTGAGTTTGAAGAATTTTTACAGGCTTCTCCTGATGAAGTCAACAATAAATTAGCACGAGAACCTTTACTACTCTATTTACTGGCACGGATGCACCGAGACAACCGTCTTAAAGTCCAAATGTTTGCAGGTGCAGAGGGTATTAAGGCAAAAATCCGCATCTATGACGAAGCGGTGAAGTGGGTATTAGAAAAACAGCGTGAGAGTGAAAATCAGAATGATAACTCTCGCTTGACTGGATTTGAAAGTGAAGATTTACGGCAGTTTCTCACCGAAGCCGCTTTGTGTGTCGTGCAGTCTGGGAATGAATCTGCCAGAGTGACGATGTTAGAAACACGGCTCAAAAACAGCCAAAACCCAACAGCAAAGTTAATTCAGGATGCCAGACAGGAAAATGGCTCCCAAAAAAAGCAACAAGATAAGCTACTCAATAATTTGTTGACGGCATTTTATATTAAACCAGCTTCCGGCGATAAAGGTGGCTCAGTAGAGTTTGTTCACAAGAGTTTTAGCGAGTTTTTATTTGCAGAAAGGTTACTAGAAAGCTTTGTGGATTGGACAACAAAAGTTAGCAAGCGTCAGCGCGAAGAAGACTTGGTTAGTAGATTCGCAATGGAAAGGCAAATTTACGATTTATTGGGGTATGGTAATTTAACGCCTGCGATCGTGGAATATTTGATGGGGTTGTTGGCTGAGAGTTTAGAATTTCAAGAGGTGGAACGCTTGTGTCAACTGTTCCAAAGATTAGAGGATTTCTACTTCCGTTGGTGCGATGGAGAATTTATTGATGCAGAAGATGTAAACCTGCCTCAGATGAAGAAAAAACAATTGCGGGAGCAAGTACCAGAGCGAGAAAATCACTTGGGATTGCGACAGGTGGATGTGTGTACAGGGCTGAATGTGATGATTGTGCTGTTAGAGTTGCATCGTTATGCTCAAAGAAAAGATGACCTCAAAGATAAAATTAGCTTTCACCCCTGCGGTAAACCTGATACCGATCAATTTGACTCACAACGCTTGCTTCGTATTATCGGCTATAGTCACTGCCTGAGTATCTCTGCTTTTAGAGAAAACTTAAGATTATTTCTCAGCCGTGCCAACCTCAGCCGTGCCGATCTCAGCGGTGCCAACCTCAGCCGTGCCAACCTCAGCGGTGCCGACCTCAGCCTTGCCAACCTCAGAGATACCGACCTCAGCCCTGCCAACCTCAGAGATGCCAACCTCAGCCATGCCTACCTCAGAGGTGCCAACCTCAGCGATGCCTACCTCAGCGATGCCAACCTCAGCGATGCCTACCTCAGCGATGCCAACCTCAGCGATGCCTACCTCAGCGATGCCAACCTCAGCGATGCCTACCTCAGTAGTGCCAATCTCAGCAGTGCCAACCTCAGCGGTGCCAACCTCATCGGTGCCAACCTCAGCGATGCCTACCTCAGCGATGCCTACCTCAGAGGTGCCAACCTCAGAGGTGCTAACCTGGAAGAAATTGTATGGAAGAGTGACACAAAATGGCTGAATGCAAAAGGGCTGCATGAAGCAGTATGCATATCTCCAGAGTTGGCAAAAGACAAAGCTTTTGCGGCTGCGATCGCCTTGAGTCAGGGCATCAGTTGGGTGAGAGAAGGCAAAATTAAAGAAGCACAAGAAGCTTTCAAGCAAGCCCAAATATTTGATCCTAGTTTGAAAAACTCTGCTGAATTTTGGAATAGCATCTGCTGGGTTGGCTGTTTACACGGTTATGCTAAAAATGTTCTTCCTATTTGTGAAAAAGTTGTTATTCTAGACCCTGACAATAAACGCTATCAAGACAGTCGAGGGCTAGCTAGAGTACTGACTGGCGACTTGGTAGGGGCATTAGAAGACTTTCAGGCTGCTGTAGACAGTGGCGCACTTGATTACTATGTCAAGCAGCGACGGTTACGCTGGATAGAAGCGCTGAAGTCAGGCAAAAATCCCCTCACGCCAGAGGAATTGGAGGAGTTGCGGCAAGTTGAGGACTAATTCGTAATTCGTAATTCGTAATTCGTAATTAGGGGGGAGGACAAAAATATTTGTTAGATAGCGATCGCACTTTCTGCAAAAATCTTTGTAAGTTAGCAATCAACTAAGGAACAAGAATTAAATAACATACAATTTATGTCCCTAGCATTACCTCACCCTCAATCCCTCTCCTTATAACGGTGTATACACAAGTCTTGTCGCAGCCATATTTTTATAGGGATAAACCCCATCTTTAAAGACGGGGTTTATTGTTATTGTTATAAATCTCGTACTGCGTTTCTATCCCGCCTCGGAATAAATTCCGAGTCTCATAGCTGAAGTCCACTTAAGTGGACTAAATTGATTATTCAGTCCACTTAAGTGGACTTCAGCTATTAGCCTTGCACTTGAGTGCAAGGCGGGCTGTCGGTGAGTGTGACAGTTGTCCCCCTAGCTTTTAGTGATGTGTCAGTGCAAGTTCATCGCCTCGTAGGTTTCCTAAAAAGATAATTGCACCTGTCAGCAACGAAGGATGCGAAGCGTAGCTAATGTACATAATTAAAATATCCCCCTCTATGGTACTAGCTTATGGCGATCGCAATTCAACCCCAACTAACTTTAGATGAGTTCCTCAAACTACCAGAAACTGAACCAGCATCAGATTTTATCAAGGGAGAAATCATTCAAAAACCAATGCCCCAAGGTGAACATAGCCGAGTACAGACTAAATTTTGTAATGTCATTAATAACGTAACTGAAAGCCAAAAAATTGCTTACGCTTTCTCAGAACTGCGCTGTACCTTTGGTGGTGCTTCTATCGTCCCTGATGTGTCTGTGTTTCGCTGGGATAGAATTGTTAAAACTTCAACTGGCAGAATTGCTAACCGCTTTGATATTCATCCTGACTGGGCAATTGAGATTCTTTCCCCAGACCAAAGGTTAAAAAAAGTGTTGAGTAAATTATTGCATTGTTCGCGCAATGGTACTGAAATCGGCTGGTTAATCAACCCAGAAGACGAAAGTGTGCTAGGGATTTTTTCTGGAGGGCGATTGGAATTATCCGAAGGTGCTGATAAATTACCCATTCTTGAGGGTATCGAATTGGAATTGAGGGTGGAACAAGTTTTTGGCTGGTTGAGTTTGACGTAAATAATCTTAGGCATTTCCCAAAGAAAGTTGCAAAGGATTGTATCTGTAGGTTTATTGTAGAAACTGGGCGGTACAGCGCTTCGTGTGTACCACAAAAATTTATATGCCGTACTTTTATGCAAAATCAACTAGGATTGGTTCTGAAACTGCTTTTACTCTCGGCTTTGTTATCGGTATTGATTAAGTATGCAGGGCCAAGCTTATCAATTCCGGCGACAGCAACCAACGCGCTAATTATAATATTGTTGCCAATTGTGATTATAGCGATCGCGCTACTGTGGCGATTTCAAACACAAAAACAAAATTAACAAGACAAGCATCCACGCACAAGTGACTAAAATCGGTTAATCTAGCTGAATTACCAAAAAAATGCATCTCGCCAACCGTTGGGAGTCAGCCTGTGAACCTCGGTCAATGGATCGGCTTAATCGCCATACTTCTTTCTTTATACATCCTCTGGCAAATTCGAGAAGTGCTTTTGCTCATGTTTGCCGCAGTTGTCTTAGCCACCACCTTAAATCGGCTAGCGAAACGCTTCCAACGCTTTGGCATGAGGCGTGGATTCGCCGTCATCCTTGCAGTAGCTATCTTTTTCGCAGGTGTCGTGGGTTTTTTCTGGCTAATTGTACCGCCATTTGCACAGCAGTTTCAAGAACTAACAAATCAGGTTCCTAAAGGGTTTGAGCGCTTTAATGGCTGGATTGATGCCCTGAGAACTCGTATTCCTAACCAGTTGGTTCCCTACATTCCAGATATCAATAGCCTCATCCAACAAGTACAGCCCTTCGTCAATCGGCTACTAGGAAATTCCTTTGCCTTTGTATCTGGCTCTTTGGAAGTTGTCCTGAAGATTTTGCTAGTGTTGGTTTTAACAGGAATGATGTTAGCCGATCCCGTGGCTTATCGCAAAGTATTTGTGCGGCTTTTCCCCTCATTTTATCGACGGCGGGTAGATGGAATTTTAGATAAATGTGAAGTCTCTTTGGAGGGATGGATTACAGGCGCTTTTATTGCCATCTGTGTAGTAGGGCTAATGAGTCTGATTGGCTTATCAATTTTGCATGTCAAGGCAGCATTGGCTTTAGCGGTTTTAGCGGGATTTTTTAACTTAATTCCCAATCTAGGCCCCACAATGAGTGTAATACCAGCAATGGCGATCGCTTTCTTGGATGAACCTTGGAAAGCGATCGCTGTCTTAATTCTCTACTTTTTTATTCAACAGACTGAGAGTAATTTTATCACGCCCGTTGTCATGGCGCATCAAGTCTCATTACTACCCGCTATCACCTTAATTGCCCAACTATTTTTCGTCACTTTCTTCGGCTTTTTAGGATTATTTCTGGCGCTACCCCTGACTGTTGTCGCTAAAATTTGGTTGCAAGAAGTACTGATAAAAGATGTTTTGGATGAATGGGGAAATGACCATAAAAAAGAGACTGAGCTTGTGATGGTTCCTGACTCTCTTGCAGCAGATGATAATTGGACAGCAGAAAACCCCGATATTAATCGGGAGCGACGGATTGATGATGATAAGTAAGTAGGTCAAATTAAATATAAAACCTCATCCTGCCTCCGGCTTCCCTCTCCTTTAAAAACCTCACCCTGCCTCCGGCTTCCCTCTCCTTTATAAGGAGAGGGATTGAGGGTGAGGTAAGCTTGGGATATAAATTGTATGTTATTTAATTCTTCTTCCTAAGAGATTGTTTGAAAAGTATTATTACTAACATCTAAGCCTCAGAAATATAACCCATTGAGCAACCCTTCCCTAGAAGGTAATGTGGGTTTACAAAGCCTCTCGACCTTTCAATAAGAGGAATAGAAGCTGGGTTTATAGTATAATTTGCGACTTTTCAAACATCCTTTAAGGTTTTTCCGAAATAATCGGTTCTGCTGCAATATCGTTTAAATGGATGCTGCTTAACAAATTTTCCCACTCTGCTTGTAGTGCTGCATCTTTAGGATTTTGATCGCGCAGTTGGGCCAGTGTCGTCAGTGCCTCGTACCATATCCCATTTTGGGCATAGATAGCATAGCGCTTTAGAGGTTCTGTGGTTTGTAGCTCTTTGAGAGCGGCTGGTTTGAGTTCGATTCGTTGTATTACTCCTCCGACGAAAATCAGGGAAGAATTCTCTTGCTGGTCACAGTTAACGGTTAAAAACCAGCGATATTGTTTGTTTAGCGCCAAAGCAGGAGCATTGGTAGGTAGAGAAACGCGGATGACTCCTGCTTTATCTGGGAGAGCGATCGCTTTTTGGTAAATGTCGTTAGAGTCCTGATCTTGCAGCACAAATTCAACTTCATACGGCAAATCTTTGGTATACGGCACATAGAAAAACCAACTTGGGTGTTCTACGGTTGTCTGTCCCCAGACATTAGTCACTGAGTTAGGTTCCTCACTAAAAGGCACTAAAGCAGTCAGGTCAGGTTTAGTAACAGTACCTGGACATGTCGGGCCGCGCTTGGCTCCACCACGAACGCGACCAGCAGGAGCCGGACCAGATGGAATTGTGGGTTCATTAAAGGCTGTGGCTTGAGCAAGGTTAGTTTTAACATCAGCGCGTAGGCGTAGCCCGCCGTAGTCATCGCTAGGTAAAGAACCAAGAGTTGGTTTTGCCACTACTGGAGTCAGGCTAACTAGTAAAATGGTGCAGCTAAAAGCTACTACTAAAAACCGTTTTTTCGGTTGTAAATTTGACTTCATAAAAACCTTACCTTAAATATGCAAACTTTGTAGATTTATCTGCTGGTTATCTACAAATTTTATAAAATAATCTTTCCTATTCTCTATTCAGGGCTATTTCATTCTATTTTTACGGCAGTTTTTAGGAATCTTTTTCAGAAAAATAAGAATTTAAACGCGATTTAAGTTGAGAACCGTAGTTTTTGCCCTCACCCTAAATCCCTCTCCCACATCTTTGAGAGGGACTTTGAAAACGTCACATTTTAGAATGAAATAGCCCTGATTCTCTATTGAACTCCAAAAATTAAATTCTCCAAATTTTTCTGTCCAATCCAATTATCAGATTATTTTCCCTTAATTGCCTAAACATATAAATTTTCTTAACTAAGTGTATTGCCCTAGTACTACAATACAGCCCAAGTCACGCATTCAAAAGGTTGATATATTAAAAGGCTTGTGCCTTAAAATAGTAAGTTTATTTACGCCGCACTGTACTAGTGACTCCCAAAAATTAAATTAGTCAATTCTTGTATCAAATACGACTATCCGATTTATTCTTCCCCTGCTCCCCTGCCCCCTGCCCCCTGCCCCCTACTCCCCTGCTCAAGAGCCTCTGCGGTTAGTCCCTTATTTTCTACTAACCACGCGAGCTTTTATTGTTGTATATATTGAGAGCAAGCCAACCGTGGCAACCAACGACAAAGCCGAAGGTACAAAAGGCACCCAAGCACCCACAATTAATAGACTACAAACTAAATATAGAACACTAGAGGTAATAATAACTGCCAATCCTAACCAAGGTAAGGAAAGCTTTCGCCAAGCCAGAACTCCCCCGATCAAAGACCAGCCCCAAATCCAGGCCACCTCAGCCCACAATGACCAAACCCGCAGCAACGGTCGTCCATCTTGCACTGCACTAAGGATTTGGCTGATCATCTGCGCTTGTACTAACACTCCAGGCATTTGCTCATCTAAAGGAACGCCATAGGGTGTAGGCCAGGTGTCTGGAGAATCCCCCTTTGCCACCACACCAATCAAAACAATTTTATCTTTAATAGCACTGGGGTTAATTGGACTAGATAAAAATTGGGTTAGCTTCACCTGTTCGGCTATTTGTTTTGGGGAACGGTAATTGAGTAAGATTTGACCACCATTGGCATCAATATTTTGATAGCCGCCACTACGAGATTTCAGGTTCTCAAAAATAGTTTTACCTAACTGCAAATTCCCTTCAGGGGTGAACTTGGGTTCAATTCCTGAAGGGCGTAGATAGAAGAAGGCGAGTTTTAGACTAAATGCAAAGGGAGCAGGACACAACGATGTCACCTCTTGGTTCATGAACAGCAGATGCCGACGGATAACTCCATCACGATCGTGAATAAAGTCACTGAATCCTAGATTTGTTGTGGGGATTTCTGGCGGCGGCTGATTACCTGAGATATTTGCTGTGACATCGCTCCCTTTACATACGCCAATCAAATTCTGAGTTTTTTGCAGACGAGTAATTAAATCTGGTTGTTTGGCTTTAAAATCACGGTAGATATCCAAGCCGATCGCGCGGGGTTGGTATTGATTCAGTTTTGCCAGGAGTTTGTTGAGAGATTTTTCGGAAATGGAAGCTCCAATCAAATCCTCGTTATTTTTTCTTTGAATTGCCAAATCATCATCGTCAATTGTGATTATCAACAGTCGGGAATCAACTCCCTGTGCAGGGCGCTGACGCATCATCAAGTCATAGGCTGCAATCTCTGGATTTTCCAGAAATCCTAGCAATCTCGCCCCACAAACCAAGGCTGTAATCGCCAAACTAGATAACAAAGTTGTTGTCAATCTGTGTCTGATTGACAAAGCTAAATTTTGCTCCCCTTTAGTTTCTGTAGACCTTAATTCATCCCAAGTAGGTGCTATCTGCGCGGGATTTTGGCAAATTATTGGTAGCCAAGTCGCACAAGGAAATTTATCTTCAAGTCCTTGTAACCGTTCCCGCGCTTGGCGTACCGCTTGATATAAAGACTTGCCACTGGCATAACCTTCGAGAAAATACTTTAAGAACTCCTTGGCAACCAGGTCTGGAACAGGTTCACGCATGACGATCATCTGAGGGATTTGCAAATCAGCCAGTTCTCGCGCCAATCCCAATCCATCACAGGAGTTGAATATAGCTAGTTGCAAGCCGTTTTCAATGGCTTTTTTCAAAGCATACTTTAACTCGCCAATGGTGAGGCTATCAGTTTTATTCAGGTAAATTCGTCCGCTTTCTCCATTTTTGTTACTAGAACTATGCCCAGCAAAAAAGAGAATATCCCAGTTTTTTCCCCAAAGATGCTCAGTCAATTCCTGACGTTGTGGTTCTACCAGAAAGCTAACCTCTGCATTACTACACTGTTGCAGTAAAGCTTGATCGGCTTGGGTGTCAATTCCCTGACTATTGCCCACGATCGCTAAAATGTTGACTAATGAATTTTTTGTGCTTGGTTTTTGAATGCGATCGTAAGATGGTGAAGAAAGGGCGATTTCAGCCTTGGGGTAGCGTTCTAACAAATCCCACAGATGCCAAGGTAATAGCTGTAATTGGCTATTTTCTGTTTGCAAAATCACCCGCACTTCTTCGGTGGATGACAATTTTTCTAACCATTTTTCCCTCAAAGGGCGAAACTCTTCTGCTCGTAGCCAGGTATTAAAGCGGTCTCGCAAAATATGAGAAGCGTTTTCACAGTCTTGAATCATCGATACATTCGTCACCTGCATTTTGTCAGCATGAAGACGATAACGATTGCCTATCTGCCGATAACTAGACTGCCAATGACTGTAATAGAGTGGCATTTCGGGAAATGAAGGTAGTTTCCCTGTAACTTCTGCTGTAGCACGCTCCCGTTCTTCACCAATTTCGAGAGTGACAGCAAACCCTTGCTCAAAACTACCCTCTCCGAATTTTAGAACCACTAACTTACCCATCCGTCGCTATCCCCCTGTACGAAACCATGCCCTGTTCTCATGTCTCATAACAAGCTCTACAAACATTTACAGATTTTTTTCAAAATCCCCAAAAGCTGGCTTGAATTTTTAATTTTTAATTAATCAATTAACACTTAATAAGTTACCGACAAAGTGGGAAGATAGCTAGATGTTTTAAATCCGAAAATGTTCGGTAATGCTAGTATCATTTATGGCTACCTGAACGCTAAATTGCTCTCTAGGTTCACCGCGAAACTGCAACTGAATGTAATTATCTAATCTTCTAGATTGAGCATTTAGAAATACTGTTCCCGAACTATCTAAAACAGTGAGATGAACTCCGGGTGGCAAGTAGATGTGATTCCCAGTAGCGTGCAATTGTAGATGAATACTGGTTTGCTGATCCTTTTCTGGGCTGATTTGCACAATTAACATGACGGGTTGGTTGAGAATTTGGATACCCAAATCAATCAGTTTTGCACGTTTAGTAATTGATTCTGCTAGGTTAAGGGCATTTAGTTCTACAGTATCAGCACTGCGAAAGGCATAAGCTGGTCTGAGTTCCGGCACATTCCATAAAGATTCAACAGTCTGCCAACCTGTCTCAAATATACCAGCAAACCATTGACTTAAATTAATCAGTGGATTTGGAGATTGGCGCAGTTGATCCACATGGTCAATAAACGCTTCCAATGGTTGCAGTTGCGCTAAAGGCAGGGTTTCAGTTTCGACACTAGGGATAAAACCAAGCAGCTTGGCTTCTTGAAGCGATTCATCAATTTGAACTACTAAATAACCCACCCGTTCTTCCCAGGTTTCTGGAGGAATAGAACATATCTGCTGATGCAGATGCACAGGGCGACACTCCAGACGACCAATTGAGGGAATTTCTAAGTCAGCTACATCCCCACAGAGACGCATGACGGGGTTCCAGCTGTCACTAGCTTGCAGGTCAGTAGGAATATCCATCATTGCTAAGTAGTCATTCACCACGCACACAGCCAATGTATTCAGCCGAACTTGCTCTGCTTTTTCAGAATTTGGCTGCTGGTTAGCAAATTGCTGGGCAGTTATGCGAGCTGATTGAGAAATCGGTAATGTTAAGGGGGAATTGTCTAGCTGATAGGTGGATTTATTCATAAGGAACTTCTTAATGATCAATGCTGCTATATAGATATCACCCGCATTAACTAAATTTATGCCACAAAATAGAGAATGATTTTTGAAAAAAAATAATGGATTGCAGCCTTTACCATCGCAAGAAGGCTGACACTGTACCTACATACATTTCTTTATAAAACTTACGCATTAGGTACGAAATGTAGGGGCAATTCATGAATTGCCCCTACGGGAAATCAGGGCTTTCACTGCCTTTAAAGCGTAAGTCCTGTTTTAATGTCTGAGCGAAAAGTTTTGTAACGATTGTGCTTAGTTTGTGTAAAAATCGGAATTTCTACATGAGATAAGTAGGTAGGCATAATTAAATCTCATCTAAGTTGAGAACCGTAGTTTTCGCCCTCACCCTAAATCCCTCTCCCAAATATGGGAGAGGGACTTTGAAATTCTAGCTCCCCTTCTCCCTTGGGGAGAAGGGGTTGGGGGATGAGGGCAAATCTTTTTCAAAAGAGTTGAACTACAGGTTTCAAGATAGACGTGGTTTAAATATAAGATAAAACCTCAGCCTCAATCCCTCTCCTTACTATTGTCGGGGTCAGCCGGAGGCAGGGTGAGGTTTTATATTTAATTTAACCCACTTACTTATATACAGATTTGCAAGTTGATGCATTTGAATTCAAGGTCTTTTATGATTAACGGCTGGAGAAAACAACTATAGCAATCCGATTTGATTCCTGAATTACTTGTAGAAACTCAATACTGGGGACTGTTAAGAAGGAATAAAGGTGTACTGAGTTTTTTTCAAAAATGAAATATGAGTTCTAAGTAGGTGAGCGCAAATAATCATTACTGGCTCGTAGTTGCGCTTTAGCGCTAAAGCGCAACTACGAGCGAAATACAGAGATTTTACTTTTCGTTACATAGTTTGGTTTTATCTTGCCTACCTACTTATAGATGTACTTAGTATTAAATTGGTTCTGGGAAATATTAGGGTTATAGAAAGTTTTCTCATCTGAAGCGAAAAACAATAGGGGTGCTGCAAATGGGAAAGTTAGTTGTTCTAAAGCTAGATGGGGATTTGGAGTTAGGGGTGCGGGTGACGCTCGATATTGGAGAAGATGGCAAACGCCCCAGCATAGAAACATCTGGTTACTTACCTCCGAATCTAAAAATAGCTAAAGCAATTGACGAGTGGCGGTCAACTTATCGTAGTCTAGGAAATGGCCGCATCAAAGCCAAAAAAATTATTTACGATGGTTCTATTACCCAACGGCGTGATGAGTGTCAAAACAAAGCTTGTGAGTTGCGATCGCACTTAAACCACTGGCTAGAATCAGAGTCATTTTGGCGGATTCGGGAAAAATTGCTTAAATACTTAATGCCCAATGAGGAGGTGCGAGTGCTGATTCGCACTGCTTCTATGCAGCTAGAGAAACTTCCTTGGCATCTATGGGATTTGATTGATCGGGACTACCCCTTCAGCGAAGTAGCTTTGAGTCTTCCAGAGTTAGAACAAGTAACCGTATCGCAGACATCTACCTACAGACATAAAATAAAAATATTGGCGATTTTGGGCGATAAAGCTGGTATTAATATAGACGAAGACTGCGAACTATTAAAAAAATTGCCCAATGCTGTCACAACCTTTTTGATACAGCCCCAACGTGATCAAATTAACGAGCAGTTGTGGAGCCAACCTTGGAACATTTTATTTTTCGCTGGTCATAGTAGAAGCGAGGGTGAAACTGGTCGGATCTATATTAATGACAAGGATAGTTTAACAATTGCAGACCTGAAATATGCGCTGAGAAATGCTGTTACCAATGGGTTACAGTTGGCGATTTTCAACTCTTGTGATGGATTGGGATTAGCGCGAGAACTACAAGATTTACATATTCCCCAAATTATTGTGATGCGGGAACCTGTACCCGATCTTGTGGCGCAAGCATTTTTAAAGCATTTTCTGGGAGCTTTTTCTTCAGGCGCATCTTTATATATTGCAGTTCGCACCGCTAGAGAAAAACTGCAAGGATTAGAGGACAAATTTCCAGAAGCAACTTGGTTACCGATAATTTGTGAAAATCCTGCTGTCATAGCGATGACTTGGCCAAAGCCGGGAATAAAATTTAACAGCCTACTGATAAAGGGATTGCTAATGAGCGTGATGTTCACCATCAGCGTACTAGGAGTTCGGCAAATGGGAGGATTGCAAACATGGGAGTTACAGGCTTACGATCAATTAATGCGATCGCGTCCCCAAGAAAAGCAAGATTCGCGTCTGTTGATAGTCACTGTCACCGAAGAAGATTTTCAGTTACCAGAGCAAAAAGAAAGAACAGGGTCACTATCGGATCTAGCACTAACCAGACTTTTGGAAAAACTTGCACAGTTCCAACCCAAAGCTATAGGTTTAGATATTTATCACGATCAGTCATCACAACGCAATCAAGCTTCTTTAGCGGCTAAGTTAAAAATAGATGACATTTTTGCCATTTGTAAAGTTCAAGAACTCACAAAAGACCGTCCGGGAATTTCGCCTCCTTTAGGGGTGACGCTACAACGCCAAGGATTTAGTGATATTATCCCAGATACAGACCGCGTTCTGCGTCGTCATTTATTGGCAATGCAACCAGCAGACGTAACCTCCCCTTGTACGGCACGCTACGCGCTTAATGCTCAACTGGCATTCCACTACTTGGAGGCAAAAGGTATCTCTGCCAAATACACTGACTCAGGGGATTTACAGTTAGGCAACGTTGTTTTTAAGCGGTTGCAGCCTCATAGGGGTGGCTATCAACTAGCGGATACAGGCGGCTACCAAATATTGCTCAATTACCGCTCTTTCCAAAATTCTCCTTTAGAAATTGCTCCAAAAGTTACATTGACAGATGTTCTTAGGGGTAAAGTCAACCCTGAACTAGTCAAAGACCGAATTGTTCTCATTGGTACTACTGCCCAAAGCTTTCGTGATTATAGTCCTACCCCGTACATGACTGGGCAAGGTTTTTCTGAAGAAATACCAGGGGTGATTCTGCAAGCACAAATGGTGAGTCAGTTGGTGAGTGCGGTGATGGATGGGCGACCTTTGATATCAGTTTTGCCCGTTTGGGGGGAAATTTTGTGGGTTTGGAGTTGGTCAGTGGTTGGAGGTGCGATTGGTATAGCCGGATCAGTGGCGATCGCACTAAGCGATCGCTCAAGACTATATTTAGTATTGGCGGGAGGAGGTGTACTTGGAGTCTTATACGTTTTTTGCTTAATTCTCTTTTACCAAGGGATTTGGGTTCCGCTAGTTCCGTCAGCTTTGGTTTTAGTGGCTACTGGCGGCACAATGGCAATTTATCTATCAAAACATTGCAGCGACAACTGATTTTTACTACTTGAGGTATAAATAAAAATGAAGTTATCTGTGCAAAAGATTCAAATTTTCCTCGCCGTTAGTTTAACATTCCTTAGCTGTATAGATGTGCAGGCACAGCCCACAAATTCCAACGGACAATTAAACCAATCCTTAATTTTCGCAGCACCACCCCCACCGCCAGACATCGGGGAACCAGGTAAGCGAGCAGAAGCAGGTAGTCGTGGTTGTGGTCAGGATATAAATAAGCTCCAGACATCTTCTCAAAAGCGGCTCACAGCTTTAGTACCTGTTTATTCAAATTCAGAATTGGTGTTTGGCACAACGATCACAGAGTATCCTAGTTTCTTATTCTATGTTCCTTATCCATCCGACTTTGTATCTGGAGAGCTTGTGCTAGAAGATGAAGCACAAAATCAGACTATTTACAAAACTTCTTTAACGGGGACACCAGGAGTAGTTAGCTTTCGTTTGCCATCAAAAGCAGCACCTTTAGAGATTGGCAAACAATACCGATGGTATTTTAACATCTACTGTCAGAAGGATAAGCAAATTATTGCTAATATTGAAGGTTATGTAAAAGGGGAGCAACTAAAACCTGCGTTGAAAACTCAACTAGAAAAAGCAACACCACGCCAGCAAGTAAACCTTTATGCGGCTAATGGTATTTGGTATGATGCGTTGAGCGTTGCTAGTGAATTACGTCGCACGAATTCGCAAGATACTTCTTGGACGGTGCTGTTGAAAGCTGTGGGTTTGAATGATTTTGCAACTGAACCAAGAGTAGAGTGCTGCAATTTAGAGAATTAGGGCGTTGCATAAATGTCTTTAATGCGTGAATTTTGAATTGTTAATTTTTGGAGTTCCCTTAGCAGTGAAGAGCGATCGCCTTTGGAGAAAAGTCAGCGATGCTCTACACTGACTCAATGCAAGAGGTCTATTAACTTACAGCCGCAACTGACTTTTTACGGTTAGAACGCTTGCGCTCTGATTTTTTCTTCAGTCCAACTGCTTGAGCTTGATCGCTGTCTGACCCATATTGCCCGCGCACAACTTCTTTCATAGCTAATACAGCATTGTGAAATTCCCATTCTGCTAATCGCGCAGCATCAGCAGCAGCACGGTATAAAGTTAGTTTCTCGATTTCGGCTTGTTGAAAACTCAACATAGTTTGATAAGCTTGCTGTAAGTTTGCAGCAGAGGCATCAGCACGGGTTGTATTGTATGTACTGATGGTTTGAAAACCGTGCAATGAAGTAATATCTTGACTAATTGATTGAGGAGGCAAACGGCGTGTTGTATCTTGGGTAGGCATATATGTATACCGTAATAAAGTATACATTTAATATGCCCATTACAACTCTAAAGCTAACAGGAGGCTTTTACAGCTATTTTCGCGTAAATGTACCACATCTTTTTTATCTCACGCAAAGCCGCCCCAGGCGCACAGAGGAATCAACAGGTGGTTTAAAGATATGAAAACTGCTGTAAATTATGTAAGCCGATGCAATGGCATTGTTAGTTGATGCGATCGCATTGTCAGCCAATGCAATAACGTTGTAACTTGATGCAATGGTATTGTTAGTGGATACAATCGCATTGTCAGCCGGAACAATGGCATTGTTAGTCCATACAATCGAATTGTCAGTCGATGCGATCGCATTGCAGATCAATGAAAAAAAACAGATTGCAATCAGCTCAGTACTAATCTAAATTTAGAGGATTTTGATTATGCCTAGATTTACGGTTCCACCCAATTTCACAGGCACTGCTGGTAACGACACAATAGTAGGAGAAGATTTAAATAAATTTCCAGGAATTGGGATTGATGTTTTAACTGGAGGTTTCATTTATACAGGCTTAGGATTGGATACCTTTAAAGGCAACGGCACTGGCGGTAAAGGCCGTGATGGTGTTATCGGTAAGGACATCAATGGCAGCGAAGGCGGTGCTGGAATCGGCATCAGCAATAATGGCAATCTGAATGCTGGGTCGGGCGACGACGCTATCATCAGCAAGGGTATTGGGGGTCTTGGAGGCAGCGGCGCAGATGATTACCCCAATTCTAGCAGTACTGGCGGCGGTGGCGGTGCAGGGACAGGCATCAGTAACATTGGCAAACTGAATACTGGGTTGGGAAATGACACGATCGCTGGCACTGGTCAGGGCGGCAACGCCGGCTACGGCGCCGCTTCATATCCTCCCCCTGAGGGCAAGGGTGGTACTGGAACAGGCATTGCTAACAGTGGCAAACTAAATACTGGGTTGGGCAATGACACGATCGCTGGCACTGGTATTGGCGGCGCTGGTGATGAGTTTTTCTTTGACGGCAAGGGTGGTATTGGAACAGGCATTGCTAACAGTGGCAAACTGAATACTGGGCCTCAGCCTTGGAGCTAAACTGACCATGAGTTGCAAGATGAACGATAGGGAAAGATAAAGAATTAATCCGGTTTTGCAAAGCTTTGCTGGTAAATTCTTGATTCAAAAGCATGCTGCTAGGAACTTGAGAGCGGATTTGTTCTAATTCAAGTTTGACGTTGGGTAGTGCAGAAAATCCCGAACTTGCTTCACTCAATCCTGCGACTATTGCCTTTAATTGCTTCTCGAATGGTTTGGGTTCAATCAGTTGCAGACTGGGGGTGAGTGCAATGTTATACTTCTCAACTAGATACTGTTTGCCATCGTAGAGAACTGCCATCGGAATATTTCGCAACCAGCCATCCAGCACAAACACCAAAGTAGGAGTCTTATTTTCAGCTAAGGCAGCTTCGGCAGGTTGAATCAGCCATTTGTAAACCTTCTGCGATAAAGATTGAACCTGCCTGAGCGTGTGTGGTTTGGGTAGATTTTCTTGTAGTTGCGCTAAAGTAGTTTCTACTTCTTTTTCAACTACATGGGTAGTATAGTGCAACCAACGCTGTTGAGGCAACTCAACGATCACCTCTAGGCGGTCTGGTAAAATAAATGGATAAATAATTGCTGCCGTTGGATCTTTTTTGGGATTACGGATTTGAGCATTCAAACAGTTGTTGCGAAAGAAGTTTTCTAGTTCTGCTATTTGGAGTGATTCGATTGTATTGCTGGCTTTTTCGAGATTTTCTGAGCTAACTTGATTATCCTGAGATTGCAAAAGTAAATCAACCAACTGGCGATAAACTGGTTCAACTTCTTCTCGAAAGGAAAATTTCACCGCAGAATTGACAGTAACTAAATCACTGCGGAGGGCTTGCAGGTTATTAACTGCTTCTGTGTAAGCTGCTACTGCTCCTTTTATATCTCCCTTAGTTTTAAGTAAACGTCCTAGTTGCCATTGCCATTGATAGCCAATGTCTTTAGCATCGATATCTTGAGCGATGAGCAAAGCTTGTTGGGTGAGATTTTGAGCATCAGACCACTGTTGAGTTTGTTCATACACTTGTCCTAAAACACCAATAGCGTAGGATTGGGTGCGTTTATCTTGCAAACTTTTTGCTTGCTCAATAGCTGTTGCTAGTAATTGGGCAATATCCAACCATGAGGGACTGTCTGCGGCGGTTTTTCGGAATTGCATTAGACTTTGGGCAAAGTTAATCCGCGCAGAAATCGCTGTCCGACTAATGGGTAAGTCGTTAAGCTGAGTTTTAATTTGTGAGGACAATGTTTGGAAAGCTGACAATTGCTCAGTTTTCAGCAGTAGTCTTAGTTGATTAGCTTGAGCTTGGATGCGTGTAGTGGGTGAGGTTGCAGTTTTGATAGTTTGTTGATAATATTTTATAGCTGTTTGCGTGTCTTGCTGTACCCGGGCTGTATTACCCAGACTGAGGAGAATATCAGCGATCGCTTCTTTATCTGGCAATGATGAAGCTAATTCTAAACTTTGCTGCAATATCTGCCGAGATGTTTCTAAATCACCTGTGACTTGCACCACATTGCCGAGACTATGCAAAGCTGCGACTTTCACAGGAGAGTTGGGTTGACTTTGGAGAATCTGGCTACTTTCTCTTAATGTCTTCTCGGCTTGCCGATAAAATCCTAAAGCTTGCAAAGCTTGGGCTTGGTTAATCCGATTTTGAAGAATTGCCCTTTGATTACCGATTTTGGTATAAATGTCAAGTGATATTCGCCAAGTATCCAGGGCATCTTCAGCTTTGCCTTGAGCTAATTGCAGGCGACCTTTGATATCTAGAACTTGGGCTAGAATTTGTGAGGAGTCTTTGGTGTCTATATTTTGAGTAGTTTTTAATAAGTTGAGACTTTGAGCGATCGCAGTTTCTGCCTCTGACCAGCGTCCCAATTGCTGATAAGCTAATGAGAGATTACCCAGTGCGATCGCTTGCCTCAATTCATCCCCATTGCCTTCTAATGCAGAGATAGCCTGTTGCCAAGAAGTAGCAGCATCAGCAAACCGTTCGCCTTCATAAAATTTACTGCCCTGTTCGAGCAAGTTTTTGGCATTTAGTAAGCTTTGAACACTGGAGTTTTCCGCAGTTACATGTGCGAAAGTAGGGGGCAACAACCCCGTGCCTAAGAACATAGCCAAAAGCAGCAGTACACTTAAAAGGCGTTTGATTTTCCGTAATCTAGATTTTTTTATTGTCATGTTTTTGTCCCCACTTGCACCGTGTTTTTACTAAAAATAGACAGTGTAAGTTGCTCAACTTCCCTGACGTTGATTAAACACACGACAATCGGCTGGATTCTGCCAGGAAGGATGAGGCGTGACGGTGGGTGCAAGAAGAGTGAGAATTACATCGCCATTAGCAGCAATTACCCAACCAGTAGCTTCTACGATGCGATTTGGTGTTGGGTTAATCGGATTTGTAGAAACTGCTGGAGTAGAGGGTTTACCTACTTCTGGGTTGCTCCCCACCAAATCTACCTGCACTGCGTCAGCGTTGAGGGCTTCACCCGGATTAGGTGGTAAGCCACCGCGTCCAGTGATAGTAAAACTGCTCTTAGCTACAGCACTACCTGCGGTACAAGTCTGTGCTACTTGGGTGTCAACTGGTACGGTTGGTAAGTTGACTAAGCCACTGTTAGGGTCGATATCAGGTGTGTTAATTTTTACTACACCGTCTACGCCAAACTGAGAACTAGCGGTGATATCACTCAGAGAAGTTGGGTTAGAACGGGGCTGGATACCAAAGATGCCTTGAGATGTGATTTGGATATTACCCCCATTTCCCTCAAAGGCATTGGCAAGGATATCACTGTTTTCTGAAGGAACCGCAACGATGAAGCCGCTATTTATATTGATATTGCCGCCATTGCCATTATTGCCAGCTTCAGCAGATATCTTACTAGCACGGCGCAAAAGCAATAAGTCGTGCGCTTGCAGTATAATATTGCCGCCTTCACCGCTTTCAGTGGCTGCGGATAGGAATGCTTGATCATCAAGGGTTATGGAGGCTGCTTGTTGAATCAGTAAGTTACCTGCGTTTCCTTGACCTTGGCTATTGACTGCTACGCCAGCACCCTGTGTGATAGTTAGTTTATTTGGGTTAATGGAGATTGTACCGCCGTCTCCTGTAGAGTTGATATCGGTGTTAGCGAATAGTCCACTAGCAGGGCCTTGATTTCTGACTCTTTCTGGGCCATACAAAGCAAGTCGCTCATAGAAAGTGCGATCGCTACCAGAGATAGTCATGCTGTCAGTAGTATTGATAGTGATATTACCTGCCCTGCCACTACCGCCAGTAGTAGTGAGTACTTGTCCACCGCCAGTAGCCTCAAAAGTATTAGCCTTAATGGTAATGTTACCTGCATCACTAGCATTGAGAGTTTGAGCGTTCACAACTGCCCCATCCGCGACACGAAAAGCACCTGTATTAACTGTAATCTCTCCGCTCTGACCCTGCGCCCCTGGCTCAGTACTAGTTAACAGCCCTCTAGAAAATTTATTAGAACTGATCCCAGAGACAATCACAAAATCATCAGCTTTAATCTGAATATTGCCTCCCTTACCCTGTCCAAAGGTACTCGCACTTAGGAAAGCGCCATTAGTTACAGCAAGGGAATCAGCCGTAATGTTGATTTCGCCACCATCGCCTATGGTTCCAGCTCCCACACTGCTGAGTACACCGCTAGAGAATGTATTGCTACCTACCCCATCAAATAAGACTGTACCGCGAGCATTGATATTTACACTACCTGCATTCCCTTGTCCACCAAGGAGAGTTTCAGGGGTTGCACGAAGAATGGACTGTATTTGAGCGTCATTAGTTAGGGAAAGAGAGTCGGTTGTGATGTTGATGCTACGACCATTTCCTATAGCCTCAGGCTCCACAGTCATGAAAACTCCGCTAGAGACTGTATTGCTACCTACCCCATCAAAGAAGACTCTTTCGCCAGCTTTGATATTGATACTACCCGTATCACCTGTCCCAAAAGTGCTGGCAAGCAGTCCAGCACCGTTAGTTAAAAAAACCGATCCATCAGTATTAATATTGATGTCCCCACCTTTGCCGATAGCACCAGGTTCTAAAGTGCTAAATGCAGCACTGGAGCCTCCATTCATGCCAACGCCATCAAAAGATACTCTATCGTCAGCATTAATACTGATATTGCCTGCATTCCCTTCTCCATAGCTGCTAGTAGTTAGTTGAGCGCCATTAGTAAACAAAACCGCTCCAGCTTTGATGTTTATATCTCCACCCTTGCCCGCACCTGTTGTCTCCAACCTGCTTGATGCAGCCGTAGCGAATCCATAATTGTCTATACCATCAAAAGAGACTGTATTGCCAGCATTAATATTCACATTGCCCCCGTTCCCTTGCCCACTACTGTTAGCAATTAGTAAAGCGCCATTGCTTAAAAAAAGTGATCCTCCAGTATTGATGTTAATGTCCCCGCCGTTACCCACAGCGTACAAATTTACTATGCTGGATGCGCTACTGGGATTTCCATCGTTACCTATGCCATCAAAGGAGACTGTATCACGGGCGTTGAT
>NZ_JBALFF010000025.1:0-33736 GCF_036916975.1 Nostoc sp.
GGTGGCCGTCGCTGGGAGGAGGGTAAGCGGCGATTGCAGCAGATATTGCAGCAAGGCACGCAGGAGGAATGGGACTAAAATTTCAAAGCGATCGCGTTCATGAGTAACGCGATCGCAATTGATTAATCGATTCCAACAAGTAAAAAATAGCACATAGATTAACCGCCTGATGAATTGCAATTGATATTGCGATCGCGCTACAACAGCGCGGGCTATTGACCCCGTAGCCGAAACGTGAGGTAAACTCACGTCGCGGGCTGGAGTCCAACCCAGACGTACAGCACATACACACAGCAACTTAGGGCTTTTGATAAGAATCAAGCTTTTATGGCTTTCTATCGTTCGCAAGCTCGGCTGCTGTGACTGTGCTGTTCCCGAACCTGTGCCACCAGAAGTTACCGCTTCTGGTTTTGCCTTGAGAGTGAACTAGGCTACTGGCCTTCGGGTGATTCGCAGGCATGGCATCAGGGATATAAAACAGAACCACCCAGGAGAAACTGAATGATTAGAATTTTAGGACTTGATGTTAGCAAGTCCTCGGTTTCGGCTTGCCTGCTTTTGGAGAAGCCCGAAGATCCACGTCAATTTTATTATGAATGTCCGTTTTTTAAATTGAGCGCTGATGTAAAAGGTATTCAAGATTTACTCGCGCTCAATGGGGACATTGCACTACTTGAACCAACTGGCAGTAACTACAGCAAACTTTGGGGTACTCATTTGGCTCGTGCTGGGGTTGAGGTGAGATTAGTAGGCCATAAAGAACTGAGGAATTATCGAGCTAATCACTTAGCACTACCAGACAAAGATGATGATGCTGATGCCCTGGCGTTGGCTTGTTATTACTTCGACTACCAGCAAGACCCGCGTCGATTTGTTCAAATCCGCGATCGCGCTATTGCCAGAATCCGCGAACTAGTTTTGCGGCTGGCACATCTCAACCGGGTGCAATCTCCGATCGTAAATCGTGCGCGGCAGGATTTGGCGTGGCAGTTTCCAGAAATTGCACTAGTAAAATCCCGGCGGGGTGAATCAGGTGAAGTTCCCCTACTATGGGGTTGGCTTGCTCATGAGAGGAAAAGTAGCCGCTATGACCGCCTTTACGAACAATCTGTGGGGCTGGGCATAACTGAAACAGTTCGCCAACATGCGATTAGGATTTGCAATCTCCAAAGGGAAGAATACGTCATCGAGGTAGAGTTGCGAGAATTGCTTGCCGATCCTCGATTTGACCATTACCGCACAGTTTTCAGAAGGTTTGGGTTTGGCGATCGTCTTTCGTCAGTGATTATCTCTCAGATTTACCCCATTGAGGGATTCTTGGGTGCAGACGGTAAACCAGAGGTAAAGATTCGCCAGGGGCGAAATTCTAAAAAGCCTACCAAACGTCACCTTTCACTGAGAAGATTCCAAAAAGCTTTGGGTGCTGCTCCATCCCTTGAAGCTTCTGGCGATAGCCGTAAAGCTAAAGTAGTGGGCGGGTCAGACTTATGTCGTAAGTCTTTATGGCAGTGGGTGTTTACGAGGATCGAGCCGAAGCGATCGCGCCTCAAAAATGATATTGGTAAAATCTTGGGTGAACAGTTAGATAGTGAAAAAGCAGCCGGTCGTCCAGTAAAGCTTGTCAGGAATCGCGTTGCCGCCAAAGGAGCAAGGCTACTGTTTAGAGAACTGGTAAAAATTCACTTATTGAGTGATTCTCCAGATTTAATTATCTAGAGTGAACGATAAATTACGCTGGCGATCTAAAATGACACTGTTAATCGGCATAAAAACAGTAATCAAGTTCAATATATGGCGCGTCAACGCTCGATTTTTTCCTTTTTCCTAGTATTATTGGCCACATTCTTAATTAGTTGTGGCGGTCCTGGTGTTGCGGTAGCACCTCCGACTTATACAGCAACACAACTTGAAAGAATTCAGGCTTATGTTCCTGAAATTCAGGCTGTGCGCGATCGCTCACAAGAGTTGAAAACCCTGATCCAAAGAGGTGATTGGATCAACGTGCGTAACTTTATACATGGTCCGATAACAGAAGCAAGGCTGAACCTGACTTATGTCACTCCCAACCTTCTGCCCAAAGACCAACCCGCAGCACGTCAGATAACGCGAGATTTGTTTAACGACCTGGTTAAACTTGATAAAGCTACTAGTGCTAGCAAAGCTCAACCTGCCTTGACTAGCTCCGAAGCCGCTTTTGGAGATATTGACAAATTCCTCAATCTGCTTCCTAAAAAAGAAGAGGGTTAAAAGTTAGGAGTTAGGAGTTAGGAGTTAGGAGTTAGGAGTTAGGAGTTTGGAGTTTGGAGTTAGGAGTTAGGAGTTTGGAGTTTGGAGTTAGGAGTTAGGAGTTTGGAGTTTGGAGTTAGGAGTTAGGAGTTTGGAGTTTGGAGTTTGGAGTTTGGAGTTTGGAGTTTGGAGTTTGGAGTTTGGAGTTTGGAGTTAGGAGTTTGGAGTTTGGAGTTTGGAGTTTGGAGTTTGGAGTTTGGAGTTTGGAGTTAAAAATTTTTAGCTCCTCACTTCTAACTCTTAAGTTCTCATTTAAAGCACAAGTCATGAATGTAGTTATTATCGGTTGTGGTGTGGTTGGGGCTGCGATCGCCTATGAACTCAGTCTAGATAAAGGACTGAAAATCACGGTTTGCGATCGCCAACCACCAGCCCAAGCTTCCACAGGCGCTGCACTTGGCGTTTTGATGGGCGCAATCAGCCAAAAAATTAAGGGCAAAGCTTGGCAGATGCGACAAACTAGCATCCAACGCTATGAAACCTTGATTCCTGAACTAGAAGCTTTAACAGGTCGCAAAATCCCTTTTAACCGCCAGGGAATTCTTAGTCTTGGTTTGGAAGAGGAGAATTTAGCCGCATGGGAAAAACTTATAGAAGTTCGCCACTCGCAAGGCTGGCATTTAGAAATATGGGATACAGCTAAACTCAAAAATATCTGTCCTCAAGTTGATTGCGAAAAAATTACTGGCGCTGTCTATTCTCCCCAAGATCGTCAAATTGATCCAACTGCTCTGACATTAGCTTTAGTTGAGGCTGCCCAGCAAAACGGTGTAACTTTCAAATTTAGTGTGGCTGTTTTGGATGCCCAAACCTCGCCATTTGATTCTTCTCCCCAATTTTGCAATCAACTTGAAACTACAGAAGGAAAAATAGCCGCAGATTGGTTTGTAATCGCAGCAGGGCTAGGTTCAACACCACTGACGGCGAAATTAAACCAGATAATTGATATCCGCCCCGTACTTGGGCAAGCATTGCAAATGCGCGTAGGGCATTCATTAGGCAATCCCGACTTCCAGCCAGCGATAACGGGTAACGATGTACATATTGTTCCTGTAGGCGGTGGAGATTATTGGGTAGGCGCAACAGTGGAATTTCCCAGCAATAGCGATGAGATACCGCCAAATCAAGAACTGCTGGAATCTGTTAGAAAACAAGCGATCGCATTTTGCCCAGAATTAGCCACAGCAACGATTCTCCGCACTTGGTCGGGTTTACGTCCCCGTCCTGAAGGTCGTCCAGCCCCAGTTATTGGTAAGTTACCAGGGTTTAGTAATGTTCTCCTAGCTACCGGACACTATCGCAACGGTGTTTTACTAGCGCCCGCTACAGCTTATGCGATTCGTGAGATGATTATTCCTCAAGGAGTGGGGAAGGATAACCAATGACAAATGACAAATGCCCAATATAGGAAAATAGCGTGTCAATAACAGAACATAAAATTAATGTAGATTCACTGGAATGGTTTTATCGGGAATCTTTACCAATCGGCAGAAGTGACTTAGCGCCTGTATTGTTGCTACATGGCTTAGTTTCACAAAGTTACAGTTGGCGTAATATTATACCTGCGTTGGCGAGTCAGGGGACAAGAGCGATCGCACCAGATTGGATTGGTTACGGCAATTCTTTAAAACCAGAAAAACGAGATTTTGCTTACACTCCCGATGCTTTTATCACAGCTTTAGAAGGATTTGTTAAAGCGCTAGAACTTGAATATTTTTCTTTAGTTGTCCAAGGTTTTTTAGGTTCTGTAGGACTACAATATGCTTTGCGTCATCCAGAACAAATTGCCAATTTAGCTATTTTAAATACACCAATTTCAACTGCTGCTAGATTACCCTGGAAAATTAAACAAATGGGTTTACCTTTAATCGGTGAAGTCATGACCCAAGACCCGCTTTTGGTTGACCGGACGCTAGAAGGTGGAAGCCGTTATCGCATCGGAGATAAGGAATTAGATGTTTATCGAAAACCATTTTTAAAAAGTTCTTCATCTGGGCGGAGTCTCTTATCAAGTATTCGCAATTTACAGCTTGATTCAGCAATGAAAGAAATCGAATCTGGCTTTAAAGAATGGCAACAGCCAATTCTGATTCAATGGGGTATAATTGACCCTTGGCTACCCGTAGACATTGCCGAAAATTTTGCTAATTCCGTACCCAATACCGAATTAATAAAACTTAATAACGTCGGACATTATCCTCAAGAACACTATCATGAAGCGATTTTAGAAGACCTTTTACCCTTTGTGCGTCGTAAAGATGCTCATTGATAATATACTTTTGGCAAAAATCGATATTATAAAAATGAAACCACTGATAAACACCGATATTTTATCTGTGGTAAATAAATTAATTCGGGATTTTTGCCATTATAATGTTATTCCTGCCTGGATTTGTGAACTTTTTATTAGCATTAAAATGGATCGCAGCCACAAGTAAAGGGAGCATCCCCTCAGGTGCAAAAACTTTGTGTTTGCCCTCATCCCCTAACCCCGAATTCCATCATTTGGGAGAGGGGTAACTAGAATTATGTCTCCCCTCTCCCACCTGAAGGGAGAGGGGCTGGGGGTGAGGGAAAAGATTTAAGCACTCATTGGGATGCTTCCCAAGTAAAGGAGATTAGAATTCATGGCTTATTCATGGTTTAAAGCCTTTCATATTGTCGGATTTGTAGTTTGGTTCGCTGGTTTGTTCTATTTCGTTCGTCTTTTTATCTATCATGTTGAAGCGAACCTTGAACCTGAACCAGCACGGACGATACTGAAAAATCAGTATCAAATTATGGAAAAGCGTCTCTACTATATCATCACTAACCCAGGAATGTTTGTGACGATCGCAATGGCGATTGGTTTATTAACCACTGAACCGGACGTTTTAAAAGAGGGTTGGTTGCATATAAAACTGCTGTTTGTTGCCATTTTAATTGGCTATCATCATTACTGCGCTCGGTTGATGAAAAAATTAGCAGTAGATGAATGTGGCTGGAATGGTCAGCAATTACGTGCTTTAAACGAAGCACCCACAGTTATGTTAGTAGCGATCGTTTTGCTGGCTGTGTTTAAGAATAATCTACCTACAGATATCGCTGCCTGGGCTATTTTCGCCATGATTATTTTGATGGCAGTCACTATTCAACTTTACGCCAAAAAACGCAGGCAAGATAAAGAAAAATTGACGGCACAAATAGGACAACCACAAGAACAAAGTTAGACAAACTTGCTGTCTTATACCATTTTTTTGTGAGGCTGCGCTAAACCCTTTTAACTTCTTTCTTTCTTTCTTTCTTTCTTTCTTTCTTTCTTTCTTTCTTTCTTTCTTTGCGGTTCGTTTTTGTTTTTTCTTTAGGACTTACGCATCAGGTACCAAATGTAAGGGCAATTCATGAATTGCCCCTACGGAAAATCAAGGATTTTACTGGCTTGCTCAACTTAGATAAGGTTTAATAGCAAAAATCATCTTTTTATGAATAAATGAAAAAATTTCTAGTCTACTTCAGTAGACTTTAGCTATTAGCCTTGAACTTTAGTTCCAGGCGGGTGAGTCAAGCCGAAACTTTTACTATTAGTCTGGTAAGCGTTTTTGACACCAACCCAGTTACTAGCAATTGGCATTCGCCAACCAGTTCCAAAGGCGCGATCGGTGATTTTTAAACCGGGGGGTGCTTGTCGCCGTTTAAATTCAGCCCGCGCTACCATTTGGATTACTCTGTCTACAATTACCGGATCGTGACCGGCTGCAACAATTTGCGCTGCTGATTGGTGATTGTGAATCAGGCGTTGCAAAATATCGTCCAAAATTTCGTAGGGCGGTAAAGAATCTTGATCAACTTGACCTGGTTTGAGTTCGGCGCTGGGTGGTTTAGTCAAGACATTTTGCGGGATGATTTCATGATTGCGATTTAACCATTGGCAAAGTGAATAAATGCGGGTTTTAGGAACATCTGCAATTACAGCCAATCCGCCATTCATATCGCCGTAGAGGGTACAGTAACCGACAGCCATTTCTGATTTGTTACCGGTAGATAAAAGCAGATAGCCAAATTTGTTAGCGATCGCCATTAATAAATTACCGCGAATCCGAGATTGGATATTCTCTTCTGCCAATCCAAACTCTGTACCTGCAAACAAATCACCTAATGTTTGATCGAAGCCTTGCATTAACTCGCCAATTGGTAAAAGATGAGTCTTAATCCCCAAATTTTCGGCTAATGCCACAGCATCACTGATAGAATGCTCGGAACTGTAAGGGGAAGGCATGAGAACACCAAGGACATTTTCTTTACCAAGTGCAGCAGTTGCGATCGCAGCTACTATTGCAGAGTCAATCCCGCCACTTAAACCCAAAACTACTTTACAAAAGCGACACTTACGAGCATAATCTCGCACTCCCAAAACCAAAGCTTGCCAAATTTCTTCATCTTCCGATTCATAGACAGGTGCTATAGAACCTAACTGAAAATCCCGTTGCACTTCGTCAAATTCAACTACTACTAAATCGGTATCAAAGCCACAGGTACGACAGATAACTTCACCTTGACGATTCAAGGCAAAACTCCGTCCATCAAAAATTAGGTCATCATTTCCGCCAACCTGATTAGCATAAATCATCGGTTGTTGAAAACGTACTGCACTATGCCTGAGCATTGTTTCACGAAACAGCTGCTTACCGGCAGTGTAGGGGGAAGCAGACAAATTTACAATTAAATCTACACCCAAAATTGCTAAGTCAGCAAGCGGATTTACTGTATAACTACGTTTGCCCCAAAAGTCTTCATCGTTCCATAAATCTTCGCAAATAGTTACGCCAATATGGATATCATCTAAAGTGAAATAATTAGCTTGTAAACCTGGTTCAAAATAGCGACGTTCGTCAAATACATCGTAAGTAGGCAAAAGTCGTTTGTGAAAAACTTGCTTGACCTTGCCATTTTCTAACAAAGCCATACTGTTAAATAAACTTTTCCCGCCAGTAATAGACGCTTCCAGGTTCTGTTCAACAGTTCCTACCAATACGGCTAAATTTGGCGGTAAATTCTGGGCTAACTTTTGTAAAGTCATACCCATCGCTTCCACAAAACTAGGATTTAGTAATAAATCTCTGGGTGGATAGCCACACAAAGAAAGTTCTGGTGTTAGCAACAAACGCGCACCGCTAGATGCTGCTTGTTGTCCCGCCTCTAGGATTTTTTGGGCATTTAAAAGCAAATCACCAATTGTCGGATTAATTTGAGCGATCGCAATTTTCATATTATTTGTCATTTGTCATTTGTCATTTGTCATTTGTCATTGGTAAATGCTCAAATAACTTACTCTGGACTCTGCGTAACAATTTGTTAAATAAATACCAAAGGCTTATCTTTTAAGGGAGCAAAAGCTTCAGCGTCAAACTTATACAAACTAGCTGGACGACCAGCACCTCGTGATACCTTAATTCCGGTATCGCATAAAAAACCTAACTTGAGTAGACGCGCTCTAAAATTAGAATAATCGGAAAAATTGTCACCTAAAACTGTGGCGTATAACTGATATAAATCATTCAAGGTGAACATTTCTGGCAAGACTTCAAAAGCCACCGGGCTATACTCTAATTTATTACGCAACCGCCTATGTCCATAAGCCAAAATTTCCTTATGGTCAAAAGCTAATTGCGGCACTTCTTTAACTGGATACCAAGCTATGCCAGTCATGCGATCGGCAATTAATTCGGCTTCTTCAAATCGCACTAGAGCAAAGTAACTAACAGATAGATAACGCACACCATAACTATCAATTGCTTCCCGTGGATCGCGATTCGGCCCGCCAAATGTATACAGTTGTTCTAAATAGAGATTGTTGACCTTAATTTTCTCTGCCATAATGCGATAGGCAGCATCTTCTAAAGACTCTCCAGGACGTACCAAAGTACCGGGAAGACTCCAATGATTTAAAAATGGTTCTTGCTGTCGCATTACTAGTAGAACTAACAGCCGATTTTGTACAGTATCTACAGAAAAAATTACATTATCAACACCAACCTTGAAATCGGCCAAAGGTTGTTGGTTTAACGGAGTTGGTATCTTTTTTTGTGAACGTCCTGGCATTCGTACAAATGCTCTCGATTAATATAGGCAACTACAGGGGCTGTGAGGGCTTGAGAATCTCCATGTTCGCGGTATGCTGTTGAGGAAACATCTAGACCGGTCAGACTAGCGATCGCAATCTTGCCTCCCAGCTTCTGCACTACCTCTGAACTAGATTCATCTATTGCATATCCCGGTCGCGGTACAATCAGTAGTTGCACTTCCTGTAACAAATCTTCAATGCGATACCAACGTGGTAGCTGACTCAATAAATCTGAACCAATAATCAACGTCAATTCCGCATCTTCACCCCAAGTAAGCTTTGCTTTTTCTACTGTCTCCAGTGTTCTGAAGCTACTCAATTCTTGTTCCAAAGCAATATTGTGCCGTGGCGCGTCTATATTCGCAATCAACAGTTGCAGCATTGCCGCCCGATGTTCTAAGGGGGTTTGATGAGACTTAAATGGATTATCTGCCGCCCAAACCGCTACCCAATCATAACGCTCAGACAACCAACTTAGAATTTCTTGATGTCCAGCAGTTGGTGGATCGGCACTAGTTCCAAACAAAGCAACTCTCATAATAATTCGTAATTCGTAATTCGTAATTCGTAATTAAGACATACTGAAAGAGTAATTTTACCTCTGTATTTTCTGTGCCTCTGCGGTTCGTTTCTTAGTCTCCTCCGTCAACATCAGTAACCCCTGAGAAATTTGCACTTCTACAGGCACAGGATGATCCAAAAGGCGTGTCTGTTGTGGCAAACTGGCAACTGAGGCGGCGGTACGCTGACGAATTGTTGCTAACGACTCCAGCGGCTGTATCCGTTCACCTTGTTGCATTACCAACTGCAACAAAGGTTCTTCATCCACAGAACTTTCATCTAAAAGTCCCAACCTGTCTGCTTTTACCTTCCCTCCGGTAAACGAGCGAAAAATCTGCTTGCGTCCTGGATAAGTAACTTTACCACTAGACTGCTTCATTACTGGGATACCATCAATGTCTACAAGTTTATAAACTCCATTTACAGGCGAACCTGTAACTAGTCGCGTTCCCAGTCCGTAACCATCAATTTCGGCCCCAGCAGCTTTTAATTTGGCAATTTCCCACTCATCCAAGTCGCCACTAACAAAAATTGGCACACCGGGAAGGAGCGATCGCACCTGTTTTGATAAGGTAACTAAATCTCCTGAGTCTAATCTCACTCCTGTTAATTGCATTTCCCCAGAATTTACTTTTTCCGCCAAGCGCCCGGCAGCAGCAATGGTATCGTAAGTATCAATGAGCAACGGCGCACCTGGGAAATATCGATGAAATGCACTAAAAGCTTGTTCTTCAGTGCCTTCTATTGCTGACAAGGCCATCACCAGGGCGTGTGCCATCGTACCACTTGGCTTTTGTCCTAGTTGTAGCGCTGCTAACACATTAGAGGTGGAATCTAAACCACCTGCTAACGCCGCCCGCGCCGCCCACAAAGACCCTTGGGGACTAAATGCTCGTCTTGTGCCAAATTCTAAAAGTGTTGCTGATTCACCCGCTATATCCCTTAACCGGGCTGCTTTTGTGGCAATCAAAGTTTGGTAATTAATCGTATTCAGCAGGTAAGTTTCTACTAGTTGCGCTTGCCAAAGTGGTGCTTCCACCCGCAAGAGTGGCTGATTGGCAAACACAGCCGTCCCTTCTGGTACTGCCCAAACATCACCCGTAAACTTTCCCTCAGCTAAAAGTGACCAAAAGCGATCGCTTGCTTGAGCAAAAATTCCCGTCGCCTGTAATGCCGCAATTTGCGCCGAACTAAAGCGGAATTTGGCTAAATATTCCAATGCCTGCGTTAGCCCCATTGCAATTAAATAACCAAAACCCTCTGGCAATCGCCTAACAGTCAACTCAAAGCTTGCCCGTCGTTGTTCTATACCAACGCCTGTGTAACAAGCTGCCATTGTTAACTGGTAAAGGTCGGTCAGTAAGCTGTAGTCATCCGCAGATAGGTTTAGTTCCTGGTTCTGCTGGCTTTGCTGTTTATATACATAGTCCAAAGTTGTCATGCAAGAGCTTCCTTACAAGATGCTTCTTTTATTTATGGTAATATTTACCATAAATAATGTCAACTATCGGCAAGTATATTTTCTGAGATTGCCGTATAACAGTAGATTCATCGGTAAATTAATACTAACTTCATAGAATACTTAATATTTTTTAATAGTAATAGCTAGCAATAATGTTAATCAAAAAATAAAGCGGCTGGTGAAGGGAAACAATATCCTTTGTTTTGCTTCGTCCCAACTGCGGTTGGAGAAACAACTATGTTACAATTAGAATCAAAGGGAAAAGTTTGAGTTTTTGACAAGCTCAAGTATTGCGAAGTTATCTGAATAAACATTGCATATAATCTCAATATATTGAGAATTAGAGCCAGTCAAGAATATCAGAATTAGAGTAGAGGTAGCACAATTAAAGCGACTCGAAAATCAGGAGTCAAATATTATGGCTATTTCCCGAATCATTGCGAACATAACCCAGTATATTTCTGAAGCTGCAATGCGGATTTTTGGGCCGAGTGATGACGCTTATCCTGCTACAGGCGTACAACCATTTACAGGTGAGCCTTATGATAAGAATAAAGATGATAATGATTAGTTGCTGAATATAGGAATTCACCTGGAATAATCATAAGGATACTGAAACCGAAATCTTTGTCCAACAAGTTTTACCCCACCCTAACCCTCCCCTTTATAAGGGGAGGGAATTGGATTTTTTGTTTCCCAGTTTTCACTCAATGACAGATTGCCCAGCCGTAAAAACTTGTTGTGCCGTTAGTTGCAAGTTGGGAAAGATTGAGGAAATAAGTTGATCGTTGTTTTGAAACAACTGTTTTTGATACTCATCTTCTATTAAACTACAAATTGTCACCGTTGGCTGTTTGGGTTTGCCAATATATTCTCTGCCACCAATACCCAGATAATCAACAATCCAATATTCAGGAACTCCTAACAAGGCGTAATCTTCAGCTTTGCGGGCGTAATCGTTTTGCCAGTTTGTGCTAACAACTTCAGCAATCAATTTGATTGAGTTTCCTAATGTAATTATGGGTTGTTTTTGCCATAATGGTTCATTAATTAATTGAGTTTGATCTAACACAATCACATCGGGACGAAAAGCTGTTTCTATTCCTAATAGTTTGATGAGACAGCGATGAGGAATAAAATAGCTTAGATCCTGACGATCAATTTCTACATTCAGTTTTTGCCCAATCAATGCTGATACTTGCTCGTGTGGCCCGGTTGGTTCCATCTCAATTAATTCACCATCAATTAATTCATAGCGATCGCACTCACTGTAGTTGTTAATAAATTCATCAACGGTTATAATTTTTGAGGCTGATTGAACCATTGTGATTATTCCTCAAAGTACGAGCCAGTAAGGTAAGGCGTTATAGCGATGAATTATGCTCAATATAAGAGCGGAGAGCGGAGTTAATTAGAGATTCGTAGCCTTTTCCTTTGCTTTTAAACCAATCGAGAATATCTTGATCTAGTTGAATTAATGTGGCTTCTTGGCTAACAGGTTTTACCATTTTGGCCGTTTCCCAGAATTGCTGATCTAATTCAGGAATATCTGAAGTATCAATCGCTGTATCAGGGATATTTTGGAGTTCTTTAAGTCGATTGGGCGAGATACTCATAGTAGGTTCTCCTTTCTTTAGGGGTAGCTTTTCGGGCAGAGATTAATCGAATTTTGCCGTTTCTGTCTGTATGGGCAACAGTAATAATTACAACACCTTGGATTGAGCCAATACTAATTTCTCGAATTTCTTCATAGTCATACCGTTCATCAATTGAGGTGAAAACAACACCGTCAAATATTTCTGTAGCTTCTTCAAAACTAATGCCATGTTTCTGGATATTTTGTTGGTTTTTATTTTTGTCCCATTCAAATTTCATTCAAGTATACATAATCAATATAGAGTCAAGTGTAATAAATAAGGTAAAGGCGTGAGGAATAAACTCACGCCAATTTATTTAAACTTTTTTCCCACCGCCTCCTAAGAGTTCCAGGATGACTCCATTTGTCCAGCCAAAACCAACTTCGTTAGAACTATATCCAAAGGAAATATCGTCGGAAACGTTCGCAGAACAGCGTTCAACATCATATTTTTCAACTAAGGTATTGTGACGCTCGAATTCTTTAATTACCATAACTAAAAATTTGTTGGCAATGCGATCGCCTTCGGTATGAAACCCATAACGGTGAAGTCCCAAGACAGCAATCAACGTCAATGGTGCCCAACCAAAGGGAGCATCCCACTGGTTACCGGTGATATGAGTACTGGTAAAAATTCCGCCTGGGGCTTCAAACAAAGAGAGATTTTCTACAACGCGCTGGGCTTGGGCTTGAGAAGAAATTCCTAGCCATAGGGGATAAAATGTGGTAGAAAATTCGTAGCGGCGGTTTCCACTCTGGAAGTGATAGTCGAAATAAAGTCCTCGTTCTTCATCCCAAAGAAATTGATCGATGCGATCGCGGCGGATATCTGCACGATCGCGCCATTGTTTTTCTAGTTGTTCGTTCCCCAAAATATTGTTAATTTGCGCCAAGTCTTGTTCTACCTGATACAGCAAACTGTTAAGGCACACAGGAGCGTAGTGGAGGATATCAGCACTGAAGGGGCCAAATCGGTTGGTGATATCAAAACCGGACTCGCGCATGGTGCGATCGCCCTTATAAAATAGGTTGGTTAATTGGTCATTTTCCCGATTGTAGTAAAGATTGACATCATAATCTTCAACCTCATAGCTTTGGTAATATTCCTTGACGCGATCGTAGTGGCTTTTTCCCTCGTCATCGCGCTCTGAGAACACAACTTCTGGCGCGGGGCCTTCCCCAAAAGCATAAAATCTGGATAAGCCGGTTCCGGAATTCAAATGGGGCGGTACTACCCAGTAATAGTAAAATTGTTCTAAAAGTGGTATGGTTGTCCTCAACCACTCTTCATCCTGGGTGTGTTGGAATAGTGCCAAAACCATCATGCTGAGGACTGGCGGCTGCGATCGCGACAGCATATAAGTCCGGTTAGCATTGAGGATAGTGCCGTAATGCTTCACCTGGTATAATAATTGATCTACCTGACTTTGTGCTAGCTCCCATTCTTCATCGTGCAGAAGTCCCAGTAATATAAAGTAGCTGTCCCAGCCATACATTTCATTAAAGCGGCCGCCTGGTACGACATAAGGCCCTGGTAGGTACAGTAAGCCATGCTCTTTAATTGCTTCGACTTCTGAGGGTAAAGTGCGAATTTGAATTCTTTGCATATCCTTTGGGGATAGCGATCGCTCTAATACTGTCTGAATGTTGGGACAATCTTCTAAGGGGGAAATGTAGACGATCCAGGGAGTGTCGGTTTTGTGGTCGAGTTTGGTATCTTTGGCAGATTGTAATAAATGTTCGTGCGATCGCGTTAAGGTTTTCCAGGTTTTTTTGATATGGGCCCGCACGGTGTCAATCTGCGTGGTGGTGAGTGCTGGTATGGTCATAATTTAATTTGACGGGGTGTGAGGAGAATGGAAGAATTTTTTAACGCAGAGGAACGCAAAGGGAATCGCAGAGGTACGCAGAGGTTTTAGGGGTTTTCTCTGCGTAAGAGGGATTTATATTTTTACTCGGCACTACTTACTAACAAAGCGACTGGGAAATCGGCGAGGGCTGATCCGATAGATAGGGTTTGTGTGGTTTGTAAGGGTTGTTGAGTAATGACGTTTTTCCAGGTGGAGGGAGTTCCAGGGGGTAATTGTAGGTGCGTATCTTGCCATACTGACTCTCCCAAGGGGTTGTCTCCTGGCTGGATCAGGTTTGTTAAGAAGCGAGGGGCGATCGCAATCGCTGTTTGATTCCCTTCCCGTCGCGCAAAGGCGATTATGTGATTGGCGTGGGTTCCCTGAACTTCTAAGGGCAGATAGTCGCCATCCTGGAATAATAAGACATAGTTTGTTCTGGCTTGGAGTAATTGAGCGGTTAAAAACAGTTTGATTCTACCGTCGGTTTTATCACTCAGCAATTCTTGAATCAAACCTAGAATGTCGGTTTTTACTTGTTCGCGGATAGCGCTTAAGTAAGTGCGTCGCTGTTCAAAATCTACCGGGCGGCGGTTATCTGGATCGACTAAGCTTAGTTCCCAAAGTTCTGTTCCTTGGTATAAATCAGGTACGCCGGGGGCGGTAATCTTCAGCAGAGTTTGGGAAAGGGAATTGAAGATACCATACTCTGCAATTCGCCCTTGAAAGGGACGAAAGGCTTCTAGAAATTCCCCGGAGAGGGAAGGATCGAGTACCTTTTCAATAAAGGAGGTACAAGCTTCTTCATACTCGCTATCAGGACGCAACCATGCAGTATGCACTTTCGCTTCTCGAATTGCCTTAATTATATAGTCTTTCACCCGTTCCACGAAGGATGCATGTTCGTGTTCTGCAAAAGGAAACGCCCCTACCAAGGTTTGATAGAGAAAATACTCGTCGTTGCGATCGGGCATAGCGAACCCCTGGCGATGGCTACGATGTCCTCGATTCATGGCACTCCAGGTATTTACCTGCTGATCCCATTCTTCGGGAATTTCTGAAAGCACATTCAATCTAGCCCGCACATCTTCGCCGCGTTTCGTGTCGTGGGTAGCTGTGGTGTTCATTGTGTGAGGCCAGGTTTCTTGGTGCTGTTTGTTAAAGGCATGAAATTTGCTTAAGTCGATGCCAAAATGTCCAGGATTTCCCCCGACTTCATTCAGCGACAGCAACCGATTGTAAACATATAATGTGGTGTCTTCTACGCCTTTGGCCATTAACGGCCCACTGTATTGCTGCATTCGCAAGACAAAATATATCCACTGTTCGCGTTCTGTTTGAGTCAGAGAATTATCAAACTCTAGCAGCATTAACTTCTCAATAAAGGTCAGTTCGTTCTGCAACAGGGGCGCTTGTTTTTTGGCTTGATCGATTACTTTCTGAATGGTAGCGCGATCGCTCTCTCCAATTCCATCGGCTGTAATGTAGGTACGGTAAATCGGGAACAGTGTCAAAACTTCCGCGATCGCTCTTTTTAATCCATTCAGTGTAAAATCATTGCCATAGCGATATTTGCTGGATACATTCTTTAACAAAAGTGCCAGATTGTCAATATCACCTGCTAAATTCTTTTCCAAAATTAGGTGCTTTTTATCCTTCACTACCGAGGCATAATCTACTCTAGAACTGATAAAGTTTTGGTAAATTTTATCGAAGGATGATTCATTTTCAACTTGACAAAATACACCATTTACATAGTTGAGAAAGTCATATCCAGACGTTCCTTCAATTGCCCAGTTTTCCGGCAAGTCTTCGGTGAGTTCTAAAATCTTCTCGACGGTGATATAAACATCTCCCGTCTTTTCTCGCAGCCTTTCCAGATACTGGATTGGGTTATAAAGCCCATCAATATGGTCAATCCGTAAACCAGTAAATTTGCCTTCTTCAACCAGCTTTTGAATGAAGCTATGGGTATTATTAAAAACCCGCAGTTCTTCAACTTTAACAGAAATTAGTTCGTTCACAGTAAAGAAACGACGGTAATTCATTTCCTCCGCGCCAACTTTCCAGAAGGCGAGGCGGTAAAACTGGTCATTTAGTAATTCATCTAGGAGGTTAAAGCTTTCTGAATTACCGGGTTCTCCGTTGAATGTTTGAAGATTTTCGTCAATGAACTCGCGGATGGAATCGTTTGTATTATACAGTTCCCAAACCAATCCTTTAATAAATGCGATTTGGTCTTGTCGCTGTTTTCCTGCAACTTCTGAGGGGACATTTTTGAGAATGTAGAGAATCCCCAATAGTTTAATAAAATCGGGATGATTGCGTCCCAGTGTCCGGGTGAGCTTACCCAGATTATGGGTGATAAATTTTGTGTAAGATTCTAACCGGAGTGGTAGTTTCAAGCTGTAATAGTTGACGGTTAAACCGTTTTGTTCGTATTGCAGTTGAATGTGTCCATTTTCCAGCGATGTACCATAGAAATCTCCCAGTAACGGCGCGAGAATTCGTTCTTGGCGATCGCCAAACGGAGCATTCCAAGAAAGATCGAAGTAGTCGGTATAGCTGGAATCTGGGCCGTGTTCCAATACGTCCATCAAATAATCGTTTTCGCTGCTATAAGCCATGTGGTTTGGCACAATATCTTGTAACCAGCCCATACCAAGCGATTGAACTTCAGCAACTAATTCATCAAAAGATTCATTAGTTCCCAGTTCTGGGTTAAGTTGAGTGGCATCTACTATATCGTAGCCGTGGGTACTCCCGGATCTTGCTTTGAAAATCGGGGAAGCATATAAATCAGAAATACCTAAATCTGCTAGATAAGCTGCGATCGCTTTGGCGTTGTCAAAGCCAAACTGAGGTGTAAACTGAATTCGGTAAGTTGCGGTGGGAATTCGCATAGTTTTTTTAGTTGGGTGTGGAAAGGAAGGGAGATGAGGGAGGTTGAGTTTGAACGTTGAGCCTTTTAGAGGATGTTTGAAAAGTCTTCTTCACGGTAGCAAAACATTTTAGATCCTCCTAAATTTCTGGATAAATTGGGGGACTTTGATTCTTCCCCGTTTTTAAGGCTACGGTGGTGTACACAAGTCTGAAATAGCTGATTAACCAAGGTTTTACCGCACCCTAACCCTCTCCGATATAAAGGTGAGGGAATTAGATTTATTGTTTCCCCCCGATCGGGGAGATTAAGGGGGGTAATTTGACTTGTGTGCTTTTTAACGGGGGTTAGGGGGGATCAAAAAGTACCTAAAATCACAGTCAACTACTTTTAAACAACCTCTTGGGAGCATCCTAATGAGTGCTTAAGTCTTTTCCCTCACCCCCAGCCCCTCTCCCAAATTTGGGAGAGGGGAGACATGATTCTAGTTTTCCGAATCCCAAATATGGGAGAGGAGAGACATAATTCTAGTTCCCCTTCTCCCATCTTTGGGAGAAGGGGTTAGGGGATGAGGGCTATCAAGGTTTTTGCACCTGACGAGATGCTCCCCAATCTCTTAGCTCAAACATTAAGCCTTTTAACTCGAACGTTAAGCCTTTTAACTCAAACATTAAGCCTTTTAACTCAAACATTAAGCCTTTTAACTCAAACATTAAGCCTTTTAGCTCAAACGTTAAGCCTTTGAACCCGAACATTGAGGTTATAAGGCTGAAACTTTTAGTTCTAAGGGACTTCCAAGTAATAAAATACCCCACAAGATTGGATAATTTATTTGTTACAGTTCCCTAACTCTCCCCCTCATCCTTTTTCATAAAGTACTAAACTAGTAGCTTGCAATTTTACTTCTTGGCCTACAGATAGATGTTCGGGAGCTTCAGAACCATGCCCAGACCATGAGGTATCAGCAGAGTCTAACAATTTATTAGCATTTTGCTCAAACGGCAGAGCCACTTTCACTGAAGACGAATTGAAGTTCATCACAAATATTAGTTCACTTGATTCGCTCCAACGCCGCACAATCACCAACTGCTTGTCTTCATCGTTAGTCGCTTTGATAGAGTTGCGGTCTTGATTCAAAAGTGCTGGATGCGTCTTGCGTAAATTAATTAACTGACGATACCAATCCCAGAGAACTTTGTGCTTACCGTTATTACGTAATTCCCAGTTGAGTTTAGACTTTAGGAAAGTTTCTGACGATTCCGGATCTGGGGGATCATCTGCAAAGTGAAATGCTTCAAACTCTTGTTTACGTCCGGCTCGAACTAATTGAATTAAATCTGGATCGGAGTGACTGACAAAATAAATGAAGGGTGCTGTTTCGCCATATTCCTCTCCCATAAACAACAGAGGTAAATTTGGCGATAGTAGCACAGCACCAGCAGCTAATTTTAATCCCTCAAAAGAGACTCGCTGGCTGAGGCGTTCTCCTTTCATTTGATTGCCGATTTGATCGTGATTCTGAATACAGATTGTAAACTGTGATAGCGGGCGATCGCGGCAAGATACGCCATGATATCGTTTACGGTGTGGTGCGTACTTCCAATCGTAGACAAAAGTATCTTCATAAGCTTTTGCCAACTGAGCAGTTTGCCCAAAATCTTGATAATATCCTTGGCGATCGCCTGTCAACAGTGCGTGTAATGAATGGTGAAAATCATCACTCCACTGGGCATCAAGACCATATCCGCCCAATTCTACTGGACGAATTATTTGCGGATTATTCAGGTCACTTTCGGCAATTAGATGGCGTTTCCATTTTTGCCCTTGTTGTGAAAAATGATGAACTGCTTCCGCTAGTTCCCACAGAAAATGCTTCGCCCCCAAGTCATAAATTGCTTGAATAGCATCCAAGCGTAAAGCATCTATGTGGAAATCGCGCAACCAATAAAGCGCATTTTGGATAAAATAATTTCGCACACCCTGACTATGGGCATCGTCGAAATTCAGCGCTTCACCCCAAGGCGTTTTATAGGTTTTAGTAAAATAAGGCGCGAACTGACTCATATAGTTGCCTTCTGGGCCAAAGTGGTTATACACCACATCCAGCACTACGGCAATTCCGTGTTGGTGACAAGCATTTACCAGTTGCTTCAGTTCGGCTGGGCTACCATAAGAATTTTGCACAGCATAAGGGTAAACGCCGTCATAACCCCAGTTGCGGTATGCAAGAGAAGCTTCAATATGGGTATCTCCCGGAAACTGGGAAATGGGCATGATTTCAATGGCGTTAATTCCCAGTTCTTTTAAATCAGGTAAACGGGGAATAATCGCGGTGAAAGTTCCTTCAGGCGTGAAAGTCCCAACGTGAACTTCATAAAAAATCATCGACTCCACAGGAATCCCAGCCCACCCTTCATCAGTCCACTCAAACTGTTGATCGACAATTTCAGACGGCCCATGCACCCCTTCCGGTTGATACTGCGACGCGGGATCGGCAAAGGTATCTTGCCCATTTAAGACATACCGATAAAGCGTACCCGGATACACATCGCTGACTTTCGTGTGCCAGTATCCCTCAGACTGAGGTTTCAGCGGAATTAACTGCTGTTCTGGCGTCAAAATCTGTACCGTGACGCTATCTAATAGTGGAGACCAAACTGTAAATTCACACTCTCCGTTACCCAAGTAGTTAGCACCAATTCTCACGCAGTATCCTCCCATCAGTTGCAGTTCAGTTTGTTGTGTCTTGTGGCGCGATGGCATATCCGCCCTTTTCGGTGGCGATCGCAAATGTCATTGATTGCACATTATTTACAAACACGCCAGATAGCATAATGGTTGGTCTACTAGAGCTTTTGCTAGCACCTGAAGGCGGATTTTTGACCAGAACGAATTCTGTCTAATGATAAATAAGGAGGCAGAGGCTAGGGCTGAGTGGGCAGCAGGGTAGTTTCATACCAAGAAAAAAAACTTTATGCAGTTAGGTTAGAGAGGGTACGTATTCTTCCAACAAATGACCAATGACAAATGACAAAAATGCAACTTGAATGCTGATTAGCTTATTCTTTTGTTATCCAAATACAAAGGTTAACTAACAGCACTTGATAAGCTAACAATTACTCATTTTTACTCACTTTCTTTGACAGGCTACGAATAAAATCGCGCAACACATCCGATTTAGTCCTTGAGACTTGCTCACAGTATGCTTCTAACAAATCTAACTCTTGCTGCGGAATCCTTATTGTCACCTTTCTTTCGTCTTTCATTGTCTGCTAATATGCTGTACAATGTATATATGTTAATAGCATTTAAGACGGAACTCAAGGTTAACAACAAACAGCGCACAGAGTTGTTGAAACACTCTGGTGTAGCGCGTCATGCGTGGAACTGGGGGTTAGGTTTAACTAAGCAGATACTCTTACATAACTTGTCGAATCCAGAGGCTCATATTAAGTTTCCCTCAGCGATTGACTTGCATAAGTGGTTGGTGGCATTAGTAAAGCCTGAATACCCTTGGTACTACGAAATATCAAAGTGCGCTCCACAATATGCGCTGCGTAACCTGCGGATGGCTTGGGATAGGTGCTTCAAGAAGGTGTCTGGTGTCCCAAGATTCAAGAAAAAGGGGATGGGGGATTCATTTGAGTTAGACGGAACAATTAAGATTCGCGGCACTCACAAAATTCAACTTCCCAAGTTGGGCGTACTTAAAACATACGAGAGCTTACCCTAAATCCATCCCAAGTTTGCGACTATTAGTCGCACTGCTGACCGTTGGTATATCTCGTTTCGGATTGAAATCGAGCCAACCAATGCACAAAAAGTAGTTGATGTTGTCGGCGTTGATTTAGGCGTTAAATCTCTTGCTACCCTATCAACTGGGGAAGTGTTTGAGGGAGCGAAATCATACCGCAAACTAGAGGCAAAACTATCTAGGATTCAATGGTTAAGCCGCCATAAGCGATTAGGTTCCGCTAACTGGAAGAAAGTACAAGCCAAGGTTGCTAGGCTACATCAACGCATTGCCAACATCCGTGCATATTCATTACACAAACTCACCACCTATCTAGCCAAAAACCACGGCGTGGTAGTGATTGAGGATCTAAATGTGTCTGGGATGATGGCGAATAGAAAGCTGTCCAAAGCTATTGCCGATATGGGTTTTTATGAGTTTCGCCGCCAGCTAGGGTACAAAACTAAACTCTACGGCAGTGAGTTGGTGATAGTTGATAGATGGTATCCCAGCAGCAAAACTTGCTCTAACTGTGGAGTCAAGAAAGAATCTTTATCACTCAAAGAACGCGTGTTCAACTGTGAGCATTGCAATTTTGAATGTGACAGAGATTTAAACGCATCGATTAATCTCAAAAACGCGGCGAGTCACGCCGTGTCAGCTTGTGGACTGGTGAGTGCCGACACTACCAGAGTGAAGCAAGAAGATTTCAGTTTGAAAGCAAACGTTAGTAAATTATGAACGGATACTTTAGATGGTTGCACAAATCCAAGAACTTGAAGCGCAGCACTGGGTTAAAACTCGTTCTTCCCTCGACCCTAGCGAATCCACTTTTTTAATGTGGAAAGGTAAAATTTACGCCTTTATCCCCGGTGAGAAAAGACAACTCCTGTTTAAGATGCTGGGATTGAGTGTTAGCAGATGTATTCCCACAGCAGAGGGTAGCTGGGATTTTACTTCCAGGGAATTAACTTATTACCTCAATCCACAAACAGATGAAGTCTTAGCCAAATGGGAGAATCCTTGGACAGGCGAAACAGTTCCGGTGATCCACGTTGCGAATAATCCAGTGCAGGGGAAGTTTAAGGGGAATTTTCCCGCCCAAGTAGATGGTGACAGTACAACCTTTGTTTTTGATATATTTCCCTATTACCCTAATCCCCTAGCAGACGATCGCAAATTTGCCGAATACAGCCCAAATCCAATTTATCAGGCAGCAGAATTGTTTAAATTAACAGTGCCAACCGCAGATTTATTCAACACAGCCCTCTCGTCAGTTTCTCAACTCAAACTGAGTTGGGATCGGATTGGTCAATGGCTTCCCTGGATGAAAATGGGCGATCGCCCCGGTCAACTGATCTACAGTGCTGTTGGTAGCAAAATCAATGGTTTAACAGAACTGTCCCCACTGCTGCAAGACGAAATTAATAACCGTATTCCTCTATATAAAAAAGCCCCAAAAGCATTCATAGATGGGGAAGATATGACTTCATGGTTGTACTTCCAAAAGCACTTTCAAGCTTACTTATCAGGTGAAATATTCCCGCTTCCCCAAGCAGAAGAATTTTGATCGAAGAGGGAGGGGGCAGGGGGCAGGGGGCAGGGGAGAAAGATACTGGAATTACCCTACAAAAAGGGTTTTAGCAGCCCTAAATTTATTTATGCCCAAAAGCAAAAGTATTTATTTCGAGCCGAAAGTGCTTTCGAGTTATAATGCGTCCAAGTTTTCAGCAGCCCTAAATATGTATGGGGTTCTCCCCCCTGCCCCCCTCTTTAAGAGACGCACTCGCGTTCGCTAATGCAAAACAAAATTCACGAATTAGGTTGCCAAGCCTTGCCGAGGTACGAACTTGTAGTGAGCGAAGTCGAAGTATTACGAATTATTTAACCGAGTACCGTGGGTTTAAATCCCCCGGTTCAAAATCGCGCAAGTTTTGGGTCGGGGACTGCGAATGCAAAGTTGCTCCTGTAGTGCGCAACTCTTGGAGACGCTTTGCGGTAAGCGAAGCTATGCCGAAGGCTTTACGCGCATCCTGCGGCGGGGGAAACCCCAAGACCGCAATAAGGGCGCTAAATCCCCGTCACAAAACAAAATTTACGTACAGCCCAAAGGGCCATGAAAACCGCGCAGCGTGCCGGAGGCTCTATTACGAATTACGAATTACGAATTACGAATTACGAATTATTTTAAAGCTGGCGGCTCTATCTTTTGAAATTCTTTCATTGCTTCGATATGAACTTGATTTACCTTTATATGCTCCTTTACTGTTTCTGAAAATAAATCTGTTGAAGGATCTTCTGTTAGTCTGTGCGCCAATTCTTGGAATTTCTGCGCGTGTTCGTGCATGGTTTCTCCATAGGCTTCCATACGTTTTTTTTGTTCCGGCTCGATTTGGTCATCTGTTTGTAAACTTTTACTCAACTCTTGTATCTCTTTGCTATGCTCAATTGATTTTTGAGCATGTTTTTGTGCTGTCTCTATAGTCTGCTTTGAAACTTCATGCATAATGTTAATCCCGACTATCGCTTTCAAATAACTCTTCTAATTTACTCAAATTTCGCCTCTTCACCTGAACAGTCAAATAAATGTAACCCTAACCGTTGGGAAAGTTCTTCACACACCTTTACCCCCCGCACACTATTACCACGCACATCAAGCAGGGGCGAAAAAACTCCAATGCCCATCTTATTGGGTACAACGGCGATAATTCCCCCACAAATTCCACTTTTCGCCGGAATCCCAATTTTATAAGCCCACTCACCAGCAAAGTTGTACATTCCGCAGGTATACATCACACTCAAAATATCTTTGATGTAACGCTTATCCACCGCCCGTTCTTTGCTAATGGGGTTAATACCTCTGTTAGCAAGGGTAGCCGCCATCACTGCTAAGTCTTGGCAATTCACCATCACAGCACACTGCTGAAAATAAAGATCAAGCGACTCTTCAATATTCCGGTCAATCATGCCAAAGTTGAGCATCAGATGCGCCATTGCGCGGTTACGATGCCCTGTACTGCGTTCTGAGGTAAAAACTGAAATGTCAACGAACACATCGCGGCCAATATATCGCCGAAACATATCCAGCATTCGGTTGAGGCGTTCGGTGGGGCCGGAACCTTTAATTAAGCTGGTGGTTGCGATGGCACCTGCATTTACCATTGGATTATAAGGTCGCTTTGATTGCTCATCCAAAACAATCGCGTTAAATGCATCTCCCGTCGGTTCTACACCAACTCTAGTCAAAACGTAATCCAGCCCATGATCTTCTAAAGCAAGTCCATAAGCAAACACCTTGGAAATTGACTGAATTGTAAAGAGGTGATCGTAGTCGCCAACTTTGTAAACCTGACCATCTACTGTCACAATGCAAATGCTGAACAAATCCGGGTTTGCCTTTGCCAGTTCTGGAATATATTTCGTTACTGCACCCTCCCGGACTGACTTGTACTGGGAATGCAACTCATTGAGAAAAGCTTTTAATGGCGATGGATTTATTTCTAAATCTCCTTGATGTGCTTGGTCTGTCATCAGGCTGATACGATTTCCCAAAATACCTACTATATATAGTAGGGGTAACAGCTGTACATCCCTACAGCCGCAAAGATTTTAAACAGATACCTTGCTCTAAAAAATCATAATTGAGCAAGTACTTAGCTCAAAATAAGGCTATTGTGCTTTATGATACTTGAATGATTTTATCTCCAAGCGATCGCAAACATTTATTAATTTTTTTATCATTCATCCTGAAAAAAATTAAGTTGAGTATCTTCCTTTTTTTTATACCCAGTAGCACTGAGGCACTAAGTTACATATATCACTATTTTCAGCCTACTCATGGAAAATAAAAGTCATGATTAATCTAAGTGGAAAAAACTTTGAAAAAAGATATTAAACTCAAATTAATTTACATAATTATTTAAGATGTAATTCATATCACGACTTATTCGTAGATAAATCTAAAGATTTCATGAAATAGGTTCTTTTAAGTATTTATGCCGATGCCATTTAATTAAAGTTGTATTACCTTCTAATTGGAAATAGCAAAAATAAATGTAATATAAAATACACGGGTAGCGACGAGCCTTTAGAACCGATGTGAATAGGGTATCGTCGCTTTAGCGTGCAATAAGCGTAAAGTTTTTTTAAGAAATTTTGGACTTGCCAAAAAAAGCGTTACATAGCCAAAGTCCTCTATTGAGAAAGGTTTCGCCCTAAAAATTGGAATTTAAATTGAGAAAGCTGCCAAGAATTACGCTAAAACCCTGATCCCCAAGCCAAAAGGTTCGTGCTAGTCTGTTGCAGTTATAAACAACAAAGTGGAAACGGAACGAATTCGAGTTTTTCAGAAGGGAAATCACTTTCACAAAGTGAAAAATCCCGCAAATCATAAAACTTAAATTCTACAGTCGCTTTAAAAAACGGACGCATGAATCAAAGACATTTGTGGATTATTGTTGCCCTGTCTATGGCTGCTTTGGGCATACCCTCAGTTGGTTGCACTCAAACCACCAAGGGAAATGCGCTAGCTTCCCAGAAATCATCCGCCTCTGATGTGGTGAAGGTGGGAGATGTGGTGAAGGTGGGAGAGTATCAATCCAGAGCAGGGAAACAAACCTTGGATGCTGTGATTACACAAATTCATCCTCACAACATTAGAGGACGTAAGGCGGCAACCCTTTTTATCCGAAATATACCTGTTCTCACCTTTTTGAGTTCTGTATCAAATACGAATCTTGAAACTAAAAAAGTTGGTGCAATTGGAAATACTGGGGGCGTACAAGGGTACGCCCTTATTGCTAGCAATTCATCAAATGCACTGAATACTGGCAACCTAACAGATGCAAGTAACCAGATGAGCTACGGTGACAATGACCCGGTTCAGATAGCTGGTGTAATCGCAGCTAAGATCAACCAGTTGAATCGGGAAAATGTGGACGGTAGTAAGATTACCGTAAGTTGGAAAGCAGGGGAAAAATCGACTGACAATCAAGCGCAAAATAAAAGCGCCCCCTTGCAACCAAATAGCGATCGCTATGTAATCAAAGTTAATGACGAAGAATTGGTCGAAATCAACCAAGGTACGCGACTAGCAGATACCACCAATAATCTAGCGCAAGATGCATTGCTTGCAACCAATCGCCTGCGAAGACTTCTAGGCAATGCATCTCCCTTAAAAGAAATTGCTAATTTACCAGTAGTGTCTCTGCCAGTATCAATACAAAAGCTGCCTCAAGAGGCCGTTGGAATAGTGCGAGCCACCTTGAAAGGTATGGCTTCTTATTACGGCTATGACGGTTCTGGTAATCGTACTGCTAGCGGACAGAGATTCAACCCAGAAGGAATGACTGCCGCTCATCGCAGCTTACCCTTTGGTACACAAGTCCGGGTAACCAACACCCGCAACGGTCGTTCTGTAGTGGTGCGGATTAATGACCGAGGCCCATTCGTTCGCGGTCGAGTCATAGACCTGTCTGCTGGTGCAGCTAGGGTTTTGGGAATGATGGGCAGTGGCGTGGCACCAGTGCATATTGAAGTGTTAGGGAGTAGGGAGTAGGGAGTAGCTTTTTCCAAATGCCCAATGCCCCATTCCCAATGCCCATAACAATTCCCCTAGCTCAATCATCTCTTTCCTCTCTTTCAGATATAAACTAACGGGGGAGGGATCGATAAGAACTAGGGGTATTTTTGTGCGCCTGCTGACAACAGTCGCAGCTTTACGCTGCTATTTAACTAAACGCTACTCAGAAAACAAGCTAATTGCGGTTACTGATGATCTAAAACTAGATGAGATGACTAGCTGGTATCAGACGGCAGTCGGTCTGGTGCCAACGATGGGAAATTTGCATCAAGGTCATTTAAGCTTAATTCAACGGGCGCGGCAAGAAAATTCTACGGTGATTGTGACTATTTTCGTCAATCCCCTGCAATTTGCTCCCAATGAGGATTATCAACGCTACCCTCGCACTTTAGAGCAAGACCAACAATTTTGCTCTCAAGCTGGGGTAGATGCAATTTTTGCGCCGACTCCGGAAGAAATGGCAGTTCCCCAGAAGAGTATACAAGAATCAAAGCTTACACAAGTTATCCCCCCATCTGCTATGATAACAGGCTTGTGTGGTCGTTCTCGGCAAGGTCACTTTCAAGGTGTCGCTACGATTGTGACCAAACTTTTTAATTTGGTACAGCCTGACCGTGCCTACTTTGGTCAAAAGGATGGTCAGCAACTGGCAATTATTAAACGCTTAGTAGCTGACTTAAATTTGCCAGTAGAAATTGTTGGTTGTCCAATAATGCGGGAAGCTTCGGGTCTTGCTTTGAGTTCTCGTAATCAATATTTGACTGCAACGGCAAAAGAGCAAGCGGCGGCATTATATCGCGGCTTGCGACGAGCTAAAGCTGCATTCCATGCAGGCGATCGCAATAGTAACAGGTTGATAGCATTAGTACAGCAAGAAGTTGCAATAGTCAAGACGATTTTAGTGGAATATATTGAATTGGTTGAACCGACTACGTTAATGTCTTTAGAAAAAGTTGAGGAGGAAGGAATGTTGGCGATCGCAGCTCGTCTTGGGTCTACACGTTTGATTGACAATATTATATTGCGCGATCGTCAACCGATCATCGCCATTGATGGGCCGGCCGGGGCGGGAAAATCTACAGTGGCGCGTCAAGTAGCAGCAAATCTGAATTTAGTGTATTTAGATACAGGAGCAATGTACCGGGCTGTGACTTGGTTAGTGCTGCAAAAGGGGATTGCCATTGATGATGAGTGTGCGATCGCCGAATTAACTAACCAGTGTAAAATTGAACTTACTCCTAACCAAGATTTACAATCGAGTGTGCGGGTTTGGATTGACGGTACTGATGTTACCCAGGCAATTCGCACAATTGAGGTCACTTCTATTGTATCTGCGATCGCTGCACAAAGCGCTGTCCGTCAAGCACTGGTTAAACAACAGCAAAACTGGGGAAAGAAAGGTGGTTTAGTAGCTGAAGGTCGAGACATCGGTACTCATGTATTCCCCGATGCCGAAGTGAAAATTTTCTTAACCGCTTCTGTGAGTGAACGCGCCCGTCGCCGCCAGGAAGACTTTAACAAACAAGGTCAACCCGAAGTGAGTTTAGAGCAGCTGGAACGGGATATTGCCGAACGCGACTGGAAAGATAGTACACGCAAAGTTTCCCCTTTGCAAAAAGCAGCCGATGCGATCGAAGTTCAAACCGATGGTCTGAATATTTCTGAAGTCACAGCACAAATTGTGAATTACTACCAACAGCGTTTATCTCAGTGGTGATTGTAGCTTGGGAGCATCCCCCTTTTTCCATGTCATTGCCTGCCAGCGAAACGCTTTGCGACCGTCGTTCCTTCTCTCTACGAGACGCTACGCGTTAAGGGAATCTATGCCAAAGGCATTGCCTCTCGTTCGCGTTAGCGTCTCCCCTTGGGATAACAGAAGGCTTTACGCAATGACAATTATTCTCTCATTAGAAAATAAAAACTGGGATGCACCCTTGTAGCTTTTCCTATCAAATGAGATACATTCTAGCCCACTCCTTGCTTCTGAGGAGGGGGTTCAGTACCTACTCAACTCATAATCGCCATACCACTATTTACTATTAGTTTTTCACTTCAAAAGGGTGGTAAATGAGTCATGATTCACTTACTATCTTTAAAACTGCATCCACAACCAAAAGATTTATAATTTTTTACTATTGGCTATATTTATTTAAGATTTTGCCGGATATTTTAGATAGTAGATTATTTAAATTACTAAATCATCACGCTTTCGGCTGATTGCTCACATCACAATTAATCCTGCTACAGGTAGAAGCCGCAAGGCTTTAATAATTAATAGGACTTACGCAAAAAGCAGTGAAAGACTTGATTTCCCGTAGGGGCAATTCATGAATTGCCCCTACATTTCGTACTTGATGCCTAAGTCCTATTATTTTACTGATTCTACCAGTACTTTGTTTTTATCTTCACTTTGGTAGTAAAATGACGATGTTAAGTTTTATGTTTCATAATTAAAGACATAAAATCTTAAAAATAAAAGCTGTTAATTTCCTAAGCTTCTGCAATAGCTTAAAACTGGAAACCGCTAAAGAGAGGATTTGACACAATGGCATTTGTACAAGACCCACTACCCTTCGATATTAATGCTTTAGAGCCTTATGGCATGAAAGCTGAAACTTTTGAGTATCACTATGGCAAACATCACAAAGCTTATGTAGACAACCTCAACAAGCTCACCGAAGGTACAGAACTTGCTGATAAGTCTCTAGAAGAGGTGATTAAAACTTCCTTCAAAGACTCCTCTAAAGCGGGAATCTTCAACAACGCTGCCCAAGTTTGGAACCATACCTTCTTTTGGAATTCCTTGAAACCAGGAGGTGGCGGTACACCCACTGGTGATCTCGCAGCCAATATCGATAAAGATTTTGGTAGCTTCGACAAATTTAAGGAAGAATTCTCAAATGCCGCCGCAACTCAGTTTGGTAGCGGATGGTCTTGGCTGGTTAATGATGGTGGTACGCTAAAGGTGATTAAGACACCAAATGCAGAAAACCCTCTAGCTCATGGTCAGAAGGCACTCTTAACCTTGGATGTTTGGGAACACGCCTACTACATTGACTACAGAAACGCCCGTCCAGCGTTCATTAAGAATTTCCTAGACAACTTGGTGAACTGGGACTTTGCTGCTGAAAACTTGGCTCAAGCTTAATTAACTATAGAAACGCTCGTCCAGTGTTCATCAAGAATTTCCTAGACAACTTGGTGAACTGGGACTTTGCTGCTGAAAACTTGGCTCAAGCTTAATTAACTAAGAGTTTTAAAATAATTATCAGTTATTAGTAATAATTGATAATTATTTTTTTTATTCCTAACTAAAAAACTATTTATTAAAACTGGTTATGACAATAGTTTTTACTAAATCTAAATAAATAAATTAAAAATAATTAGTTAATAGTAAATATTATCAGTAGCCACGATGCTAATCATGGCTGTTTTTTATGGGCTAGGCATATAGAGTAGAGGCTTTATGGACAGAATATTAAAGTTCTAGTGAGCTACTTAATAAAGAGTTGGTAAAAGAGAACTTATTTAAGCATAAAAACTTGATAATTAAAATCTGTTATGAAATACAAAAAAATTCTGACTAGTCAGTGGAGCAGTAATGCTTTAACCATTGACAAAGAATAACAATGTTGATAATAAACACATGAGAAAAATGCAAATTGGCATCACCTTTGTGGTTGCTGTATTAGCCAGACTTACTGATCTGGCATTAAAGTTGTCAAGGAAAATGAAAAGCAGCGTGACGATCGCAGCACTAGTTGCGATCGCAGTGCTAGCAGGACACAGTGTATCGGCACAGATAACGCCGCCCTCTCAGCCACTAGCTTCGCTAAAAAGCGTAGCGATTCCAGGGCCAGACTATACAGGCTATGTCAAAGATAAGAGCAAAGCGATCGCTCTGGGAAAGGCTCTTTTCTGGGATATGCAGATTGGCAGCGATGGTAAAACATCGTGTGCTACTTGTCACTTTAAAGCTGGAGTAGACAGCAGAATTAAAAACCAGCTGAATCCAGGGATTTTGCGTGTGGATGCAAGTGGTAATCCGAATCCTGATAATACTTTCAGTCTTGGAGGGCCAAACTACACGCTCAAGCCCACAGATTTTCCATTCCACAAACTGGCAGATGTAAACAACCGTAACTCTGCTGTTACTTCTGACATTAACGATGTCGCCTCCTCCGAAGGAGTCTTCAATACCAAGTTCTTGAGTACCACTTCTGGTAATCCTCAAGACAATGTGACTCAACTCAACGATCCAATCTTCAACGTGGGAGGCATTAAAACCCGTCGGGTAGAGCCACGCAACACACCGACCACGGTCAATGCGGTGTACAATTTCCGCAACTTCTGGGATGGACGAGCTCAGAACTACTTCAATGGGGTTAATCCGTTTGGGAAAAGAGATCCCAACGCTAAACTTTACAAAGCAGCAATTTCTCTATTTCCACCACAAGAAGTCAGCGTTCAGCTTAAGAATTAATCTCTAGCTTCCCAAGCAGTCGGGCCACCACTTAGCTCATTTGAGATGTCTGCTGACGGACGCACGTTTGAGGATATCAGTAACAAAACGGTTGGGACAACAAGCCCACTCGGTGGGATCATAGATATCTTCAAAAGCCTTCCCACAGGCTTAAAGCTTCCCAGAGACCTTGGTCAAAAATTACTTTCCCCGAATTTGAAAGCACTCGCACAACAGAAGGTGGCTGTTGACGACAGTGTTTTGGGTATTTATAGAGCGACTGATGGAAAAGGTCTGAATCAGAGCTACAAGCAGTTGATTCAGGCTGCCTTCCAGCCAGAGTGGTGGAATTCCACATGGTCAATTCAGGTTGATAAAAATGACGGTAGTCGGCAACCCGTCCTCTTAGGCTTGGGAAGTATTATCGATCCAAATAAGAAGACATACGCCTTGATGGAGTACAACTTTTCGCTTTTCTTCGGGCTAGCGGTTCAACTGTACGAGTCTACACAGATATCTGACAATGCGCCTATAGATCAGTATTTTGATGGCAACCAAAACGCCTTAACTCCTCAGCAAGTGAGGGGTAAACAGCTTTTCCAGGGGACTGCCAAATGCATCAACTGTCACGGTGGGGCAGAATTTACCAATGCTTCGGTGAAAAACGTGCAGGATCAACGACTTGAACGCATGATAATGGGGGATGGACAACAAGCCGTCTATGACAACGGCTTTTACAACATTGGTGTCAGACCCACTACAGACGACTTAGGCGTGGGTGGTAAAGACCCCTTTGGTAATCCGCTTTCGGAGTCACGAGTAGCTCAACTAGGGAAATTCCAGCAGCTTCTCGGCGCAACACCCAATATCACAGTCAGCCCCAACCAGAGAATAGCCGCAGACGGAGCCTTCAAGGTACCCACACTTCGCAATGTGGAACTAACCGCACCGTACTTCCACAATGGAGGGAAGTTAACTCTCAAGGAAGTGGTTGAGTTTTACAATCGGGGTGGTGACTTTCACGAGCAGAACATTGCCAATCTGGATGCAGATATCCAGAACCTTAGCCTGAGCGATCAGGATAAAGATGACCTGGTAGCTTTTCTGAAAGCGCTAACTGACGAGCGAGTTCGTTATGAGAAAGCGCCCTTCGACCATCCCCAGTTGTTCGTCCATAATGGACATCCAGGAAACGAAACCTCCGTTACCAACGATGGCACCGGAAAAGCTACAGATGACCTTCTTGAGATCCCATCTGTTGGTCGTAATGGTCGCAGCACTGCGCCTTCCAACTTCCTGGCGACTCCGTAAACAGCCTCTTAGTTGACAATTACTCTCCCTAATCCCCTTTGGTTTCTCTAAACTGCCTCCTTTATCGTAAAGGAGGCAGTTTTTATTGGAAGGAGAAGGACGCCTCCTTTATCTTAAAAGTAGTAAGATTAAAATTAAAATATATGGATAGCAAAGAACTAGCCCAATATATCGAAGCAACTGATAGCATCACTAAACCTTGGCTATTGGTACAATTGCGTCTCAAGAAACTGCAAGAGCGTCGAGCTACCCTGACAGACGATACCTACAACAAAGAATTAAAAGATATTTACCAAGACATGATGAATTTGGGGGAATGGTGGCGCGGTATTGAAGATGATGTATTTTAAAGTTAGGAGTTAGGAGTTAGGAGTTATGGCGGTTCTCAATTCAATACAGAACCTCACCCCGTATTTGCTGGCGCAAATACCCCCCTCTCCAAAGCATCGGAGAGGGGTTGGGGGTGAGGTTGAAAAATGTACTTCATGCAAACGAGAACTGCTATATGAGTTTTCCTAACTTTTAACTCCTAACTTCTAACTCCTAACTTTTAACTCCTAACTTTTAACTCCTCACTTTTAACGCAACCTGATGCCTCAAGCTCTGGATCAAGTCGATTACGATACTCTCGATGCCGCAAAACGACGCTTCATCGATGCCGCAAAACGCACGCTTGGCTTTGCAAGCGCCTATGGCATCGTACCCGCATCCGGTCTGGGAGCAAGTGCTAACGCTTTTAGCTTCAACCTCGCTCCGTTTCTAGAGGCGGGGGCTAGAGAACTTTCGATGACACTTGTCCCGGAAGGACTCGGCACAGCAGACGATACTCGACCTGACGACCTTTCCGAAGAAGAACTTCGACGATTTTGGTGGAATATTGGTATCAAGATCATCTCGTGTCTTACGAACGATGCCGCGACATCAGGTATGCAGACTATACTTCTGGGTTTATATCTGCCGTCGAGTACTCCTGAAACGATCTTTACCCCGGCTTTCCTTGATGGGTTTCTGGATGGAGTAGTTGAGGGATGCAAACGAGTGGGGTGTGTTTATCTCTCAGGGGAAACTCCTCAACTAAAAACGAAGATGATTCCAGGTCGGCTCGACATCGCAGGCTCGGTTTTTGGGGTTATGCCGCCTGGTGTCGCTCCGATTGATAGCTCGCGTCTGGATGCCGGAAATACCATTGTTCTGGTCGAAAGTTCCGGGCCTCATGAGAATGGCTTTACCCCACTGCGAAAGCTCGCCGAGTCGCTCCCTGATGGCTACAGAACAAAACTTCCAAGTGGGCAGGAGTTCTGGGAAGCGATGAATGCTGCTTCGTATCTTTACACGCCGCTTGTGCAGGCGGTGCTTGACCTGGGGATTCGTCCCACGGCGATGGAGAATATCACTGGACATGGATGGCAAAAGCTGATGCGGTCGGTGAAGCCGCTCCGATATGTCATTGAAACGATGCTCCCAGTGCCGGAGATATTTACGTTTGTCGAAGGTCATCTTGAGGGCGGGGCAGCGACGATGCTTTCTGTGTTCAATTACGGTGCAGGATTTGCATTCTATACTGAGTCTGAGCAGGATGCAGAGAGGATCGTCGTCCTCGCAAGAGAACATAAGCTTACTGCCGTGATTGCCGGAAGGGTTGAAGCGTCTCTTACCCGCGAGGTAGTGGTAGAACCGCTTGGTGTCACCTTGAAGGGAGATTCTTTTGGGATTGCGCGAGGGGTATAGTGATTCGGAAGCGATCGCTAGTTTTCTTGAATCTATTCTGCTCAAGTCATTACTACAGGACTTACGCAACTGGCACAAGCGATCGCTAAATTTTAGTACATCTGTATTGTCAAAATGATCCAATTGGCACAGGGCGATCGCTAATTAA
>NZ_JBALFF010000026.1:0-62284 GCF_036916975.1 Nostoc sp.
AACTACGGTTCTCAACTTAAATCGCGTTTAAATTCTTATTTTTCTGAAAAAGATTCCTAAAAACTGCCGTAAAAATAGAATGAAATAGCCCTGTTTATTGCCTGAGTCTAAGAATGAGTCTAATACTAATGTTAGCTCTTTAAATAATACTAATTTAGCAAAACGTCTTGGTGTTGATGCATCAAATTTAAAAAAACAAATGATGAAGGGCGAAGATAAGTTTTTAATTTATTCTGCTTCTAAAGACCCAGATAGTTTTGGGTGGAAATATTCTCAGAGCGAAAAGCTTTACTATCCAGTTTTTAATTAATGTACATCCGTGTATTACGCGGATAAAGTATTGATTTAGCGTTTATTGGAACGTGTACTGATATGGGTCGGGACACGTTATGATATCTAAAATCTTGCTTTTAGGTGTTGCTAACATCGCTATTTTTGTTTATCTTTAAAGGTGCTATTCTGGGCTAAGTTATTTTTAATGATTAAAGAAACAATAATTATAAGTTTTCAGATTGTATGTTAATCAATAAATTATTTGTCCACTTTGTTGAGTTGACAACTGGACAAATAATTTATTTTAACCCATTTCTAAATGTATGGATGTCCGACTAATATCTGACGGGGGAACATGTTTGTCAGGTTTTCGTAGCTCAAAAATTGTCTTGATTTATTTCAAAACCAGGATCTAAGAACTGGAAGCGATCTTCCAGTTCGTCTGGTCTACACGATTAGATTTGTTTAAATGAATACTTTGTGTAGTTAAGTAATATCCTCAATTTTATATTCGGTTAACCGTACCTAGTATATAAACTCTAATTTTTGGGTTCTAGCTTTTCTAGCATTTGGTTTTATACTTGTTTAAATGCTTACTCAGGCTTTCTTGTTATGACTGATATTTCTGAGTCTGATGTTATTAAAGCTGTTGCTTGTGATATTCCTCTTGGAGATTCTTATTTAGATGTTTATATGCTGCCAAGTGGGGATAAACGTCTTGGTATTGAAGGAATAGGTATTGCTCTTGGTTATACAGATCGTTGGTTTTACAACCGCACAACAAGGCGCTCAAAATGGCTAAGAAGCTTATATAATACGGGTTTTACAGGCGCACAAATTGAGTTAAGAGTTATTAGACAGTTTGAAGGTAAAACTTATCGTGGATCTTCTGTAGCAAAAACTATTAGTCTTCGGGACTTCATAAAACTTGTTACTTACGAGGCTATTATTCAGCGCAATCTTAAAGCAATTATTTTACTTGCTGCCTTTGCTGAAACTGGTTTGGAGCGTATATTAGACGATGCTTTTGCTGGACGTTCAATAGAGTTTCTTCTTGAAAAAATTGTTGCATTTAGCAAATGGACTTATGAGGAGCTAGAAGAAGTATTGCAATACAACAGGGAAGAAGTACGTGCATTGTACCCCTGGAGTGGTAAAGATTTATCCAATTGTAGGCACTTAGGGTCTTTTCCGCCTTCACTTGAAAATGGTTTTGACCTGTTGTATCTGCAATGACAAAATATACTTCGACATTTAAATCAAATCCCAAATCATCGGATTCTATCTCTGCTATTTGACAGTTAACCACTATTAAGGTATCGGGGTTAACGTTTACTACTTGCTCTTGGCGTTTTAATAATTCTTGTAATACGAAATCAGGTAATAGCTGGGAACTTTCCTCAAGTAATTGTTTTTGAGTTTCTGGTGAGTAACGAGTTTTTAATTCTTGCGTGATTAAAGTTAAATGGGCGAACCTATCGGTAAAATTATGCCTTGGTGTAACTGAAAATATTGTAGAGTATAGAATTGTCTTAAGTATTGCCCTACGCAACTCCCCCTATGACTACCGCACCCAACATCTGGCAAGAACTAGAAACCCTCACGGACTATCAAATAGATACCGTTAATGGTCTTACCAACGCTAGAGCCAGGTTGCGCTTGTTTGGTCAGCCGGAATCTGATGTGCGGGTAACGCTGTACCGCGATAACCATGCCTGGTGTCCTTACTGTCAAAAAGTTTGGTTATGGCTAGAGGAAAAACAGATCCCCTACCGCATCGAAAAAGTGACAATGTTCTGCTATGGGGACAATACCTTAGCCAATTTACGAGGGTTCAATGCCTGTAGAAACGGGATGAATACGCCCTAAAGAAGTAAGCTTGGCAAAAATCTGATTTAATAAAATAGGCTCAGGCATTTCGGGAAGCATTTTTAAAATTTCACGGACATATCGAAAACCACTCTGGGTGAGCCTTAAGGTCAAGAATGCCAGAGTCGGGATTAAGGAGACGAAAATCCGCTAGAAGATGATGGGATAAGTTGACCATAAAGAATGCTAGATTAACAGCATTAGTTACAGCAGTTTGACTTAAGTTCATAAAATCTTCCAATCGCCAAAATTGCTTGGCATCTCGGAAATTGAATTCGATCTGAAAGCGCAGCTTGTAGCAGTCAATTATTTTCTCAGATGACAATTTCAGGTCGCTAGAAAATAGAATCACATGGCTGCAAGCATGAGTTTTAAGATTGGTTTTGACTAGAATAACTACATTCAGAGCTTGGGCAAATTCTTTGTGAAGTAAAGTCACTTGATAAACGTCAGTTTGAACATCCTCATCAATGGTACTTTTACATAAATACTTGTTAGCTATGTTATTGTAGTCAATTTTGCCTCCGTATTTACGACGAGAGCAACTATTAGGGTCAAGGTGTTGATAAGGTATATATAATGCCGAATCATAGCGAAGCTTAGAAACTATATGCAAGTTAACTTGACGAGCCATCTGCAAGGCATTATTGTTCCCAAAGTGTCCATCTAACACTAAGTAAGTAAGGGGAATAAATTTAGCTAATAACTTAAACAGCGACTTAATCATTTTCTGAATTCTGAGTAATTCAGATGTGAGAATTACCTGGGTTTTATTCTTGTTTTTACTCCCCTTCGGTCGTCCACGCCCACGTTTCTCTTGCAATTTTATTTCTTTGGTTGGTGACGGGCTGCTTTTTTCTATATCGCTCTTTATCACCTGTTCTATCTGAATCGGAAACGAGTGCCTTTGCTCAACACTGACTAATGATAATGTAAAAAAAGATAGCCCTGATATGGGTTTGCTAGCCAGGCTAGAAAAAAATCTATCCAGCCCATAAGTTTGTTTCCCTGATTTACTTATTACAACTTCATCTCCTGCTAGCAAATATACCTCATTCGCACGAAATAAATGCCTGCGAAAGAATACCCAAAACAATGTCGCCCAAGGTATTACCGTATGAAAGAATCTCAACATCGTTCGATAACTACCACCACTGCCTGTCCAACGTGATATTCAAGGGCATCGTGACTCGCCCGCTCATTCCTAACATTGCCAGGATTATCTGGTTCAATTGCCGCATCGTCGTAGCGTTTATCTGCGGTAGCAAGCATCTTCCGCAGTGATAAGATATCGGACATGGGCTGATTGTGGTTTTTGAGTTGTCGTTGTGAGAGACAATAACTCTACTACATGGGCCCTCTCTCTCATCCTCTTATTTTGGCTAAGGTATTGATTGACAAGTGAGTGCAAGTGAGTACCACTGCGGCAACTCGTTCTAAATCACGGGTATTGAAGCTTGGTACATTGAAATGGTCATTGATATTTCTCCACAAAAAATTCAAACGACTTTGAGCTAACCCATCTAATATTAGAAGGGATTGGCTATAATTTGATGTCGGATGAAAACTGTCAGCTAAAATAATGAAGGTAGTTATACAGGAACGCCAATGAATATCAGTATTGACATACCTGATGAGGTGCGCGTTTATGTGGAGGCACAAGTAATGGCAGGTCCTTACAGCAGCATTGGCGAATATTTTCATTGGTACAGCTTGACCAAAAACGCAAGGCACAAGTGAAGTTAGAAGGACTTTTGAAAGAAGGTATTGATGGAGAAGGGGAGGAAGTAACACCAGAATATTGGCAAAACCTGCGTTCTACCGTTTTAGGTCAGAACAGCATGGGCAACCCAAACGATACATGAGCTATCGATTAATTGTCAAAGACCGGGCAACGCAAGATTACTTATATTATTACTGACTGACACCAACTCACTAAGAAACACTTCATCCCGATTGAGCCACTGCCCGAAAATCGAATCACGCTCATCATCAGGGGCAACGAATTGGTAAACGCACTCCCGATTTTCACGCTTGCCCAATCGACCAACATAATTCAACTTCAAATCAATCTTGGCAAGTAATTTCTGAGCGATCGCTATCGGGGTCAGTTTTTCCGAGATACTAACATTGAGGTAATTCTTGATAACCTGCCGATGCTTTAAGGCCAATGCTTTAAATTCCTGCATTGCCTCGTCAGAAGAGCGTAACCGTTCCCCAGGCGTAAGCAACTGCAACAGATTCAGTTCTTCTAGTATTACTCGCTCTGCTCTTCATAGTTTTGAGGAGAATTTTTTTCAAAAAACTGTTGCACAGTTGTCTAATGATTAAGTATGCTACTGCACTTCGCTTAGGAATAGCAGAAACAGATGCTATCTTAAAGCGTTTTACTAGGGGGAATTTGTTGCACCCTACTTATCAAGCCCTATGTGAATTAGGGAAAGCAGTCAAGACCATCTTTCTATGTCAATATCTGCATTCAGCCGAACTGCGTCGAGAAATTAATGAGGGGCTAAATGTAGTTGAAAATTTGAATAGTGCTAACAGTTTTATTTTTTATGGCAAGGGTGGAGAAGTAGCCACTAATCGCTTAGAAGATCAGGAGTTGGCTATTTTATCCTTACATCTGCTGCAAATTTCATTGGTGTATATTAATACATTGATGATTCAGCAGGTATTGTCACAACCGCAATGGATGAAGTTAATGACTAAACTTGACTTGCGGGCGCTTTCACCTTTGATTTGGCTGCATATCAATCCTTACGGTACTTTCAACTTGGATATGAACGAACGTTTGCCTATTGAGACTGCTGCATAAACATGCAACTGGAGTTATATCTTCTTTATTAAGCATAACTATTACCTTTTTACTCCGGCGATCGCCTGACTGTATTTCATGTAATCGATAAACACGTTTTAACGGCAATCTTATCCTTCCACCGACAGTTTTTAAACTAAACGGTTTAGTTTGCACTTCATGACAGCTTCGCCAGTTCTACCCCAATTACTACGCCACAAACGTTTCAGTCTTTATGATGACTGGGGATAGCGATCGCTCACCATTGCTAAAAAGTTCCGATTTCAATTGGAGTCGGAACTAGGGAGCGATTTTTATGTGCCTTTCAAGCTTTTTTATTCACTAAAACCAAATCAAACTGGATAAAGTTCCAACTCCGCAATAAGATTCGGTACTTTCTTCATTACTTTGCCCCTGGTGACAGCTTCCGTAACACTACCCCTTTTTACGCGGTCTGCCAGGTTTCAAAGTTTTAAGTTTTACTTTATCAAGCAGAGGTAATACTTGTTCTCTCTCATTACCATTGGCTGCGGTTGTGGAGTTAGCAATCATGCATTCCATTACCTTCAGTAAGGGTGTGAATAAGAACACCTTTCCCTTTGCCCCCATACTTAACTTCCTCACCTCCTCCCTTTCCAGGGGGAAAAAGAGCCGTCAACAGCCCCAAAGTCCCAGTTTATCAGCCCCCTCTCATCAGCGATCGCGCTTTACACGCTCTTGTATATATTCAAATGTTCCATCTGAGCGCCATTGCTTTAACCATCGGTGAGATGAACTTTTTGATGCCCATGTACCCCCATGTGGTAAGTCACACCATCGACACCCTGTAATCAGGATGTACAACAGACTATTTAATACATAACGATATGGAGCATGAGGCATACATGACCCACGTTTGGATGGTTCTTCGGGAAATATATCCTCAAATAGTTTCCATTCTAGGTCAGTCAATCCTTCAAAATGCCCAGCCATACACAGATACACCCAACTCAAGTGAGAAGTAGATTATCATATTTCGGCATTAGTGGGATAGGTTCGTAGAAAGTCAAAAAAGACAAGAAAGTGATTTGAAGAAGTTAGAAAAAAAGATAAAAACGGAAAAAAGCAAAGTTGCAAAGCTGCTCAAGGAAATAAACAAAGAAGATTTTGAAAGTCCAGAACAAGCTCGATATAAACTAAAAAGCTAAACAAAAAATTGAACCTCTTTGAAATTAAAGAAGTTAAGGTTATTCAAAGTAAATCAAAAGGTAATAAGACTATTTACAAAATAGAAGGAGTGGAGCATCAAAAGCCAGAAGAGATAGAAAGAATCAGAAAAGAAGCGGGAAGATTTATTTTAGCGACAAACTTAGTTGACGATGATAAGTTAAAACCAGAAGAAATTCTGACAAATTATAAAAATCAACAGTCTTGTGTTCGCAAAGCGTGCCGAAGGCAAAGAGGGTTCAGATTGGGAGCATCCCACTTTTTATTTAGCGAGCAAAGATTAATCCATTAAGATAAGCGCAACGATGAGCAAGGACTTGAGGAACATTATCAATATTCCATTGTGCGCCAGAGATTTTAGTTCGACGGTCAATCTGTTTAACAGTAGATTCAATTGCACCAGAGCCAATGGAACAAATTTGCTCGGCTTGGTAATACTGGTAATTAATTATGCGGTGTCGATGTTTCTCAAGGTAAGCACAGAAATTATCTGCTTGTTTGAGTGTGCAGTCAGTAAAGCAGGCGATCGCATCATCAACATAACATTCCAGAGAAACTCTTTAACGGTGTTTATCCTTTGCATCGAACCGCCAATTTTATAGAGGTTTTCCATAAGATGAAACCAATCAAGTATTTCGCGTCGGTCTTGTTCGGGTGTCAACTCCCGAATTATGTTCCAAATCCCGTCATGTCCGTCGCCAATACATGTGAGAATAGGAGCCAAGGGTTGATCGTTAACCCAATCAATTACGAGATTATTTTCCTGGAATGAGGCGGCAAGGGAAAAGCAAATTGTGTAAGCGGACGGCTTTATAACCTTTCCAATCACATGGTTGTGCCGCTGGTGTGCGAATGCGGATATTTCCTCCATCAACACTTAATTCCTCAACCGTTGATTCTACTTCTGGTAACTTAAAATTTTGACGATGTACCAATCGCTGTTGAACACTTTTCGAGACTTCTATCCCTGTCGCATATTTCACGTCTTCTGCTGCACGTTGGTACGATACTGTAGCACTTGCTCTCAGGCAACATGCCTCTAGATATGGACTTAACTGACTATTTGGTCTAAGTTCCAGCTTTTGTGCTTGAGAACTCGTAATTGGCAGTTTCCCAATGATACTTTTTACAACTCGAAAGTGTCCTGTGTTTTCTCCTGTGACATTTTCGATAAAAAAACCCCTACTTCTGGCATGACATGTTCCTGCATTTGACTGCGTACTACTTCTTCGATCAACCCTGACGCTTGTTAGTTCCTTAGTGGGAGCGTTTTTGTACAGGATTTTAGCGTAGGCGTAGCCCGCCGCAGGCATCGCACGAGCATGTTCGATTACAAGTTGGCTTTCTTCTTCAGTCATGGCGGTTCCCATCAAAACGCTCGCATGGATTACACCTCTACCATCTCACTTTTAATTTTTATTTATCGGAAGAATAAAAACTGGGATGCTCCCGTTCAGATTTCTAAAAGACCCTTTGTTTTTTGCCGATAGTTTATTTGTAGAAAACCCTGAAAGAATCGAGACGATGTTATTTTTAATGTCTTTGTGCTTGTTAGTTTATAATCTCGGACAAAGGGAACTGAGGAATAGCTTAAAAAGAATCAAAATCGGAATCAAAAATCAACTAGGTAAGTTAACGATTTCTCCGACATTAAGATGGGTGTTTCAATGTTTTCAAGGAATTAATCTTTTGACTTTAAATGGTGTTAACCAAATTGTTAATTTAACATTAGAACGTAGTTTTCTTTTGAATTGCCTGCCATCATCTTGTCTAAAATATTATCTGCTTTCTTAAAGTGAACAACTTTTGGAAAATGAAGAAAAATTTATCAACATCGAAGAAACAGTAATTGCTCTTCAAATTTTTAGCGCTTACATAACTATCAAATACATTGTGTTTGATGATTTATTTTCATGCTGTAGATTCGTTCAGCACTACGAGTCTTAATCATCCTGATTTTTTTGCTTTTCTCTTGACGTAATCTCTTTGTACTTCAAGTTGAAGTGCGGAATGTGGGTTATAATCTTTCTCAATCAGACTCGGCTGATCATACAGCAGTTATTCAAACCCAAGTCAAGATAAATTTTCGTGAAATCAGTATGATATTTGTAATTAAAATTACTTTATACTTAAATATAATTTTTAGCGATCGCTGATTTTTGATCCGACCTCACAAAATCGTGTTGCTCCCCGGCTCTTGATTTGATGAATCCGAAACATCTAAAAAACTGGTTTACAGACTGTTGTTATTGTACTTCATGAACCTGCAATATCCTGTATTTCAGTGACATTCACTTAAAGCCAATTCCCCAGTAAAACATAGGGTGCCCAATAAAATGGATGTTCTTTATCCTTCAAAACAAACTCTTGAGCACGACGTAGGGCTTCTGCTTTACTTAAATTGGCATCTTGTGTTAATTGTCGATAGAATTCACTCATCAGAACGGAGGTAGATTTATCGTCTACTTGCCACAGTGAAGCCAGAGTACTGCGTGCACCGGAACGTACAGCGACACCAGCGAGTCCCAAAGCAGCACGCTTATCTCCAGTCGCTGTTTCACAAGCACTGAGGACAAGTAATTCAATTGGAGGAGGTACGCGATTGGAACGCCCTACCACTTGTTCTCTAGTTTGCAGTATTTCACGCAACAGTTTAATATTAATCTTGCGATTCCAAGCAAGAATATATGTATCTTCAACTTTAGAACTGAATTTGCCGTGAGTTGCTAGGTGAACCACAGGAAAAGAAACTGAACTGACTTGCTGCTCAATGTTGGTGTCAGTAAAAGCTTGGTTAATGAGTTGTTTAGAAGGAATAATAGACTGTATTTGGTGCAATTCGGTGGCGACATTTGGTAGGGAACTAAAGCCGAGGCGAGATTCTGTTAATCCGGCGACTAATGCTTCAAATCGTCTCCGTTTTTGTTTGGGTGCTAGCAGTTGCAAACCGGGCGAGAGGGCGACACTGTATTTTTCTATCAAATATTGTTTGCCGTTGTAAAGCGCAGCCATTGGGATATTCTGCAATGAACCATCCATCACAAAGACTAGATTTTTGACATTGCTTTGCTCCAAGTCTGCAATGGCAGGTTTGATAATCCAGTTATATACTTCTTGGGAAAGCTCTTCGCGATCGCGAAATGTATAACGTTGTTCTAGTTTTTGTCGCAGTTCTTCTAAAGTCTTTTCTAGTTCAACTTTGGGTTTATAAGTCGTGAAATGCCGTAATTCGTCAGAATGCGGTAATTTGACAATTATTTCGAGGCTGTCTGGTAAGATAATTGAGTAAAAAACTGCTGTCACTGGATTAGCATTGTTCACCACTTCGTCAATCGGCGTTGGCTGGATGGTAATACAAGTATCTTGGAAAAAGTTGTCTAATTCAGCCAATTGTAAAGCTTCAATCACATCCCGAGCTTGCTTTAAATTTTTCTGGCTGACTTGTTTGGTTACTGCTTTGTCAGTCAAGGTTTGGTCTGATTGTAAAAGTAATCCTACCAATTGACGATATACTGGTTCTACTTCATCTCGAAAGTCAAATTGAATGTCGGAATTAAGAGCTACCAAATCACTGCGTAAAGTATGAAGAGTTTCCACTGCTGTGGTGTATGCTGCTACTGCTCTTTCTGAATCTCCCTGTACCAAAAGCAGGCGTCCGAGTTGCCATTCCCACTGATAAGCAATATCCGGTGCATTTATCATCTGAGCAAGATTTAAAGCTGACTCAGTATATCGCTGTGCGTTTGACAATTCTTTTTTGATTTCGTAAAATTGAGCCAGATAACCTAGACTATAAGACTCGGCTCGTTGGTCTTTGATGTCTTTGGCTTGTTGGACAGCGGTATTTAATAGCTCGACAATTTCTTCGGTATTTTGGATTTTAGCTCGTTCCCTGGCTCCTGCCTGAAAATCCTGATTTTGGATTGGGGAATTGAAAATTTCTCTTGTTGTCTGCTTGTGCGCCTTCTCAAGACAAACCAAACTCTGGGCAAAATTTATTCTGGCGTATACTGCGGCTTGACTGGGGGTTAAATTGGAGAGTGCAGATTTAATTGCTCCAATATCTTCGCTTGTCGGTTGTTCCCCAAGAACCTGCAATACGCTCAAGCGATTGAGTTGGGCTTGTACAGCAGTAATGGGGGAACTTGACTTATTAGCGGTTTCATGATATAAATCAGATGCTTTTTTGAAGTAAAATTTGGTATCCTCTGTTTGGACGATCGCAGTTTGTCCACACCGCGACGGGAGAAAATTATCCTCGGTAGTGCTTTTTTTGATGAGTTTTCTTTTGCCCCTTGCAAATGCGAGATTGCCTAAACTGAGTAAAGTTGCACTTTCTTCTTGTGGCGATCGCAACTGTTGCGCTACTGCCAAACTTAGCTTTAGTATTCTCTCAGGATCTGTTTTTTCTATATCTTCACTAATATCTCCACTAATATCTTCACTAATATCTCCACTAGCTAGCAGCGAATTTCCAAAATTTCGTAATCCAGCAGCTTTTAAAAGCGAGTTTGGCATGGAAAGAAGATTTTTTTCTACCTGCTTAAATATATTCATCGTGCGGTGGTAAAGCCCCAAAGATTGGAAAGCTGTAGCTTGGTTTATTAAAATACCAGTATTACCAGCCGTATCACCAATTTCAGTATAGCTTTTAGCTGCCTTTTCCCATGATTCCAAAGCATTTTCAGCTTGCCCTAGTGCTAATTGTAAATTGCCTTGAGTGTTGAAAATCAGAGCAAAAATGTGTTTTGCGCTACTATTACTTAATTTTGATTTCTTTAATAAATCGAGACTGGTTGTAATTGCTACACTTGCTTGCTTCCAATCTCCCAGTTTTTGCTCACTCAAGGAAAGAAAATTTAACGCCAAAGCTTGGTTGAGAAGATCATTTTGGGACTGAGAAACCTGTGCAGCCTCCTGAAAACTTTGCACGGCAAAGGCAAATTGTCCTGATTGGTATAAAGTCTTGCCATTTTCTATCAGTTGTTCTATGCTTTCGGGGACTTTGGTATGGGATATAGAAACATTGCTAATTGGCTGACTTGATCGGATGGGGACTTTTTCAATAACTGGGACAATCGAAGCAGCCGATATCAGATGAACCCCAAAGCTGAAAGTCAATCCCAGCAAAGCTAACAAGATAATTTGCCACTTGTAAAATACACCCTTTTTTCTAGCCGTGTTCCAAAAATTAGGTCTTGCCATTCCAAAATCTACTCCAAAATAATCACCATTGCCCTATGCCCCCTGCCCATTACTTGGCAATTGGTGACTGACATCCAGATGATGAACTTCCTACTTTGTGTGGTGTTGCCGTAGGAGCGTAAGCTGTAAGAATCACTTCCCCATTCTGATTAATTATCCACCCTTGCGCTTCCACAATTTGAGTAGGGCTTAAAGATTTATTCTCTTCCCCTTGTTCCCTTATCCCCAGAGGGGACTCCGAGTTCCCTTTATCTTTATCTTTTTCTCCCTCTTTTCCCTTTGGTACAGCAGTGAGTCGCCAATCTTCCCATACCGCATCACTATTAAGTGTGTTGTTGGGAGAGGCAGGTAAACCATTACTTCCGGTATATGTGAAACTACTGTTAGCAGTTTTCGCGCAGATATTATCATCTACTAAACGTGCTATATCCACCACATCTGTTGTTAAAGAAACTAATCCTTTACTAGGGTCTGGAGCAGGGGTATTGATTTGTATATTTCCGCTCAACTCAGGACTTGCTCCTTTTGCAGTAATGCTACTTATTAGCGGAAATGATGTTGTTTGGGATTGAAAACCAAAAATGTCAGCTACATTAATCGTGACATTTCCACCACGAAAGTTTTCCGAATCAGCACGAATATTACTATTTTCATTTTTAACTGCAACAACAAAGGCATTTTTGCCATTGATTGTAATATTACCACCAGTAATATTGTTTCCAGAAGCATTAGTAGTGATTTCACTATTACGACGCATTATTAATAAATCTCTTGGATATAAATTTATATTGCCTTCTCCTGCAATCGTGTCGGCTGAAATTTTGCCTCGGTTGTCAAGACGAATCAAATTAGCATTTACCGTTAAATTGCCTGCTGCTCCATTTCCCTGACTGCTGCTAGATAGTTGGGCGGCATTGGTAATAAAAAGTGAGCTAGTTGTAATATCAACATCACCTCCATTGCCCACAGCATTTTTTGTGACGTTACTCTCAATCGTACTTGGAAATCCATTGCTGCTTGCTCCGTCAATAGATACCATATTTGGGGCAATAATATTTATTTTCCCTCCATTCCCTTTTCCGTCTGTGCCAGCACGCAAGTTCGCACCATTTCGCAAAAAAAGCGAGCCTGTATTAATGTTAATATCATTTGCTGCACCTGTTCCTTGAGGTAACACAAGACTATAAGCACCACTTCTGCTGTTATTACTGCTTACACCATCAAATAAAACGAAATCAGTCGCTTTGATGTTAACACTACCAGCATTTCCATTACCATTTGTACGAGTAGCCAAAAGCGCACCATCACTGACTTTCAGTGACCTAGCAGTGATATTTACATTGCCTCCATTACTATTTGGTTGAATGGTCGCAACTTCGCTGTAAATGCCTCCTGGAAAACCTATTTTGTTGACTCCACTTAAATTAACGGAATTAGCGACATTGATATTGACACTACCAGAATTTCCTTCTCCTAGAGTGCTTGTTGCTATAAAAGAACCATCACTCAAGGTCAAAGAATCCGCTTTAATATCTATATCACCTCCCCTACCATTGGCATTTTCTTGTCCTCTACTATAAGCTCCTCCCTCAGTTAGAAAAGACACATTATCTCGTGCTTCAATACTAATATTACCGCCGTCTCCTAATCCATAAGTATCAGCCTGGAGCGAGGAACCACTGGCAACTGAGAGTGAACCAGTGGTAATGCTGATATCACCTGCTTTACCCTTTATTTGGCTTCCTAACAGGCTTTTTATAGAACTTCCATCTGATAAAGAGACGGTATCGCGGGCATTAATGATGATATTACCTGCATTTCCTTCTTTGCCGTAGCTTTCTGCTGTTAATTTGGCTTGGTTGGTGAGCTGAAGTGAACCTGTAGAAATTTTTATTATACCTCCGTTGCCTGATCCTACGCCATATCCGTCCAAACCTACGCTGCTAGCAGCATAACTTTTATTACCATCAAATTGAACCGAATCATCAGCATTAATTGTTACATTACCTGCGTTGCCCTCACCGAAAGTACCTGCTGTTAAAAATGATCCATTAGTAACCGAAACTGACCTTGCTTGGATTGAAAGGTCATTTCCATTTCCTTTACCGCCTGGTTGAACTGCGGTATCCGCTTTACTATTATTTGCAAAGGATACAGCATCGCTAGCCTGTATTTGCACACTACCCGCATTTCCTTTTGCAAGGGTACTAGCACTAAGAAACGAATTATCGTTCAGTGTCAGTGAACCCGTATTGATTTTTATGATGCCGCCATTACCTTCTCCTTTTTCAACTTGACTGAAGGCAAAGGAATTATTATCAAAATCAACGGTATTACGAACATCAATTGTTAAATTGCCAGCATTTCCCGTACCTAAAGTACTAACCTTTAATTGAGAGTTGTTAGCAACTAACACAGAATCAGCTTGAATCTGCAAATCTCCACTTTTTCCTACATCTGTAGGGTTTGTAGGTTCTAAAGTAGTCGAGCCAAAGCTTCCATCTAGAAAAGAGACTTGTCCACGAGCATTTATATTGATATTGCCGGCATTACCTGGACGCTGCAAGGAATGATCCCCCAAGGAACGAGTGTAAATTCCAGATCCGCCCTTTACGGACAATAAGCCAGTAGTAATATTAATGTCACCAGCATTGCCGGCGCCATTGGTTCGAACCTGATTTCTAATTTCGCTTTGGTCTTCTATCCTAATTGCTTCCGTGGCGTCAAGACTAATATTTCCTGCTTTTGCAGCTGCTGAACCCAAACTTTCCTCGATACCAGCATTGAGTGCACTTCCTTTTAATAAATCTATGTTGCGTGCGTTGACTGCAATACTACCACCACTCTCATAAGAAACATTAGCGATCGCTCCATTATTCAAAAATACATCACTTCGTGATAATTCAGGTACTTGAGTACTAAAAGCGTTGCCATCTGTGACAAGGTTTATACTTCCTGGAGCAGCTAATCCTGTTAATTCGATTCGTCCACCATAAGCATTTAATTGCCCATTATCCATCGTCACATTACCACCGATTAGTAATATGCTTTTACCATCAGGTACTCGCAAACCATATGTTTCAAAACCTGCTAAATGAGGTCCAGCATCTGCAACTGAGTTATTTTGAATTGCTCCTGTAGGGATTTGGTTGTATAAAAAAGCTGAAGGGTTAATCGTCAGTAACGATGAAGGTGCTTCTGGATTTGTAGCGCTGAAGTTGCCTAGACTACCGAATTGTAAAGCGTTGGCTGTAGTCGCAACAAAAGAACCACGAATATCTAAGCTGCCACTTCGTCCAAATACAATTCCATTCGGATTAATTAAAAACAGATTTGCATTTCCAATAGGGTTTGTCTTGATTAAGCCATTAATATCAGAACGACTGCTACCTGTGACTCGACTAATAATATTTTGAACGTCTGAGGCGTTGTTAAAAAAAGCAGTACTTTTATTGGGAACAGAGAACTCAGAGAAACTGTGGAACAGATTACCGCCTCTTCTCGTTCCACCTTCAATAATTCTGGTGTCGCCCTCTAATTTGACATTAGAATTATTCGGGAGAGTGCCATCCGGTGTAATTTGGGCGATCGCGCAATTAGCAGAGAATATTATTGCACCAGCGAACTGACAAGTTAGGGCTTGCGCGATCAGCGAAGCGCAGCGCGGGTACGCGAGCGCAATTCCTAGTCCTCTGAAGCACCCAAAATCCATATATTTTCTCAAAATTGTATCCCTCTAAAGAAGTATAAAAAGTTTTTGCAGATATCCAATGCCATTCGCCCATGTTAAAGAGTACAACAAGGTGCGATCGCCTCAGTAGAAATATTTTCTAACCCCACAGACTCCAACAAATCTTTCCAATCAGTGGACAAAGCTGCATCTTGGCGTTTGCGGGCGTGAAGTTCTCCTAAAATAGTTACAGCATCTTGCCAAATACCTGCTTGAGCATAAAGAGCTACTTGTTGACGTGGGGTTGCTGTATGTAAGCGACGTGTTAATTCATCTTTTGGAACAATGCGTTGCACTAACCCCTCAACGGCTATATCTGCTGAGGGGTTTTGCGGGTTACAACCAATCAAAAAGTACCAATGATAATACTGTCCAATTTCCAGGGGTTTCTCTGTTTTAGGAACACTAACCCTAATCACTCCCGGCGTGTTGGATAAAGTAATAGGAATTGGTTCTTTGGTGAGATAGTTCTTTTTTTCATCCAGTAAGACAAATTTCACCGAGTTGATATTCTTGGGTACATAGGGAACGTAAAACCAAAAAGTTGGATGTTCATCTGTGGTTAAGCCTAAAACATATTCTGTGGTAGCTGTGCCTGTTCTTACTTGCTTCTTATTTGGTGTGAAAGATAGCAAAGGTACTAAAGCTGTGAGAGGTTTGTTCGCAACTGGGCAATCCCCGCGAGTTCCTGCACCTATTCTGTCTTTCGGTGCGCCTCGATTTTCTGGTTGCCTTTCTAAGGTTGGCTGAACAAAATGTATTGTTGTAGTGTTTGATTGCTGAGATTGTGCTGATAATTGCGTAATATTGATTAATAAAAAAGTTGCACTCAATACTAATGCTTTTGGTGGTGAAAGAAAGTTGATTTTAGTCATAATTAAATTTCCAATTATTTACAGTTATTTTTTGATCAATAATTTTTCGTATTTTTTACACTGATTCCAGTGATTACTAATCCCAGTGCGGAGGGAAGGAATGGCATCCAACCTCCATATAGCAAGAGAATAAAGCAGCACCCGTAGAGGATGAGTAATTCAGCACTGATCAGAATAGCAAGTTTCAATTGTGACCGACTGTATACAGCTAATATTCCGGCTACCAAAGATGTACCGCAAATCCCCAAGATTTCACCCCATCCAGGTAAAACCCACAGCAGAGGGCGCTTGTCTAAAACAGCACTTAGAATTTGACTAACCATATGTGCCTGAAGCACTACCCCTGGAATTTCCTGGTATGGGGTAGTTGCCATACTGTAGGGTGTAAGAAAATAGTCTTTAGCGCCTTGTGAGTCAACGCCAATCAAAACAATCTTATCTTTTACCCAGTTGGGGTCGAATTCATTATTCAGGACTTGTGCGACACTGACCTGTTTTACAACCTCCCGTGAAGAGCGATAATTAAGTAGTATTTGGTGTCCTTTTGGGTCAACTTGTTGGTAACCACCTGTAGGAACATCTATAGGTTTAAAGACTGTTTTGCCAAGCTGCAAGTAGCCTTCGTCACTAATATCGAATTTGATGCCTTCTTTAACTAGATATTGTCGTGCAAGTTGGAAGTTGAGGGAGTAGGGCGACTTGCAATTTGATTCCGGTTCTGGTGTTATAGATAGTAGATTACGACGGATTATCAAATCACTATCAAATACAACATCACTAAAACCTATGCGGTTTGGTGGAATTTCCGGCGGTGGTGAAATCCCAACTGCTTGTTGTTTGCTACCGCCAAGTTGACAGATAGCAATAAAATTGTTGTTTGTTCGCAAATGATTTGCTAAATCTGGATATTGAGAATCTACCGGAAAATCTCGATAAATATCCAAACCAATGGCTCTTGGCTTGTAAAGTGACAATTTTTGCAATAGTTTTTGTAGTGTACCATCTGATAGTGATGATTTTTGTCTTTGTTCTTGAGCCTGAATATCTGCTTCTGTGACAGTAATCACCAAAAGACGCTTATCTACACCTTCGTCAGGTCGCATCCGCATCATTGAGTCGAAAGCTGACAGTTCCCATTTTTGCATGAAGCCGAGCGATCGCACTCCCGTAATTAAGCTGGCAATCAAGATACTCACTAAAAATGTGATTTTCAGATTCCGCGCTGTCAATTTAGGGGAAGCAACTATGTTAGTTTGACCGGATAATTCTTGCCAAGTTAGAGTCTCTTCCGCTATATTTTGACAAATCACAGGTAGCCAAGAAGCACCAGGAAATTCCTCTTCCAACCCTTGTAATCTTGAACGTGCATAACGCGCCGCTAAATAGAAAGATTGACCTTCAGAAAAAGCTCCCAAGAAATGTTTCAGAAACTCTTGTGCTATAAAGTCCGGTATTTCTTCCCGCATGACAATAACTTGATTAATTTGCAAATTAGTTAACTGTCGTGCTAATCCTAAACCATCACAAGAATTGAAAATAGCTATCTTTAAACCGCGTAAAATTGCGTAACTCAATGCATTTTTTAACTCTGTTATTGTTAAGACACTAGTTGGATTTATATGTATCTGACCCCTATCATCTTCACTATGACTGTGGCCTGCAAAAAACAATATATCCCAGCCTTGCTCGTCCCAAAGCCACTTATCTAATTCCTGACGTGAAGGCTCTACTAAAAATACTGTTGATGCATCTGGTAATTGTTCTAGAATCTTTCTATCTTGCTGAATATCAATTCCTTGACTACTACCCAAAATTGCTAATATTCTAACTTTATTTGTTTTCTGTTTGGGTAATGGTATTACTCGCTCATATTTTGGAGTACTTACAGCAACTTCGCATAATTGGTAATGCTCAATAAAATTCCACAAATGCCAAGGTAGCCGTTGTAGAAGATAATCGCTTGATTCAATAATAACTTGAAATTCTTCATCTAAAGCCAATTTCTCTCGTAATTTTTGATCAATTGGGCGAAATAAATCCGAGTTTAGCCAAGAATTGATTGTTTCATATAACTGTTGTTGAACTTCACTAAAATCTACTTCACTAACGTTATTTAAACCTGTCGATTCTACTTCGATTCCCGAACGACTCACAAATCGTTTATGAAGTGCTTGATATATTAATTGAAAGCGTTTATAGAGTTCAGCAATTTTTGGTGCAGGAGGTAAACTAGCTGTAAATTTTATCGGACGAGAGTTGTTACTTTCCCACAATTGTGCAGTTACAGGGGAAAAGCCATCGTTTAAGTTTCCTTTTTCTAAGCTGATAACAATTAACTTACTCATCTTTAATTATAAGATAGCTATAATTCACAGTTAGAATGCATACCGTTTTAATGCATATTATAAGTCTTAATCTGTTATCTCATAACTTGAAAATACTAATTAGCTAATATCAAGTTGTCTTAAACACTTATAATATCTCTAGCTTATTAGATTGAGGAACAAAACCCAACGCCAGTTTAGAGGTCATGTTAGATTTGACAAGGAACAACCAAACTTATATCAAGAAATTTTATTACAAGTAAGTTGCCTAAACTTGATATAGTTTCAAATAGAAAAATTTTCTATCATCCTGAAATTATCAAGAGTCAATTGAATAGAAAAGCTGGTTCCGCTTAAACCTTTAAAACGGTTAAGTTGAATGTATGAATCTAGACTTCTGGATTCAATTTCTTGTAGAATATTTCCCGATTCTAAAAGGATAACTTTGAGATTTTGTGGCAAATATTTCTTATTACCAGTAGGATGAACTTGTACGATGATAGCAATTTTCTTGTCTTCTTCCTGCGAGAGAGCAAGCATCAGTGCTAAAGATTGTCCTCCTAATTGTACCCCCAAATCAATTAGCTTAACTCCATTTACACCTGTTTTATTAGTTCCAGAAAAACTTCTGAACTCAAACGCTAAATTTCCTATCTGTGAATTTAAAACTTCGTCAATAGGTTGCCATCCTGCTGCAAACAGTTTCTGAAACCATTGATTAAGATTCACCTGAATAAATAAGGAGTCTACAGAGACGCTATTCATTGATTCTATGCTTGGTAACAAGTATTTCTCAGCAATGGATACAGTATTTTTTTCTTTACCTAAACGTTGATTATACAGTTTTTGTCGCCACTGTTCGTTGGAAATTAATGCCGCCCATTGAACAAATGGTATATCTAAATGTACCCTGGGAGAATAAATAGAAGCATCACTCAATGTCTGCAATAGGTTTTGAGCTTCTGCTGCTGACAAAATTACTTCAGGTGGAACTTCTTCTCGCCAACGCAGCCCCAGTGTAGCAAAAAGTAAGGTGAAGTTTTCAGTTAACTCTTCGATAGGTAAAGAATAAGTGTGATCGCTTGAATTATATTTGCCTTGGTTTTTCAATTGACGATGGGTAGCAAATCCGCATACTCGTATCCAAGAATCATCATTATCGCCATCCAAATTTATCTGCACTGGTATATAATAGTCGGCTGCCCAACTACTAATATCTACCCATTCTTGCGGTACGCACAATTCTTCTATATCTATTGTTTCAGTCGGCACTAATACTATCTTAGTTTCACCGACTTTAATTGCTGTGCCATTTACTATCTCTAAGATACTAGGTAAATTTTCTTCACTAGGAAATAGCTCTGCACGTAACGTGGATTCTTGTAAGGACGCCTGAAACCAAGTGAGTAAGGGACTCAAGCACATGCGATTAAGATAAGCATTATAAATTGCGATCGCATTTGAGTGATGTTGGGAAAGCTGCCATACTTTTTCTTGTTCGGCTGTCTCTACCTGTAACCAAATATGCTTAGTGTCAATATTTACAAAATCTGATAAACTCAACATAATATTATATTTCCCCTCCCTAATAAAGTTAATACAACTGACTTTGAATATATATTTCCAGTAGGGAAATCTGTTCTTCTAGTTTTAATTCTTTCTTTCCTAATTTAGCTTCATTTTTCAACACTACTTTTAGGAGAGATTTGGAATAATTACCCAACCATTTTTCTAAATATTCTTTAATCCAAATATTTATTTCCTGCATCACTTTTTGTTGTAAGACATTTCTTGCTCTAGTAAGCGTTGTAGCTATTTCATCCAAGCTAATACCTAACTGGTCAGCAATTTTTATTTCATCCATTTGTTCTCCATAATAAAGTTGTAAAATCTCACGTTCTTCCTTTACTAATTTCTTGATGGCTGACACCAAAGCTGCTTGAATCAAATCTGAGTGTACTGGTGCATGATACTCGTTTTCTAACCATCGTCTTACATACTGTTTAACCCATCGTTGTGGTTGGGAGATTTTGGCTATAGCTTCTAATAATTTGATTGTAGATTTAGTTAGATAACGAGAAATTGTACTTTGATTCATTCCTAATCTGTCTGCCAGCTGTTTTTGATTGAGTCCAAACCCATAATAGAGAAGTAAAATTTTCCGGTCATCCAGTTTCATGGATTGAACTTGCTCAGATAAAATTGAATTAGCTTGATTCGCCAAAAATCCTTGTTCTCTTGTATCCTCAGTGCTTGATATCTTTTCCCATTCAATTTCTGCAACTTGTAATTCTGATTTAACTTCAAATCCATCTAATTGCAAGGCATCAAGTGAAAATTTCGGTAAAATTGATATCGGATAACTTTCTAAAGCTTTAATGCAAACCTCCATCCAATCTTGAATTTGTTTTGCAGTCACTTTATTAGAGTTAACAAATACCTCATGGGGTGCAGTTGGTAATACTTTTTCTACGTTATAACATTGAGCAGATTGTAAAAAATCTTCTTCCTCAGGGGCTATCCATTTTTTACCTGTAATTCTGGTTGGATTTTTAACCTTGTTAATTAAATAAACTTGCTTAAAGTATTTTCTAGCAAAAACAATTAATGAAATTTCTGGTTCAATGATTCCGAATACTTTTAGTGCTTCTATGAGTTCTTTATCAATCTTTTTGTATAACAATCTCCACCGTGAAAATCTATTAACTTCTGCTGAAAATTTAATATGGTTTGTTAAAATCTTACTTATATATGTATCTATATTCGCACTTTCAAAATTGTAATTAACTAAAATTTCTTTCAATCTTAGTGGATTATAAACTAGTAATCTAGCAATACATAGATATTCTTCCCAAGAATTGGCGTTAGGCTCTTTACATAAGTCTTTGGCAGCCCAATAGCATTTTTCTTCAAAGTAACTTGCTAAATGTTCATAGGCAAGTTGTGTTTTATTACTTGGCTCCCAAGTTGCTATTAATTGTGATTCATCAAATGCTACTTTTCGCCAAAAATTTGCGATGTCTATTCCTTTATCCTGGTGGCAAAATAAATTAGAAAACTCCTGATGCTTTTCTTCATATAACTTCAAATTACGTTGCAGAGAAGGTTGATGTTTCCATTGCAACGCTAATTGATTATTTTGGTTACTAAGCATAATATAGGTAGAAAATTTGTTAAGATTATTCTGCCGCTTTGGTAGTACAGGAATACTATCAGTTTTGGTAAAATTAAGTACCATTATTTTATCCCCTACTGGACAACAAAATGAGGTTTACAATATATGCAAGGGGAGCAACGCGATTTGGTGAAGTGCTAAAACCAAGAACGGAAATAGGCTATTTCGGGATGCGATTACCTCCGTTACGCTACGCGTAGCCCGCCGTCGGCATCGCAACAAAAACCCTGGTTTTATTGATAATTTAACCCCAATCTACCAAATCGCGTTGCTCCCAGCAATATGCAAGTATTAAATACACTGCATGTGTTTTGTGTGATTTTAGCTTTACTGAACTTATTGGGAGCAAAGCAAGCTAATTATGCAGGCTGTAGGCATTATAAAAACTTGAGAGTAAAAATCGGTCAAAATGCTTATAGTTTTACCTTATTATCATAGAATATTTATTTATCAAACTTCATTAGATCCAGCCAGCGACTTCTACACTCGTTAATGACTTGCCTAATTTCTCATACTCGGTTTGAGTAGCCCCTAAAATATGCTTCATTTGGACTGCTTCTCCAGCATCAGCTGCTACAAATGCAGCATTGAGGGCAATAATGCGGATATTTCCACCAGCAGTATTGAGCTGAGCGAGCTTTTTAAAATCTAATCCTTGAGTGGGGGTATTCGATGGGAAAATTCGTTGCCAAATTTTTTCTCGATGCGCGGCATCCGGGAGAGAAAATTGAGTCACAAAGCGCAGCCGCCGCATAAAGGCAGAATCCAAATTGCTCTGCAAGTTTGTGGTCAAGATGGCTAGTCCAGAATAAGATTCCATTCGCTGTAGCAAATAACTGACCTCAAGATTGGCGTAGCGATCTTTAGAATCCTTGACCTCACTCCGTTTACCAAAGATTGAATCTGCTTCGTCAAATAACAAAATAACGCCACCACTCTCTGCTGCATCAAAGATACGCTGGAGACTTTTTTCAGTTTCACCAATATATTTGCCGACAACTGAGGACAGTTCAATTTTATAGAGGTCTAAGTTTAACTCATTGGCAAGCACTCCAGCAGCGAGTGTTTTCCCCGTTCCGCTAGGACCAGAAAATAAAGCTGTGATACCCAGTCCACGTCTATTCTTTGCTGCAAATCCCCAATTTTCATATACCTTAGCCTTTTGGCGAACGTGGGCTGAAATTTGCTCTAAGGTATGTTTTTGTAGGGGCGGCAATACCAAGTCTTCCCAGGTCAATTTAGATTCAAGGCGCTCTGCAAGTTTATCTAAACCAGGTCGCGCTTGAGTGCGACAACTCTCCCATAATGTCTGTTTGAAGGAAATAGCAGATTGCGTTGTCAATTGTCCAATTGCTGCGGTACAGGCACTACGAATTGTAGAAGTACTTAAGTAAAACTGAGACGTGAGCGCTTGCAAATCTTGAGACAACTGTTCTGAGTTTGGGATTAGCGTGCCTTGTCCATTGAGTTGGGTTTTGAGTTCGTCTACAGAGGCTTGCCAGGTGATTAACTGTTCTTGGGGTTCTGGTTTGGGAATATCAAAGCGAATCATTTTAGACTTTAACTCCTGGAGTGGAACGCGCGTTGTAATAACGATAAACCCTGAAAATTCCTCCAGGAGTTGATTGAGCGCAGCACGTTGTTCTGGATCAAAAAGATCCGTATCATCGCAATTGAGTAGGAGCGCCCTATGCTCTAAAATACATTCTCTCTGCAATCGGCGAGTGAAAGAAGTTAAGTCATTAGAGTTTAGAGGAATGCGATCGCAGTTCAGAAGACTGATGCCTCGCTCAAGTTGGTGACAAACGACTTGGGCAATATCTATCTTATCTTCTATCTCTGAACCACACAGTTGGATGATGGGGGGAATATCTTGAGATGAACTTAAATGCCATAATGCGGCTATTTTATCGGCTAAACTCTGGTGAGAGGGCATTAGTTGATTGGGACAATCTGAAGGTAGTTTAGTAAGTCCTGTCAGTAATGGGTCTGTTGTTTGGAGACCTTGAAGGTAATGAAGGATTCTCTCATCTATAAACAATTGTTTATTCAAAAGGCTATTACCCGAACCTAAATCGATGAGCTTCCAGTAGCGAAGCGCTCCATCAGGAGCTAATGCACTCCAATGAGGATTTGGTAAGGTTCTGAGGGCTAACCCAAATGTTGGATAGTAGTAGTTCCGATCGTTATAGACTTTAGTGCATAATTCTGGAAAACGCGAATCGAGTTCAATGGCAGCGCAAAAAACCAGTATATAAAACTCAAATTCTGAAAGTCTAAATTTTTGACAAATTTGCTCAAAAGCTGGAAGAAATGACATTTCAGAAGCTATCTTCCAGAGTTGAGATCGATCGCGATCGGTGTTTGAAGATATTGCGTCGGGATCGTTTTCAGATCGATCGGTCGAGTTTTGTAGAAGATTGTGGACTAGATCGAAAGCGGCAATTGAATAGTGGTGGTTGGCTTGGTACCAGACTTCAAAATCGTGCTGCATTATACTCCTTCCAGTTGCGAACTCTGTATTTGGCTTTCGTCTTCATACTTAGGCTGAGTGTGGCAAGGAAATAGGTGATTGATAAAATTTACCATTCTCTCTATTCGTACAACAACGCCAATTAAAAGTAGTACAAACAATGCTTGAAATGTTGCATTTAGAGGGCGTTGTGTTCAGCATAGATGCCCTACACTGCCAAAAAAACTACTGAGCTAATAGTTAAGGGCGCAAACGACTTTAGCTAGGGGAGGGTCATTTACGCCTACAACAAATCATTACTTCTAACTTGGTATCGGGTTTGTCGGGTCAAACGTCTCCTCGATTATCTCGTTTGGTATCCTAACGACTTTATTGGGGGGGAGTGATTGACTTACCTTGTATCCGGCATCGGAATCATCATCTCTGTTTATTGATTTGGGATCTTCGGCTTCGAAACCTATGAAGGCACTGTTGTCTTGAATACTCCTTTCTCCACCACTCTTTCCTGCAGCACTGAGTTTGGTATGATATTGTCCATAAGTCCTGGCTGTTCTCCTGCTAGGAGTACCATGAACCACGCCTTGAGAATTTTCTATATATTTCGGGTCATTCATATTTGTACTAGCTCCTCCCTCCTGTCCTCCATAAGATGTTTGTAGCCCCGTTTGTTCTATGTTGTCTGCATTGCTCTTTGAAGTTCCATGAAGCATAAATCTTGGTGCATATGTGTCACTCTTCTCACGATTCTGTGCATCCGCTGTCAGTGAGTCCTTACTCCCGTTTTGCGCTTCCAATCCGCTGAGGAAGCGATCAAGCGTTAGTTTTGATACTGAGCCAGATTGTGATGGAGATCGTGCTGGTGTCGTCGCTTGCATAGACGATTCTCCCTCCTGACGATCTTGTTCTTTACGACGCTGACGTTCCTTCCGTGGATGGAGTATCTTGTTAGCAATTTTTTTCATCGTTGGTGCTCCCTGCTTTAAATATGGTTCAAACGGTCAAAATCTGGTTCAAAATCACCCTAAATTACAAATTTATTGTTGTGGCGATCGCAAAAGGCGCGTCTGTTTTAAGGCTAAAAAGCGCGATCGCGGGCGTTGAAACTTTGATTAGATCCAACCAGTGACTTCTACACTCGTCAATGACTTGCCTAATTTCTCATCCTTGGTGCGATCGCACATATTAGCCTTGAAGAGCTAGAACAGGGTTATCATCTATGGTTGGATGCAAAACGAAAGTCTGCTCATTCGACACTACCTCTAAATCTTTATAGTTTTGGTACTTATATAGTTGTCGATGAACAACTTGAACCTTGTGAACCCCAGCATATAGATTTTGAGGCAGTTTAAACAAAATTCTGTTTTCTTCAACAACTTGTGGTTCTAATAGGTTTTCTCCTTTGTTCAAACGGAGCAGAGTTATATCCTCATTAAGATTCTTCCCATAGATGATTAGACTGCTCCCCGCTACAATCTCGCCATTCGTAGGCGATGCAACAATTTTCTCAATTTGCGGCTGATTCAATCCCCCTTTACTAGAACCTAGAGAAAGTGAAGATTTCTTAGATCCAATAAACATCATCGATACTTCGTAGACAATTGAGAGTCGATAAGAACCTTTTAAGAGCGACCACAATCTGGACATCTGTTCTGTATCTAACAAGTTGGGCGCGATCCTTACTTGGTCTAACTGCTCGGTCAAAGCTTCAACAGAAGTCGATTCAATCGCTTGTGCCAAAAGACCGGAACGATTGATGGTTGCGACATGATTTAGCGTTGCTCGAATCATGGCATTGGATAAAACTGGAGTTTGATGCATGAGCTGCATGACATAACCCAACAGTATTTCCGTCTGAAAGTCTTTGTTTCCGTAGGCGGTTAATACATAATGGAGATTGATGGCTAAGGGGAGAATTGCACCTTCTTCTGTACTGCCTTGATGATGGGCTGGCTGGTTGCCTAGCTTGTCGCCTTTGGCATCGCGCCCACCCATGTCTGCATTACGATTTTGCGAAACTTGGTAGAGAAACAGGTTTAACTGAGGTTGACCATCGACTCCAATAGAAATCTGATCTGGGGGAAGTGTGGTTACTAGCACATTTCCCATACTCGACAGGGCTGCATTCTGAACCAAGCCGTCTTCCAATAGGTTTTTGAATACAGCTGTGATCGCTGCGATCGCCAATCCATTACTCATAAGCTTCTACTGAATGAATGGGTGTAATAAATTTTTATGACTTACGCACTGAAGCCTGAAACCTTGATCCCCCTAGCCCCAGCAGGGCTGTTTCATTCCCTAAATAGCTAGAAAAATCAAGGTTTCTAGCGATTAAAAATTGATTATTTTGTTACTAACGTGCCGATAAAATGAACAATTTTACTGTTGTTTAAGTGCTTAAAAGTTCATCTCATCGTCACCCTCACTTACAATTTTTCTCGCTAACCATCTTGACAAATCCTGTTTGAAATGGAATGAAACAGGTAAAATAGCAAGTGCTGAGGGGATAAAAAATTATGGGTGCGAATCTGATTGAGCAATTGCGGCAAGTGGAAGATTTTAGAACTCTAGATGGTCGAAGACATCCACTTTGGTTGGTATTACTGTTTGTAATAATGGGCACTATGAGTGGATATGTTGGGTATCGCGCATGGGGAGATTTCGTAAAACGGCATCGTCGTGTGCTTATAGAAACGTTTGGGATACGAAAACATGGTGTTCCTTCTTACTCAACTATAAGACGTGTAGTTATGGGAGTAGACTTCGATAAACTTGCCTCAATATTTAATCAGTGGGCTAACCAGTACGTTGATTTAGAGGTTTCACAATGGTATAGCATTGATGGCAAAAGCATTAAAGGTACAGTCCAAGACTATGATTCATCTAGTCAAAATTTTGTCAGTATTGTATCCGTATTTGCTAGGAAAAGAGGGCTTGTGTTAGGTATGGGAAAATTTGATAACAAGAAGGAAAGCGAAATTGTAATCGTACAAAATTTAATTACAACATTGGATATAAAGGGTGCGGTATTTAGCTTTGATTCGTTGCATTGTCAAAAAAAACTTGCAAGCTAATCATAAGTAGTGGCAACGACTATGCAATCGCTGTTAAAGATAACCAGCCAACATTATATCGTCATATTAAACGCATTGCTGCACTTAGAAAACCAGTCAGTCGTCATATCGAAACTGAAAAAACTAGAAATAGGTTTACAACACGTACTGTCGAAGTTTTTGATGATTTAACTGGGATTAATTCGCAGTGGACAGGCATTAAGTCTTTAATTCGGGTTGAAAGAGTCGGAACCCGTGCGGGCAAAGCATATCGTCAGGTTGTCTGTTATATCAGCAGTATAGTTGGTACAGCGAAAGAATTTGCTTGTGGTATTCGCGGACATTGGGGTATCGAAAACAGCCTCCATTGGGTTAAGGATGTAGTTTTGAATGAAGATAATTCGACTATAAGTATGGGTAACGCTCCTGCAAATCTCTCAATTATGCGAGCGATCGCTCTTAATATACTCCGTCGAAATGGTTATGCTTCCATCACAATTGCCCAAAGATTTCTCTCTCATGACATTGACAAACTCCTTACTCTTGTGGAATGAATCAGCCCTGCCCTTTTTAATGGGGTTGGGGGATCTGAGTGTGTAAGTCCTGATACTGATAAAAAAGTAGAGCTACTTTTTTATCATCTCGATAACTATTCAGGGACTGCTGATATACTTCAGCACACCATTAATATTTTCAATTCCTTGCAAAACTACTGAAGTCCACATAGTTGTGCCATTTATTCTATTACAAGCAGCTTCTAAATAGTTTCCTCTGATGCGGATATGACGGCAAGTGAAATGATAATTGCTAACTTTACCTGGATCAGTCACTTTCAAAGTGCCGTTAATATTTTCAATCCCGTGTAAGACTATTGAAGTTTTCTTGAAGGAGCCACTAACTTGGCTACAATTAGCTGAGAGAACGTTGCCAAAAACTGAGATGTTGTTACAGCTTTCTTGATAACTACTAGGTGTTGCACTCGCAGGGCTATTAATCCATACTAAAGTAGATGTTGCTAAAAGAGCAAGTATACTAAATAAATTTCGCTTCATGATTTTGCTTCTCTACACTGATAAAGCTAAACAGGTTTTCAGAGTGTTCTAAATGCTATTGACATTTTTGAATAGTAATTTCATATTCTTCGTAAATTCAGCAATGGTTAAGTTGATATTCGTTCAAACCCTTCATAAGCGATCTCTATCTCCTCAATTACTACATCACTTGTATCCGTTTTCATCTCTCCAATCCGGTATTTGGTTGGCCAAGCTTCTGTAAACTGAAAGGCTGCTCGGGCTTTAGTCCTTTCATGAAAAGTGATTAATATAGTTCTGCGCTGTTTAAACCAGTTGCCCTTTTGCACCGACGAAAACCATAGCCACAAACTCTTGGAAATGGTCATACCGCTGCGTAAAGTTAGATTTCCACCTACTGCGTTACCAGGAAGCTTGGTCAGCCGGGAGCGTCCCTTATTGGCTTTCCCCCAGCGCTCACTAGTGACTTCTGTAAACTGGATAACCTCTTGGGTAAAGTCAAAACCATCACACCCCAGAAAAATTCCGTCCAAAAAATCATTGGAGCCATCAAGTTTCAAAGTTATAGCAAAGCTAGCTGCCATCAATACAGTTGCATTACTCATAGATTAATTAAAGTGTTTCAAAGATTACGGTTAGCTATTTCATCCCAATTTTATTGGGTCGAACTATAGATGGGATTTGGCAACCCCCTATCTGGAGAGTAGTACTCTTCGAGTAAGTCTCGAACTTACTACTCTCCATCTTCTCCCTTGCCAAGGTGAGTAGCCGTTGAGGGAAGATAGATCTCTAATGGTAAATTAGAGATCAGAAGGTTGAGGTAGGACTTCACTCAAGAAGACTGATAACACACCAGAAATCGCGTACATTTGACAGTATTACTCACTATATAATGGCGTTTATCTCTGGAGTCTTCATTCTTCCACGTTTGCGAACATTACTTCTCCCGATTGATTTCTGTAACGCACAATTGAATTGTTTCAGTAGCAAGGTCGGAAGAGTCAGAATCTGCATCACTCACCTGGTATTTCATGGGAAAAACGCCTTTTAGTTGCCATTCAGCAACAGGTCCACTACCCCCTATAAAACTGAACGTCAAATCCTCAGGTTTATAATCGCCTGGCTTGTCATTGGGATTTAATTTTTTCCACCATGTCGCTAATTTTTTGTCACCCTTAGGTATTGGACAAACAAACGTTGGTGTCCCGGGTTTTGTTGGACCTGGTTTAGGTTCTAGCTTCCTCTTTGCTCCCACCTGATTACCGGCACTAGTACCAGATACTTCAACATTCATTTCTAAACCAGAGAAGCTTTTCACTGCTATCGTTCCACCCAAACTGCCCCCACTAAGGCTAAAAGAAGAAGCAGTAACATATTTCTCGTCGGCCATGATATTCTCCTATTTTTTTGCTTGATATGAATGATTGAGAACAGTTAGTTGTCGTTTTCATTTTCCAGAGCATTCCACTGACTAATGCGGAATACCACAAATTCAGCCGGACGCACTGGGCATACACCAACATCGATATACAAACGGCCCAACGTCATTGTTTCAGGCGTATTGTTTTCTTCGTCGCACTTCACGTAGAAAGCTTGCTCAGGATTAGCACCAAATAAAGCTCCCTCGCGCCAGATGCGCTCTAAAAAGTTGCTAACGCAATATCGCACTTGCGTCCATAACTGTTGGTCATTCGGCTCAAAGACAGCCCACTGAGTTCCCACTTCAATGGAACGCTCAATATAGCTGATGAGTCGTCTGACACTGATGTATCTCCATTCCGTTTTGTCAGGTTCCACAAGGGTTCGGGCACCCCAAATGCGGATTCCTCGGTTGGGAAATTTACGAATGCAGTTGATCCCTAGAGGATTGAGAAGTTCTTGCTCTCTAAAGTTGACATCGTAAGCTAACCCAATTATCCCTCTAGGAACTTCATTCGCAGGAGCCTTATAAACGCCTCGCGATTCATCTGTGCGTCCCCACACGCCCATCATGTGACCGGAAGGTGGAACGAGAATAGGTCGTCCGGCATTGTTTGGATTAGGAACTTTAACCCAAGGATAATACAGTGCCCCGAACATAGAACGGCGACCAAACTCATCTAACCATTCCACCACATCTTGAGGCTTAATGCGATCGGGGGGTGGGTCGAGCACCACCATTCGATTTGTTGGTCCAGGGTTGCTACCGCTGCTACCCCCTTCAGACATACTGATCATGGTTTCCATTATCCCATGAACTTGCTCGATGTTCAAAAGATCAGCTTCATAGGCTCGCATCAAATCTGGAAAACACAACATTGTGATCTCGTCGATTTCAAAAAGGCCAAGCACCCCAGTTCGATTATCTCGATTTCCTTCAACGTCACGAGAAAACTTCTCGGGCGTAGAATTAGGGATAGGAGGCAATAAATCGTATTCGCCATTCAAAGGGCGACGTACTACAGGTCGCCCAGGCTGAGCAACATCTCCAATAAGAACGTACTCAGAATTTTTTAGAGCCTCAACCACATAGGTAGCAGCCTGGGTTTGAGGTTCTGGATCCATACTGAGATGATGGTACTCCTCAAGCACTTGCTCGTCTCGGGATATTTTCAAAGAGAAGAACTCTCTAGGATTATGTAGAGTTTCTAAACTTGCGTCTTCTTCCGACATTTCTTCAACAGGCAGATATGTGCCATCATCATTCCTTGCTGGTGGCAATGCACGAGGTACTCCATCGCTCACTTCAATATGAATGGAACCTCCATCAGCTTGTTCGGGTCGGATGGCTAAATTCAAACTAGGACGATTGCCGCGTCTTGGGATTTCTAATAGTGGGGTTTTACGTGGGGCATTTTTACCAAGACCTGGTAGTTGCGTTCCAACACTGGTGATCCAGCATCGTCCTCCTCCGTTCAGAAAATATCCACGCACAGAGAACGGCAAATAAGCATCAAAATCTGTGAAACCATTTGAACCTGAGCGAGCAAAATACTCAAGATATTGAGTCCAACTGGTGACGAGCATGGGCTTAAAAAGCTCCGCACCGCCGCGTATATCTTCGGTGAAGCCCATGAATCCTGCAACTGAAGTACTGACACCCTCAATCGGACGACTGCCGCGATCGACTTCTTCAACATAAACGCCTGGTGCAAAATAGTCTAATCTAGCCATGTTAAGTACTCCTTAATTTGTTAGATAATCGATTGATATAGAAATCTAGTAGGCGGGCATAAGTAATATCTCTTTAGGGATACATGGTTTTTCGTCCACAACAACAGTGCAAGTCTTAAACTGATAGCCAAATCGTCTAAGCTGTAAAATATAGTTTCCAGATGCCAAATTCTCAAAGATAAAATACCCTTCCTCGTTGCTAGTTACTGATTTTTCGGTTCCTTGAAGTATGACTCGAACTTGTTTTAATGGCTTTGAGTTCAAAGTATTTTTGACAATGCCAGCAATGGCAACTCGCTGAGTTTTAGCTCCGCTCCTGCTGATAGCTGGAATTGAATTATTGACCCCAAAATTTCGTTCCGTAACCAAAGGTACAGTTGTTTTTCTCCATACATTAAAGGGAACGGTTACTGTCAAATAAATAGCAGGCCGTATGGGAAGAGAAAGAGAACCCCATAAACTTCCTACATCAATGGGCGGGTCGTTAGTGACTGAGAATGATAAGTTGCCGTGACCACGAAGATCAGGAGTTAGAAACTCCTCCCGCAAGACTCTACTCCGCATTAACAGCAGTAGAGTTTCAGACAGAAGATGAAGCTCTCCTAATACAGTGCGATCGCGGGCTGTAATCACAATGGAGATATCGAAGAAACTGGGTGCTCTAGATACTTCTGCAACCTGTCGTGAATCATCAAAATAGCGTTCCACCTGCCTGCCATTATTTGGCATTTTTTTATTGATCCGAACATCATACAGATAGAGATTAAGTGATAGCTCTCTATTACTATTTTCTAAGCTTCCAGGGTGACTAAAGTTTATTTGCTCAGTGCTAGTGAGAATAGATCCGTTAGTCAACATTTCAGCTAGGGTTTGAAGAATCGAATTCAGCATAAACAGAAACCTAATTCGTTTCTATATACTCAGATTAAGCGATATCCTAGCCAATGCAATCAGACTTATGTACTAATTTAAATTCAGAGGTTATAGTTAATCAGGGTTAGCGCATCTCAAACCCTATTGACAGGTGGATCATAGTATGGTATTCGAGTTTGAGACAGCCGCCGCCCATCCGTGACAGGTTAAGAGAATTGCACGGTTGTCAAGGGGGGTAGAGGAAAAGGTGATAAATCCAGCTTGGGGATAGGTTTTCGGAGTGCTTTGACCACGCCTAAATCCTGATTTTCTTTTGCGGTGAAGTACTTAACTGGGTCTGTAGCTTTACCTTGAGCGTAAGCAACGCTAAAATGGTACAAACCACGATATATCATTTCCAAAGAAATACGATCAAAAGGCAAAGATAATTCGTCGGCGATCGCATCTCCCAGATCCACTAAAACGGCATAAAAAAGCCAAGTTGCCCAGACCTGTAACTTGATACCATTAATAGAGCCTGTCCACAAATAAGACAATCCCAACAGGCGTTTTACCGTGTGAAAAGCCTCTTCAATTCTGCATCTTCGTCGATACAAATCAGCCACAAGGTAGGGAGGTAAAACATTTGGATCAAGAACAGAGGTAATGTAAGAATAGGTGGCTTTGCCAACTCGAATTTGTACCCATCCTCAAGTAAGAAGAGGAGCGCCACCTCGACCATTACCAAGTTGAATCAATTGGTCTTTAACAGAATGGTCGGAAGTAAATATCTTTAATACTTTAATAGACGCTTTAGCTTTTAATCGAGTAATAAAGTGAATATTTTGATTAATAAGTCGTTCAAAAAATAGGAAATGATAAAATCCTCTGTCCAATAGAATTAGTGTTTTAGCAGTTAGTAAATTGAGAAGTACTGCCTCAAAATTAGTATCGCTTGCCGATGGATTAGTATGAAACCAAATTTCGATGGGAAGTCGAGTCACCAAATCGATGACTGTACAAATCTTTCCTGCCAAATGCCCTGTTTTTAACTCTTCTAGACTTTTGAGCTTACGGAATAAAGCTTCCAGTGTTGTCCTATCCGCCACCCAGATTTGTTCAAAATTTCTCCGTGCAAAGTTAATACTATCTGGTAGTGAGCGTTGAGTACGTTGCTGCCAATTCTGTTGTAATTGAGGCAGTAAATTTTTAAAGACTCGCTCAAATAATTCTGCTGGGAAAACTAAAAACCTTTCGGCGAGTGATTGTTGAGCAATTTTAGTAGCACGACACCATAACAAATTTTCTCGTGCCAACAAACGATTTAATTCCTGTACGCTTGGTATAGCAGCCGCCATAGCAGTGTTAATACTGCCGCTACCATCAACGACAAATTAATTATACGGTCTCGTAATCCTAATTGTTTATAGTATTTTTGTTGAGCAGCGATCGCAGGAGTTAATAAAGCTTCTAACTGTTGGCTAATTACTTCGTTATTGATAGTAGGAGTATTATGTCGCTTGACGTGGTCGGGATTACGCTTTGTTTTTTTAGACATCGTGGTGAGCCAAACTTGTCATCACTTAGTTTGACATCTTTGTGCGACCCAACAATAACCGATTTATCCTGAAATCGTTCTATTCAAGATTAGCGATCGCCCTATCAAATTGGATTTTTTTCACTATTGATAATGATAATTAAATTAACAGGAGGAAGAGTTTAGCGAAGCTAGACTCTTCCTCCCACCCATCTGAGCTATTATCATTATCAAAAGCTTTTTTCTCATCCTTTAGAGGTATTGATAAAATGTACACAATCTTAACCTATCACAGATGTATCCTGGGTTTTACGTCAACTATTTCTAGTGGACTGGCTCTCTAGCTTGGATAGGGGAGCAATGCGATTTTGTTAGATCGGACTCTAATTCTCATTTCCAGAGCTATATTCTCAATAAAAACAGTTATTTGGCTGCGATCGCACCCCTAAATAGATGATTTAGCACCCAAATTTTAAGTACTTCACAAAATCGCATTGCTCCCCTTGGATAGTACCAGTTTGTTTCAAACCCAATTACCGATGCAAGTCCGCTTGTCAATAGGGTTTGAGATGCGCTAACCCTGTATAGTTAATCTTTTTCAAATATCACAATAAAAGCTCATTTATACATAGACCTTTATCTCATGATAGGATTAATTTTTTAAATCATTTAATTATAAATATGTCAACTTTATTTGACAATGAAAATTAGGCATGAACTTTTTCTAGTAGTCATCTAAGCTATGACAAATAAAGATTTCAAGCTTTAACCCATTGAGTAGTGGGCGGAGGATCGATCAGGCGATGTCTACGATGCGCTGCGTCTAAGCTTCTTGCAGCAGTGCTATGGGGGCGCAAATTTAAAGGTACAGTATCATGGATACAGCGATGGTGCGTGGCTTTTCCAAAAATTTTTAAGGTAGAAAAAGCTTATTCGTTCGTGAAATACTTTCTTTAATACGAATAAATACTCCGCAAAGGACAAATTTCAGCCATCAAAAAAGGTGACATTTTAGGTCAAGTAGAATTCGTGTTGAACTCGCTAATTTTACTTTGTCATCTGTAGCTTTACTTTTAAAGAATCGGTATTAGTCGGCTTCTGAAGCGGTTTTGGCGTATCAACTTGGAGCAAAAACGCACGTTTGACTGATTGACCTTGTTTGGTTTCAGCCGTGAGGACAATTTGAGAGAGACTTGTGGTCGCTTTCAATTTCCTAGAACCGCTAGCTGGGACATCACCTAAAGGTTCGAGTTTAACCTTAGCACCATCCCCCTGTACCTTCCAGTTGAGAGTCACAACTTGTCCAACTTTTAAGAACATTGAGGGATTCGCCTCTGAACTTTGATTATTGAGCGTAAAGTCCATAATTTGAAGGGGTGTTGCCTTTAGCTGGACTTGAATTGCTTTAGAGGGTGACGATTGTTTTTGACTTCCACTAGAAACAGGTTGAAGGCTAATCGTATAGTCGCCTGGTTTAGCTGGAAGCCCTATATCGACGTTGGAACAACTCAATGTTTCGTTAACTGGAGGTTGACATTGCTTCGTTAGTTCTGGAGGAATTTGTTTTTGAAAATCATAAGTCTTGAGGAGCGTTGGTTTATCCTCTTTGAGTTGACCCATAACCTGAAGCTGACCGAGTTGGCTAAAATTCTTGATATTCCAATTAAGAATTAAGGGTTTACCTCTTTCGAGTTGAGACTGGCGTGTTACAATACTCACCACCTGAGGCAGTGGCTTAGGTTGAATTACGACATTCAGTTTCTGCGGAATAGGGTTTTCTGCTGATTTTGTCTTAATCTGAAGTTGGAAGGTGTATTCTCCCGCCATTCGGGCACCTGTATCGACGTTGGTGCAGGTTAAATTGCGATCGCGAATTTGGCAATAACGGTTCAGTTCTGTCGGTAAGCCTTGACGAAAGTCGTAAACTTGGGGACTGCTCGCAGTTCGATCTTTGCTTGAGGAAATCACCAGCTGATCGAGCCGCTCTGAATTCAAGATCATCCAGCTTAGGCGTACCCTGCCTCCCTCCGTATAGCTAGCGCTATCCGGTTTGAATTCTGCCATGATTGGCTCTGGAGCGGGTTTAAAGAACACAAACCAAATCAAAAAGCCGAGTCCCGACAATGCACCAACCCCTGCCAGCAGCAACAGCAGAAATTGCCACCAAGGGCGTGCTTTCCAAACTAACAACCCCATCGGTAACTTTTCTGGCGTCGGTAATGCTTGAATATCTTGAAGATTGACTTGAAATGGTAGCTCTAAGCCATACCCAAAGAGGGGACGTCGCCATTTATGTTTGGGATAAATGGTTAGACTAATCGTTGCTGTTTCGCCAATCAACAAATTGACAGAAGACGGATTGCAAACATAGCAGCATAACTCCGTTTCATCTCGGCTGCTAGCACTTACGGCCAATTCTCGAATTGAATTTCCGTGATTTGTCAGTATGAGTCGATACTGTCCTGGACTGTGACTGACTTTTCCAAGAATAGTCTCCAGTTCAACACTCAGGTGAAGTTTTGGCTTTACCTCTAAATACACCAGATCCAAAAAGACCTGCTCTGGGGCATTATCAGAAATGAGCTGTAGAGTCGGTGAATATTGACCAGCAGGCATGTCTATTGGATAATGGAACTTAATGATGATTTGGCCTTGACCTCCAGGATTCAGCTCCAAACCATCCGTACTGGAAACGACGCCTAACTCACTCAGTTGGTTGGAAGGATATTGAATCGTGAACCACGTTTTATCCAAGTCAAGACAATGGAGCCGAAAGCGATCCACTCGACTGGAGTGGTTGTTCACGATTACTGATAGCGTCTGGTGCTGCTTGGGCTGAACTAGTAAGGGCTGAACGGGACTAGTTGCTGGGCTAAGTGAAAAGCTAAGATTTTCTGACCGTATAACAGTGTGCTCTTTAACTAGAACTTCAAGACGGGCTGGGTAATGAATTGGAGTCTCTTCTGGATAATGCTCTGGGGCATCTACTACTACCGTGTAGGGATAACTTCCTGGTAAAGCATCTGAGGGAATCTCAAAGAGTAGGCTGACTTCACAAGCCTGTTGGGAGTCGAGGGCGACCCGCTTTCTTGCAGATGGACACCATGCCAGCAGGGTCTGAGTCATGGGATCGACAAACACATCAATTGCGGCTCCCTGCTCGCCTTGATTAATCAGACTGATGTGAAGGGTAACGCTCTCCCCTGGGAAACCCTCTAGGCGGGTGGGAGGATTCAGCATAACTTTGAGTGGTGTTATAAGATTCAACATCTCTACAGCATCTTCAGTAAAGGACTATGGCGTTGCTGAAATGTAATGGTAAATGTTGCACAATAAAAGAATAAAATGTCCAGAATGCAGCTTTACCGAAATTATAAAAAATGGTTGTCGTTGTGGTAAACTTGGCTTTTAGATTCAACAAGCGTGGTTTTCTTCCAACTAATTCCTGTCGCATCAAACAAGTCATAATAGTTTCCGTTTTGACTGGTAAGTTACATCATATTTAAATGCTATTTATAACGGATTATAGATTAAACTGAAATATAGACCGTTTTCTTGTAATGTTTTCTCATTTGATGAGTTAACTGATACTAAAGGAATGCCCCAGTCAAGACGAACGGTAAAGCGATCGCCCTGTGACCAACGCAACCCCAGACCAACAGCAGCTAAAGTATTATGGTCGGGATTCTGTCTACCAGAACTATTCCAACCAACACCAAAATCTACAAAGGGAATAAGCTGTAACCTGCTATCTATCTCTGGGAAGCGCAGAACTGGTACTTGAACTTCACCAGAAACAAAAGTGCCATTATCCGTCAGCAGGTAATCTTGACGGTAGCCTCGAATGGTATCCTGTCCACCTAAGCCAAATTGCTCTAAAGGCAAAAGTGTTCTCGATGCGAGTTGGGTATTTAAACGAAGTAAAAGTAAGGTATCAGGAGCTAAAAGGCGTGCCAACTGCGCTTGCCCTTGCCAAGCAAAAAAACGGCTATCGGGAGGACTTTGATGAATCGTGGGATTCAACACATCTATGCCCAAACTGAATTGAGAGCGTAGGGCGATGACTTCATGGCTGTTACGATTCGTCCATTCTTGAAAAAATCGCAACGCAGATACCTTGGTACGTCCCTGTTTATCAGCACCTAAATCAGGGAAAGGTATTCGGTCTTTGTCGATATAAGAAGCTTGACTTTCGCGGCGGGAAGCTGTTAACCCGAGGGCAAATTCTTGTGTGGGAGTTTGGACTATGGGCTGGCGGAATGTTAGTTCGTAATAGTGAGAAGCCGATTCGATATCTAAAACGTTGAAAGGATGTTCAATGACATTGCTTGATGTGGTACCGTAGTTGAAAGTGAGTGTTCCGTTTTTGGGATTGAGTGGTAATGTATAGCTGCCGTCAAAGGAGTTACTACCATCTGTGTTAGTGTAGCCTATACTTAGACCATCTCCGAATCCAAGTAAGTTGGCTTCATTTAATTGTAATCGGCGGCGGAAACTGCCAACGCTAGGCGATCGCCCATTATCAAGAACTATTTGGCTACTAAAGGTTTTAGCTTCGCTGATGTTGACTTCCAAAAGACTCGCACCAGTCCGCGATCCTGCTGAGAGTTCAGCAGTCACTTTTTGAATCAAAGGATTAAGTTGCAAAAGTTGCAGCGCCTCTAGTAGACGCTGGCGATTCAGAGGCCCTGATGTCGCTATTGCTAGTCGGCTGCGGACATAATTCGGATTCAACCGCCGAGTTCCAGTTACCTGGATATCTTCTAATTTACCTTCGACCACCTGAATTTTTAGAACACCGGATTGGATTGTTTGAGGTGGAATATAGGCGCCAGAAGTAATATAACCATTTTTGACGTATAAATCAGTGATTTTAGAACGCGCTTGATAGACTTCACTCAGTGATATCGGTCGTTTGGTAAATTCAGCAGTGGCTTTGGCTAACTCTTCGGGACTGAAAACTGTGCTACCAACAACTTCAAACCATTGAACAACAATAGTTTGAGGAAAGTTGCCAGGGAGTGGTTCTTCCGGTGGGGGAGTTGGGGTAGAGGGTGGAAATAGTTCTGCGGGTGGGGGGAGTGGCTGTGGTACTTCAGGTGAAGGAACTGGCGAAGGGATGGGTGGTTGGACATCCTGTGGTGGTGGGAATTTTTGCGACGGGTTTAAGTTACTCGGTGGTAATTGTCTAGTATTAACAGTCTGAGCTTTCAGTGGACTTAAAGATATGCTGTCGAGTAATATAAGCATACTCAAAGATAAGTAGCATACTATAAGATTTTGGGGATATTTATCAATCATCGCACTGGATTATTTTTTGTCAGTAACTATGGGATTATACGGCGAGTGCTTCAGAGGATGTTTGAAAAGTTCTATTATCGGTAGCAAAACGTTTTATTCATCTGGGTTAAAGCGATAGAGGCGAACTTGTGCATCATCAGAGCCACTCGCAATCCAAACTCCCTGGTCTTTAGCAATTAAGTCTAAGGAAGTAATCCTGCTGGACAGGGTTGCGATCTGCTTCGGTTTTTGAGTCAGATCGGGAGTGACCTTTGCGGTCAGACGCCAGGCCAGGATCTGACCATCATCGCCTGCACTCACAAGCCATCGTTGATCTGGAGTAAATAAAATGCTGCGAACCGATGTTTTTGAAACCTGCCACCTCGCCCGTTGTTCGCAGCTTTGCTGAGGAAGTTGCTCTTTAGGGGACCCCTTTGGCGCTGCTTTCTGACATTGGCTTAAGTCCCAAAGAGTAACGTAACCATCAGAATCAGAGGCTGCTAGGATAGGAGTATTGGGCGCAAAGCTGACATTCCAAAAAAAGTCGTTTTCTCCGCGATTTTGAGCATTGTCTGAGAGCCTTAGCTGCCGAGGTTGCGAGTTTGCGACATCCCACAAGACAAGCCGCTTAAACTGTCCGGCACTCACAAGGATCTTTTCATCTGGACTGAGTGCTAAAGACCAGGCTTGATATGCGAAGCGATCAGGCACCTTCAAAACCTTGGTAGGCTTTGAGTCAAAATGGACATCCCTCGGCCTTTGCCAACTCCGAATGGTTCCGCTCCCATAGCTGGTGTATAGCGTCAGAGAGTTGCGAGTAAAAATCAAGTCCAGAATGCGATCGCTTGTCTGGTCTTTGGGGTCTTTGAGCGTATAGAGTCCCTTGCCAGTGTTGATATCCCAGACCTGAACGGTTCCATTCTCTAGACCTGCAAAGACCTGATTATTTTTCACCGGAATTAATGCTAGTGATCGGATTGCTTGCTGAGTAATCGCAAAAAGTCCTTGGGAAGAGTTAGGTTGAACATCGGTGCAAGTTTTGGCTAACGTCCCCTTGCTCAAAGCACCCTGAGCGGTTAGCGTTCCCCAATCTGTCACGCCCCAAGTGCGAATTGAACAGTCGTCTGAGGCACTCATTACAAGCGGCGATCTGCCACTCGTGCCACTGAGTCGCACGGCATTAACGCCAGCAAGATGAGTGATGGGCCTTGGTACAAACACAGCAGCTGCAATTATTAAGAACAATGCCACTAATAACCATAGAGGTACGATTGGGAAAACCTTTAAGAATAAAATCTGGGTTGCTGGATCGCTACTCCCTAATCTTGGGTCTGATAGCCAAGGCTTGAGTTCAAACTTGAGTTTTTGCGACCAGCCGATCCAGGGACGACGGGGAGAGAAGGTTAGGTTTATAGAAGTTATTTCTCCCAATGGCAGAACGGGTTTTTCTGGACTAACCTCAATTTGGCATCGTTTCGCGTCTTGGCCTCGTACTTCAAGATCGAGTGTTTGCAACAGATTACTATTGTTCTTAAACATCAATTGGAAGGTACTGCTACGCGATCGCCAATTGGGGAGCCAGGGTCTTTTAGTCGGGATACACTGCTGCTGAGGCTGGACTTCAAACTGCATGAACCCAACGGGTAAAACTTCTAAAATCCCTTGTACTTCAACGGTAGAACCCACATGACTTTTGGCAATTATAATAAAGAGATAATCGCGGCTTGGAACTCGATCTGCTCTAGGGGGGTGACATTGGAAAGTTGCTGTTGTCTCTCCATTTGCTGGAATTTCTATATACCGTTCACAGCTACCAACTAGCCAGGACGACTCAAGTTCTGCACACTGCAAGCGCACTTCTGAAGGCTGCGACCCTACATTCTTGACAGTCACGGGAATATCAACGACGTTACGAGGATAAACTTGAAACCGCTTGGTAGGTAGTCCGATCCGCAGTAGATTTAATTCACCGTTAGGTTCTAACGTTAATCGCAGAACTAATCGTCGTTCTTCAGAGAGCTGGGGCGAAAAAATCCGCACCGTTAGATTGACGATCCCGACGAAATCAGGGAGGGGAGAGTCTAAAATCTCAACTTGAAAATCAGTGCGATCGCCCGGTGATTTCGCGGCAGATACATCTGGAGAAAGGTGATACCAGTTACTCTGCTCGCCTGCTCCCGCCGCTTTAATTTCAAGTTGAAACGACGCAAACTGATTGCTGCGGTTGATCACCGAAACACCAAAAGAAACCGATGGCCCACCGGGGCGAAAGGCTATATTTTGTGCGGTCAGGCTAGCATCGATAATTGAGCTGGCAAGCATAGTAAAAAGAAATATTTGGGCTGTTTTAATATTGAATAACAACTTTGATTGGAATAAATCCGACTTCTGTCTAATTCACTCTAGGTCGTTTTGTCATTTTTTAGTCTAAACATCAATAATCATCTTAAAAGCTGCATATTCTGATTTGAGTTATCCCAATGAGTGATACAGAAGCGTAAGTTCGGCTTTGGCTTGAATTCGTTAGTTATGCTTGCTCACAAACATCGCTAATAACAATTTATTGTCAAAATTTTATGAACAATATTCATCTGGATAAGTTTCTTTCATTTCCTGATTTTAAACAGGCTAGACCTCTTGCAAAAGTCCCTAACCCCCCACCCGCAAGCGATGAGGGGTTGCGGGTAGGGGAGACAAACCGTAGCTTTGGCGAGGTGGGGTTCTTATTTTGGATTTATGCAAGAGGTCTGCTGTTTAGTAAAAATCTTGGATCATACTTTTGTTATAAGTTTGTCCCCCCACAAGATATCTACCGTAGCTTCTTTTAGTAGGTGCAAAATTTTCAACAGAATTACGGAATTGAGATGACATCGCTTGAAGTCCTAATTGTCAATCACAACATAAACTGACTGCATTCACTGGATTTCTTACTTTACCAATTCCAAGTAAGAAATCTTGAAAACGCCCAAATGATTAAGGGAACAATGCGATTTTGTTAAATCGGTTTTTAATTCTCAGTTAAAAGTTAGATTTTTAATAAAGACAGCTATATAGCTGCAATCTATTAAATAGGTGATTTATAGCCTAATTTTTAGCATTTCACAAAATCGCACTGCTCCCTCATAGGAAACTGATTATCAACAAGAAGGCTTTACTACCTTACCATCTGATTCACTTTTGCGACACAACCTTTTTTGCAACAGAACCAGAAGTAGAGCATATAATTTGGAGAAAAGTTATGGATAGTCTCACAGATAACCCAGGCATAGGTCTCAAACTCTTAAAAAATCTGAGTCCTCAGTCAGAAAAGGGGACTCCCCAGTATTATACCCGGAAACTAAAGCATTTCTTGCAGCTACAGATGGAGCAACTGGCAGCTCAACCGCAGATTCAATGGACGAAAGTGGTTTATCAAGCTCCGCAGATGTCCGATCGCCAACAAGTTATTGAAACCTCTCAAATGCCTTTTTCTTTTGCGAAAGAGACCCTAGCTTACTTACAGACCGAAGGTTGGTTAGGTAATCTTTCATCCGCTCTAGCATTAAAGCCGATTGATGTAGAGACAATAGAAAAAGGCTTTTATTATTGTCATTTTGGTGAATCAAGTCAGCCTAATCAATACTTACTATTATTTGCCAAAGGGCCTTTGTCTCATACTCAACGGCAATTCATCAAGCGAACGGCTGCTAGTATCGGTGAATATTTAGACGAACATCAACAAAACTGGCAACACCGCCAGAAGATTCAAATTTTAGAGCATCTTGTTCAACGAGTGGGGCATCAGTTACGTCATCCTTTGGGTTTAATTAGTCTCTATGCCCATAACCTTAGTCATCTTCTGGCTCCGAGTAAGGAGCAAGAACAAGCTTCAGTCATTTGCAAGACTGCTCACGGCTTAAATCAAACTCTCACTGAGATCGTGCAGTGTGCAAGTAGTAAAAATTTGCAGATTGTACCGGAAAATATTCGTAGCCTCGTCCATAAAACACTGGAAGAATTTCAAGGCTGGATTTCGGAGAAAGATATTCAGGTTTGTTGCAGCGATCGCACACTTATTTTAAAACTCGATCCACTCCAAATTAAACAAGCTATCAGCAATTTATTGAGTAACGCTATTCATTTTAGTCCCCAAGGCGCAAAAATTTTCATTGATTGGCAAGAGCAGCAGGGCGATGTTTTATTGACCTTGAGAGATGAAGGCCCCGGTCTATCCTCCGAGGATTTACAGAAGCTGTTTAAGCCTTTCTATACCCGCCGTTCGGAGGGAACAGGTTTAGGATTAGCTATTGCCCAAAAAGTTGTGCTTGACCACGGAGGGAAACTATGGGCAAAAAATGCCCCCAAAAAAGGCGCAGAATTTTCGATAAGCCTACCTCGATTGATTCCATCCATTAACTTATCAGAGGACAACGCTGTATGTTAACCCCAGTAGAACAAACTAAAACCCTATCAACGCTTTTAGTTGATGACGACGATCAATTTCGGGCTGGAATCAGAACCCTCCTGAGCTTCTCCCAGATTCAGGATCGAGCCATTAAAGTGATTGGGGAAGCGAATCGTCCGGCTCTGGCTTTATCCCTTACCGAGCAGCATACTCCCGACCTAATTCTGATTGACATGGAATTAATTGAGGGAAATGGCCTCTCCCTATTACAGCAGCTCCAAGACAGCAATGTATCGAGTAAAGCCCTTGTTCTATCAGGTCATCAAGAAGACTACTGGATCTATCAAGCTATGCAGTCGGGGGCGGATGGCTATGTATTTAAGGGTCAGGTTTCACAGCAGTTGCTAGATGCGATCGCTACTATTATGCAGAACCAAATTTATTTACCACCTGAAGTAGCCACTGGGTTTTTTAGAAAATTCCAAAAAGCCCAAGCCTCATTACCCTCACAGATCGGTCAGCCCTGCACCCTATCCGAGAGAGAAAGCGATGTTTTATATTGGCTCGTTCAAGGAGCCTCAAACGAAGAAGTTGGAAAGCAACTCTACATTTCAGTGTCTACTGTTAAGACTCATATCACTAATATTTTTCTGAAGCTACAGGTAACAAGTCGGACACAAGCTATTGTAGCAGCCATCAAGATGAATCTGGTTCAGTCGTAATTGGGTTCAATCATTTTGGTTTAGCCCTAACTACCGAGAAGATTCTATGCCTATTGTTGATTCTAATGCACTAGCTAAATTCTACCGATGTACCCAAAATGCACCTCTGGGCTGTCGAAAGCCAATAGAAACTACTGAGAAAATACCGGGTGCTAAGTTTTGTCTGGAATGCGGATTCCCCACTACATTACCAATTCAAACTGAACTCCGGGGTAGCTTAGGTACTTATCGCATTTCTGAAATACTTAGGTCTCAGGGAATGGGACGGCTTTACAGAGGAACTCAGATCAGTAATGGTCAATCCGTTGTGGTGAAAGAGTATTTACTACCTAAGCAATATTTTAATGCTGTAGAAGCACAACAGCGCAGAACAGCCTTGGGTCAAGTAGCAAAGGGCAATTTGACCACCGCGAAGGGTCGGGAATTTCGATTGGTCAGTCCATCAGAAACCATTGCAGATCCATCGAGTGATCGCGTCTATCTGATTTTTTCAGGCGAAATCGCAACACTTCCTAGCCTGAAGCAGGCTTTGAGAGAGACAGGAGCCTTTTCTGCATCACAAGTGCGACAAGTCCTAAATCAAACGTTGCAGTCGTTACATTTCCTCCATAGTCAGCCATCGAGTTTTGCATCTGTTGCAATCGGTTCAGGAACTGCCCACGGTAACTTGGGGCTTGAGAGTCTGCTCATAAGTGATAGCGGCTACGTCTATGCCTGCGATCTGGCATCCTGGGAGCAGCTTTTTGTCCCTGCCCCGCGCCAGGTGCTATTACCGGAACAAGACTTAATCGATCTTGGATCGGTCGCGTTTGCTCTCTGGACGGCTCAAGAGATTCACTCTGGTTCTGACGCACCGCTAAATCCGCGCGAGGCTCAACATTGGCCCCAGGACGATCCGCCTCTGAGAGATTTTCTGCATCGTTTACTAGGGTTAGACACCCCGTTCAACTCTGCGGCAGAGGCGCGTCAGGTTTTGATTAAACTGCCTCAACCTGAAACGGCTGCTGGTTTTTATGGAAATTTTAACCCAGAATCTCCAGGGAAACCGAAATCTCGAAAGTATTGGCTTTTGAGTTTACTTGCTTTGCCTCTATTAGGAGGGCTATTGTGGTTGCTATTGCCCCGATCTATGTCAAATTCTGATGCAGAGACGGCTAGCTTTAAGCATCTTTTGCCATCCTTTGCAGATGTTAATGGGATTCAGCCAGGACAGTATCCTTATACGGGAGAAGCGCTGGGAACTTGGACAATAGTTTTAGACAAGAAGCCCGCGAGTGATCGCAAAATGAGGGCGTTGCTGACCCAGCCCAAGTTGGATATGGCAGCTATTTTTAACTACCAAACTCATGCCCCTCAACAGTCTCCCCTTACTAAAGTTCTCGAAGCGAACGCCAATGCAAATTTTGCGATCGCTAGTTTATCAACCCAATTACCCGAAGGGTTAATTCAGGAAACGATCGCCTACGATGGTCTTTTAGTCTATGTACCTGCTTATAAAAGTCAAAATCTACCAAGTGCATTGCAAGGCAAGATCAGTCTTGCCCAATTGCAGCAAATTTTTACAGGGCAACTTACCAACTGGAAGGAACTAGGTTCAGATTTTCCTGACCTACCGATCAAACCTTATCGACCGATGGAACCTGAAGCGTTACGCCTGTTCCAACAAAAAGTTTTAGGCAACGATCCGAGTCTGATTGCCCAATTTAGCAAGATTGAGCAACGTTCAACCTTTAATACCTTGCGCTCCATCGCAGTTGGAGAAAAGCAGGCACAAAAAACTGAAGCTGGCTCAATTAGTTTTGGACTATTAGCCCAAACCTGGGATCAATGCAAGATTTACCCCCTAGCTATTGCCCAAGAAAATGTAGACCCAGTACAGCCCCTGCTAAAAGAGACTACTAACGGCACAATGCAACCTATTTCTCCATCAGACAATCTCTGTCTAGAGAAAAAGCCCTTACTTAATATATCGGCTTTTCATACAGCAACCTATCCACTCAGCGCACCATTGATTATTGCCTATCCTAGAGATAATAATTTGCCTGGGAATGTATCAGGGCCACTCTTTGCTAATTTTCTCAAAACTCAAGATGGGCAGTATCTCCTTCAGCAAGCGGGTCTTGTGCCGCTACAAACTGTACCTAAAAACTACACATTATCGTCATCTATTCTGAATCGTTAGGGAGCGCAATTACTATGGCAATCCAAACTCATCGTTGTCCAGAGCCAAGCTGCTCTTTCTTTAATCAGGTACTGCCGCACAACGCTAAAATCTGCCCAATGTGCGGTACTTCCTTAGCACAGGCAGTACAACCCCCTGCTATGGTAGCCTCAGCAGCCCGCTATACTCAAACCTCGGCTCCTTCGCCCCAGCTTTCATCAAAAATCAATAGTCAGGAACGTCCTCAGTTGAAATTGCTTCATCCCAGCGAACAAAGTTTTCTATTGCTTAGGGAGTCTGGCACGATCGGTCGTCAAAATCTCTCTAACGGAATGCGCCCTGAAATCGATTTAACAGGGCTGCCCCATGCAGGTATCATCTCTCGTACCCATGCTCATCTCTACTGGGATATTGCTCGACAAGCTTACATGATTGTTGATGATAGCCGAAACGGTAGCTATCTCAATGATAAATTATTACCTCGTGGAGCACCTCATCCATTGAGTCATGGAGACAAATTACAACTAGGTCAGGATGGGTTGATTTGCTTGCAAATTGAGTTGAGCCATACTTCAAATTAAATGGCGATGCACGAAACTCATCTTTGTTTAGTTAGCGCGTGAATCTAGAGTTAGAATATTAGTCTTATAACTTTCTTCTTAGATAAAACAAAAGCCAGGGTGCTTGAAATATTATTAAACACTAAAGAACAGAGCGATCGCTCTGTTCTTTGCAATAGTTTCGTAATTCAAAAAGCCGTTAGCAAAACCAGTGCTAAAACTAACGGCATTGAGAGATTTAACTGTACTTTACGTCACAGAGTTTCACGTTTGGTTGGATAAACCTTGTCATTCTCCAAAAAGTTAGAAAACCATATTGGAGCCAGGGCTATTTCATTCTAAATGTAGAAACAATATGGTACAATCCAGCGCAAATCCTACAAGATTGCATCTACTACTGTGTCTGAAATCGAAATTATAAAAGCTTTTGTAGATATAAAAGACCCCCGCCGCCGCACTGGACAGCGACATAATCTTCCATTATGCCTAGCACTGTTCACATTGGCGATCGCCGCAGGAAATAAAGGATTTTTAGCAATTGGAGATTGGATTTCAAGCTACCGCGAGGAGTTGATCGAGCTTTTTAAACCCACAAAAAATAGGCTACCTTCTTACAGTACAGTCCGTCGTACTTTATTACACATAAGTCATGAGCAATATTCCGTATGCCTTGCGAATTTTTTTGACATAAAACCAGTCCTTGGGGAAACTGTAGCTATGGATGGTAAAGTCCTCAAGCACTCATATCAAGTTGAAAATGATAATCTGCATTCTAATTCTCACCCAGCAATTATGTTGGTCAGCGCTTACCTTGTAGAACGAGGATTAATTTTAGAACCCTGGGAAGTTGATGCCAAAAGCAACGAAATTAAAGCTTTGCCCAAATTAATTGAAAAGCTTGCTCTTAAGGGAGTTGTCTTTGCATTTGATGCAATTAATACTCAAAAAAAACTTGCGAGTTGATTATAGAAAGCGGGAATGATTATATCGGTGCTTTAAAAGGTAATCAGTTGGGTTTATTTAAAGATGTGAAAAAGAATTTTTTAGCAGAATCTACTTATCAGCAGATAAATAAAGGGCATGGTCGAGTTGAAAAACGTCATGTGAGTATTTGTCAAAATCTTGATGATATTCGCCCTTGGCCCGGACTTACCACTTTGATTCAAGTCAAATCAGAACGTCAGGTTTTCACACATAATGTCATTGAAGTAACAAATGAAACTCGTTATTATATTTCATCTTTAAGTGAAACTGCTCAAGAAATAGCTGAACGAATTAGAGGATATTGGGGTGTTGAAAATAAAGTCCACTACGTCCGTGACGTTGCCCAAGGTGAAGATGCATCCAGAATTCGCACTACCCCTCTGACCCAAATATTTGCACTTGCTCGTAATTTTTCACTCAATTTATACCGGGATAATATGTTTAATAATATGGCACAAGCTCAACGTTTATGTTCTTTTGGATTAGACACACTCAAGGGGCTTTTTAGAATGAAATAGCCCTGCATAATATCCTCCAATACAAAAGTAATAAACATTTCTATTTTTTCAAGCACAAGTGCATATTTAAAGTAGACCAAGGTAAAATCTATGCTAGCTAATCACACCACAGATCATGAAATGTAATAGCCATAATGCATATATTAAATACAGTAATTTAGAGTGTATCTCTTTACCAAACAATTTACTTGCGACTTTAAGATAGTTCCTTCTAATTTGTTTTCTTGTTTGGCTTGAGCATTTCGATTTTAGTTTTAGGGTACATTTATAGTGTACTTTCAGTCCTTTTCTAAGCATATAGACCTTCGGCTGATATAATTTCTCCGATCGCTAGATATCCTAAACTTTATAAGCGAAGTTTAGGGACAATGAGGATGGCAAACCTAATAAATGAGTCGTTATATAAATATTTAGGTACAGGCTTGTCTTTCCCCTTGCAAAGCAATGTGCAGGGAGGACTCAAGCTGAGTGCTGAAGCTCAGAAAGTCAAAGAGGCAATCTGGTTAATTTTGCGTACTGATTTAGGCGAACGTGTCTACCGTCCTGATTTTGGCTGTCGCTTATCAGAACTAGCTTTTGCCCCCATAAATAACGATACTTTATTAAGAATTAAAATCTACGTACTGGAAGCATTACGAAAATGGGAGCCTCGAATTGACGTTGATGAAGTTCGCGCAGATCCCGACACGATCGCTGGGCGTGTCAATATTATCATTGACTATCGCCTCAAATCTCATCCCGACCCTTACAGTTTTGTCTACCCGTTCTATTTAGCTTCAGAGGAGGAGTAATCGTGAATTTTGACTTTTTACCTCGGCTTCCCAGTTCTCGTCTGGACGATCGCAACTTTGACGATTTAGTAGAAGAATGCCTACTGCGTATTCCTCGCTATTGTCCAGAGTGGACAGATCACAATCTCAGCGATCCTGGTATTACTTTAGTCGAGCTATTTGCTTGGCTCACCGACCAGATGCTGATGCGATTCAATCAGGTTCCCCGTAAAAACTATATAGCCTTTCTAGAACTATTGGGAATCCGTTTACAGCCACCGACCCCAGCTCAAGTTAGGCTGACTTTCTACCTCAGCACTCATTTACTAGAAAACTACACCATTTTACGCGGAACAGAAGTTGCAACAGAGCGCACTGAAACTCAAGAAGCTATTATTTTTACCACCGATCGAGACCTGTTGATCGCTCAACCGACCTTAAAACATATATTGTCTGCACCAGAGGCCGGTAATACTCCTCAATCGCTCCATGACCACACCGGGGAATGGCACCATGAAGATGATGGTCTTGCAGTGACTCACGAATTCAACCTATTTCCACAAAAGCCGCAGTCTGGCAATAGCTTTTATCTGGTGATTGAGCCTGATACCCCCTTAGAAGGAAATGTTTTGGCGATCGCCTTCACAGGGTCACAAGGTACGCCTACAGGCATCGATCCAAACCATCCTCCCCGCAGTTGGGAAGCCTGGGACGGCGAGTCATGGATAAAGGTACTTTTGCAGGAAGCAGACGACACCACCAATGGCTTTAGCTTTAACGAGAATACAAGAAATGGCGATCGCTCACAGCAGAGCGGTGATGTGATTTTACATCTGCCCGAACGCTGGCCTACATCTAGTTTTGATGCTTACCAAGGTCGTTGGATTCGCTGCACCCTCATCGAATCTGGCGCACGCCAGCCGAGATATTCAAATTCTCCTCGAATTAAAACAATTGCGATGCGTACTATTGGCGGATCGGTGCAGACTAGTCAATGTGTTCTGATCCAGGAGGAAATATTAGGTATCAGCAACGGAAAGCCGGGGCAGAGCTTTGAAGTTGAGACTGCGCCTATTCTGGAGCGCCGGGGAGAGGAGCAACTGCTTGTTCTTCCTGTTGGGAAGCCCCCCGAAATCTGGCAGGAGGTTGAAGACTTTGCTGAATCAAAACCCCAGGATCGGCATTATGTCATTGATACATTGGCAGGCACTATTCAGTTTGGGCCATTGATTCGCGAACCTCAAACGCTTAAGAAGCAAACGCAAACTCGTTCTTATCTACAGCAAGTGCTGCCAGCAGATCGATCGCCTAGTCGAGACTTTCAGGCTGAAATGATTGAGCAACAGTATGGTGCAATTCCTCCCCGTGGTGCTGAAATTATGTTTACCTATCGTACCGGGGGCGGTAAGCAAGGAAACGTGCAGGCAAACACGCTGAATTTTCTGAAGACGGCAATTCCTTATGTAGACCGCGTGACCAATTATCATGCTGCCGTCAACGGTGCTAATGCCGAGTCTCTCGATCAGGCCGTCTTGAGAGCGCCTCAAATGCTGCGATCGCACGATCGAGCCGTTACTGCTTCAGATTTTGAAGCCTTAACTCTCAAAGGCAGCGGCGGTGCGATCGCCCGCGCATTATGCTTACCGATGTCTGCTAGCCAAACTGCCGGGAGCGTCAGCGTGTGCGTCGTCCCTCAAGCCAATACCGATCTGATTGACTTAGGACACGGAATTGCTCCAGACAACTTCAATTTAAATTCAACTCTGCGCGATCGAGTCTTGCACTATCTAGATGAAAGACGTTTGCTAGGCATTCAGTTGCAGCTACAGCAGCCCAATTATCTTGGCGTATCAGTTCAAGCCGAAGTCACTCTAGAGCCTGCCTATAACAACGCAAGCGCTCAAGCCGAGATTATCCACAAAATCAAAGTCGCCCTCTATCGCTACCTCAATCCTTTAACTGGCGGCCCAGAGATGACAGGCTGGCCCTTTGGTCGCCCCCTTTATCCGTCAGACATAATGGCTCTCCTTCAGCAAATAGCAGGGATTCAATATTTGGGCGCTATCTTGCTGTTTCCTATTCAAAAAGATGGGGAATCTTGGCAGCGACAAACAACGCCTGTAAACTACATAGATCCCGGCTTTTTGGGTTTACTTTGCTCCTGGGCAGATCCGCAGTCGCGCACAGGACATAGTGTAAATGTTCTCACAGACCAATCTGCCATGAGGATTTAGGGTATGGTACCAGTACTTACCTCCAGATCAGCCAGTTTTCATATCTCTCCCATGCAGATTTCTGCGACCACCTCCCAAGGAGGCAGTCGGATGCTTGGATCTGAAGCCACAGAAGGTTCGCAACAGCAATCTGAAATTGTGGTTCATCCGGGAGAACTCTGTCGGGTTGCCCTTGAGATTAAAAACTGGGAGTCTCAACCTCAAAACCTCACCTTAAAGCTAGATGGGACGTTCCCTTTGAAATGGTGTCAGGTGCAGACGGATGCTGACAGCGCCCCTGAATTCGGGACAGCCCCAGAGCAGAACTCAGTGGCGCAACTGTCATGCACTACAATGGGGGCTGCTATCAACCTCGTAACGCTAGAACTAGCTGCCAAGAAAAGCAGACATGCTGACTTATGGTTTCTGATTCCTCACGATTTTTTTGAGGGTGAAGATGCCCTTCAGGGGAGCAAGGGAAACCAACTCAACTTTCGAGGTTGTCTGTCGATTTATGATAATCAAAGCCTGAGTCAAGGGTCAAGTCCAGATCCGATTCAAGAATCCAATTTTGAGCTAAATGTTCGACCGCGGAGCAAATATACTGCTTTTTTGCCGATAGTCTATCAAGAAGTTGACTACATTCATCGCTTCATCAAAATCTTTGAGCAAGCGTTCGATCCGGTAGTGAATAGCTTCAGTTCAATGTGGGCGCATCTAGACCCGTTAACTGCACCTCAGGCGCTCCTGCCGTTTCTAGCTCACTGGGTGGACTGGTCAATTGATACACAGCTAGATTTAAACCATCAAAGGCGGCTCATTCGACGCGCCGTAGAAATTTATCGCTGTCGTGGAACCCGTAAGGGACTTCGATTTTATCTACATTTATATACGGGTTTACCGCTTGATGAACAAATTGACCGGGAAGAAGATAAATCAATTAGCATTACCGAACCCTTTGGTCTTGGATGTGTATTTGGATTAGCCTACGTGGGAGCAGATGCGGTTATAGGCGGTGGCAAGCCCTATCACTTTGATGTCCGCTTGCGCGGCCAGCCAAACAGACCAATTGATGAGCAGCTCGTTCGGCGAATAATCGATCAGGAGAAACCTGCATTCTGCTCCTACAGCCTGCGGATAGAAACAGACCATTACTGAGCATTCACCTAAAACTTATTTAATCGAATTGGAGAAAATTTTGTGGGTCATCCTTTTCCAAACCCTACTATCGCCCCTATGCAGCGCCAACAAGTTAGAGATGGCTTGCTCCTAACTGCCGAGCGTTGGCAACGCGCCCATGACTATCAGCGCAAACGCCAAAATCTTCACTATCAGTCAATCAATCAGCCAGGGATTGTTTGCGGGTTAGGAGTACGGGTAATTCTAGCCCCAGAAGAAGTTGCCGCTCAATATCGAGATAATCGCTGGGTGCAAATTCAGCCGGGAATTGCCATCGATTTAGAAGGGAATCCGATTGTTGTGCCTCATCAAATCAATTTTCGGATCGCAACCGAGTTGAAGGAGTCGGAACCTGTCACTGTTTATTTGGTTGCTCAGTATCGAGATCCCGATCAACTGGGGGGAAGCCCCGATCGGGAAGTTGTACAGGAAACCTTCAGAATTGACGAGAGAAGCCGTCCCCCTGAACGTTCAGACGTGGAGCTTTGTCGTATTCTGCTGCGACGATCGCAGCAGGAAATGCTCCGCACACCTGCCGATGTCTTTTTTCCGGGATACGGCGATTTAGATTTACGTTATCGCCGTCAAGCCGAGGCAAGACCCGAAGGCTTGGTTCAAATTGCTGAAATTAACTCTGATGATCCAGACTGTAGCCGAAATTTTTTCAATCTCACCTACTTACTGCGTGCTGTTGAAGATATCTATCCATCCTTAAAAGGTGCAGAAACTGTCGATCGAGTCACTTGGGATGGAGATATCCATCCCTACGAACTGCTATATATGACTGGGTATCAGAGTTTATCGTTAAACAACCATCAATTCTCGAAGCTTGAAAGCTACCTGAAGTCGGGGGGCACTTTGCTGGTCGATGCCTCCGTTGAAAGTACAGAACTGATTCAATCAGTCCAGGCACTAGCTCAACATTTGCAGACACCACTAAAGTCTTTACAAGAAGCCCGCCGCGACCATCCCTTGCGGGTAAAGCCGTTTCTATTTTCTGCGTTGCCAGTGATGGATGGAACTAGAATTCAACTCTTGTCTGGCGGGGGAATTATTCTAGCGATCGGCAATCTGGGCGGATTATGGGGTTTAGATGAAGAATTGCAGCGATCGCGAACTGACATCAGAACTGCTCAAGAGTTAGGGATAAATATCCTACATTTTGCTTGGAAACGCAAACAGATGATCGATTTACAGTCTGAAGGGGGCACTGTTGTATAAATGAACCCAGTAAGATTAAGGGTTTCAAGTGAAGAAGTATATAAAAATAAACCTGATGGAGATATTCTGGGATCTGACTTTTCAGGAAAATGAAAGTGGTTCCCGATAAAATATCGCAAACCACTTGCTATTGTTTATTATATTTAGGGCTTGCTGAAAAAGTCGTATTTAAGCCAGATCAAGAATCAATTAACAATGCTTGTAAGTGAAAAAATAATTTATTATATGAACCAATTTGAGCAAATATAATATTTTCTAATCACCCAAATCTAAAAATAGGAAATACTGTATTTTTTCTAAAATAGATACAAAAAAAGTCATAATAATCCGCCGCAGTAATGCGGAAAGATTCATTACTAAAAAAGTTATAGCAATGGCTGTTTCAGAAGTATTAGAAAGTTTGGTCATCACTCGGTCGAGACTATATCTTCTTTTTGCTTCTCCAAATTTACCTTCAATGCAATTACGGTCTCTCTCGTCTAATTGCGCTTGCTTTTTGGTTTCTTTGCTAATATTTTTTGGTGGTCGTCCTAATGCTGGACCACTCATTCTGATTCCTCTGTCTTTACACCATTTTCGATTTTCTTTGTTTCGATAAATCTGGTCTACATGTACTGATTCTGGGTAGTATCCTGTTGCAGTTTTAAATGCAACTAAAAAGTGCCTTTAAGTCACCTGATTCATTAAAATTATCCCAACTAATCCGGTCTAAAAATACATATCGTAACAACTAGCTGATAACTTAGCTCCAAATTCCACTGATGAACCAGCTTTTCCCCTCACGATTGGACGGACATGAGGTTGTGTTAAACTCACTATTCTATCGTCAACACGAGAAAGACTATTTTCATGCATGAATAATTGTTGTCGATATACTTCATTTACCACTAATAGTATTTTATATTTTTGGCCACTCAGCCACTCCAGCTTGGCTCCAGAGGCTAATAGCCTATCTATATATGATAGATTCCTTAAGAGATATTGTAGTTGTTTCTTTAAAGATTTTCTTCTTTGTTTTTTCGATGGTCGTCGCTTTTTCGCTACGTCTAGATATTCTTTTCTAGCTGTATTTCTATAAGTTCTGGGTTTTTTATTTTCGTTGTCATCTAATTCTTCATACAGAATATCTATTATTTCTTCGGTTTGCTCTCTCGATTCGTTCAATAATCCTAAATCTGTCGGATATTTAATATCTGCTGGTACACAGGTTGCATCTAACTTTAATTTACCTTGATTTCTTTCTTCATTTATTTTTTCTTCTCCTCCACTGCTAATAACTTTTTTTCATTTCCTTCTTCACTTTTTTCCTCTCGACTATTCTTGACCATACTCTGATTCATTCTATTAACTAATCCAATATCTATTCTTTGTCTAAAATGGACGAGCATTGATGCTTCAAATGGTGCTTCATTACTATACCTATTCAACCCTATAAAATACTGTAAATAAGGATTTTCTCTTATTTGTTCTACTGTCTCTCTATCACTTAATCCCAATCTTTCTTTGATTATTAAAGCTCCGATAGCTGTCCGAAAGGACTTTGCCGGTGCCCCCATTTCAATCGTAAATTGTTGAGCATATTCATCTTCAAATTCTGACCAAGGAATTAAATTAGCCATCATGACCCATCTATTATCCTCTGCCAATTTCCCCTCAAATGGCAGTTCAAACTTTTCTATTGGGGTGGGTGGGGTCTCAATTTTTCTATACATTTTTTATACTGATGTTAGGGTTTTGAGCCATTTTACCTGATTTTCTTGCACTTTTTTCCCATTTATAGACTTCAATCACTATTTATATAAGGGTTTCAGCTTTAATCAGCAAGCCCTATTTAGAGGTTTATTCGACTAAATCTTTTATTTCCCATCGGAAGATGTTGCCCTATTTTGAATCAAGCTATATTGTCAAGTTCTCGTCACACGAATTCACCTTGTAACGATAGCTTGAGAATATATCTTTCTAGTTTTTAATAGCTGTGACATAAATTAACTTATGCACTTGTAAAAAAGGATTCAGCAGTCTAAATTGGGAATTTTCTTCTATACCTAAATAGGTATGCCATCTGCCTCGACTAGAGTAGAATTCAGCGCAATTATACCAACTGCAGTCAGAGTAATTGCACCACCTGCATTCATAGTAATTGCACCAGCTGCATTCATAGTAATTGCACCAGCTGCATCAATAGCAACTGCACCAGCTGCATTTAGAGTAATTGCACCACCTGCATCAATAGCAATTGCACCACCTGCATTCATAGTAATTGTAGTAGATTCCAAACCTATAGAAAGAGGAGCAGTATTATTAATCATTGTATTAGCTTTGACATTTATGCTGCCATCAATGTCATTCAAAGTGATGGTTTGCCCCTGAGCAGTCTGTATTTCGATAAATTTTTGTGTATCATTAAAGCTGAGGCAATGGCCAGAACCAGTTGCAGTTTGGACATAATATCCTCGATTTTCAGTACCTTTATCATCATCAACAAATTTTACTATGTGACCAGCACGGGTTTTTATGGTACGTAGTCTGACTTGACCGTTTTGAATTGTGTCATCCACAGTTTCAACTGTTTTATCCTTACCATTCCAAACTCCACCAATAATATAGGGTCGATGAATATCTCCATGCTCAAAGGCAACCAGAACTTCGTCCTCGATCTCAGGCAAGCAATAAAATCCTCTTTCATTGCCTGCTCCTAGCCCTACCACCCTAGCCCAATGGCTTTCATCATCCATATTTAAGGTAGGGAATTTTACTTTAACGCGCCCCCAACCTTTTGGATCTTTATTATTAGTTACCAGACCCACTAAGAGAGTTTGACCAGGCTGAAGATGGGTTTTGGGCGGCAGTGTAGAAAGTAAGCTACCTTCTCTCAGCCCTCGAACTGTAAAATCAGTTGTGTAATTTCTATGGATGTAATGGTGACAGGTTCCTGTTATGTAGTATTTGCCACTATAGCGAGTTCCCATATTTTCAAGTGTAACCACTTTGCCCGGTCGGATTTTAGCGTTTCCCCCAGCTTTGGCATCAGCAGTCACAAACTCTCCGCCTAGCTCATTACAAAGTGCCTGAGCCATCTGTTTTGCTTCTTTTGGAGTATTTACAGGTTGGTCTACGACAATCATTTTAGGAGGTTCTTTCATTTTAAACTTTTGACTGATGCTGCTCCCATCGCCATTTCCCGTCTCCGTGACCAACTGTTCCTTTGAAGCGGTTTCTGAGATTAACTCTTTATTACTATAATCCCAGCTATTAACCTCTACCGAACTGACTTGTTCAGCACTGGTAACTTTTACATCAAAGCTCCTAATATCCTTAAGCCACTCCAGCTCAAGAAGTTCTCCACTTTTGGGCTTGCGAAAGTAAAGCTTCTTGTCCTGCACAAAGAGTTCAAATCCTATTCTTGCAGCGCGCTCCCGCAGAAACTCCATATTAGTTTGATTCTCTTGAAAAACATACTCATGGGTGACACCACTCGCATCTAATTGACCAATTTTAATTCTCGCTTCTTCAGCAACACGTCGCACAATATCGGTATCCGTACAATTTAAGAAAGATCTGCTGTAGCGACCCCGATGCAGTCGATGGGAAAAGTCATAGCCGCGCACGATGATCGGGGCTTCAGATGTATTGGTAAATTTGACTTCAATACTTGTAACTTCGCCCTCAATTAACCGCTCCTCTATTCCATACGACAAAAATTCCGGATCTTCTGTTGTAGCAGCCTCAAATCCAATCGAAATTTGATCGCCAATATTAAAGTACTTTTCGTTTTTCCAAGGCTCGCTGTCCTCGCTTGCGGCAACATAGACATTATGAATTTTGATGACAAACATACTTGGCGTATGTAAGCTTTCATCCACAACGATCTCTATAATGTCCCCCATTAGGTCATCCGGGGCATCGACTCCACCCAGTTTGAGTATAGGCTTGGATAAATAAAGGGTTTGACTATTTTTGGTAGACATTGGAAGATACTCTCAGTGTTGTTAGGCAAAAATTTAGAGGTTGTTCCCTTGACAGGTGGGATAGGGAAATTCTGGGATTGAGATAACCTTTAGCAAGTTTTAGAATTTAGGGAAATCTTTTATCAATGGCTCCTGTTATAGGTGTCTTTCCCCCCGGTATATTTTCAGGATCAACTTCTTCGAGCGCAATATTAACGATCGCTTTAACCGGGGTGCCATCAGCCAGAAATAGCGTGAGTCGATAGTTTAAACTCGTCATAACGCAGTGAAAATAACTATCGTGCCAGGTCAAGATATAGACTGGCGGGCGAGTAAGAGAATTGCTACGAGCCGTTGCACCCTTTTTAATGTTGTTAATATATTCTTTAAGAACAGATGTCTTTTTTTCATAAGTATCAAATAACAAATTCTGTAATGTAAACGAATAAGGTTCTACGCCAGAAAAATTAACTTTTGGCAATAAAGTGCTTCCCCGATTGCCTACATCACTATCCCAAATTATTCGCCGAGTGAAATCAAGTTCTGATGGATTAAACATGAATTCAATATCTTTGGCCTGTCCGCTGGGGTCACTATGAACCATCAGCTTTGCTTTTTCAAGTTTCATTGCGTTTTCCTCAATTCTTTGAATGCATTACAATTACCAGGGTAAACAGCCTACAGATCGTCCCCGTCGCTCGCGCTCATGGATTAGACGATTGTGCAAAAGCTGTTCGATTTCCTGAGCTAGCCGTTCCAGTACATCTGTTGCCTGTCTAGATTTGGAGGAAGATTGGCCAATCTGTGCAGAGTCAATTTGATGGGTTGCAATCGTTTGCCGTGAAAATACGTGGTTGCTTTGATGGAAGCCGTTACGTTCCATGTTAAGATTTAGACGCAGACTGATGCGATCGCAAACTATCTGTGCAAGCAACTCTAAATCTTCTGCTGCTTGTTGAACACTATTGACGGCTGGAGTTAGTACTTCCTCAACTATGGGGTTTTGGGGTGCAAAAGTACCTGGTGGAAGCTGCGTCAAGTCTTCGGTTAGCGACAGAGCTTTAGTACGTTGGTCATAGCGATCGTTATCATAAGCCAGTAAGTCTCGAATACTAGAGTGTTGTGTCGATTGATCGGTTGATGTATTGGCAGCATTACTGCGATTGAGCTGCCACAATAGGTCATGAACCGTCTTAAAATCTGCTTCGTTGTCTACACTATCGTCAGAGCGCTCTAACGGCGCTTCTGACGATTTGGACTCAATAGGGAACTCACTCATGATTAAATTTCCAACTTACGTTCATTTCCAGGTGCTTTCACCAAAATATCCCTTCGCATCCCTAGAGACTGCATCGCCACCAGCAGACTGCTTCCCAATTTTCAAACCCTCAAAGGCTAAAGTTAATTCTTCAACTGCAACCGTATTGCCATCAGCCTCTAAACTAGGGAGTTTCCACCCCACTGGAATAGCACCAATTAGGCACCAGCTCTTCATGATTTCCCCAGCTTGGTTGTATGTCACAATATTGATGTTGCGTCGCCGCGTTTTTTGCTCAAATAATTCGCTTAACCACTCCGAAAAGGTAGCGTCGTCAGTTGTGCCCCGCTTTAGTGTGATATCTGAAAAACGAGTTTGTCCTAAACTAATTCTTTGCTGCTCGTTTACGCCACCCTCATGATATACCTCCTTTTCCACCTCAATACTGATGCCTGAACATTCTGAAAATGAGGCAACTATATTTTTCCCAATTTCTATATAGAATCGGTTGGTTGTGACGTAGTTCTCAACGTGAGAATTGGATTGTTGTGTAGCCATTTTATTGTCTTCCTGTACTAGAGTTACCGATTCTTTCTCTTTGAATTTTGATATAGCAGCCGCCAAGACGGTTAGGACGCTGTACGAAGAACATTTTCCATAGCATTCCGAAGGCAGTCAAATTGAATTAGCTGTTTACGAATTCGACTTTTCAACCATGACCAGCACCGCTCAATTTTGTTAAGGTCGGGTGAATAGGATGGCAAATATTTTAATTGACAGCCTGCTGCTTCAATTAATTCTTTAATATGTCCACCGCGATGAAATGTAGCATTATCTGCAATCACTATTTGTCCAGGTTTGAGCGTTGGTATTAAACAAGTTTTTAGCCAAGTCTCAAATACCGTTCTGTTGCAAGCTCCTTCAATAGTAAATGGAGCAAATAAATTTCCATTACAATATGCGGCAATCATATTAACTCGTCCTTGTCTTCTCCCACTTTTAAGTGCATGAAATCGCTGACCTTTCTCATTCCAACCATAGCCATAATCTTCTCTATTATCCATTCCAGCTTCATCTACATAGACTATTTCCTCTGGTTTATACATCTCTATTTATTCTCTAAATTCTTGTCGTTTCACCTCATCTCGTTCTTGATAACCATAAGTTTTTTTTTACGTGTTAACTTACCAAGGACAAGCTAAGACGACCGCTACCCCTACCTATATGCCTGTATTTCCGTGGGTGTAAGCCCATATTAGAGTGGGTAATGAAGAATAAGAATAGACAAACGTCGCATTTCAAATCCTCAAAGGCAGTTCCTTAAAATTGCTTCCAACTTTGAATTAGCCTCTGGGAATCCTTAAAAAAGTGGCTCGTCTCAGAAATTTCTTCAGCTATAGCGATCGCATTGCGAAATTTACCATTTCTAGCTAACTCTTTGGCGAAAGAAAGTCGGCAAAGATCCAACTCCCGCAGTTTTTTTTGATACTGCTCCGAGCTAGGCGGCTCTTCTGAAACCATCACATTATATGGAGAACGATTGATGCGGCTTGAAGATGGCTGTTCTAAAGTCTTCACCACAGCTAGCTGCCTGCCTAGATGAAAACGAGATTGTAGTTGCTTTAGGTTAATCTTCCTCCAGATTGAATCAAAAAATTGCCCTGTGATACTTATAAAGCGCGAGGTAAACGAGCCTGATGTCCGAAAGATGTCCTGAAAAATACTTGGATGGAATAGTTGAACATGCGCCCGATTTTTTGGTACAATCTCCGCAGGCATCAACACTGAAGATTGGGGCATCCTTAATTGAAAAACCGTTTGATCCAGCTCGGTAGACAATGGCCGCATTGGTTGATAAACCGTTCGATCTGCTGGATTATGAATGGCTGAGTCCGAGTATTGGACTATTGTCCAATCTGTTAGGTTTTGAATGACCGAATCTGAATATTGGACAATGGTGTTGTCATGGTTTTGAACTACAGCAACCCCAGCAGCATTAAGATTTTTAGAATCATTCTCTAAGGAAAATTGAGCAATGGGATTTGGCGTAAGGCTTACTGGTTCAACAGTTTGGGTAGGTTGGGATGAAGAGCCGATCCGTTCTACCACTCCAGGTTTTTGGGGTGAGAGAGATACATGATCGACCAATACTACTGAAAAAGGAGAGTCTTGGGGGCTTGGGTTCGGTAGTCTTTGCAAAATGGTCTTGTCATTTCCTGCTTCTGCTTTTGGAAAAGGACTTGCGACTTGCACGATCGTCACATCTTCAGAAATTTGTGCTGACAATGCTTCTGCGTTGATGTCAGTGTTTATTGCAGTCTGAGAAGGTCTGACCAATGGAGTTTTGACTGAGTGAGTCCCGATCCATTCAGGCTGGGGCGATATGCGCTCGCTCACTTTTACCTGTTCGAGTGCCTCCCGTAACTTTTGCTCTGAAGGGTTAAGATCGTTGGATGGATTCTGCATAGAGTGCTGTCTCATAAGGATTAAGTGTATAGGTTAAGACATCAATAAACATTTATTTTTTAGACGACAAGCCTAGAAAATATTGGTTGGTTTTGCAGCCTTGTGAGTGCCTATCCAATTAGCACAACGTTAAAAGAAGATAATCTCAAATTGGAGCAGAGGGAGAAACGCAGAAAACAAAGAGTCATACTTTTAAGCAACTACTTAGATATAGACTATATAACTCTATATAAGGAAAGTTTAAAGCAGAAAAGATCAGACAGAAGTCTGATTTGATTTCCTCACATGGCGTTGCATAATAGCAGGGTAAGCGCATATAAATTTGTAGCGAAGAATACAGAATAATTGGTCAAGTGATGTAAATAAATTTCTTTAGAGTATTAAATATGTTAAGTAGTACCCTAAATAAGTAAAGCGTGTATTTTCTATCAGGGCCAGTGTTATGGCATCGGGTTTCAAATCTTCTAAAAATTCTCCTGCTAAAAAGTCAAACCCCGGATTCTGCCCCGAATTCGCCACTACTTTGAGTTTTTGCATACGCTCCAGTCGTACACTTGACCTCGCTACAATCGCCTCATGCGACCATTTCTCAGCACTGGGGACAGGCGCGGCGGAACTTTCACCCTCATGAGTGCCTTTCACTTCTACACCCGAAACTGAATTTTTAACCAACAACGTAGCAGAATAACCCTGTTCTACCTGCCCCTGAGTTTGATTAGCGATCGCAGAATTTAAAGATTTTTTATTTTGGGCGACGGACGCGGCGGAACAAGTACCTTCATGACACAATACTGCTCGGTTAAGGAAAATAGAAGGTAAAAATAGAGAAAATGTGTTCGCGTATTGAACACGAGAATGAATTGGATTTTCCCGAACTTACTTTTTTTCTAGAAGTCCTTCGTACAAATCTGCCCAGTTAAGTCTCAGAGAATCGATATATGACTGTAGATGCTGAATTTGAGTTCTGCGAGCCACTTGCATGACAGCATCAATAAGCTAATCGGCATTTAAGCTGCATAATATAAATGCAGAGCCGATTGAAAAAAGTATGCCACCACCAGCCAAAAACTT
>NZ_JBALFF010000027.1:0-1115 GCF_036916975.1 Nostoc sp.
CTCCAAACTCCTAACTCCAAACTCCTAACTCCAAACTCCTAACTCCAAACTCCTAACTCCAAACTCCTAACTCCAAACTCCTAACTCCAAACTCCAAACTCCAAACTCCTAACTCCTAACTCCTAACCAATGACCAATGACCAATGACTAATAATAAATGACGAAAATCTTACTTGTTGAAGATGATGAATTGTTTCGGCTTGGTCTGCGGATGCGGTTGCAACAAGAAACCACTTTGGAGATTGTCGCAGAGGCAGAAGATGGGGAACAAGCTGTAGAATTAGCAAATCACTATCCCCTGGATTTGGTGTTGCTGGATATAGGTTTACCGGGAATTGGCGGGATTGAGGCTTGTCGCCAAATTAAGCAGAAGCACCCAAGTTTACCAATTCTTGTTTTAACCTCTCGTTCTGAAAAACCCCTGATTTCCCGGTTAATTGCCGCCGGGGCGCAAGGTTACTGTCTCAAAGGTATTCCGGCTGAGTCTCTGATATTAGCAGTGCGATCGGTTGCAGCAGGGGCTTCTTGGTGGGATCAAACAGCAACAACAGAAATTAGAGCAGCTTTTGAGGGCAATTCTACTATGGTGCTGCCTGCAAAAACTGAGGAATCCTTAGAAAATCCCCTAACCAAGCGAGAACAAGAAATTTTAGCGCTCGTAGCAACTGGCAAAAGCAATCAAGAAATTGCTGAGATTCTCTACATTGCCCCTGGTACAGTGCGCGTTCATGTCCATACTATTTTACAGAAACTAGAAGTACGCGATCGCACTCAAGCCGCAGTTTTAGCGATCCAAAAAGGATTGGTAGCACCAGAATTGTTAATTAAGTAGATTAAAATTCAAACTTTAAAATTCAATCTTAAAAAATTAAACTTGTTTCGTCCGACTTTGTAAAGCTGATGAGATAGCGAATCTGACTATTCAGCAGTTAAGCAAAGTCTTGCTCTATTAACTGTAATTCAGGCATCAACTTTGAACCTGGACTATTTGATTATTTCTCCCATTTCACTTTAATAATATTTTCTTTCTTTCTTTCTTTCTTTCTTTCTTTCTTTCTTTCTTTCTTTCTTTCTTTCTTTCTTTCTTTCTTTCTTTCTTTCTTTCTTTCTTTCTT
>NZ_JBALFF010000028.1:0-6313 GCF_036916975.1 Nostoc sp.
AACTCCCAACTCCCAACTCCTAACTCCTAACTCCTAACTCCTAACTCCTAACTCCTAACTCCTAACTCCTAACTCCTAACTCCTAACTCCTAACTCACCACTGTTTTGCCCAATTCCCATCAAGTATTATATATATGTCATTTACTTCTATACCCTCGCTGCGTGAGCAACAACATCCCCTAATTCGTCAGCTAGCTGATTGCATTGAGGCAGCTTGGCATCAGCACCTGGATTTATCGCCCTACCATTTGCCTGATGAGTTGGGGTATGTGGAAGGTAGACTAGAAGGCGAAAAACTGACGATTGAAAACCGTTGCTATCAAACGCCCCAGTTCCGAAAAATGCACTTAGAATTGGCAAAAATCGGAAATATGCTAGATATTTTGCACTGCGTCATGTTTCCCCGTCCAGAATACAACTTGCCGATGTTTGGTTGCGATTTAGTTGGGGGTAGAGGGCAAATTAGTGCAGCGATCGCAGACCTTTCTCCTATCCAATCAGAGCGCACTTTACCAGAATCTTATACTTCTGCACTGACACAGCTAACAGTGCTTAACTTTTCCCAACCCCGTGAATTACCTGAATGGGGAGATATTTTTTCGGATTTTTGCATCTTTGTGCGCCCCAGTTCCCCAGAAGAAGAAACAATGTTTCTCTCGCGGGTGCGAGAATTTTTAGATATTCATTGCACGCAAGCGATCGCCTCACATCCTGTTTCAGCTGAACAAGTTACACAAAATCTCGCCGGACAACACAACTACTGCACCAAACAGCAGCAAAACGATAAAACCCGCCGCGTACTAGAAAAAGCCTTTGGCCTAGCTTGGGCAGAAAATTACATGACCAAAGTTTTATTCGACCTCCCAACTTAATCATCCCCTCATCTCCCCCATCTGTAGGCTCTGTTACGTTTTCGCGTAATGGATAAATGTAGAATTCATTCAACGAGAGTTTAATGGAGTCCCAAAACAGCAACAGGGAGAATAGTAAGGTCTTTGAAGCGAATATCACAAAATGGTTTGCTGTCTTGGTAGGTGCAAGCAACTAGCCCTACTAAGTCATTGACCAGAAAGTTAAGGAAACTCTAATGTTAGAAATGCTCAAGTTGACAGATATTTTTTAGTTAATTAATCCTTGATTCACTTAAGGAAGACTAACTTTTTTACCAAGATTGTACCCAGCAAAGGCAACAGTCTATTTTTGACATTTCTTTTCGATTTTGTGACTAACTATAGCCCTAGTGTAATGTAGCAGTAAAGTACCGCATCATACCAATTTGGGATTTTGTGTAGAGACATGAGATATCGCGTCTCTACATCTAGATTCATACTGCTTGTAAATTCTGCTAACTTCCATTGCACTCATGTCTCAATAATACTCAGAGTTATTGAATAGCCCGCTACTATAGCGTTTCTCAGTATCAATACAGACCTAACAAGAACAGCCCCAACCCTACAAGGGTTGGGGAGTAAGTAAGCTTCAAAGCCTCTCTCCTTAAAGCAAGAGAAAAATGCAAGTAAGGTCAAAATGTATTGCATACAAACAAGACATCGCTATAGAAAACACTATTTTGTAAAACCATAGTTTTGTAAAGCCATAGTGTTAAGCGTTCATCACACAATGGATTTTAAGCTTTAAACCACTGTTGTTTGTCCTAAGCGGCTGGCTGTTGATTAAAAACCTTTTTATTTTTACTTCCATCAGCACAATTCAGGTAAATGGGCAACATACTATGTCAAGGGTGACTGAAAAGCCAAAGCCAACTGAGCAGGCATTTAATCAAGAACAACCTAAGATTTGGTGGGGTATCGCTGTAGCTGTGCCAGTAGTAATCGCGGCTGGGATACTAGGTACAGCTAAAATCGAGCAGCTTAAGAAACTAACTACATCTGTTCCTGTAATGCCATCTACCAATAGCATTAGTGCTGTAGGGCGTTTGGAACCGCGAGGCGAAGTTGTTAAATTGTCTGCCCCATCATCAGGATTAGCGCCATCCTCACGAATTCAGCAACTTCTGGTGAGAGAAGGTGAACAGGTAAAGCAAGGCCAAATTGTCGCAATTTTAGACAACCGCGATACCCAAATCGCTGGACTACAAGAGGCAAAAGCCAAAGTCCAAGAAGCGCGTGCGAATTTAGCGCAAGTCAAAGCCGGATCTCCAAGAGATATTCAAGCCCAAAGAGCAGTTATTGCTCGCCTACAAGCCCAGTTAATTGGCGAAAGGAATGCAGGACAAGCGACGATCGCACGGGTTGCAGCCCAGTTAAGTGGGGATAAACTCGTTCAACAAGCAACCGTGAATCGCTTAGAAGCTGAACTCAGTGGGCAAAGAGATACTCTTAGAGCAACGCTTACACGTACTCAAGCCGAACAGCGCAATGCTCAAGTCGATGCCGGACGCTATGATTATTTATACAAAGAAGGTGCTATTTCTCAGCAAGAGCGCGACAGAAGACGCTTGAGTGCAGTAACTTCTAATCAACAGGTGGCGGAAAGCCAAGCTACCTTAAAGCAAACATTGGCAACTCTACGACAGCAACTTGCCGAAGCTAGAGCTACCCAAATACAAAATTTAGCAACTTTGCAACAGCAGCTAATCGAAGCCAAAGTTAACCGTGATAAAACTGTAGCAACTTTGCAAAGACAAATCGATGAAGAAAAGGCCAAACTGAGCAGAATTTTAGATGTTAGTCCTACCGATGTCCAAGTAGCGCAAGCCCAAGTTAGTAATGCGATCGCAAATATCAGAAAAGCCGAAGCAGAACTAAGGTTAAGCTACGTTCAAGCACCAATCGCTGGAGAGATTTTAAAGATTTATACCAAATCAGGCGAAGCGATCGGTGCAAATGGCATTGCTGAAATTGGACAAACTAGCCAAATGTTTGTGATTGCTGAAGTCCCTGAAGACAGTATTGGTAAAGTGCGTATTGGTCAAAATGCCACTATCAGCAGTGATAATGAAGCATTTAGCGGCGAATTAAAGGGAACTGTTACTGAAATTGGCAGAAAAATTGGCAAAAAAGATGTATTGAATACAGATCCAGCAGCAGATGTGGATGCCAGAGTTGTAGAAGTTAAAATTGCTCTACCTCCAGCAGATAGCCAGAAAGTTTCTGGTTTAACTTACGCCAAAGTTGTTGTCGAAATTAATAATTAATTACGAATTACGAATTATTTGAACTCTGCTTGGATGCCTATAAAATGACTCAAAAAATACCTCTGTCGTGGCTACAACTGACAAGAGAAAAAACTCGTCTAACTGTAGCTTTAGCAGGAATTGCTTTCGCTGATATCTTAATGTTTATGCAACTCGGCTTCCGAGATGCTTTGTATTATAGTAACGTTCGATTCCATAACAGCTTGCAAGGCGATATTGTTTTAATTAACAGTCAATCTAGCGCTATCCTGGCGATGAGGGGTTTTTCTCAACGGCGGTTATATAAAGCTTTAGAGTTACCCGCAGTCCAATCAGTACATCCAATATATTTGGACTTTACAATCTGGAAAAATCCTGTAACAGGCCGTCCTCGCAGTATCTTGATATTTGGCATGAACCCAGAAAGTAACCTAGTTAATTTACCTGGAGTTCCAGAAAATTTAAATAAACTTAAATTACCTGATGTAGTTTTATTTGATCGTTCTTCTCGGCTAGAATATGGGCCAATTGTTACTAATTATGAACAAGGAAAGACTGTAACAGCAGAAGTGCGAAGGCGGCGAATTAAAGTAGAAGGACTATTTACATTAGGTGCATCATTTGGGGCAGATGGAAATTTAATTACAAGTGATATTAACTTTCTGCGAATATTCAGCAATCGTCAACCAGGATTAATTGATATCGGGCTGATTAGATTAAAACCGGGGGCCGATGCTAACATTGTTGCCCAACAACTACGAAAGTATTTACCTAAAGAGGTCAATGTTTTAACTAAGCAAGAATTTATTGATTTTGAGCGGAATTATTGGGCAAATAGTACAGCAATTGGGTTTATTTTCACATTAGGGACTGTCATGGGTTTCATTGTAGGGACTGTGATTGTTTATCAAATCCTTTATACAGAAGTTGCAGATCATTTAGCTGAGTACGCTACTCTCAAGGCAATAGGTTACACACAAAAATATTTATTAACAGTCATTCTTCAAGAGGCTTTACTGTTAGCTGTTTTAGGATATTTTCCTGGCATAGTATTTGCTTTTTTTATGTATGATAGCGCTAAAAAAGCAACACTTTTACCAGTTTTTATGAGTTTTGATCGGGCGGTAATGGTGTTAATTTTGACTATATTAATGTGTATTATCTCTGGAGCGATCGCAGTCCGAAAATTAAGTTCTGCCGATCCAGCAGATATATTTTAATTAATTTAATCTTAATTAAAACATATTTTCTAAAAAACCTAGTTTACAATTAACACTAAATGAATATTTTTTCTGATTAAGCAGGATAGTTAAAATAAAGATTAAAAATGCTAACATTATAATTAATAAAAAGATGATACAAAAAGAACCTGTAATTGCCATTAAAAATCTCAACCACTACTATGGCAAAGGCGCACTAAGAAAACAGATATTATTTGACATCAACCTAGAAATTTATCCAGGTGAAATTGTAATTATGACCGGGCCATCAGGTTCAGGTAAAACCACATTACTGAGCTTAATTGGGGGTTTGCGGTCTGTACAAGAGGGAAGTTTAAAATTTTTAGGTGAAGAACTCGTTGGCGTCAGTCAAAACAAACTGGTGCAGATGCGACGCAACATTGGTTATATCTTCCAAGCTCACAATTTGCTAGGGTTCTTGACAGCAAAGCAAAATGTGCAAATGGCGGTAGAATTGAATGATAATATTTCTCAAGCAGAAGCAGTGGCTAAATCAAAAGCCATGCTGGGGTCTGTTGGTCTAGAAGAACGAGTTGATTACTATCCAGACAATCTTTCTGGTGGACAGAAACAAAGAATTGCGATCGCCCGCGCCTTAGTTAATCGTCCCCCACTGGTGCTAGCAGACGAACCAACAGCAGCTTTAGACAAACAATCAGGACGCGATGTTGTGGAAATAATGCAAAGTTTAGCCAAAAATCAGGGAACTACTATCTTATTAGTGACACACGACAACCGCATTTTAGACATAGCCGATCGCATCGTAGAAATGGAAGATGGTCTTTTAACCCGTAATTCCCCCAATGCAGCTATTGGGTCATGATTTTAGTCATTAGTACATTTATCCTTTGTGAATGACTAATGACTAACGACCAATAACCAATGACTAATAACAACCATAATTTATTGTCTAGCCGAGCCTGATTTTTTCATTCCAGGTGGGTTTGGCGGAGTTGGGGTATTTGGTTGGCGACTAGTACGAAAAGTCACATTCACGCCTTCATTTGATTGCTCCAACACCAGTAGAGGCGTAGGTTTAGCTTTTTGATCCCAATGCATACTAGCAATGCGACCTTGAATTGTTGGTTGCCAACTATCTTCGTTTTCTGTGGGGCTTAGGTAAGTTTCTATACAGTCAATAATTTGACTAATAGTTGCAGAAGTCGCTTGCGTCGGTAACTTCATTAATCGGATTTGAATCCGAAATAGTACTCTTTTAGCACAGTTAGGCGGAGTACCAGTTTCATACTCTACATCAAAAATTTCATCTACTTGCCGTGCAGCGTTATTAGCAATTCCGACTGAGCCAAGTTGTGCTTGATTTGGACGCAGGGCTTGAGTAACTTTTTCTTTGATCTGAATTTTCACTTGATTAAGGATTGCAAAATGAAACACTTCTTCTGCCATCCGCATTCGCAGATAATCCAGGTTAAAGTCCCGTGAGTTGACCAAATCGGGATTAGTCTCCATTTTGCGAATCGTTTCCAGCGCCAGCTTAAATTTTTTATCTAATTCTCGCGCACGGAATTGTTCAAACTTAAGTTTTTTCTCCAGCTTATTCATCTGGAGCTTACTATACACTATCATTGCAATCACCGCTAAAGCCAGTCCTCCAGAAGTTGCCAGCAATAATACTGGTATTTGAGGATTACTTGCTGGCACTTCCTGGGATGCCTTTTTAGGCTTTCCTGGGGTTTGGGCAAGAAATATCGAAGTGGACATGATTGGAAACTGAAAAACTTGACTCCTGATGTTTAGGATGCCCAAATATTCAATCCCATCTTGCTGTATGATTAATATTTTTTACAGCCTTTTACAAATTACGTATGTCCAGACACCAGAGAACCTATCCCACTAATAAAATTCTTTGAATCCAAATATGAATAGTAGCAAGATCAAGAAATGCATCAAAATATACTTTTCGACGTTCCCAGCG
>NZ_JBALFF010000029.1:0-102707 GCF_036916975.1 Nostoc sp.
GAAATTAGACATCCTGGGTGTATCCTGTACCACTGAAGACGAATCAATTTTATACCCGCGATTTCAATTCGTCATCGTTAACCTTCTGGGGATTCAGGCTAGACAGTCACGGGCAATAGCTCACAAGGAGAGTATAAAAATATTTTTGCCTATCAAGAGTGAACTGTTCCCTATTTTCACAGTAGTAGAAATTACCCATTGACAAAAAACAAACTATGAAGTCTAAATTTTAGACATCCAATCTTGATTTTTCGAGCTTTTTTCAGCTTTCATGGTTGATTAAAGATGAGTGAAAAAAGCCTAAAACTATTTGTTTGACAAAATGCACGCGCTCATGAATTTGTATACCGCTTAAAACTGTTGTTGTCCTTTGATAGTTAGATAAGTGCGATCGAAAAGGCTTTTCATAAGGTGAATCTTTGATGAATATTACTGTTCTTCACTCTTGAGGTATAAAGTATGCCGAAAACGTCAAATTTCGGCGGATTGTTATCCCCGAAAACAGCACTAAACTCAAAGTTGAAAACTGAAGTTACTGAAAAAATCGATTTAGGTAGGTAAAAGTTATGACAAATATCATTGGAACCAAGGGTAATGATACTCTCATTGGTGGCGTGGGGAATAACACGCTGATTGGTGGTACTGGGGATGATAATTTGAATGTTAACAATTCACAAGGCAATAACCTACTCTCTGGTGGTGATGGAAATGATTTTCTACTTGCCTCTGGTGACTATAGCGCGTACCGAGGCTCAATTTCATTTGGCAATCCAATCATAGGCAATAACACCCTCAACGGTGGCGCTGGTAATGATAACTTGAATGCTAATTATTCAACAGGCAATAACACACTCATTGGTGATGCTGGTGATGATCAATTGAATGCTGGTTATTCAACAGGTAATAATCTGCTCTCTGGTAGCGCTGGTAACGATGGACTCACCGTTTCTGGGTTATTCGATTACAGTGGATTATTTGACAGATATTATGGCTCTGGCAATAACACCCTTAACGGTGGCGCTGGTAATGATGGATTGGATGCTAGTTATACAATAGGCAATAACACTCTCAACGGTGGTACTGGTGATGATAACTTGTATGTTAACAATGCAGAAGGCAATAATCTGCTCTCTGGGGGCGATGGCAATGACTCTTTCAATGTAGGCAACAACTATGAATATACTGACCCCTCTTCTTTAGTGACTCAAACAGTAGATGGAGGTATTGGTGATGATTTATTGTCTGGCGATTACAACTCTGCTAACGGAGGAATCACTTCAACATTCGATGCTACTACTAACATTGGATCAATTACGTCCGGTACGAGTGGAGTTAGTTACAAGAATATCGAACGATTAAATATCTCAGGTACACGATACGATGACTTGATTGTGGGCAGCAATGGCAACGATACGCTCTCCACAGGCACTGGTGGCAACGATACGATAGATGGGGGTAAGGGTGACGATTTCTTGTCCGTCGACGATCGCTACAATCCAACTCAAGGAATCACAACGAGTTTCAATGCCACTACTAACATTGGCTCAATTACGGACGGCACGAATCGGGTTAGTTACAAGAATATTGAACAATTAAATATCACAGGTACAGCCTACGATGACAACATTGTGGGGAGCAATGGCAATGATACGCTCTCCACAGGCGGCTTCTATGGTAGTGGTGGCAATGATACGATAGATGGCGGTAAGGGTGACGATTTGTTGTCCAGCGATTACAGGGATGCTACCAAAGGAATCACAACGAGTTTCAATGCCACTACTAACATTGGCTCAATTACGAGCGGCACGGATGGAGTTAGTTACAAGAATATCGAACAATTAAATATTACAGGTACACAATACGATGACTTGATTGTGGGCAGCAATGGCAACGATACGCTCTCCACAGGTGGTGGCAATGATACAATAGATGGGGGTTTGGGTGACGATTTGTTGTCCCTCAATTACAGTTACAGGGATGATACCAAAGGAATCACAACAACATTCAATGCCACTAGTAACATTGGCTCAATTACGAGCAGCACGAATCTAGTTAGTTACAAGAATATCGAACAATTAAATATTACAGGTACATTTTACGATGACTTGATTGTAGGGAACAATGGTAACGATACCTTGAACGGCGGCAATGGTGGCAATGATACGATTATCGGCGGTGCAGGTAACGATACCTTAACTGCTAGCTATTCAAGTAATAGCATCCTTTACGGTGGCGAAGGTAATGATAGCCTCAGCTTCGATTTAGGACCTGGTATTGCTGCTGGTACTTTTGGTTTCAATGGTTACAACGAAGGCATTGATAGTATTAATGGCTTCAACACGACTAATGAATTGATTCAGGTATCGGCTGATGGTTTTGGTGGGGGGTTATCATCAGGTTCACTTAAGGCAAATCAGTTTACCATCGGAAGCTCTGCAACCACTAACCAAGAGCGATTTATCTACAACAGTGCTACAGGTGGATTGTTCTTTGACCAAGATGGTAGTAAATCTGGGTTTACTCAGGTACAATTTGCACAATTATCTACTGGATTGTCACTAAACGAAAACAATTTTGTGGTTGTTTAATCTTTATTAGCGCTTTGCTATCCAAGCGGTACGGTTTGCGAGGTGCTATTTTTAGCATCTCGCAAATGATAGTACTCAATGCAAGTCATTTTGGTAAGCGATCGCAATTCTTGTACAAGACTTTGAGCCTAGCTTATTCGTTCAGTGCTATTGGAAGCCATCAAAAAACATTTGTGACAACTCCAAGAAAAAAAACTAACCAAAGGTGGGCTAAAAAGCCCACCCCACAAGATTGGATAATTTATTTGTTGTCAGTCCCTAAGCCAGATTTACCTGAAGTTATAGCATTAGCTTATTTGTTGTATGGCTGCACTGCTAGAGTCAGGTTTGCGTTTGAGTGCTGCAAATAAAGTTACAACAGCACCCAACGACAAAATAGCAAAGCCTGAAGTTGGTTCCGCTACAGAGACAGATGAGACTGGCGTCAACAGGAAGGCGTGTAATTCACCATTAACTGCACCACGGCCGACAATTTGTCCCTTATTATTAATGGCAGATGCTGCTGTCAAGGTAAAGCCAGGGTCTGAACCAGGAGCAATCAGGTTATTTAAGTCGTACAGAGTGTTATCACTATAAAGAAAAGCCCGCAAACCATTGCCATCTGCTGCATAAAAGTCATTCTTACTCCCAGAAAACCCGACTACTTGACCCAAATTATTGATCCCCAGACTAACACTGAACAAATCTGTAGGACTTAACCTACCGAGGTCTTGGAGTCCGGTGCTGGAACTGTAAAGAAAAGCACTACCATCATCTACTCCAGTGATTCCAGAACTACCAACTACTTGTCCTAAGTCATTAATATCATTTGCGACGCTATAGTTGTCACCTGGCAAAGTTCCCAAATTAGTAGTTTGGCCATTTTCGTACAGAAAAGCTTTGCTTGAATTGAGAATACCTACTACTTGTCCCAAGTTATTTAAACCGTAGGCAACACTACCAGCAGTTCCTATGCTGGTTGCTATACCATTGCTGTATAAAAAAGGCCCAAGTCCGCTTGCTCCCCCTACTACTTGGGTGCGATCGTTAATAGCATAAGGAATAGCGTTTTGGATAGCGAGGGGTTGGGTGATGCCATTGCTGTATAGGAAAGGATTATTACTAATGTTATTACCAACCGAATTACCAACTACTTGCCCCAAGTTATTGATACCAGTTACTGCAAGTTGATTATCGCCAGGTAGGGGACTAATTTTTTTAAGCGAACCGTTGCTGTAAAAAAAAGAACCCTTCAAAGAATTAATTGCCACTTCACCTGAGTTATTAATATCTGTAGCGTAACTGTAGGTTTCTCCTGTCAGACTGCCTAAGTCAGTAACTGAGTATAGAGATGCTGCTAATGCCGACTTGGAGGCAGTAAGACTGATTGCGGTCAAGGTTATTGCTGTTAAACAAGATTTCCACTTAACTAAAAGCATGTGACTTTTCCATGATTTTTTATTCCCCTACCAAATTACCACTCAACAGTAGGGTGGTAAGCAGCTGTATCTGGGTAGTCTCTAAATACGGGAGTATCCCGTCAGGTGCAAAAACCTTGATAGCCCTCATCCCCTACCTAACCCCGAATCCCTTGTTGATAAGCAGTTTAATCGTGATTTAGCGCGTCGCCGAGTTGCTGTGGAACACGTCAACCGTAGATTAAAAATTTTTCGGATTTTCAGCCAGCGATACCGCAATCGCAGAAAACGTTTTGCATTGCGTTGTCACTTAATTGCTGGCGTTTATAACTATGATATTCAAAATGCTTGTTAACTTTCTGACAATTTGTTTAACCCTCTAATATACCACAAAACTTTTTGCAAGAGGTCTATTAAAAATATTAAAGGGAAAGTCAAGTCTCCTAATACTCCATAAGCATTAACTGAGACAATTCCATTATCAACTTTCCCCAAGTTCCCAATATATTGTCTCGCAACATAATCTGTATGCTTCCCTTTCTTTTTATCTCCAGTTTCATCAATTACTAACTTAAATGAACGTCCCCCTAATATTAAGAGAGTCAGTTCTAAACGCCTGTCTCGTGAATCTTCTACTGACCAAGGTGAATTCGTCAGGAAGTTTTGCAGTGGTTGTGCATCGTGTAAACCAACTGCCTTAGCTATTTCTGGTAAAGATTTACGCTTAATTTCAGATAACAACATAAGTTCTCTCATTCTCGATTTTTGGCATTAATTAATACTCAACATTTGAACTAGATTATTACCAAATTTACTACTAAATTACCTACTAGTAATCTTTTTGAAATACCTCATTAAGATTAATTGTTGTGCTTACTTAAGGCATTCTACGTCAATAATATAACTTTTTACTTAGCTATATGTTTTAGCGATCGCTCGTTTTTTGTCTGACTTCAGAAAATCGCGTTGCTCCCCTTCTCCGAAATCAAGAGAGAAAACGATCGCATCCAGTTTTTTCCTGAAATTTGATTCATTGGATTTTCAGCAATAACTTGAGTAATTGGCTTAAGCAAATCTATGGTTAGCGATGGCGTACCCGCCCGCCGTTGGCGATCGCACCCGCTAAATTTCATCCATTGGATTTTCAGCAATAACTTGAGTAATTGGCTTGAGCAAATCTATGGTTAGCAATGGCGTACCCGCCCGCCGTTGGCGATCGCCTGACAACTCCAGTTAATATCAAAAAATTGGCGTGACTTTTAGAAATTCCGCCGCGTCTCCTGTTACCGCGATCGCTCCCAATTGCCATTCTTCTTTCATTGCTTGTGTTAGATAACGATCTTGGAAAGCTTGTTCTACAATTTTTTCGATACTCATAACGCCCATTGTCTTCATGTCTGTAAGTTTTACTGTTAGGGCATCTAATTTTTAGGACTTCTGATATGAAGTTGTAGAAATCGCTTGAATAGGCGCTACGCGGCGATCGCTGTGCAAGCATCGCTAATCTAAGTCAAGCAATTCTGGCTAATCGGGAGCCAAATCGTTGTAGGCTGTGGATCACAGGGTCTACAGAAGCGCGATGAAAATAAATCGGCACGGACGCGCCAAAGTTCTTACGCAGTCAGAGATACAGCTAATTTTTAGTCATGGCTAATCAGATATTAACTAGCTAGCAATCACAATAAGTACACATCAGGATGTAGCACCTAAACGCTAAACCCCTCACTGTGTAAGTCTCTGGGGTACTCGTAGGACGCTAATTAGTGATTTGTTGTTGATCGATTGCTCTTAGTGGTACTATATCCATAAGTACGCTACCTGTCAATCCCACGACAAAATTATCAACAAGAGAGATAATTGGGGAGATGAGTATACAGGAAGCAATGCCTAGCCAAAAGCCACGAGTAACTATTTATATGGATGACCAGACACTAGAAAAACTTAAATTGTGGGCAGATGAAGAACGCCGGACAGTTAGCAATTTAGTAAAAATTTTTATTGAGGATGCAATCGCTGCAAAAGAAGGAAAACAAAATAAATCAGCATGACAGAAGCACAAATCCAAGACATTTACTCACGCTTAGACAGCCTGACATCCGAGGTCAACTCACTCAAGTTGCTAACCGGGACAATCGGGACAAGCCAAGTAGCGATCGCACAAATCCTAAACACCCAAATAGAACATACTCAAATTCTGAACAGCCACACCCAGCTACTCAATAGCCAGACCCAGCTACTCAATAGCCACACTACTGATCTGACTCAACTTAAATCAGATGTCGGTGAGATATTGCGGATACTGCGCGATCGCAATGGGGGGAGTGGCTTATGACAGACACACCACAACAACCAAGCCGACTAGACCGTATAGAGTCAATCTTGGCTACAGTAGCCGAACAACAAGCCACCAACACACAGGCGATCGCCGAGTTAACCGATAACGTTACCCGTGTACTAGGTCGTAGCGCAATTTTGGACGATGTTCTTTTAGAGTTACGCGATAGCCATGAGGAACTTAAGCGAGACTTTTTAGAGAATCAGCGAACCACTAACGCCGCATTAAACCAACTTGGGGCTATCTTGGTGCAGCTAACTAGGATTGACCCGCAAAACTAGCCGCGATTGCAAGTACAAAAGCACTATCGCAATGGAGGGAGTGAAGTGTGGAGAGAGGCTACCGATAGAAATAATTTATACATAGGATTTATCAATATCTAACAATATCTCTCAGTACTTATCACTTTCTATCACTTTGCTTTATCTATTCACACTTTTTTACAACTGACCCAATCCGAGCTTAATGAAATTTGGCCGCTACTTTCGGAAAGTCAGCGATCGCACCTCTGGGAAATCAGCCAGCGACACAATCAGCAATTGTCTTTAGAGGAATTGGCACAACAGGCGATCGCTAGACAAATCGAAGTCAAAGAAGTAGGTTAATGATTTTGACCCTTTTAGTAATTAGACCTCGGTCAGATGCAAGTGCAAGTCTTGCCATTCAGACTCAGAATTGACTCCTTATCTGCCCACACTGACCAGACTCGGTTTCTGGAGGGTGAAGCTGGGAACAGGGCGCAATCAGACGACCGTTGCGGGTTGACACTGGCGCTAACAGGGAGTTCCTATGATGAAACAGAGCCTATAAAAACGACTAACATCAGGGCAAGGGCGCAACATAAAGAACCAGGATTAATTGCAACTAATCGAAAGTCCAGTCAAACTGTAGTTTGACAGTTTTCTCAAAAAACGCCCTAATTTACAAACAAAAGTATTTAAATTTCAGCCGCTTGTTTATCTGCAACTATAAAGTAAAATAAACGGTCGTTTTTTTTACTGTTATTACCACCCAGATTGCGAACCAGAAACCGAATCAAGTTTAGTAACGAAACTCGGTAATTATATCAAAGGCAACATACGCGCTTTATGTAACAAGTATATGTACTTGTTGAGGGTTCAAAGTATGTTGATAGGCTATGCCCGAATTTCAACAGATGACCAAAATCTGAACCTGCAAAAGGATGCTTTGCAGCTTGCTGGTTGTGAGAAAATTTACTCAGATCGTATAAGTGGCGCAAAAGCCCAAAGACCTGGACTTTCCTCTTCTTTGGAGGTAGCACGGACTGATGATGTTTTGGTCGTGTGGCGGTTAGACCGTCTGGGAAGGTCGCTCAAAGACCTAATCGAGATTATGTCTACGTTAGATGAGAGGGGAATTGGGTTGCAAAGTTTACAAGAATCCATCTCCACAACAAATAACAGTGGCAGACTAATTTTCCATTTGTTCGGCGTCTTGGCGGAATTTGAATGCAACCTAATCCGTGAACGCACAACTGCTGGACTTGTAGCAGCGCGTAAGCGCGGTCACAGGGGAGGAAGACCAAAAGCCCAAGACATCCAGCTAAACGTCAATTAGCAGTAAAGCTTTATACCAAAAAACAACACACCATTATTGAAATATGTAAGTTGATGGGAATTTCCAAACCAACGCTCTACAACTACATTGCAGAGATAAATACCTAACATGGTACATAAGCAAATCCCGACAGAGGCACTCATCAATTTACGCCACCGCCTCGATGGGTTGCCTGAGAATTAAGCTAATCACGCATATGCCCAATGGCAAGGATGGTCGTAGGGTGACAGCTCGTTCCAAAGGCAAAGTAGAAAGACCGTTTCGGACGGTTAAAGAAGCCCATGAGACTCTGTATCACTTTCATGAACCGGAAAGCGACGTTGAAGCTAACTTGTGGTTACGCCAGTACTTGTTGCATTACAACGACAAACCACACCGCATAGAACCGCATTCGCGGATAGAAGATTGCTTGCGAAATATACCCAAGTCTGGTTTACGTTCAATGTGTAGTTGGGAGCAATCATTCTTAACGGACTAGGTTTTGTGTCGAGGCCATTATATTTATTTTCTCAATTTTTTGAAGATAAAGCAATAGAGCATTTATTGGGTTCAAGGATTAAAGCAGAGGATTTAAATGATGATAAAATAGGCAGAGTAATGGATAAGCTGTACAAATATGGATTAACAAAGTTATTCCTAACAATTGCCTTAGAAGTAGTAAAAAAATATGGAGTATCAACTAAATATTCCCATTTAGATTCAACATCATTGCATTTACATGGAAAGTATAATAATTCTCCAAATAATCTAGAAAAAGAATCAGGAATAAGCCGAGTAAACCCTATTATAATCACACAGGGATATTCTCGTGACCATAGACCAGACTTAAAACAATGTATATTAGATTTAATAGTAAGTAGTGATGGAGATATACCCTTATTTTTTAGAGGATCATCAGGAAATGAATCAGATAAAGCAGTATTCGCTCAAATCCTGGTTGAGTATGAAAAACAAATAGATTTTGAAAGTATAATGGTTGCTGATAGTGCATTATATAGTGAAAGTAATTTAAAATTAATGTCGAATATGAAATGGATAAGTCGAGTACCGCTATCCATTAAAAAAGCCAAAGATTTAGTTAAAGCCTTCAGAAATAAAGAACTGAAACCAAGTGACATCAAAGGATATAGCTATCAAGAATCAAAAGTATCTTATGGAGGAATAGAGCAAAGATGGTTATTAGTAGAAAGTGCAGAGAGAAAAAAAGCAGACTTAAAGAAACTAACCCAAAAAATCCAAGAATAGTTCCTATAAATTAGTAACCAGCTTGTTAAGTTAACAAAAAAATAATTTGAACAAGAATCTTTAGCTGAATTAAAAATTCAAGAGTTAGTAGCCAAACTAAAATATCATAAAATATCAGATTTAGAAATTACCGAGAGATTAAATAAAAGACAGACAGGAGTTTATAAATTAGGAGGTAAAGTCATAGAAAATCAGGAGCTAATCAGCCAAAATCAAAACTCTTGTGGTCGATTTATTTTAGCAACGAATATTTTAGAGACAACCGAATTAGAACCCAGAGAAATATTGAGAATATATAAAGAACAGCAATCTACAGAAAGAGGATTTAGATTTATCAAAGACCCGTTATTTTTCGCCGATAGTAAAAAAGATGACCTTGGAGGTGAAAGGCTGGCTTTTTGCGATTGTGGGAGGGCAGAAGAGCGATCACATCTACAGAATTTTGAAAACTAAAAAATTTCCCATCCACTCGCGCCGAGACTGCTGCCCCGTGCAGGAATTTCCTCTAGTTGCTTGTTCGAGCTTAAGTTGACATTCTCTTAGGATCAACGCTATTTTGTGATTGCAAAATTACAGGCTTCTGGTAATTAGAAGTATAACGTGGTAAAACTTTTACTCCTGGCTGAGTCAACCTTAGCGTTAAAGAAAGTCTGACTTTACCACTATTATTACGTACTGAGCGATGTAATAGTGTATTAGTAAATAGTACAAACTCACCAGGACGTAACACTACAGGAATAGCTTTTTTTGCAACTTCATCAGTGATTTGAAAAAAGTTATTTCCACTGAAAGGATCGGTTCCTTTTATTTGGCAATTTTTTAAGTAAATATTAGGTATATACTCAAATCCATTATATTCATTAACTTCTGTCAAAGCTATATAAGCATTGATAGTTTTACCATCTCCTTCCAGGAGTTTAGAATAAGAGTCTTGATGCCAAAAAGGAATTAATTGCTGGGCGGGATAATTTACCCATAGTTCTGACCGCCATAATACTAAATTATTCCCTAAATGAGCATTAAGCCTCTTTAATAAGTTTTTATCTTCACATAATTGCAAAATTACAGGTGAATCTAAATGCCTTTCCATGTAAAAACATCTGGTAAACACTTGAAGCAATATAATGAATAATGACCCAATATCAAATCTAATAAATGATTTAACTACCTGTTTTAATAATATTTTCATTGGAATTTTTAGAATAATATTATCAAAAATATATTTGGTAATCTCAGCTATTTCATTACTGCTTAAACTTAGAGAATTTGGCCCCCATATTTCATCAGTACCATCATAATTAATTTTCTTTTTTTTCTGCTGTTGGTTGCAACCAGCCCATAATAAACTATATTCCCATAATTGCTGTGATAATTCTTGATTTTGTGCTACATCAGGTAATATAATTTCTTGAGCGTTACTATCTAAAAATTTTCCACTAATATTTTGATAATCTGGGGAAGTAGCACAAACAAGGGTACTATATGCTCCGGCTTCCGAAGAAATACCTAAACCTAAATATTTACTGAGACGATGCCATATAGTAATATTTGATTGTACAAAGCCTGGATGTATGGCGTTAACAGTGACTTGAGAATTATTTAATCGCTGAGAAAGTTCTCTTGTTAAAAGCAATAAAGAGAGTTTTGAAACGGCATATAATTTTAGGAAATTTAAAGGTGTTCTTTTAACTAATAAATTCCAGTCAATACCACTTGGAGACAATGCCAAATCTGATGCTAACATAATAATGCGGCTAGGAGCAGATTTTTGCAAATTCTCTAGTAATAAATAAGTCAGCAAAAAATGACCTAAATAGTTCGTTCCCCAAATCAGTTCAAAACCTTCTTTGCTTGTACCTCTGTTGTTGAATATACCCGCATTGTTGACTAATATATGTAATGGTAAATTGTAGCCATTAAATAGTTTTACACACTCACGAACTGAATCTAAAGAAGCTAGATCGAGAGGTAAAAATTTCACATTTTCATTTCCGGTGGTTTGGCGGATGTAGTCTATAGCTTTTGCGGCTTTATTTGCCGAACGACAGGCAATAAATACATGATTCCCTAATTTGGCTAAACCTATAGCCGTCATTAAACCTACACCCGAATTACCACCTGTAACCAGACACACTTGCATAATTTCCGCTCTCTTAGTATTTATTTCCAACTAATTGCCAGAAATATAGCCAGTATTAATATAACGTTAAGTATTCCATCATCTTGCATCATGATTAAATCCCTCTATAGTTTGAATTGGGCGGTTAGGCATCACCGTGCCAAAACCTTATTTCAAGGTAATAATTGTGCAGTTCCTCAGCTACAGCAATGAAGTAGCGCAGGTGTCGCAGTTCCATAGTTTTGATATTTTATAAGTCTCAAATATCCATAAATATATATTGGACATGTCAAAAATTGCTATTTATGATACTCATACATGCAAGTCAGAGGATGATGTAACTATGTTGGAAAATTTGAGAAGCCAAGTAGTGACGCAAGGAGTGCAGCGATCGCCAAATCGAGCTATGTTGCGGGCAGTTGGTTTTAAAGATGAAGATTTCAATAAAGCCATTGTGGGTATTGCCAACGCTTACAGCACCATCACGCCCTGCAATATGGGGATAAATCAACTGGCGCTCATAGCAGAAGCTGCGATAAAAACCGCCGGAGCGATGCCACAAATGTTTGGCACAATTACCATCAGCGACGGGATTTCGATGGGAACTGAAGGGATGAAATATTCCCTAGTGTCGCGGGAAGTTATAGCCGATTCCATTGAAACCGCCTGTACCGGACAAAGTATGGATCGTGTGCTAGCCATTGGTGGCTGTGATAAGAATATGCCAGGAGCAATGTTAGCGATCGCTCGGATGAATATCCCTGCAATATTCTCAAAAAACAAATCTTACCCCGGCAAATTATTACTCGCAAATCATCAGTGAGAGGTTAAGATAATTGCACATTTGTCAAGAGGAAATTAGTAACTCAAACTTACGAAAGTGGAGTTAAACTTACTAAAAAAGCTATGGATGAAATTGAAAGACAAATTCAGCGCCTTACCAATTCTAGACATGAAAAATTTCCCAATTTAGGTAAATAGTTTATCGACATTTGTTGTGGAACTACCTAATTTTTACTCAAAGTTTCTAAAATATTTTGACTGTAAAATCATCAATATTAATTATTATCATGTACCTGAAATTCATTACAGAGTGCAAAGTTTTTCATGAATATTTAAGGGGGTAAGAGGTGGTTGCCGACGGCAACTATCTCTTACCCTGACGTGTTCCACAGCAACTCGGCGACGCGCTAAATCACGATTAAACTGCTTATCAACATTCGTCAACTTACCTGTTCTCGGTTTCTTTCTTGGTATACGGCTATTGGCATGAAATCAAAAGTTGCATATATATAAAGAGAAGCCGGAGGTTTACAACTCAACCCTCCGACTTCTTTATGTAACACACTACCTTTACTTTTGAGGCAGTCTATTTATTGAATTTGGAATTTTTTAACTAGTTCCATGGGTTTAAGTAAAGAGGTTCTAAAACCGGTAAGTAATGCGATTGGGGACTGCGAATGCAAAGTTGCTCCTGTAGTGCGCTCCGCGCATCCTGCGGCGGGGGAAACCCCAAGACCGCAATAAGGGCGCTAAATCCCCCGAATGCGAGTGGGAAACCGTCCCCACAACAGCACTCTTCATTACAAAACAAAATTTACCTACAGCCCAAAGGGCTATGAAAACCGCGCAGCGTGCCGGAGGCTCTATTACGAATTACGAATTACGAATTGGTTTAACGGCGTCTGCTCCCGAAACCACTTGAGCGCCGGGGTACTGAACTACGCCCACTACCAAAACTACTACCAGAATTGCGTCTGGGTGAAGTGACTCTCCCAGAGGGTCGCAACGTACTACCACCAAAACCAGAACCAGAAGGACGGTTATTACCTATAGTGCTACGTGGTGTATTACGTATAGTTGAATTTCCCGGATATGACCTTCTAATTGTTCCTGTACTGCGGAATGCAGTGCGATTTGTCACGGCTGCGGGTGGCACATTATAGCGACTTTGGTAGCTTTCAACTGCTTGACCATAGCTTCCGCCATATCCACCAAAACCACTTAATCCTCGGCCTGATTGATAGACAGGGGGTACATAATACTGGGGTCTAAACAACATACTACCAATTGCCTGACCAGCCAAGCTTCCAGCCACAGACCCAGCAAATGGTGCCCAGAAGTTATTTTCTCGACGGACTACAACCGTCTCTTGTTGTCCTGTTTGAGGATTGGTTTTATTCTCAGTAACGTTGTGGACGTATTCAATTTTAAAATCTTCCGTCAGATATAAAATCGGTTGGCCTTTTTCTACCTTCAGATAGGTTTTTTTACCCTGCTTGATTTCATCATCACTTAACCGTGCCATTTGCAAATTTTCGGTTGCAAAGGTTGGGGGATTATTATTAAGTAAAAACAGGCTATACTCACCAGTCGAATCGTCATAAGTGGCTTGTTGGATTTGATACTCTCCGTCACTTAGCTTCGTGTTACTAGAGCTTTGACTAATGTTTTTAGCTGGAGGATTAGCTTGATTTCCCCCACCACAAGCAACAGTTGTCATACACAAACTCAGAGCTAAAAAAACGGCTGTAAATTTACGTACTATTGTCATGATCATTGAATTATTGTCCTATCTCTGAGCTTAACGATTTATCGATGTGAGTAGTAAGTACGGACTACCCAACACATTATAAAGGAATCAATTCTGGGTAAAATTGCAACAGTTGGTCGCTAGTGAGTTCATCGCCTAACTGTGCTGGCGAGAAATGCACTTGGATTGCTTTGAATCTATGTTTATAATGCAAATTTATCAATGCTTTCAAGCCCTCCTTAAGTGCTTGAACGTTAGAAAGATCAGTTTCTAACTGTGGTACTTCTCCTTCATAAGCTACTGTAATCATCACAATGACGTTGTGGGTTACAGGTATAGATAAAGGTTCATTCGATTTAGAGTCAGAATTGTAACTTGGTTCACTGAGATATCTTTGGGCAGAGTCAGTAAATAATTCATTCACGTAATCTCCTGCCTCGCCTTCATCAAAAAATACGTCACCTTCGTTGGCAGCAGAAAGCCAATATTCATCATATTGCAGTAGGGTTTGGCTAATTTCTACCAATCCTTCTCCCAAAACTTCTAAATCACCATCGGCATCGATCGCATCTCGTCCAGCACTATTTAATACTCCCAAAATTGGTGCTACTTCGCCTCCCCCTAAGTGCAGAAATAGCCGAAAGACTACATAGCGAGTTCGACCGATCATTTTATTAAACGTATCGCGCATTCTTACCTCCAAATTTGATTTTTTAGATTATTCTAATGACTAATGACTAATGACTAATGACCAATATAGTGAAATCCTTTGACAAAATCTATAACTATATTTAATGAAGGCAATATATATTTTGTTGCTTCACTGGATATATCATCATAAGCTGAAGTATTGAGAGTAGAGCGATTAATAAATCTTTTTCCAAACTGGGGATTGTCATGGGCAATCAAAGTGTGGGCGCTGGAATTCGTTAAAATTATTTGGGTTGGTGCTTTACAAAAATTTAACTTTGCAGCTATTTCGATATTTTTTTTCATCTGTTTAATTGTTGTAGCCTGACTCATGGCTTGCTCTAGAAGAATATTTAATTTTTTCACGATTTCGGGTGATTTTAGCAATTTTAAATTTTGGTTGTCAATAACTTCATTGTTAATCATTTCCACTATCATGGAAATATTCTTTTGGGTAGATACCGCATCTATAAAGGGAAGAATCGCAATGTAAGCAGTGGAAAATAATGCTTCGTCGCTATCTAGATGAAATGTAAAAACAGTTCGACGGGGGCCACTTTCTATGTTTGGGGGTTGTTTCAGCCCCCGGTATTCCTGAGCAATTTGATAATAAGCGCCAGCAAGAGCAAAATTTGCTTCGTGTTCTATGGCTGCATCAACAATAATTCGGATTGTTGGTGGTGTTTCGTTAAAAAAATCTCGTGATTCTTCGGAATGGAACTTCTGGATAATGGAGCGATCGCCTGCCGGGCTAAGATCAACCCATTCACAAATCATGCCTTCGGTTTTTAAACCAAACCTGGAGGTAGCATAAAGCTTTGCCCCAGTCAATGTTGCTCCTGTTAAGTCAGCACCAATCCATTCTGCCCTGATTAATTTTGCCTGAGTTAAATCGGCGTGGATGAAAATTGTATTCGTTAAATTGGCATTGCTTAAATCTGCGCCAATTAAAGTAGCCCCGCTCAATTTTGCGCCGCTCAAATTTGCCCACCGGAGATTTGCACCGCTCAAATCTGCCCACCGGAGGTTCGCCCCGCTCAAATCTGTTCCGCTCAAGTTAGCAAGGCTGAGATTCGCTTGTCTGAGTTCAGCATCTCGCAAATTTGCGCCACTAATGTCAGAACGACTCAGATCGCTGGCATGTAAGTTAGCCATTTCTAAGTTGACTCCCGTCAAGGAAGCCCCTTTCAATACGGCCTCACTCAAGTTAGCGTGACGGAGATTCGCTTGGCGCAGTGTCGCCTCCCGCAAATCCGCACTGGTGAGATCAGCCTCCGACAGATCGGCGCGACTGAGATCAGCACGAATTAATTCGGCGCGGATCAATGAGGTTCTTTTAAGTTGAGCGCGGGACAAATCCGCTCGAATTAAATTAGCGACGTTGAGACTGGCGTTATTTAAGATGGCGCTAGATAAATTTGCGCCACTCAGTCTTGCTACATTCAGCAAGGCATTGCTCAAATTAGCTTCACTCAGATTCGCGCCGCTCAGGTTGACTATACTCAAATTAGCATCGCTAAGATTGATGCCACTGAGTTTAGCCCCACTCAGGTTAGCTTCCGAGAGGTCAACACCATTAAAGTTTAAGACTCCTGCCGCGTATTGTTCCAGTAATTCATCTACAGTCATCGATGCTACCCCTTGGATGCCAACTTTAATATGTTGGTATCATAAAAAACGGAATGTCAAAATCAAAAATGAATATTGGGATTTTAGGACTGGGACTGATAGGCGGATCTTTGGGTTTTGATTTGCGATCGCTTGGACATCATATCTTAGGAGTCAGTCGCCGTGAATCCACTTGTCAAAAGGCAGTTGCTCTCGGCAGTGTTAATCAAGCATCCGTTGATCTGAGCCTATTGGCAGCCACAGAGGTTGTGTTTATTTGTACACCTCTAGCGCTTATTGTGCCCCAATTTAAGGAAATGATCGCTCATTTGTCTGCTTCTTGCGTTGTAACTGATGTGGGTTCGGCGAAAGCCCAGATAGTCAAGGCGATTTCTCCCCTTTGGGATAATTTTATCGGTGGTCATCCAATGGCGGGAAGGGCAGATAGTGGCATAGAAGCTGCACAGCGAGATTTATTTGTTGATAAACCTTATGTACTAACACCGATAGCTACTACGCCAACTAGTGCAATTACGGTTGTGGAGGAAATTGTGCGATCGCTCGGTGCTAAAATCTACTATTGTCAACCAGAGCAACATGACTGCGCTGTGAGTTGGATTTCTCATTTACCTGTAATGGTCAGTTCCTCGTTGATTGCTGCTTGTTTGAGTGAAACTGACCCCGATGTTTTGGAATTAGCCCAAAAGTTAGCTAGTTCAGGTTTTCGGGATACCAGCCGCGTCGGTGGTGGGAATCCAGAGTTGGGTGTGATGATGGCACGGTATAATCGTCAAGCATTGCTGCGATCGCTGCAACAGTATCGTCACAATCTCGATGAGTTGACTAACTTAATTGAGCAAGAAAATTGGGCAGTTTTAGAGCAAAAGTTGAAATCAACAGGAAAGGCACGACCTGATTTTGTTGATTAGTTTTAGGGTGCGTTACATTATTTACAACGCACCCAATACTGCGTAGGTTTTGCCTAAAAAAGCACGTATACTCACCAAACCGATGTAATATACAGGTAAATTTACAAAAATCAACAATGGTAGAACGCCCAATCAAGAAATCGGAACGTCAGTCCCAAGCAAGCACTGACAACAATTCCGAAAATACGGATTCTATACCTCCTATTGAATCCAACCCCAAAAGCTCAAAACCGAGCCGTAATCGCTCATCTGAGAAGGGTAAAAAAGCATCCTATGGGGAAGAAAACAGGCAGCAGGGGAATCCTGCCCTAGCACGCGGCCCCAAACCCGTTAAACCTCCAGTCAAAGTCCAAACAGAAGAACTTGAAACCGAATCGGAACCTACTTCTGAGGAGTCTCAAGAATAATATTACAAGTGCTGCATGTGATGTGGGAGGCTATCAGCGGATGAAGACTGATTCTAGCTTGAAGGCAGTCATTATACCCCACATCACCATTAGGTTATTTTTATGTTGAATGCTTTTAGATTAAACTTTACTGTTGCTGGATAAAGTCAATCAATTTCTGTAACTAGCCATTGCCACTCAGTGACTACAGTATTAGGTATGTTGAGAAGCAATTGCTGTCCACTAGATAGTGGCACATAGAGTTTGAGTGCATCAGTTGTCGGCAGTTTCGGTAAGATATCAGTTAAGTTATATTCGCCCACATTAGGGACGAGGGCAGTTAGTGCGTATGCATCCGATGCATTGAGCAATCTTCCTGCTGCTGTTTCAATCAATAATGCTTGGGGGTGAGCAATTTCAACAACACCCAAAAAAGCAACCAAGCCCAACCGTAAGTCTTTTAGCGGACTGTTGTAATTCTGTTTGAATAGTAGCACTTGCCAAGCATATCCTTTTTCATCTTTGATAGATACTTGCGAGTGGTAGCGTAAGACACCAGGAGAATCATGGTGTTGACGCAGCAATGCTTGTGCTGACTGCACACTCGATCCACATCCAGTTAATGCTAAAAACACAATTAGGGCGCAACGCCAAAAATATTGTTGGAATTTTCGCTTCATGTGACACATTTTACAGTAAAATTTATCAGCCAAGCCGGGGACGCTTTGCCCACCCCACAAGATTGGGTAATTTATTTATTGGAAGTTCCTAAGGGACTTCCAAATAAAAAAATACCCAAAAAACTCTCTCTTCCTCATTCCTCTGTGTCTGGAGTGGTTCGTTTCATTTGAGTAATTTATTTATTGGAAGTTCCTAATGTTAATTAGTGATACATTAGCAGGTTTAGCTGGTGTCTGCATTTTGGGCTTAATTGGTCAACTACAGACTAGCATTTCTCTTGGTTACGGTTATACTGCCATTATTGCTGCCTTCATTGGTCAGTTAAATCCACTGGGTATTATTTTAGGGAACTCCAAATAAATTATCCAATTTCTGGACTTCACTACGACTTTACCTCCCCCTGTTCCCCCGGTTACTGAGCGCAGTCTAAGTAACCGGGGAACAGGGGAGGTATGGGGAGAGTAAATCTTGACTAATGACTAATGACCAATGACTAATATTTTAGGAGATTTAATGTGTCTAATCGGAAATTCTCGCTGTTTCTAAAGGTAGTAACTATTATATTGGCTGTTGGTGTAAGTAGTGTAGGTATCAGTCTGCTTGTAGGCACAACTAGAAACCAACTGTTGGGAATTCAAAAGCCAAAAGGCCAGACTGCTAAAACGAGTTTAGATAGGGCAATGGGTGCATCTGCTCAGTCTATCATCCCAGCCACAGTTCAGATGAATGAAGTGCCAAAGCCTTTTCAGGGAACAATCATTTATCAAGCGAAACTAAAAGCAAATGAGAAAGTCATCGCCCTGACTTTTGATGATGGTCCTAGCCCCAAAAATACGGCGCAGATTTTAGAAATTTTGAAGAAAAATAATATCAAGGCGACATTCTTCATGGTTGGGGAAATGGTGAAATATTTTCCTCAAGTTGCCAAGCTAGTGGCTGCTGATGGTCATGTAATTGGCAATCATACATGGCATCATTGGTATTTTCAAATGGATGGAGCCACTGCATCTAGTGAAATTGATCGCACAGCAGACATCATCTACAAGACGACAGGAGAGAAAACGACTCTATTTCGTCCCCCCGGCGGCTTTCTGAATAATGGACTAGCCCAATACGCCAAAAAAGAGAAGTACGCTGTGATGATGTGGTCAGAAGAGTCGGGAGACGCTGAACGTCGTTCGCCTCAAGTGCCAATGCTGGTAAAAAATGTGCTGAAAGAGGCAAAACCAGGTGCAATTGTATTGTTGCACGATGGGGGCGGTAATCGTTCCAAATCTGTCAAGGCTTTACCAGAAATGATCGCAGGTTTGAAGACCCAGGGCTATCGATTTGTGACGATTCCTCAATTACTGGAAATGCAAGCCAAAGAACAAAGCGCAGTAACAGCAGTATCATCTGTAACTACAAATCATGAACATCCAAACCATCAGTGATAGGGTAGGGCTAGTTCTACCTCTAATTTTGGTGGCACTAAATGAATTTAGTGACTGAAAAATCGGAGGTGTTAAACTTCGGACTTGAAGGAATGATCTTGGTTAAGGCTGTATTTGGTTTTATTTTAAATTGTAAACATATCCAAATTTGCAATTAACCTACTGCAAATCCAGTATATTGCCTCACCAAAGGTTCATGAAATGCCAAAACAATATCTGACTTTGGCACTCCCAACTTTACTAATTCATCGGCAATACCAATCTCCGTACCATCATGGTGTATCCAAATTTTATTATCACCTTTAATATCCAGATGCAAAACACAACCGTACATTGGCTGCCGATTCTTCCATCCTGTATGAACAACTTGATAGCGATCGCGCTCAACATCAAAAACTAGCTCAGTTTCAGCTTCACTATCTGATGAACTAATACTTGCATAATCACTCAATAATTTTTTGATATAAGTTCGATAGCGTTCTAGTTTTTCCATTCTAAAATTACCTCGCCGACTGGATCGTAAATGATTAATGTAATTTGAAAACGTTTAATTATGGTTTGGACAAAGGTCAGCATAAAAAACTTGCGATATACACCTATTGGAACTGCTAAATATAAAATTCGTTCAGGTTGCCGTTCTTCCAAGGCTACTCGATAGTTAATAAACTGCCCTACCGCAGTATGAAATTCAGAAATATTTGATGTGCCGATAAAACTTTTAATTTCAACAGCGATTTTTTCCTCACCCCGTTCTGCCGCGATGATTTTTTCTGCTCCCAAGTCAATTTCCATATCAGCCCCACCTGCCTTAATCCTCAATGGGTCATCTGTAATCAGCCAACCTTCCTTTTCTAAACCTTTCCTAACTGCATAATGAAAAACATCTTTAGCCATTGAATTGTTAACATGATAATCTCAACGAACTATGCCTATTACTTTAGAGTATAGCAAGCCTAGAAAAACCCTGAACCTTTACTACCACCACCAACACTTTTGATTATTGGCGCGGGACATATTGCCATTTCCCTAAGGCAGATTGCCAAAATAGCAGGTTTTCAAGTTATTGTACAAGATGATCGCGCAGACTTTGCCACGAAAAAAAGATTTCCTGAAGCATCGCTGGTATTAGCAAAACCTATCACCTCAATTCAAAAAATATTAAATATAAATACTAAATGTCTACGACGGGCTATTCTGCGTCGCCAAAAGCCGAAATTATCTCAGTGTTAATATTTAAAAAAATACTTTTTTTGTAACTTTTAGTTAAGCATTAAAAATGACATTTTGAAGTGCGGTATATCAAATAATGATGTTAAATAAGTGGGTCAAATTAAATATAAAACCTCACCCTGCCTCCGGCTTCCCTCTCCTTACTAAGGAAAGGGATTGAGGGTGAGATTTTTTCTTATATTTAATTACGTCTACCTACTTATCTGGATATTATGTATTTATCTAAAATCTATTTTCATACTCAACTTGGAATTGATTTTCATCCCCTAAATTAGTTGAGCCTCGCATCAAAATTTCATCATTGAGTCGATAAAGCACGTTATAACGGAAAGACTCATCTGTAGATAAAGGGCGTGATAAAGAAGCAGAGAAATTTCTATTGATGTCAAATACACCTTCTGCTGATAAATTCAGAACTGAAGCTGTCGTTTTTTCATTATTAGTAGTGGGGGTGGGAAATATCCGAAATTGGCTGAAACCAACAGCCTGTCCGATCGCAGTAATAGTTCCCTGCAAACTACCTAAAATGGTAGAACTAGCGAAATTAGTCAGTCCTTGTCCTGCATTGGTTTGACCGAAAGAATTCAGAATCGAGCCACCCAGCAGAGCAACTATTTCTCCTCTACTACGGCTAGGTTCACTTGTCAACTCTAGATTGTTGCCCAATTGACTAGCTGGGCCGTTGACCCTGGCTTGAACGGTTACGGTACGTAAAGTCCCGAAGTTGCTAGCAGAAACATCGCTGACTTCAGCAGACAATGGTGATTCCAAAATTTGACTGTTCTTTGCTGATGCTTCCGGTACAATTGCGGTAAGTCGGACATCTAAAGTAGGGTCAAGTCCAAGACTTGGAGTAAACCGCGCAGTTTGTTCGTAGCCTCGCGCCAAGGTAAACTCAGTCGAAAATAAGCTGAGTCGTCCTCCTGTCAAACGAATCACTCCTTCAGGAAGCGGCTTGGCTAATGTACCATTAATCGTCAAGTCACCTTTGGCGTCAAAGCTCAATAGCGGCTGACTCAAGGCGGCTCCTCCTGGTATAAAGTCGAGTGGTGACTGAGTAGTAACACGAATATTTTTGTCTAAATTTAACTTTAAATCTGCAAACTGTATTGGTAAATTGGCTGGAGTAACTGCACTAACGTTAGTATCTGCTGTAGTCACTGGGCTAGCGTTAGTATCTGCTGTAGGTGTGAGATTAACTTTAAACTCTTCTGTTGTATTTATGGCGTTAGTGTTAGCTTGAGTTGTAGCTGGTGATTTTTTCTTAGTAGTAGTACTTCCAATGATTACCTGACCATCACTCAGCTGAATATCTCCACCAATCACAGGTTTTAGGGCTGTTCCGCGAATTACAATATCTCCGCCGACACCGCCTTGATACAGCCCCGGAAGCTTAAAATTGAGTTTGTCTGCTATTGATACTGTTAGGGGATTCGCTGGAGCCTGCTGAGGATCAAAAATTGGCAGGATACCTGATGCAGTTATTTGCCCTTTATTGTAAATGCCTTGGATACCTTGGACATTGACTGTATTACGATTAAATTGCGCTGTCCCTGTGACATTTGTTAGGGGTTCGGATAAGGCTTGAGCGCGAAAAGTTGCATTGTTGAGTGTGGCATTTCCGTTAATAATTGGTTCCTTTAAAGTACCCTTAACGTTTAAATCTACTTGTCCTTGACCATCTACCCAAGCGACTTGATTGTTGGTAAACAGGTTTAACAATGCCAAGCCTTCATTGTTCACGCTGGCGTTGATGCTAATTTGATCGCTATCTGGTTGCACTTTCAGAAAAGGCAAAGCAGTAGGTACGCTACCTGTAATTGCAACTGGTTGGGTTCCTGTCACTAACAAAGTACTGTCAAAATTTAAGCGAGCATTGTTGTAGTCAAAGTTCACCTGTCCTGTTTGCACAGGTTGGTTGTTGAGAGTCGCATTAGCCAGTGCCACTTTTCCTTGCGCTTTGGGATCTTGTAAACTACCTCCCAAGGTGGCATCAGCATTTACATTACCAGTGATATTTATCGGGTATTTTTCTATAAAAGGTTGTAAAAGCGATAGGGGTAGACTTGTTACATTCAATTTTCCAGATAGTTGCTCAGTTCCTAACTGTCCGGTAAAAGCCACGAGTCCTTGATTTATCCCAACACTGAACGGCGAAAGTGTGACGACACCATCAGCAAAATTGCCTTGAGCTACGACTTGATTAATGGAGTATTCACCCCATTTCCAATTAGCACCTTGGAAATTAAAGCCAGCATTTAACCCAGATTTTAACGAGCCATTAGCTGTAATTGCTCCACTCAAAACACCCGTTAATTCTGCAAGGGTAGGTAAAGATGCGGCTTTTTTGGTTTCTCGTTGCTGTTGTTTTGTTATCGATGTTTCAATATTAGAGAAATATGCTAACTGTGTTTTCAAATCTGCATTGGGCAAACTGACAGGGTTGGTATCAAGTACCTCTGCTCCAGCCAACTTTGGAGGCTGTAAGCCGGTATTAACGTCTTTAAAATCAAAGATATTAAACGCTTGTAATAGTCTCTCAACTTTCGCTTGGTCAAAATTAGCTTGAAATTGAAATTGCGGGTCATTCCCTGTTTTTACATTTCCACTCAGGGCGATGTTGCTATCTGCAATCCGCAATTGACCATTAGTCAAGCTAGCAGTACCATCAGCATAATTGATGCTGCCGCGAAATTCATCTGCTGCGACTCTGGCAACACGAGGCCCGACGATCGCAACGTCTCCGGCAATGGCATAATTATTCAGATTGACAACTAAATTCCCCGATAGTTGCCCCGCCAAAGGTTTCAATTGATTGTTCGGTAAAAAGCCCCCAACCAAAGCTATAGGAAACTGTTGGGCGTTGATGAGTAAGTTATCTCCCTCAGTTCTACCTGTGCTAACTGCGCCACCCCGCTTAACTAAAAATGAAGTTGGACGATAATCTGCACCCAAGTTAAGGGCAATTCTATCTTGCTTCCCGGCTAATCGCAGACTTCCCCCTTGTCCGCCCTGAAAATTCACGTTTCCAGTTAAAAGTCGGTCAAAGGCCAAGTTACTCACATTGAAATTCCGCAGCCGGATATTGCCGTTAGCTTGCGGTACATCTGGAGTACCTGTAACTTGCCCATTAAAATCAACTAGCCCCGCTATTGCTACGTCTCCAGGAACTTGAAAGCCTGTATTTTTTAAGTTGAAATTCTGCGCCAGTACATTTAAATTAAATCCGCCAATTTGGGGTGTGCCAGTTGGTGGAGACTGAATAGCGATCGCACCATTAGCACTCAATCCTGGGGTACTTGCGTTTTCAACTATAATCTGCTGTCCGTTCCACTGAAATTGAGCCGTAAGCGGTTTTGCCAGCAGTGCTACTCCAAGGGATAGCCGGATTTGTCCACCAGCGCGAATATCTGCAAGCTGAAAAGATTGTGTTGTACCTGCTAACTGAATATTGCTATTAAGCCGTCCTCGTAGTTGCGGTGAGAACCGATTGAGTTGAATTTGAGAAGCGTTGACAACTCCTTGCCAGCGACCAGCATCAAGGTTAATATTGCTGAGATTAACCGCCCCTCCTGCTACATTCAGCCTTGCTTGCCCTGTAGCTTGAATGGTTGACGGTTGGAAAGAAGCAGTGCTTCCTGACAAATTCAACGCCGCATTGCTTAAAACTCCCTGGAACTGGGGTGGTATCTGTGCAAAACGGCTCAATTGCAGCTGTTGGGCATTCACAGAAGCTTGCCAGCGTTGTTGTACAACTTTACCCGCGGCCCTGATTGTCCCACCTGCGACGTTCAAAACCGCATCTGGAAAGACGATATTCTGCCCTTGTTTGATAACAACAACTCGTCCGCTAGTGGGATAGGTGGCTTTCGGCGCTTGCACCCGCGCGACTGTTTGCAGATTGTTCAGTGTACCAGAAATATTAGCATTTGCTGATACATTTCCAATGGTGATGGAGGGTGAGGAGTTGTATGCTTTTGCGATCGCATCTCCTGGTAAATTTTGTGCTAGGACATTCAACGCTACCCTACCTTGGGGTGCAAGCTGAAGTTGACCACTAGCTGTAACTTGCCCTCCCACCTCTGGATTTGCTTGAACGCTAGCAACATTTACGTTTAAGGGGCTACCTAGAGAACCAGAAACTTTGGCGTTTGCAGATATACCACCAATATTAATCGGAGTTGAGATGCCATAACCTTGAGCGATCGCATTTCCTGGTAAACCTTGAGCTTGAATACCTAAAGCTACTTCACCTTGAGGTGCTAGTTGAACTTGACCACTGGCTGTAATTTTTCCTCCAGTTGGCGGCGTTACTTGAACACTGGATACATCAAGTTTTAATGGTTGTTTGCCAAGTGAACCAGAAATTTTTGCATTTGCTGAAATATTGCCGACTGCGATCGGTAGAGCAACGCCGTAGTTTTGCGCTAGTATATCCCCTGATACACCATCAACTTGAGCATTAAATATTACGTTATCTTTGCTTCCGATATTAGCTTGACCGCCTCCTGTGATTTCACCACCTGCTGCGGGGACTATTTTCAGATTGGAGACAGCAATTTGAGATGCAGTTTGAGATACATTCAAGCGGAAATCTGTATTGACGGCTGTGAAGAGAACGCGGTCAACTTGAATCGGTTTTGTATTGTTTAACGTCCCGCTAACGACTGGTTGCTGTAGTGCGCCGCCTACCTTAATATTTGCTTGAACTTCACCACTAGCCGGGACTGACGAATTTACATTTAGCGTGTCTAAGATATTTTTCGCGCTAACAGGTTTTATTTGAGCAGAGATATTAAAACCTGTTTGGGTATTAATTGTTCCATTAGCCACAATAGGAACTTTGCCAAAGTTCGTATTCAAATTTTCTAAAGAAACTGTCTGACCTTGAAATAGAAATCTGCCATTAAAATTAGAAACTTGCTGAGGAATCTTGGGAATTTTAGCAACGATTTGATTAGCTGTAGCTGTTCCTGTAACGGCTATTTCTGACAGTTTCGGTGGAATTTTAACTCCTAAATCAGCTTCTATTCGCCCTGCTTGCAAGGCAATTGGTAACTGAATTAATCGACTTATATCAGATGCTTGTAAATTTTGTGTTTGCAGTTTGAGGTTAGTTTCTTGAGCTTTTGTTTGTGTCTCACCAGAGATTTTAACTGCGCCTCCCCTAGCGAGTTGACCATTGATGTCATAATCAATTCGTTGATTTTGATCAAAAAATCGGGCAATACCACCAAATTGATTTAATATTACTGATCCTTTCGGTCTAGTTGGCCCAGAAGCTGGCGATAATTCTACATTCCCATCTTGAATTTGAAGTGTCTCTAACTCAGTTTGAATAGCACCTTTTCCTTCCGCAGCCTTGACTTGGGATCTAACCCAGCGACCATCTTGATCCTGTTGGATGTAAACATTGGGTTGAACTAACGTGACATTTAATTCTAATTTTCGCGCAAGCAGGAGTTGCAAGGGCGAGAACTGCACATCTAAGGCTTTTGCTACTACCTGATCTCGATCGGTGGAAGTTGCTGGTATCGATAGAGAGCTAAATCTTAGACTAGTTAGCGAAAAACTTTCAACTTTTCCTACTTTTACTGGACGCCCAAGCAATTGTTCGAGATTTTGCTGCACTAATGGCGCTAAATCTTTATATATATAGCTTCTAGCCCACCAAGCACCGACTGCAATTCCAACCAGCAAAACGACACCAAAAGCCAAACTGGTACGTCCTAAGAGGAGGAGCCATAAACGACGATTAAATGGTTTGTGTTTATTTTCTGATTTTGGAGAGTGCGTCATTATCGTTACAGTACTTTTATCTGGAATAACCCAAGAGACGGGCTAGTAGCAGTTGTATCAGCCAGTTGCAAGCTGTGGCTTTATAATATATTTCGAGTAACAATTTTTACCCAAAATTAGTTGTTCTCGCCTTTCAATTTAGAGATTTTATCTAGAGTATGGTACTTAATTAACACTTCGTCAATCTGAGCAGTAATTACGTTAATTCTCTGCTTCACCTTTTTAAAACTTACCCAAAAAACCTCTCAAACTCTTATTCCTCCGTGGATGCGTCCTCTGTGGTTCGATTTTCCGTTACCTGTGCGTAAGTCCTGCTTTTGAAAGTCTACAGTAATCCAAATAGCTGCCTGACAAATCTTGTCTCCTTTTTGTTAGCCAAACTAGACGATTATATGTCTTTTCCCATAATATTTATCTTGCCATCAACTATCTTTTTGTATAAATAATTGATATCTTTAGATAGATTTTATTTGCTTAATACTATACATCAAAGTTTAGGTAACAAATAATTGAATATTAAATTACTAAGTAGGTAGGCGTAATTAAACATAAGATCAAACCTCACCCTCAATCCCTCTCCTTCTTAAGGAGAGGGAAGCCGGATAGAGGGTGAGGTTTTATATTTAATTTGACCCACTTACTTACATAAAAATTACTGTCAAAGAATTTTATCCAGTCATTCATCAAGTAAAAGTTGATACTTCGGCTGTGCTATTAAACATTAACACGCTAGAAATATATATCTTGGGTAACAACAGACTAATAACAAGATTCCCGACTTCTTAGAAAAGCCGGGAATCAGAGCATTTCGATTACTTTTTCGCAAACCCAATCAATCATCAGTTGGATCATCGATCATTTCTGGTACTAAAGCTGGGTTACTTTTACGTTCTTCTGGTGATTGCTCCCGAATAACATCGTCTATTCTCGCAGGGTGTTTGATTTTGTCGAGTACCTCTGGATCTAGTTGCGATGGATCGCCTTCTGGACTAGACTTTTCAGCTTGACTAGGAACTGTTTCCTTATTCATCACTATTTCCCCAAACTTATACGCCAAGCTTAAGTTCTTTTGTAGTCAGCTTCCCACTATCTGGAGACTTAATTTCACACAGTAGTGGGTAAGAAAGGCAATTGGCTCTTGTAGACCAAAGTTAATACTTTCAGCACTAAAAAGTTTCGTGTTAATTTACGTACAATTAAGTAAGTGGGCGCAAATCATCATCACTGGTTCGTAGTTGCGCTTTAGCGCTAAAGCGCAACTACGAGCTAAATACAGAGATTTTACTTTTCGTTACATAGTTTGGTTTTATCTTGTCTAGCTACTTAACTGTAACTAATTAGCCGGACATGATATCATATAGGATTTGGGGAACTAGAATTATGTCTCCCCTCTCCCATATATTGGGAGAGGGGCTGGGGGAAAAGATTTAAGCCAAAATTGGGATGCTCCCCTAAATTCTTTCTTCCAAGTAGCGAGAAATTGCATTCTCAAGGGATGGCATAAATTCACCTCGGCTGCTACCAAGAACACTGTAAGTTGGACGGGGAGCAGTGAAACCTAGTTGTTCTGTAGGCACAGAAATCAGATTGCTGACACTGACTCCAGCTTGTTTCGCCGCTAACCGTGCTAAATCAGCCCAGGCGATCGCACTCTTATTCGCCAAATGCCACAGCCCACACTCGCCGTCAATTAATAAGTCTAGGCTAGCATGAACTAAATCTGGTACATAAGTAGGTGAAACAATTCCATCCTCTGCGGCAACGAAATTATTACCAGCACTAAGCTGACGCAGAGCGATCGTCACAAAATTATACTCATCCCACGGCCCAAAAAATGCACTAGTGCGAATCACCAGCGCTGCCGGATAAGCCTGCAATACCAGCTTTTCTGCCAAAACTTTGCTGCACCCATATACATTCAGAGGGCCAACAGTATCAGTTTCGACATAAGGATTAGATACAGCACCGTCAAACACCAAATCTGAAGAGAAAGTCAATAGTGGTACGTTATGTTCAGCACAAGCAGCAGCTAGAATCGCTGGGCCTTCGGCGTTCACTTGCAGGCAAACATGGGGTTCACGTTCGGCATCGTCTACCCGCACGTATCCGGCAGCGTTCACAACCGCCCACGGCTTCAAGTGGGTAAACATCGCATCCACAGAGGCAGGATCGGTAATATCCATCTCTTGGCGCGTCAGCAGGTGATATGAAATTCCGCGCAATTCGCACAACCGAGCAAAAGCCTTTCCGAGAGTTCCTCTGGCACCAACGATCGCCAAGGGACGGATCAATTTTGGATTTTGGATTTTGGATTTTGGATTATTGGTTGACTCGTCAGTTTTCGAGATTTGGGAATTTTTCATCCGACAACTGACTCCTGGGTATAATAGGCGCTGTTGTCGATGCCACCAGCCAGGGGTTTCAAGTAGCGGATGATTTGGTTGATGCCCATTTGCTAGATCCTGCACCATTTTAGCGATCGCTGTTGGTCGAGGATGTGGCAATTCTTTCGAGGAGACGCTACGCGAACGCAAATCAAATACCCCTGGCTCGTAGTAGCCGTCAGCTTTTGTGACCAAACTATTCCAATCGTAGCTGCCAAGGAGCGCCCAGACAGTTACAGCGCGGATATCTACACCCTCGGCTTGTAATTCTTGCGCTGCATTCCACACCTCATAAAGCCAGCGTAGTTGCTCCTCACGAGTGCAGCTAATATGAGCTTCGGTGACAGCAAGGGGCAGATGATAACGTTCCCATATCTCTAATAACAATGTACGTGGCCCTGCCAAACCCTCAGCACAAACTCGCACCGCCTCTACATCTGCATATTTATCTCGTCCATTACCGCCATGCGTCAAAGCTGGATAATTTTCTATATGCTCATCCAAAAAGCGTTCGCTGGTTAAATAATGGTTAATCCCTATGATGTCAGGAGGACAGGTATTTTGCAAAAATGTCTCAAGTTCAGCCTCACTAATACCACAATTTTGTAAGTAACCCCACATTGAATGAGTTGGGTTAATTCGACCGCATAATAAATCAAGGCTCAACCAACGGCGATCGTTCTCAAATTCTGCTTGATATTCTAGTTTCGGTGTACTGTAAATCTTACCTAAATCCTCGGTTTGCACTAGTTGAGCGCTAGGGTTGACTTCCCGGATTGCCTTCATTGCCAAAACTACTGCGCGACACTCTCCCAACAAAGCCCGCGCGAAAGTTAATTCATCCCGCCCGTGAGGATACCAGTGACCATACATTCCACTAAATCGCGCTGTTGTCAGTGGCTCGTTTACAGGTGTGTAATATCTCACCCAAGGATAGCGATCGGCAACCGCCCGGGCGAATACAGCTAGTTTCTCTGGAAATTTTGGGTCTACCAAACTTGTATCTCGTGGGCCACTACCATGATGCACTAATCCCACAATTGGACAGATGCCGAGTTCGCGCAAGCGTCCCAGTCTTTCATCCGTCCAAGACCAATCGGCATTTTCTAGCCCATTAGGTGCTATCTTCTCCCACAATACAGGGTAGCGGATAGCTTTTATCCCTAGTTCTGCAAACAAATCTAAATCATTTAAGCGCGTTGCATGACCGTTGCGTTCCAACTGGTCTAAATACTCATCACCCACGCGATTAACTGTACACTCGACACCAGCCCACACTTCCAAGGGGAGTTGTGAATTATTCTCTCTCAAGACGCTATTTATCGCGTCTTTATTTGAGTTAAAGACAAAAGTCATAATTTACACAACCAAAGCTTCTATTACCTTTATCACGACTTACGCAAACAATAGCCGAAACCTTTTTTCTTCTTAGGGCAATTCATGAATTATTGGTAGAAATAGCAAAACTTTTACCTTTTTCACCCGCCTGGAACTAAAGTTACTTGCGGGACATTAATTTTAGGTTAAGTTGATACTAATGTTTATGAATTGCCCCTACGGCCTGTAGTTTTGCGTAAATCCTACTTTAATATTTCCGCTTTTTGGTGATGCAGATATAAAATTTACCATTTGCGGATCGTTGACTACAAAAGCATGAAGAAAAATACAGAATTCAAAATCAATTGGAATACTCAGACCCAACAGTTTCTTAGTAATACCAATTCTGTATGAAGATGCGCTAAACCGTATTTAAGTACAAGAAAGAAAAACGAACCGCAAAGTCCGCAAAGAACACAAAGAAAGAAAGAAAAAGTTAAGAGGGTTTGGCGCAGGCTCACAAAGAAATGGTATAACCACTAAATCATCTGCCAGTCAGATAAAATTGCCAAGCAGACTTCTGTAGAGACGCGATGGATTGCATCTCTACTTTAAAAAGCAGCCTGGGCAGTGCCTACCCACGATCAACATCAAGAAACTCAAGCCTTAACCGCTATTTGTTTGTATGTTGCTAAAGCTTGTGCCACACAATGATCCATGTTGAGATACTTGTATGTAGCTAGCCGTCCCACAAAATGTACACCTGATGTTGACTCAGCTAGGGCTTTGTATTGTTTGTAAATTTCCTGATTTTCAGGACGTGGTACGGGATAATAGGGGTCGCCCTCTGCCTTGGGAAACTCGTAAACAATACTAGTTTTGGAGTGTTCTTGTCCGGTTAGGTACTTAAATTCGGTAATCCGGGTATACAATTGTTCGTTGGGATAGTTAATTACTGGCGCAGACTGAAACACAGGGGTGTGATGCGTTTCGTGTTTGAAATCTAGTGAGCGATAGGGTAGTTTACCGTAGCGGCAATCAAAAAACTCATCAACTGGCCCAGTGTAAACCATCTCGCGGCAAGGTATAGCCTTCTCGATTTCGCGGTAATCGGTGTTGAGCATTACCTTAATGTTTGGATGATTTAACATATTCTCAAACATCCGGGTAAAGCCGTGCAGGGGCATTGCTTGGTAACTATCTGTGAAATATCGGCTGTCGCGGTTGGTACGAGTGGGAATTCGGGCAATTACTGTTTTGTCAAGTTCTGAAGGATCGAGTCCCCATTGTTTGCGAGTGTAGTTTTTGAAGAACTTTTCATAAAGTTCCTGACCAACTTTACTAATCACTACATCTTCAGAGGTACGGATGTGTTCTCTCGGTTCTGCAACTGACTGAAAAAACTCTTCCGCCTGGAATGAATTGAGGTTCATGCCATAGAGTTTGTTGATGGTGTCAAGGTTAATGGGGATGGGAACAAGTTGTCCATCGACGCTGGCTAGAACGTGATGCTCGTAAGAACGCCAGGGAGTGAACTGTGAGAGATAGTCAAATACTTCGCGGGAACTGGTATGAAAGATATGGGGACCGTATTTATGTACGAGAATCCCGTGGTCGTCGTAATGGTCGTAAGCATTGCCGCCGATGTGGTTGCGCTTGTCTACAACCAATACTTTTTTACCGGAATGTCTCGCCAAACGATCAGCAATAACGCTACCAGAGAAGCCTGCACCAACAACTAAATAATCAAATATAAAGTCTCTGGTAATGATGCTTGGTGCTTCTGGGATATCTGCTGAGATGGGAGATTTCCCATTTTTACCATTAGTTGTGGTATCTGGTGTGGTTGCGATCGCAGAATCTATCAACTGCATCATCGATCCCCAAGTCCGATCCCAAGAAATCTGCTCTAAGAACGCATCTACCCGACTCAACCATCCTGATGCTAAGGTATCTTCTTGTAATGCTTGTTCTGCCTCGGCCACGAACTCTTCAGCAGTGTCTGCAATTCGTACTAGCTTCAAGTCTCCATAAGGACGCACTACATCTCGAATCGAGGTAGAGACTACAGGTTTACCTGCGGCTAAATACTCTGGTGTTTTAGTCGGACTAATAAAACGTGTTGACTCGTTTCGCGCAAACGGCAACATTGCCAAATCCCAACCCCCTAGATATGCAGGTAAGTCTTTATAGTCTTTACTACCAAGATAATGAATATTTTCATGCTGTGGCAAAATTGCTGGGTCAATTTTCACAACTGGCCCAATTACAACTAAGTGCCAATCAGGACGAGCCTCGGCAATTCCAGCTAGTAATTCAATATCCATCCGCTCATCAATTACACCAAAGAAGCCAAGGCGCGGATGATGAATATTTGCTTGATCTGCTGGTTCTTCTTTAAGGGTTCTTCCTTGTCCAAAGTGGGCTACATCTACACTACTGGGAAAGGCATAAACGTTTGGATGGTGATTTACTTTACTTTCGTAAAGGCTTTGTCCGCCTGTAAATACTAGGTTTGCCCGACTAAATAGCTCTGCTTCGTAGTTCTTTAAAGTAGGTGATGCTCCTTTAAAGGCAGACAATTCATCCATACAATCGTAGATAACAGCTTCCGGTTCTAAGTGGCTTGCCCATGCGATCGCCATTGGTGTATAGTACCAACAAATGTACTTAGAGATATTATGTTCTGCAAATAACCCATCAAGCAGTACTTTTATCTCTGCGTTTATTGCTTCTTCAGTTAGACCTTCTGGTAAATATGGAACAACAACTATCACTCCACTTTTGTCTTCACTAACGTCCAATCGCCCCAATGGTTCACGGCTAAAAATTGGTTCTTCGATAAAGAACACTCTCTTTTTTTGAGCGCAACGACTTAAAAGATGTTGTGGTCTTTGATAAACAAAATTCCACCGTAAATGAGATAAACAAACTATATCAGGTGTATCGGTAAAAGCTTTTGTTGACCGAGAGTTTTTATTAAATGAAGATAAATTGAGCGATGATGGAGTTAACGATTGCGATTTAGCTGTCTCCAATGATTTTGTTTCATTTTGTGTTGGTGACACAATATGACTCACACCGTTTTTTTGTATTTGCACTTTCTTGCTTGACATAGATTATTAACTCAACTTGCAGAATGTTGGACTAACAAGTTCTCTTTCTCGTAAGAATTAATCTTATTATTTGCTTTTTTTAATTACATATTCATCTATCTAAATATAGTAATTGAAAATTTTTTGCATTATTCTTAAGTATTAAAATTATAACGTTAATAGTACTTAAATATATGTCAAATTTAGCTAAATATATAATTAGATATACGCCACAAGGCTTAGTTCGACGTTACTTTTGTAAGTAAAGATAAAAACAAAGTACATTTTTAGTATAAAAAATCTAGTTTTCTTAAGTATCTACTAGAGATATTTTATAGTTACTGCTCAGACATATCTGATGATATCCAGTCCAAAAATTATTAATATAATATTGTATTTACTGCCATGCCAGAAGCGAGGTTTTCTCACACCGGGTCAACAATAAAATTTACAACAAGCCGTCAGAGAAAGTATTTAAATCAGTACCCGATTTACAAGAATTACTAGACAGATTATTAAACGATGGTGAACTAATTATTAAGTGGGGCAGAAAAATCAAGAATAAGGGTAATGCTGTTATTGCAAGTTAAATGTCCGACAGCTTACCAGAACTTTAGACTTTTTGCTGCTCACCTGAACTAACTAAAATTGTCCAACTTTCCGGCTTTGGAGTGGAACTTTTGAGCAATTGCTCAATAACATGGTTTATATCGTTTGATTGGATCTCTTCTCTCTGTTTGCTCTGCGTCTCTGTTGTTCGTAAAAAAATTGACTTTAACAAAGAGTTTGAGCCTTAACCCAAGCGTATTGCCTTATATCATTTCACTTTAGTAATGATACAAATACCCTAGTAAGGGCTTGTCTTTGCCATGCCCCTACGATAGATATATATGTATCAAGGTTTTCGTGAATTGGTATTAATCCTTGGAAATCAAATTGATTTGCAAGCGATCGCCTGGGGTGTCAAAGTGGGGCCTTGGCAACGTGGGCCATCTGCCGTCCAAATGAGTTTATCCAAGCACATTCGCCGCGCATCCATGTTTGCAGCCCAGGCATGGTAGACAATGTACTCAGTCTGGCCATCGGGGCCGACAACGATTGAGTTGTGTCCAGGGCCTTTGACACGATCGAGAAGCGATGGCTCCGCCAACGCCAGGGGCGATCGCAGCACCCGTGGCCCCGTTTCGTTACCGAAATCAGAGTAAGGCCCCATCACATGATCCGCAACTCCATAATCTACACCGTAGTCTTCAGTTTCCCAGCGCCCACCACTATAAAAGCAATAATATCGACCTTCATGTTTACGGACACAGGGGCCTTCTAAGGTATGCCAATCAAAATGTTCACCATACATCAATCGATTGGCTAAAAATCGTTGCCAATCGGAACGCGCCCGTAAGACGACTTTTCCAATACCGCAGAGTTTCGTCATCTCTTGGAGCCGATCTACAAAGAGGGCAGTGCCAGCCCGCACGCCGCACTCTGTGTCTAAAAAATCACGAGCGTAAAATAGATACCACTGTCCATCATCATCGCAGAATGGGTGGGGGTCGATGGCGAAGGAGCAAGAATTAGGGTCTACAAGTGGCTCACCAACATCTTTATAGGGGCCTACGGGAGTATCGCTGGTGGCAACACGCAACTGATGATTCTTGTCCTCGTGTCCTACAGAGTAGTAGAGGTAGAACTTGCCGTTGCAATAAGCAACTTCCGGCGCCCAAAAATTATCGCCAAGGGAGGGGTCTGGACGCAACAGGGCGTTAGCAACAAAATCCCAATTGATGAAATCATTGGAGCGTAATAGAGGAAATACACGCAGTTTGTTAGTAGAATCCGCTATTTCGTCTACCATTCCTTCTGCTTCGGCTGCACCAGTGCCGATCGCATAGTATACACCCTCAAATTCCCAAACAAAAGGATCGGCAAAATAGCCTTTGTAGACTGGATTGGTATAAGTTAACATCTCGGCGCTCGCTATAGCGTGTTAACTCAATTTTTCAGGAAGTGCGATCGCAAAAACAACTATCTTTATGCTGGTTCGCGTTATTTTTACCCTATTAAGTAGGTAGGCAAGATAAAATCAAACTATGTAACGAAAAGTAAAATCTCTGTATTTGGCTCGTAGTTGCGCTTTAGCGCTAAAGCGCAACTACGAACCAGTGATGATTATTTGCGCCCACTTACTTAATACTTGAAATTCACGTAAGTTTCAACTTTTTCTTTTGGCAACTCTTCCACCACCTGACAACGAATCATCTGCCTTAAATTCTCTGGTAGGCTCTCATAATAGTCTCGTTGGAGAGTTAAATCTACCTTCGGCGTGTGTAACCAATGCATAGCATAGCCCATAACTACCATTGGTCTTGGCTGGTTAGTCCGATTTGGTGAACCCCGATGCAGCGCCAAAGGTGTCCGAATCATTGCATCCCCTAGCTGCATATAAAAAGATTCCATCGGAATTTCACCAGTGGCAATTTTCTTTAGTCCCTCTTCACGCGGCAAAAGATGCGTACCACGCGCCATCTGGAACGGCCCGTTTTCTGCCGTTACTTCCACAAGTGGGAAGTTAACTGCAAGGGCGTAGAGTGGCGTTACTATTTGATCGGAGAACAAAGGGCGATAGTCCCGGTGGATTTCCTGATAATCGGAACCTTGTACTGGCAGATCAACTCCTGACTGAACCATCACATATTCCTGAAAAAATACTCGCTCAAGGATACCCATAATCACCGGATTGGCGAAAACTTCCACGTTGGCAAAGGGGGAAACCCAAGGTAACGTTAGATAGTAACGAGCAATTTCACGGGGAGCCAGTCCACCTGGTTGATTTTGGCGTTCTCGGAATAAATTATCAAAAGCTTTTGCCCATTCGCTAATCAATTCTTTATCAAAAAGACCGCGAATCACACAAATTCCGTCTCGATTCAGGTCTTCGGCAAATCGGTTTAAGTCAATATCCGTATATTTATTTACTGCGTCTATACTTTGAACCATTTTTTTATCCTCGTCAATTCATCATGTTAAAGTCGAATTTAAATCGGACTCTCAATAGCAGTTTTTGCAATTGTTCGTCGATAATAGCGCACCATTTCTGGAATTGACTTATCAGTTTTTGTAGATTTAGGTTACCCAAATCTCTTTGTAGATAAGGCTTTATGTTGATTAGTTTCTAGGGTTTTTCGGTTGTGAGATCAGGTGCAAAATCAGAAATACAGCAATGCTTCTTAAGCCAGTTCATTGCCCAAATTGTGATATTATAAGTCTAGTAAGAGGTGATAAAACTACTGAAGGCAAAAATTGTTGCCTTTGCCGCCAATATGGGAGTTTTCGCCGCAGATTATACCACAACTGCTGAAAATTAGCTAATTAAGTTTTGTAACGGAGATTTAGCGCCAAACCGGAGCGGAAGTTTCCTTCAATGTGGATTTTGCAAGATACACCCCGCCACTTGAGTTGATGTTTAAACCCCCAGAATTAGTAAAAAAACTTCCACCATTATGGGGCAATGGGTTAATTTGCAAAACCGAATTTAACATAACTCTTGTGGGGTGGGCGTTTTGTCCTCACAGTATATGCGATATTTTTTTCCTCCCAACTTGGCAAATATTCACTCTATGTGTGCCATAATGTCACGAGTCAACAGTCTATACCTAATTTTATCGCCCCAAGACTAGGGCGAATGATGTTTTTATGTTTACTAAGTAAGCGGGAAATATCGTTACGCAAGTACAGGTATAAAGTTATATTGCTTACAGAGAAATGAAAAGAAAAAACTCCTGGAATCTTTCAAAAGAGGCTAGTTTAGTCTAAACCGAAGGCACAAAAAAATTTGTTCTATTGTAGTTACATCTAAGAGGTTTTAATGAAGTTGTTGGATATACAAAATCGTAAAGTTGAATTACCCACTAATACTCATAATCAAAGGACTTCTGGTTTCCCAGAAGCTGGGTATCCACGTCCACAGTTACAGCGATCGCACTGGCTAAATTTAAACGGTGTGTGGAAGTTCGCTTTTGACGATGAAGGGCGATGTGTTCAACCAGACCATATCCAGGCGTGGAGTCATCATATACAAGTTCCCTTCGCTCCCGAATCTACCAAAAGTGGTATTGGTGATACAGGTTTTCATCCAAACTGCTGGTATGAGCGAGAATTTGAAACGCCAGAAGGTGACGGCAGATTATTACTGCACTTTGGGGCTGTGGATTATCGCGCCCGTGTATGGGTTAATGGTCAATACATGGTAGAGCATGAAGGGGGACATACTCCTTTCACGCTGGATATTACCGCAGTTTTGAATGACACTGGCATAACGAAAGTAACAGTTTGGGCCCAAGATGATCCTTGTGACCTAGCCAAGCCTAGAGGAAAGCAGGATTGGCAATTGGAACCGCACAGTATTTGGTATCCTCGCACCAGTGGTATTTGGCAAACAGTGTGGATTGAGCGGGTGGGTAGAACTTACATCGATCAGATCCGGTGGAGTCCCGATTTCGAGCGCTGGGAAGTTGGTTGTTATGCTGCGATCGCAGGTGATGCGCCTGATGGTATCCAAATTAAGATAAAACTGAGCATTGGCAATACCGTGCTAGCAAACGATACCTATCAAGTGTTTAACGGAGAAATTGGCCGTCGCATCTCCCTTTCCGATCCAGGTATCGACGACTACCGTAACGAATTACTGTGGAGTCCAGAAAAGCCTACCCTAATGGATGCCCACATTGAACTTTGGCATAACAATGAACTTTTGGATGAAGCAAAATCTTATACAGCAATGCGAACTGTGGGGATACAGCGCGATCGCTTTATGCTCAATGGTCGTCCTTATTATTTGCGCTTAGTTCTCGATCAAGGCTACTGGCCCGATTCGCTAATGACAGCACCGGACGATGGGGCATTGCGGCGCGATGTCGAACTCGCCAAAGCAATGGGTTTTAACGGAGTCCGTAAGCACCAGAAAATTGAAGACCCGCGATTTTTATATTGGGCAGATGTGCTGGGGTTGTTAGTATGGGAAGAGATGCCCAGCGCATATCGTTTCACACCTAAAGCAGTGGAACGCACGACGCGAGAGTGGGCTGAGGTGATTAAGCGGGATATCAGCCACCCCTGTATCGTAGCTTGGGTAACCTTTAATGAATCCTGGGGAGTTCCGAATCTGGTTGAAACTGCGGCTCACCGAAATTACGTTTTGGCAATGTTTCACTTAACTAAAACTCTCGATCCGAGCCGCCCAGTGATTGCCAACGATGGTTGGGAAAGTACAGATACAGATATTCTGGCTATTCATGACTATGACACCCACCCACAAAGATTAGCTCATCGCTATGGGCCAGAAGTGAAGCTATCAGATTTGTTTGACCGGAAGCGTCCTGGAGGGCGCATTCTGACACTGGATAACTTTCCGCATCAGGGACAGCCAGTAATGCTGACTGAGTTTGGTGGCATTGCCTACGCTCCTGTTGATAACCCCGATTCAGATAAAGCTTGGGGATATGAGCGTTGCTCGAATATTTCCGAGCTAGAAATTAAATACGCTTCTCTGCTCGAAACCATTAATGATATTGAGCTATTTAGCGGATTTTGCTACACCCAATTTACAGATACTTTCCAAGAAGCTAACGGTTTATTATACGCCGATCGCACGCCTAAATTTCCCGTTGAGGCGATCCGCGCTGCGACCCTTTCAGGACAAGGATTATGTACTCCCACAAGCTGTTAAAGCCGGATGGTCGCCCACTGACCTTATATAGTCGATACCCGATTGCTGAGAATATCATCGCCACTAGCCCTAGTAATGAACCAGTGCGGGCAAATCCCCACCTGCGCTGGCATCCTTTACGCGGCGAATGGGTTGCTTATGCTTCTCACCGTCAAGGGCGGACTTTCATGCCGCCCCCAGAATATAACCCCCTTGCACCCACAACGAAACCGGAGTTTCCTACAGAACTTCCCCAAGGTAAGTATGATGTAGCGGTGTTTGATAATCGCTTTCCTTCAATGGCTCAAGCGGCACATGACCCGCCGGAGTGTATTGTGGAAACATTGCCTGCGAATGGGGCGTGTGAAGTGGTGGTTTTTACTCAAAATGCCCAAGCTTTCCTTAGTTCTCTAGAATTGGAACACCTTGATTTGCTCTTAGAAGTGTGGGGCGATCGCACCCGCGTATTAGGAGCAAACTCCCAAATTCAGTACGTGCTGCCATTTGAAAACAAGGGTATAGAGGTGGGTGTAACATTGCACCATCCCCACGGGCAAATTTACGCCTATCCTTTTATACCGCCTGTTCCAGCGCGGATGCTGGCAATGCAGCAGGAGTATTATGAAAAACATCGGCGGGGTTTACTGCAAGACTTGATTCAGAAAGAGATTGCAGACAATCAACGGATTATTTATCAAGATGAGGATGCGATCGCATTTGTCCCGGTATGCGCTCGTTATCCCTATGAAGTCTGGATTGCTCCTAAAGAACCAGTTGGCACTTTTATGGATCTTACCCCACAGCAACGTCGGGGACTTGCTAAGGCGTTAAAAACTGTCACTCTCAAGTATGACGGCTTGTGGAATCGTCCATTTCCTTACTTGATGGCTTGGTTCCAAGCACCAACTGACGGTTTAGCGCATCCAGAAGCGCATTTACACGCCGAGTTTTTTCCACCATATCGGACAAGCGAAAGGCTGAAGTATCTAGCGGGAACTGAACTCGCAGCAGGGATGTTTGCCAATGATGCTTTACCGGAGGAGAAAGCGAAGGAACTACAAGCTGTGGTGGTGAATATTGAAGAACCGATTTCGGCGTAACAGGGTTTAAAACTGTAACAGTAAGTGGGCGCAAATAATCAATCATTACTGGCTCGTAGTTGCGCTTTAGCGCTAAAGCGCAACTACGAGCCAAATACAGAAATTTTACTTTTCGTTACATAGTTTGGTTTTATCTTGCCTACCTACTTACCTATTTATTCATGTTTGTCCATCTCTTAAATTTAGGACTTACGCAAAAAACCTCTCAAACTCTTATTCGTCCGTGGATGCATCCTCTGTGGTTCGCTTTTCCGTTCCTTGTGCGTAAGTCCTGAAATTAATAAACTGTCTTAACCGTTCCTTATAATTGGGGACGGTTTTTAACTTTTTTGTAATACACAGGACTTACGCAAAATGCCTCTCAAACTCTTATTCCTCTGTGTTCTCTGTGCCTAATAAGCTAAACACTGACTCGATAAACACAACGGCGATCGCCATTCAAAATATGTTCAATACGTTCAATGCTTACGTCTTCACCTAAAGCCGCTTGAAAAATTTCTAACTCCATTCGACACATTCCAATACAAGCAGTTGCTACTGCACAGATGGGACAATGCTTCTCAGCTAGTAAAAGGGTGCCATCAGCTTGGGGGATAACCTCCGCCATATAACCTTCCTCTGTCCGTTGTGTTGCTAATGCTTCTAACCGTCGCTTTAGTGAAGCTTGAGGAGGCATGATCGCTTGATATGCTTGAATCTGTTGGCTAGTTCTCATCTCTATCAACCGATCCAGTCCGGCCTCACCAAATGCCTCTTTCACCGAGTTAATCAGACCCACGGCTAATTCGGCATAGCGAGCCGGGAAAAAGCGATCGGCAGCAGGTGTTAGCTGCCACAATTTGGCAGGTCGTCCCATTGGACGTGGTTCTTCTTGATAGGTTACTAACTGTTCCTCGTACAAGGCATAAAGATGCTGACGCACTGCCATTGCTGTGATTTCTAAACGAGAGGCAAGGGTTTCTGCATCCAAGCAACCCTCTTGCTTCAATAGCTGAACAATCGCCCGTCGAGTCCGAACGGCAGTTTCTTGCGTTTGTGCTTTCTTTTCCATAATTACAAAATAAATATTTTTCTTTACAAAGTCAACTGCGATCGCTTACCTTATTTCTAAAGGTAATTCTTTAGAAAATGTTACTCTAAATTAAGCAGCACCACACTGAGCGGGATTCACCATCCAATCTTGTAGATTGAGGATACAGTCTCATGGTGCTTACAGCAAAAAAGGAGTTCAGCAAGCGATGATGACTATAGATCCTCTGCTAATCGACTTTCCGAGTAAAAATAATCTTCTCAAGCTATGTCCTGAAGCACCCCTGCTCTCCAGCAATCCAGAGGGGTGGGACGGAATTCAATTTCAGTATCATCGTCAACCCGCATATAAAATTGTTGAAAATTCCTGTCGGCAGCATCGAATTATCATTCACGATCGCGCCCTGAAATTGCCCATGATGATGACGATTGAAAACCTGACCGAACTGACTCAAATTACCTGTGGAACGATTACAATTATACCAGCAAATGCTCGGAACTGGGCGTGCTGGGATGCAGAGCATCAGTTCATGGTGCTGATGCTTGAACCAAATCGATTAAAACAGGACACTGCCGAAGGAACAAATGGCACTGATGTGGAACTGTTACCTACCTTTAGTCATACTGATTCACTGATTTACAACCTTGGTTTAGCCCTAAAAACAGAATTGGAATCTAATCAAGCCGAAGATCGTCTGTATATAGATGCGATCCTAGCTGCATTGATAGCTCACTTATTGCGGCATTATTCTATTAAAAAATATACCCTGGAAGTTACCAACGGCTTGCCAAAGAGCAAATTACAGCAAGTTGTAGATTACATTCATGACTTTTTAGAACAAGATTTGACGTTGGCAAAGTTAGCCGCAGTGGTTCCCATGAGTCCGAGTCATTTCTCTAGTTCACTTAAGCATTCAACCGGTCTTGCTCCGCATCAATATGTGATTCAGTGCCGAGTAGAGCAGGCTAAACAGTTGCTTGTGCAAAATAAACTGACAATTGCAGAAATTGCTTATAGCCTTGGCTTCGCTCATCAAAGCCATCTCAGTCGTCACTTCAAACGATTAGTTGGAGTCACTCCTAAAGCATTTCTCAAAAGTCAGTAAGAATGTGTCTAAAAAAGTAAGAATGTGCAAGACCTATTGCGATAGCCCTTATATAGTTAATTTATAAAGAAAAATCTTTATAAATTCAAACCTTTCTCCTCACATTCGTAAACCCATAGAAGCCTTCGTGTTTTGCGACGGTTGTAACCACCCCTTATCCATCATTTAAAGTTATTGAATTTCCAACACTATCACAGGAAAAAAATATGACTGCAACTCTACCTAAACAAGCCTCAAATACTATTAAGTTGCTACGCGATCGCGTCGTTCTAATTACGGGCGCAAGTAGCGGCATCGGTGCGGCAACTGCCAAGCTACTAGGACAACACGGCGCTGCGGTTGGCGTAAATTACTATTCTAATGAAGCAGCAGCACAGGACATAGTTGAATCGATTACATCCGATGGCGGTCGGGCAGTGGCAGTCAAAGGCGATGTCCGCGATTAGCAACAAGTCAATGCAATGGTGCAACAGATTTCAGATAATCTGGGTGCCATTGATACGTTGGTGATCAATGCCGTCACGAATTTTTCAATGGCTCCTTTTGTGGATCACCAGTGGGAAGACTTTGAAGCAAAATTGGTCGCAGAACTGAAAGCCGCTTTCTTCCCCTGCAAAGCAGTTGTTCCCTCCATGATCGAACACAAGCGAGGCTGCATCATTGCCGTCAGCACTGGGTTATCTCGCTATCCAGGTGAGGGATTTATCGCCCTCAGCACCGCCAAATCTGGATTAGATGCCTTCATCAAAAGTCTAGCACTGGAACTTGGCCCCCACGGCATTCGTGCCAATGTTGTAGCGCCTGGATTAACCCTGACCAATGCCACAGCCGGATTACCTCAAGAATATAAAGACGCTTCGGCTCAAAGGGTGCCATTAAAGCGAAATGGACTGCCAGAGGATATTGCCGGAGGCATTCTGCTGTTAGCATCGGAAGAAGCAAAATTTATTACCGGGGCATATTTACCCGTGAGTGGGGGTATACAAATGCTTTGATCGGTGTCAGGAAGCAATGATGAGACGAGGCGAGGGATGACGTAGATACTTGCATTTCTCACCCTGTTATCATTTTTTCAAAAATAAAATAAGTGTAGCAACCTGCTAACAACCAGTATCAAGTGCTTTCGATATACAGACATCCCCCTCTCATCTGACGCTATAGAGGGGGAGATAGCTAAGGTCAGAGGATATCTATCTATCAAAATTTGTAACCAAAGATAAAGGCGTTTTATTCTCAAAATATGTCTAATAACCTGGAAAGTTTGTAGCAGTTTACTGATCTATTACCCATAGAACCATTTGACTTAGAAGCAGCGATTGAATTTGGCAAGATTCAAAGCGAACTCAAAAAAATTAGTAAATCAACTGGAGAATTAGATGCGTTAATTGCTGCTGTTGTTCGTTCTCGCAATGATATTCTCGTGACTAATAACATCAAAGATTTTACTAATATTCCTAACTTACAATTAGAGAACTGGTTAGAAAATTAGACATAGATTAATTGTACCATTTGGAATACCAACCTCAGACAGACGCAGACCGACGTAGATAAGTTTGATAATCATCTGTATCTATCCGTGTTTTTCCTATGAACGAAGAAGTCTCCAAAAAACTAGAGCTAATCAGGCAAACCTTGCGTGAAACCGAAGTGCAAGGCGTGCGTTTGCGCGGTACAGACTGGTTTGCCTGGGCGACAGCTGGCGCTTCTAACACCGTGCTGCTTACTGCTGAAACTGGCGTAGCAGAAGTATTCGTAACTACTGAAGATGCTTGGGTATTGACGGATGAAATTGAAGCGCAGCGTCTTAAAGATGAAGAACTGCCTGCTAATTTTAAGGTGCATGTCAACCCTTGGGCTGATGGTGCTGCCCGTGAGTCTTTTGTTCGTGATGCAACTAGTGGCAAAAAAGTAATTAGCGATCGCCCCATCTCCAATTTAGAACAACCCTTACCCCCATCACTCAAACAGCATAAACGGGTAATGATGTCAAGTGAATTAGAGCGATATCGCCAAGTTGGGCAAAAAGCTAGTGTTGCAATGACAGAGGTACTCAAAATTGCCAAACCAACTTGGACAGAATATCAGTTAGCGGGTGCGGGTGCAGAGGCATTATGGGCGAAAGGCTTGCATCCGGCGCTGACACTGGTAGCGGGTGATAGGCGTTTACCGCTATATCGTCATGCTACAGCCACAGCAGAACAAATTGGACGGCAAGCGATGCTGGTGTTTTGCGCTAGAGGTTACGGTTTGTATGCAAATCTGACTCGATTTGTTTGTTTTGGTGCGCTTTCAAACGAAAAAGCCCAATTGCATTCCCATGTGCGCGAAATAGAAGCAGTAGTTTTAAATTTGTGCCAACCTGGAACTACTCTGGACACAGTTTATCACGCGCTAGCTCAGGCTTATCAACAGCATGGATTTTCCAATGCCATCCGTGAACATCACCAGGGAGGAACCACTGGATATTTAGCGCGAGAAATCGTAGCAAATCCAACTACTAGTGATACTTTGACAGAAGGTGTTGCTGTCGCTTGGAATCCTAGTTTAACTGGGGCAAAAATTGAAGATACTTTTGTGATTCTCAAAGATGGAAAGTTGGAAAATCTGACTTTTGATCCAAATTTTCCTAATGTTGAGGTAGAAGGAAGATTGCGCCCTGTACCTTTATATAATTAAAAATTATGGATTTTCAACAAGTATTCGGTAAACCACCTGAAAGTGAAGCCAGTGCGCCAGGAAGAGTAAATTTATTAGGCGAACATACCGACTATAACGATGGCTTCGTTCTTCCAACTGCGATTCCTCAAAGTACGACGGTACAGCTAGGTTTTAGTAGCGATGCCTACGGCGGGCTACGCCAACGCCAGCATCACTTTTACTCGGAAAATCTCAACGAGCAAGTGAGTATTTCAGATATCAATCATCAGCCCTCTGGATTTGCCAGTTATATTTTTGGCTGTATTGAGCTTTTGCAAAAAGCAGGGTATACAATACCATTACTTTGCGTATATGTCAAATCATCGGTTCCTATGGGTTCGGGTTTATCTAGCAGCGCAGCTTTGGAAGTGGCAACCCTCCGGGCATTACGCCAACTTCTGAACCTTCCCATTGATGATGTTGAAATTGCCCAATTCGCCCAGCAAGCAGAAATTCAATATGCTGGCGTGCAATGCGGCATCATGGATCAAATGGCTTCTAGCTTGGCTGATACTGAACATATCTTGTTTTTAGATACTCGCACTTTAGAACGCCGGGTGATGCCTTTGCCTGAAAAAGCGGAGATTTTGGTTATTGATAGCGGTGTACCGCGCACACTTGCAGGTAGCGGTTATAACCAGCGTCGGGCTGAGTGTGAGGAGGCGGCGCGATCGCTCAAAGTGAAAGCATTACGAGATATTACTGATGTTAATCTAACAGAAACATTACCCGAACCTCTACGCCGTCGCGCCCGTCATGTAGTTACAGAAAATAACCGCGTCTTAGAAGTATTGCAGGGAGTAACATCTGAGCGCTTTGGTGAATTAATGAACGCTTCCCACGCCAGCTTGCGAGATGATTACGAAGTTTCAGTACCAGCCTTAGATACGTTGGTAGAGATTTTGCAGAAAACTGAAGGGGTGTTTGGTGCAAGACTAACGGGTGCTGGCTTTGGAGGGGCAAGTGTAGCTTTGGTTAGATCGGGACAGAGCAAACGTATTGCAACTAAGGTCCTTGAACAATACAAGCAAGCGGGTTACAACGGACGAATTTTGGTTCCTTCTTTGGGATTGAGCGATGCAGCCTAAACCATCTCAACCTCTAATTGATGACTCTTGAGAAAATCATGGGTGAAATGATCCACCACATTTGTATCAGCTAATTCCAAATTATAAAAATCCACAGCTTCATGATCAAAATAGGGGCCAGCGTGCCAAGTACCCTCATGTAGCTTGATAAAACAATTTCCTGGAATGCGGAAAGCAGCAATTTCTTCTAACGCTGGTTGATTCACATCATTATTAGGAGGACAAACTGCAATTAACCAATCCTTCCCTGACAAACAACCCAGACATTGAGTACATTGCAGATGGCGAGTAATTTTGTGAAACTTTCGCCCTCTCTTCTCCAACCGCATAATATAAAATCGGGGAATCCCGTTTTGCAGGTTTAACTGGGCATCTTCCACATCGAAAGCTTTGCCATCAAGACTCGCAAAAATCACCTGTCCATAACGCCGAAAGTTTTCAGAAGTCACCCACTGTGCTTGCAATTGTTGCACTGTCTTTGATGTACTCATATCAAAACTTTGAAACGATTACTTAGGTTTATTTTCCGCCAAAATGACTGACTTTTATCCAGTCATAATGGTGAATTTCTGAGTTGAAATGCTCTACATTATTCTGAAAAAATAATCTCAGCTAGCTAGATAACTACGTACTTGTTCTTTTTGCCGTCGTAGAAGGCTGAGAGCTTTTTGCTCTATCTGACGTACCCGTTCTCGACTAATACCCATGCGATCGCCAATCTGTGCTAAAGAAAGTTCATATCCATCAGTCAGACCAAAGCGCAAGGTTAATATTTCTCGCTGCTGGGGAGAAAGCTTTGCCAACAAGTCTTGTAAGTCTTGGTGCAAAGATTCTTCAACAGCATAGTCTTCTGGAGAAGGCCCATCATCCTCTAGTATGTCCTGCAATTCTGTATCTTGTTGTTCACCAACTCGCGCCTCTAAAGAGAAGGGTTGACGGGCCAAGAACAAGCACTCTCGAACTTGGCTAGGTGTCAAAGATAACGCATTAGCAATTTCAGCAGTAGTAGGAACGCGACCTAACTGTTGAGATAATTCTCGCTGCACCCGTTTAATTTTGTTCAGTTTCTCAAAAACGTGGATCGGTAAACGAATCGTCCGTCCTTGTTGAGCGATCGCTCTTGTGATTCCTTGACGAATCCACCAGTAAGCGTAGGTAGAAAACTTATAACCAAGAGCAGGATCAAATTTATCCACCCCTCGTTCTAAACCTAAAGTACCTTCTTGAATCAAATCCATAAATTCCAGGTTACGGTGCTGGTATTTTTTCGCCACAGCTACCACTAACCGGAGATTAGCCTGAATCATTTTCTGCTTGGCTAGATGTCCTAAATTTAGCTGTTGCTCTACCACCTCAACACTTAACTCCACTTGATCTGCCCATTCTTGCAGCGTCGGTTCGTGTTTTAATTTCACAGCCAATTCTTCTTTAGCAGCTAGTAAATTCATCATCTGCTGCACTTGTTCGGCAAAAATAACCTCTTGTTCACGAGTCAACAAATCTACACGCCCGATTTCTTGCAGATAACTACGCACAATATCATCTGTAGCTCGAGGTTTTTTATCTGCGGCTAAACTTTTTTTCTTCGTTTTTTGAACTTCGGTAGGTGGAGATGTTAAGTTGCTCATGGTTATTTGCTCCTCTGTAACCTCATCAATTTATTGGGATCAAGTCTAGATATTCAGACCCATAGCCATTTCACACTGCTAATCAATCAATTGGCAATACTGAAGAATTCTGGTCTATGATACATTACAAGTCAATTATTGGAGATAATAAACCCAAAATCAACCCACCCCCTAATAATAACATCATCAGTAGTGACAAATCAATTGCCTCAACGATCATCACTATGTTTTTTGAACCTATTACACTGATTTATTATTGATATTTGCATATCTGTAAACCTGATTATTATTAATTTATTTTTGCAATAAACTTGAGAATAATAAAAATTACCCTACAAAGTATTTTTTTCAATAAACAACTTAAAAATAATAATTTTCTACATCAGTCATAATTTAAGATTATTAAAACATAAAAAAATGATTTATTTTAATTTGTGCTATTCTGGTTATATTTCAATTTTATTTTAATGAGATCCCAACTTATTAAACATAAAATGCCTATTTTTCACCTCTAGTTTTTTACTAAATAATCCAATCATATCAAGCCGATTACGTAGAATAGTAACCATGAAAAAAATAATCAATCGTTGTGTAGGCAGGGGAGCAGGGAGCTATTAGCTGGGGGAAAATAAAAATATCATCTGAATAAATTGGGTAATTTATTCTCTGGAAGTCCCTAACTAGGGATTTAGGAGGGCAAAGAGGCAAGTATCCATGATAATTGCCCTTGTGTCATTCTGCACGCAGACATCTGCATTAGGTGCAGTATTATCAATGCAATTACTCTTGGCGACATTTTTTTGACCAAAAGTAGTAATATTGGTCACATTAACATCAAGGATAATACTTGGCAAGACAGCAACACCCACGCCGCGATCGCAAGTAATTATCCTATTGAAACGAAAAGACTTACGTTTAGGGGTGGGGTTCTTATACCCCACAAAGGCCGAGAATCGCTATATGTTGAAGTTTTAACCTAACTATTCAACCATCACTTTAGTAGATATTGGTTAAGAAAAGCATTCATCTTCATTGGCAAATAACCCGAAATTAAGTGTCTTACCTGCTTTTCTGAGCAGCGTAAATTATCTATATAAATGACCTATCAATAATTAGTTATCTCTTGCTAGAAAAGTTCTATATCAAAACTTAGTAACTGTCACACTAATACCAGAATCGAGTTTAGGAACCTTAAGATACTCAATTGGCTCAGTACTTTGAGAAGTTTGGCTATTTGTTGGCTTTTGACATTGCTTAAAGAAAGCGTCTGGGTTATTGATGAACTCAAGCGGGTTAATCTTTTGGCATCCTCCCTCCTGCTCGCGCGAAATTGGTTCAGAAGTTTGTTTGGGATTATTGGTCTGTCCGGTAAAATTATTCCATGTAGTATTAATCGTGGCTGGTTCCGTCAATAAAACTCCAGCCTGATTGTAATTGCCTGTTGTGATGGGAACATTTTCTTGGTTAGCATAGGCACTCTGGGGGAGAGCAAGTCCACTAATCACAACGACTAAGGCGATAGAAGATAATTTCATAATTCAATGTCTTTACATTTAATGTAAGTTTAATAATAAAAATTAACTAGATACAGAAGCAAAAAAATAACGGACTAGTTTTAATACTTCAGGCTAACACAGTTAGCAAAAAGTTTAGCTAAACTTCATTAAAAATATAGTGAACTTTATTTAGTCGGATGTAGACTTCTGCCTAAAAGGATGGAGTTGATGTATCTATAGTCTAACGATGTCGGAATTTGAAACTTGTCTGTTCTCTTCTTTCTGCTGCAATTGTGCTAAATCATATTTTTTTAGCCGTATTAATTTAGTCGGTCAACCTCAAACTTTCTTCTTGGTATAAACCAGGAATGAAAACAATTTTACCTAGTTTATCTTTCTTGACATAGTTCGGTTTCATTGTGCAAACTTAGTTACTAGGCGTTTATCTCTTATAAGTGTTACCATCCAGTTACACGCATAATACAACCGATATGTTACAAGTAACTGGTTCGTTGCTGGTAGGCTGGCACAGTTGTTTTATTCCTTATCCTTACTTAACCAATTAATTTCTTTTGTCTTTTCAGAATCAGCAAAAAGGTAGCGAATATAGTAGCAATTGTATAAATATTTTGTAAAGTTCTCCAATTCAGTGTTCTTACATAATATGATGTTGATTAATAGATGATTAATTAAGACTTCCATTACTAGTAACACAATGCTAAGTTAACCAAAACAAATCAGAAGTCACCCAAGTAGGAAAAACCTTTTAGTTTTCCTGTTTTTTATCAGGATAATATCAAGCAATATCAGGTAAAATATCACTGATAAGACTATATTGATACATGTCAAAGGCAACGTATCTAAAGTATAATAATCGTTTAATAGCAAGGGTTTTGATATTTCATTATTTAGGCAATTTTTTGCTCAATATCCTTATCCAGCAAGAGTTTAAAAAATGCCGTGTGTTCGCCCTAATATACATCTGGAGGATAAAACTGGTGCATTTTAGTCGAATATATTCAGCAAACTAGGAGATAGAGAAAGGTTTTGCCGTTCAAAAAAGTTGACTATTAATTAACTAAATCATTAACGTCTACACTTGTTTATCAATTAGCAGACAATCAACGCAGATATTACCATAATAAATTAGACTACAGTGCTAGTGTCGGTAAAAACTGAGAAATATCTCCTGTAAGTAAATCAACTTCTTTATAAAATTTGTATATATTATGACCAGAGAACCTTTACCACACATTGAAGAAGTAAATATTCAGAAATACTTAGAAGTTATTCAACGGCGTTGGCTACCTCTTGTCGGAATTTGTGGCATAGCTGTTACCCTTGGATGCTTATATGCATTTTCACTAAAACCCTCATACAGGGCAGAAGGAAGTTTGATGATTAAAACAAATCGTTCTTCCTCACTCACAGGGTTATCGGAAGACATAGGACGCTTGGAAGCTTTGAATGTGAACGATAATCCTCTGGAAACTCAGGTGAGAGTTATTGGATCAAATCCAGTGATGGAGAAAACAATTAATTCCCTCAACCTCAAAGATAGCAAAGGCAAACTGCTCTTGATTCCCGACTTGGCAAAACAACTAAAAATAGAAGGAATCAAAGGCACTGATGTTGTACAAATTTCTTATAAAGGCAGCAATCCTGAACTGGCTGCCAAAATCGTCAATAAAGTTATCGACAGTTATATCGAGCTAAATATTAAAGCTAATCAGAATGAAGCGCTTACAGCCAAAGAGATTCTTGTAACGGAAGTACCCAAAGCTGAGGAAATCGTCAGAAGAGCCGAATCAAAACTGCGGCTATTTAAAGAAAACAATAAAGTTGTTGTCTTGCAACAAGAAGCAAGTGCAGCAGTTGATACGATTTCCAAATTAGGAAACCAAATTTCTCAAGCTTTAGCTCAATTAGAGGATGTCAAAGGTCGTTTAGAACAGTTACGCAGTGAAGCTAAGATAGATTCACAGCAAGGTGTAATCGCATCTGAATTGAGTCAAGCACCTGGAGTTCAGAAAGTGCTTGCCCAACTCCAAGAAACAGAAAGCCAACTGGCACTAGAGCGTACCCGTTTTTCATCTGAACACCCTACAATTACTAACTTACAAGAAAAAATCGTAGCTCTTAAGAGCTTACTAAAAGAGCGGACGGGACAAGTCGCTGGTACAGAGCAGATAACAGAGGGAAGTTTACAGGTTGGACAACTACGGCAAAGCCTAATAGCAGATATTACTCGTGCTCAAGCAGAACGCGTCGGTCTAGAAAGACAAATTGCCACACTTTTGCAACAGCAAGATGCCTATATCAAACGAGCAAATAATTTGCCAAAGCTAGAACAGAGTCAACGAGAGTTAGAACGGAAGTTGCAAGCAGCTCAAACGACTTACGAAACACTTTTAAAGAAACGTCAAGAAATTGATATTGCACAGAACCAAAAGATTCCTAATGCTCGTGTCATTTCCTATGCTTTAACCCCCGATAAAGCGGAAGGTCCACGCAAAATCCTCTTTATTGTTGGTGGAGCAGGAGTTGGTATTTTCTTAGGTATCATTGTTGCCTTTGGTTTAGACTTAATAGACCGCTCGGTAAAGACCGTCAAAGAAGCCAAAGAAGTCCTGAAATACAGTGTTTTAGGAGTGATACCGACACAAAGTAGAAATGGTAAAGATCATTCTTCTATAGCAGGACTCGATAGAGCTATTCCCAAAGTCATTGGCAGAGATATTCCTTACTTCCCTCTTGGGAACGCATACCAAGTACTACAAGTGAACTTGAAGTTTCTCCGTTCTGATAAACCGCTAAAAAGCATTGTAATCACAAGTTCCGTTGCTAAAGAAGGGAAGTCTGACGTATCTGCAAATTTAGCTGTGACTATGGCTCAGGCAGGACGGCGGGTCTTGTTGGTGGATGCAGATATGCGTAATCCCATACAGCATCATATCTGGGGGCTAAAAAATGCAATTGGATTAAGTAATGTAATTATTGGAGAAGCATCTTTAGATACAACAGTGCAAGAAGTGATGCCTAATCTTGAGGTTCTTACTTCTGGAATTTTGCCTCCTAATCCAGTAGCAATGCTAGATTCTCAACGCATGGCAACATTAATTAGTAACTTTGGAAGAGATTACGATTTTGTTATTTTTGATACACCTCCTTTGTCAGGAATAGCAGATGCTGCTGTTTTAAGTACTCTCACTGATGGGATCTTATTAGTCGTTCGTCCTGGAGTGGTTGACCTTAACAGTGCGAATTCAGCTAAAGAGTTTTTAACTCAGTCTGGTCAGAAGGTGTTAGGGATAGTCATCAATGGCGTGAATACTAAAAATGAAACTAATAATTATTTTTATTACAACAAAAAACGACAAATTGAACAAGATTTAGTATCTAGTAGCTTAACAAAATTTTCCAAAGAGCGTTAAGGTACCCTATAAATTGCGAAAACAACCCTTACTACAAGCATTTAAAGCAAGTTTTTTAACGGCAGGACTAAATTAATGGTGTTAAGCAAAAATCACAAGCAATTCGTAAAAACAAAGACTCCATTAGCTAAATGGAAAGGCTCTCTTTACACAAATGCAATAATATTTAAAAATCAGGTACAAAACTATGACATATATCAGCAAATTTTATCTTCTCAACAAAGTAATGAATTAGTAACCAATCTTATTAAAGATAGTAAACCTTTTATGATTAGTCGCTTTGGTAGCACAGAAGCTTATTGTGTACATGAATATCTAAAAGGAGCTTACAAGGGATTTATATTTGAGTCAATGTCTAATGATTCTGGGTTTTTTCCAGTAGATGAAAAATATCTAGATCAATTTAGTCAATTTTTTTTACAATCGTCAAAATCTATAGATGTTTTAGGAGTATGGTTCCAAATTGGAGAGCCGGAAATTATCAGAAATTCTTGCCAAAAAGCTTCTTTGGTTGAATTAAATACACTTGAACCTTATTATCACAATGAGCCTTGGAGCAAAAATCTTGAAGGAAAAAAGGTTTTAGTCATTCATCCTTTTGCAGAAACTATTTCATCACAATATAACAACCATAGAAAGTTACTTTTTCAAAACCAAAACATTCTACCTGAATTTGAATTAATTACCTTAAAAGCAGTTCAGTCTCTGGCTGGAACTCAAACCCAGTTTAATACTTGGTTCGATGCTTATGAGTGGATGTGTAACAAGATTAAAGATGAAGATTTTGACATAGCTATTATAGGATGCGGTGCTTATGGACTTCCATTAGCTGCTTACGTTAAATCTCTGGGTAAACAGGCTGTGCATCTTGGAGGAGCAACTCAAATTCTTTTTGGAATTAAAGGCAACCGTTGGGATAAAATTCCATTTTTTCAGTCTCTTTATAATGAATATTGGGTGAGGTGTAGCCCTGAAGATATTCCTACAAATCCCTCAAAATATCCAGCGTATTGGTAATTATAGTACTGTGTCAAGCTAACAATGCTTGGATTAAATAACGTAGACGCAAAGCCGCTTGCCGCAGGCTACCGCTCCAGGCACAGAGAAGCCAGTGCGTTGTTGTGAAATGCTGTAAGCGGTTTTCCCGCCGTAGGAGCGTCACTCGGAGGGGAGTTCCCCCCGTTGTAGCACGACACAGGGAGAGAGATTCTAAAACTTGGTTTACTTAAGCATTGTTGACTTGACAGACTACTACATTGTCAAAACTATCTACCTTATCTTTTTGATATGGATAAAAATAACCTTAAAACATCTTGTTTAATTAATAATTACAATTATGCTGAATTTGTATCAGAAGCAATTTATAGTGCTTTAAATCAAACAGTTAAATTTGATGAAATTATTATTGTTGATGACGCATCCACAGATAATTCTGCTGAAGTTATCGCCAATTTTACTCATTTAGATAATGTTAAATTTATCCTAAAACAAAAAAATCAAGGACAGTTATCATCCTTTAACCAAGGGTTCTTAGCTGCAACTGGAGACATTATATTTTTTTTAGACGCAGATGATATTTATGAATCCCAATATTTAGAAACCGCCCTAAATTTTTATAAGAGTCATAGTGAATGTGATTTTATATTTTGTGCGTATAAAAAGATTGGAGTAGTAGAAGAAACATTTCAAGCTGATACAGTTGATTTAGATTTGGGTTATTCAGTAATCAGAACTTTATATAGTGGTGAATGGATTGGCTCTATAACTTCAACATTATCAATGCGTAGAGAAATAATTAGAAAATTTTTACCTATTCCCAATATAGAAGATTGGCGTGTAAGGGCTGATGACTGCCTAGTATGGGGAGCTTCTTTGGTAGGGGCTAAAAAGTTTTATATGTCTAAACCTTTAGTGATGTATAGAATACATTCAAATAATCAGTATCATAACAAAAAATTTTTAAACATAGACAACAGCTATGAATACAAGAGATTCTGGAAACGCAATTCCCTATTTAATTACATTATGCAAAAAAATAATTTTAGTTTCCCGTTATTATTAGCTTTTACGTCTCTCAATGAGTTAAAAACCATACCATTTCCAAAATATAAAGATTTTATTTTATATTTAAAAATAATTATTTTATTTGAACATACTTTTTTTTGGAAAACAAAGGGCATCATTTTATTATTTAGCTATTTTCTGAAAAATATGATGGCTGAAAAACTAAAAACATGGTAGATAATAAAGAATTTTAACCCTAAATAAATCTATGAAGTTTTGGAATTTAATAAACAAAAAACGCTTGATGTTTGTATTAATAGATAATGTTACATGATTAATTTATAAAAATAATGTTAAGTAAATTAAAATTTCAAAACTTATCAAAATTTAAATCTCGTTCTGGGCTGCGTGCAATTATTGCCAATACAGGTTGGTTGTTTGCTGACCGTATTCTCCGTATGGGTGCAAGCTTGGTCATAGGAGTATGGATAGCACGTTACTTAGGAGTACAACAGTATGGTCTGTTTAACTATGCTTTAGCTTTTGTTAGCTTATTTAGCCCAATTTTCACTCTAGGACTAGACGACGTAGTAGTTCGTCATATTGTCCGTCAATCATCAAACAAAGAAGAAATTTTAGGAACCACTTTTTGGCTAAAGTTGCTGGGTGGAATTGCTTCTGTCTTATTGACAGTTGGCACTATGTTTTTCTTAGGTGAGCATGAAACACTGAAGATATGGCTAGTTGCAATTTTAGCAATGGCAGGAATTTTTAGGGCGGCTGATACTATTGAACTATGGTTTCAATCACAAGTGCAGTCAAAATACACTGTGATCGCTAAAAATATAGCGTTTCTGCTAAATAGTATTATCAAAATCGCACTAATTTTAACAAAAGCACCATTGTTAGCTTTTGCTTGGGTAACATTAGCAGAATTTGTGATGAGTGCAATTGGCTTGCTGATTGTTTACCAAGTCAAAGGGTCTTCGTTGTGGTTATGGCGTTGGAGTTTTTCTGCTGCTAAAACTCTTATGAAAGAGAGTTTACCTTTAATTTTTTCGGGGTTCGCTATCATGATTTTTATGAAAATAGATCAGGTAATGTTAGGCCAAATGATTGGAAATACTGAGGTTGGGATTTATTCTGCTGCTGTCCGAGTTTCTGAAATTTGGTATTTTATTCCGGGGGCTATTGTTTCTTCTGTTGCTCCTGCAATTTATGCAGCTAAGGAAAAATCAGAAAGTCTTTATTATCAGCGAATAAGACAATTACTCAGTCTAATGACATGTATATCTTTTGGAATTGCTCTGCCAATGACATTCCTATCTGACAAGATAATTACGGTGATGTTCGGAAGTGGATATGCAGAAGCAGGAACAATACTAGCAGTTCATATTTGGACTTCTTTATTTGTATTTATGGGTCTTGCAACAACACCTTGGTTTATTGCTGAAGGTTTGAACCATGTTTCTTTAGGTAAAACTTTATTTGGGGCTATATTAAATATTGTTCTCAATTTATTCCTTATTCCTAAATATGCAGGACTTGGGGCTGCAATCTCAACAATAATCTCTCAAGCTGCTGCTACTTTTGTGTGCAATGCATTTGATTCAAGAACACAAAAAATATTTCAGATTCAGGTGCGATCGCTTCTTCCATTTTATAAATATTGATCGTTTTTACCTAACCTTTACATATTAAGTTCATTAGCCAAGTTAATTAAAGATGGAAACCCCAGTAACTTTTATTATTTTCAAGCGTCCACAGACAACAGAGAAAGTTTTTGAAGCTATTCGCCAAGCCAAGCCAACAAAACTTTTTGTAATTGCAGATGGGCCGCGCACTGACCGCCAAGATGAAGCAGAAAAGTGTGAAGCAACTCGGGCAATTATTGAAAGAGTTGATTGGAACTGCGAAGTTATCAAAAATTATTCCGATATCAACTTAGGTTGTGCAAAACGAGTATCTAGTGGCTTAGATTGGGTATTTAATAATGTTGAAGAGACAATTATTTTAGAAGATGATTGTATCCCTCACCCAACATTTTTCCGATTTAGTGAAGAACTGCTAGAAAAATATAGAAATGATACCAGAGTTGCCACAATCTCTGCTCAAAATCTTCAATTTGGACGAAAACGCACAAATTACAGTTACTATTTTTCTCGCTACAACCACTGCTGGGGTTGGGCAAGTTGGAGACGTGCTTGGCAACATTATGATTTGACGATCAAACTCTGGAAAGAGGTACAAGCAGAAAACCTTTTACATGACATTCTTGTAGACCAAAAAGCAATAAGTTATTGGCAACGAATATTTAAGTCTGTTTATAATAATCCGACAGGTATAACCTGGGATTATCAATGGACATTTGCTTGCTGGATACAAGGTAGCTTAAGCATTATTCCCAACGTCAATTTAATCTCTAATGTTGGTGTTGGTGTCGATGCGACTCATTTCACTTCCAACCAAGAATTTTCGTTCATTAATATGTCGATGCAAGCGATGGAATTTGCCTTAAAACATCCACCGTTTATTGTGAGGAATATAGAGGCAGATAACTTTACACAAAAAAAAGTCTATAAAGCAACCGCATTGGATATTTTTAAAGAGGAAGTAAAGAAAAGATTGAATTACTCAACGATAAAAAAATAGTGATATATTTAGGATATTACTAAAATTAAATATTAACAATGAATGTAAAATTAACAGAAAAAATATTAACTATTTTGCTATTACTGATTGCTGTAGGAGCTTTAACAATACACCCTGCACAAGAAGTTTCTATGTCTACTCTTGGAGGCGATAAGGTAGATAGTTTGTTCAATATAGTTTCATATTTAATATTATTTTATTTTTTAATTTTATACTGGAAAGGCTTTATTTATGTAATTAGCAAAAGTCCCTTACAGTTCTTTCTATTAGCAATAGTTATATTTTCTATATTGTGGTCAGAAGACCTAAGTTCTACTCTAAAAGATATAAAAGGTTTAATCCGAATATATTTTATTGCAATCTATTTGGCAATGCGTTATCCCCTTAGGGAACAAATGAGGCTAATAGCTTGGGCGCTTGGTGTTGCAGCATTATTATCTATGATATTTTCTGCATTCATACCAGGTTATATTCACACATCACCTGAATTACTAAATATGTGGAGCGGAATTTATGGTCATAAAAATGAATTAGGTTACATGATGAATTGGAGTGCAGGAGTTTTTTTACATCTTGCCCTTAGTAGCTATCGATATCGCTCGTTGATGTGGACACTATGCGGGTTATCTATATGTCTAATTATCCTCACGCGTTCAACAACATCTTTGGCTATCCTATTGACGATGATATTACTTTTACCTTTTTACCAATCTTTTAAAAAAACTAATTATAAATTACAAGTTATTATGATAACTTCAGCCTTAATGTTACTGATTATTGTTTCAATATTACTGATCAATAATGCTGAAACTGTAGTTGGTACTTCTGGTAAAGACCTTACCTTGAATGGGCGCTCTGATCTCTGGGAATTAGTGATAGCTAAGGTTTGGGAAAGACCTTGGCTAGGTTATGGATATTCTGGATTTTGGACTAGTAATGCTGCATCTAATCTGAGAGCTACTTATGATTGGGCAAGTAATGCTCATAATGGCTTTTTGCAACTATTGTTAGAATTAGGATTTTTAGGTTTATTAACTTTTGTAGCAGGATTTATCCGGTTCTTCGTAATGGCGCTGACTCGAATTGTTTCAGTAGCAGAAAAACCTGAAGATTATTGGCCAATGCAAATGCTAATTATCATTGTCATAGTGAATTTCTCAGAAGCAAGATTATTAACTCCCAGTTGGAATTGGTTGATGTATCTGACAACCTATCTATCTCTAACTCTTAGTTTTCAGAGGACACCAATATATAAATAGGTAAATAGTTTACATACTTGCATAACTAAAAGGAGAAAAAACATGAAAAAGTTAAATTTTGGATGTGGACACAGATTTTCGCCGGGATGGATAAATATAGATTTTAATTCTGAGCATCCTGAAGTGATTGCTCATAACTTACTGCAACCACTTCCATACCCTAAAGATTATTTCGATGTGATTTATAGCAGTCATGTTTTAGAGCATTTCTCTAAAGACACGGGAGAAATGCTTGTGAAAGAATGCTATAGAGTTCTAAAACCTCAAGGGATTTTACGTATCGTTGTTCCTGACTTAGAGCGAACATGCCGTGAATATTTAAGAATTATCGATAGTATTCAGAATGAGGAAGGAAAGAAACAATATGAATGGATTATTATTGAGTTAATCGACCAATTGGTTAGAACAGAGCATGGTGGTTTGATGAAAACTTATTGGCGACAATTGCTTGAAAATAATGATGAATCATCCAGAAGTTATGTAGAAGCAAGAACAGGTGTAAATATTAAAGAAGAAATAGCAACCCATGATACTCATTCTTTGTTAGAAAAGGTATTTAGTATTAATGAAAATAAACTAAAAAATAAATTCAAATACCTCTATCTTGACATAGTAAAAAGGTTGATACCACGGTATGTCCGTAAGTCTCTTATAGATGAAACTTCCCTTGGGGAAAAACATAAGTGGATGTATGATAGCTATAGTATGAAAACCCTCTTTGAAAGAGTTGGTTTTTCGGATATTAATTTTTTGGATGCCCATACAAGTGAGATTCCAAACTTTAGTAATGAAGTCTTAGATATTAATGCTGATGGAACAGTATATCTACCAGGCTCGTTATATTGTGAGGGCATTAAGCCAAACAAATAATACTGATTATCTGCGATACGGAAGGAGCATTATAGCGGTGTGCAGTTCAGTGAGATACAAAAACTTTGCTGAAATGATTTAACAGCAACGACTTTGGTGTTCTCATCCAATCAATAACCGCTATATCAAGTAGATTTTTTGAAAAATAGTAGTAATATGAACGTCTTGCTCCTTAGCACCCAGGATGTGGCTGGTGGTGCGGCTCGTGCTGCATATCGCTTGCACAAAGGTTTACAAAATATTGACTTACAATCACAAATGCTGGTGCAAGAAAAATCTATTGATGACAAAACAGTAATTGCACCTAAGCTCAGATTATTTCAAGGTATCGCCAAGGCCAAATTGACATTTGAAACTTTACCTTTAAAGCTTTATTCACAAAAGCAAAATACTCCATTTTTTATTCAATGGTTGCCAGATACTGTTGTTTCTAAAGTTGCTCAAATTAATCCAGATATCATCAATTTGCATTGGATTAGTGCAGCTTTTATGCAAATAGAAACCCTTGCTAAACTAAAGCGCCCTTTAGTTTGGACAATTCATGATATGTGGGCATTTACTGGAGGATGCAGCTATGCGGGAGATTGCGATCGCTACCAAATCTCTTGTGGAGCCTGCCCTCAACTGAACAGCAAAAAGGATGGGGATTTATCCCATTGGGTATGGCAACGCAAAATCAAAGCTTTGAAAAATTTGAATCTGACAATTGTTTCGCCAGGTTCTTGGTTAGCGGAATGTGCTAAGTCTAGTTCTCTGTTTAAAAATTTGCGAATTGAAGTAATTCCCAATGGGCTGGATACTCAGAAATATAAACCTGTTCATCAAGGTTTAGCGCGAGAATTATTGAATTTACCTCTGGATAAACAACTCATTCTCTTTGGAGCGCTAGATGCAACCAATGACTCTAGAAAAGGTTTTCATTACTTGCAACCAGCACTACAAGAATTAAGCAAATCTGGCTGGAAAGATAAATTGGAGATTGTTATTTTTGGTGCATCTAAACCTGAAAAGCCACCTGACTTGGGTTTCAGAACGCACTATTTGGGACATTTACACGATGATATATCTTTAGCAACTGTGTACTCAGCAGCTGATGTCATGCTTGTACCGTCTCTTCAAGAATCTTTTGGCCAGACAGCTTCTGAATCACTCGCTTGTGGTACTCCAGTTGTGGCGTTTAATTCTACTGGCTTAAAAGATATTGTTGATCATCAGCAAAACGGCTATTTGGCTAAATCTTATGAAATTGAAGATTTTGCCAAAGGAATTACCTGGATACTTGAAAATGAACAGAGGCTGCAAAAGCTGTCATTCTATGCTCGTGAGAAAGCCGAACAAAAATTCACTCTGGAACTTCAAGCACGTCGTTATTCAGCTTTGTTTCAGGAAATATTGATGACAGCGAATAAATCTTCATTTAGTCATTAACTTAAGAAATCAATACTTCATAATATGTCAATACCTATAGCTTTTATAATTTGTACAGAACCTGGTCGTTTAGAAGATCAATCTTTAATGCTTACAGAAAGTATTCGTAAGTTCTGCGGCGATTTGAAAAACACACCTATATATAGCTTTCACCCTAGAGTAGGTGAACCGATATCAAAGCAAACTCAACAAGCATTTGAAGCGTTGCAGGTGATTCATCAACAACTTCCTATAAACCAAGAATTTCATGAATATTATTTAGCTAATAAACCCTTAGTTTGTGCCTATGCAGAACAAAATATCGATGCAGAAATATTAGTTTTTTTAGACAGTGACAAATGCTTTTTCTCTGAACCAAAAGAATTTGTATTGCCAGTCAATTCTAATGTAAGAATGCGTCCTGAGTATGGTCAAGGAATTGGTTCTACAGGACTGCAAGATCCTCAAGAATGGTACTGGCAAAAACTATATGAAGTGCTGGGGGTAAAGCGTGAAGTATTTGTTGAGACACCAATTGGTAATAAAAGAATCAGAGCCTACTGGAATTCTGGTTTGGTTGTTGTAAGAAAGAGCGCAGGTATATTTACAGCTTGGAAAGAGAATTTTGAAAAAGTAATGCGGCTGGATATTAGTCCTCCTCAGGGTATTTATTTTGTTGAGCAGTCTGTTTTGTCTGTAACTTTATGTGCCTTAGAAGAAACGGTCGAACATCTTCCTCCTAATTATAGTTATCCATTACCTTTACATAACCGTTTGTCAAAAAAACTACAAATTCAACATTGGGATGAAATTATATCCATTCATTATTTCAACTTATTCTTTTACAACGATTGGAATACACAAATCGAAAAATTGAAAAAACTTAATAACAATTCCGAAAAATATCGATGGTTGTGTCAAGAGGTTGTCAGACTCAATATGCCTCGTGTATCAGTTTTGCATCGATATATGTTGGTAGTCAGAAGAATGGAACAAAAATTACAAAACTTTAGTTTAGATATTAACTTGAGTGGCTGGATAGAAAGGATGGCTAAACTTTAAACCTAATCGAAAATCAAATAAGTATTTGTTGCTTTGAATATAAAAATAAGAACTCTCTGGAACTCTTATTTATTCTCTGCAAGATGCTGCGCGAACGTATTTTTTGTTTCCTTTGCGGTTCACTTTTTTATAGTTTTGCGTAAGTCCTGATGTAAAAGTTACGCATAAATTATTTGCATTGAATATTTCATAAAAATTAGATGAGGTAAATGAGATGAAACAAGCAAATTTAGCTGTAATTATGACCTGCTACAACAGGCGTAATACAACTCTTGCCTGTCTACATGCTTTGTATGAGCAAACAAATTATTGTGATGTTTATTTAACTGATGATGGTAGCTCTGATGGGACTGCACAAGCTATCAAAGCAGAATATCCAGAGGTACACATTCTTCAAGGTAATGGCAATTTATTCTGGGTAGGAGGAATGCATCTCGCCTTTGGTAGGGCGATAAGAAATCAATATGATTATTATCTGTGGTTGAATGATGACACATTTTTGGAAGCCAATGCTGTTAGTAGATTATTACAGATTCATCAAAATTTGACTGAACAAGGTTATTCAGACTCAATTGTAGTTGGTTCAACTAAAGACCCAATAACAGGAAAAGCAACCTATGGAGGAGCAGTAAAATCTAAAAAGTGGTATTCTAATAAGTTTGAATTTTTAAAACCAAGTTCGGTTATCCAAAAATGCGATGCTATGTATGGCAACTGTGTGTTAATCCCTAAAACTGTTGTCGCCAAAGTTGGCAATCTTGATAGAGCTTTTGTTCACACTTTAGGAGATTTAGATTATGCCCTCAGAGCGCGTAAATTGGGTTGTCAAATATGGGTAGCTCCTGGATATGTTGGTACTTGTACTAAAAATCCTATCCGAAATAGTTGGGTAGATACCAATTTAAGTATACTAGAACGCTTGAATAAGGTGTTACAAATTAAAGCATTTCCATTGAAATCTTGGACTATATTTTGTAGCAGACACTCTGGGAAAACCTGGATATTTTACTGGTTTTTACCCTATATCAGAGCAATTATTGGTTACAAAAATTTGGCAATCTCTTCCACATTTTCTGAGGATATTAACCAAAGTAATTTATAAGCTTTATCGTTGCACTAAAGTTATTCTCCAAGAATATCTGCATAAAGTTACGAATGCCGCCTCAAAGATGAAGTTCTTAAGTATTAGAATAATCAGCAATTCTCATTATGGGTAAACGCTTACTAATTGTCTCAACACTCGATTCTAGTCAGCCATTTGGTGCTTTTACTAGACCTTTTTATCTCGGACAATACCTTACTAAATATTTTGATGTTTTTCAAATAGGATTAGATTGTTCATCTGTTAAATATGCACCTTCTATTTCAATCGTATCAAGAAGTTTGAAGTCATATATTCAAAGTATAAAAAAGTGCATTGATGAGTTTTGTCCAGATATCATTTATGCTCAAGAAACATTACCTGGATTAGCTGCTTTAATTTCACTGAAGCTTATAAAACGCAATAAGCCCTACCTTGTATTAGATTTTCATACATTTTCCGCATACGAATACTGGATGCGCTTATTTTCAGTTGTCAATCCTTTCAAGGAGTTTGTACAATGTATTAAGACATATATTGCTCAGGGAATTTTGATATTCTCTGGTGTTCCAATTATTGCTGCCGGTGACTCAATCCCTAAATTAATTTCTCAGTGGTATGGTAAAAGTCCACAGGAGATTTATAGTATTGGGAATGGTGTGACTGAAGATTTACTAAATGCTGAATTGTTCCTGGATAAAGATCCCTATCTAGCATTCAGACCAGCAAAAATAGTGGTTCTTATTGCTCCTAAGACATTTCAATTTCCAAGCAATAATATGTCTGTATTAATGACTATTGAGGTTGCTAAATATCTTGAAAATCATCAAGAGAAGGTACATTTTGTTATTATTGGTAGAGATAGTAATGAAATTTTAGCACCGATACCTTCTAATATTTCTTTTTTAGGGTTTTTACCTAAAAGAGAGGCTTTTGTTGCTCATCTTAAATATGCAGATATTGCTTTGCTGCCTTTCTCAAAACAGGCAGTAGCAGGTGGCGCTCGCAATAAAGCATTAGATTATTTTGCAAGTAAAAAGTTAGTTGTATCAACACCAGAAGGTTTGCGAGGTTTAGAAGAATTTCGCCATTTAGAACATCTTTTAGTAACAGGATACTCTACTGAAGAAGTCGCTAATACAGTGCTGGATGCAGCTTCAAATATTGCTAAATATCAATCACTTGTAGATAGTGCATATACCTTAATTACAGAAAAATATTCCTGGAATGCAAGAGCGCAAAATATCGCAACAATACTCATTGAAGTCAGTAGCTCTTAGCTCTATTTATTTACCAAAAAATTTAATTAGCATATTTAAATATGCTAAAAAATAGTTTTAAAATACTCACCTTGGCTGTGAGCTAACCTTTCATACTTCCAAAATAACAATTAACTCATGAAAAATCGATTTTCTTATAAATTTCTCGGTGTTAAAGTGGATGCACTCTCTATCCCAGAGTTAAATTTATTGATTGAAGAATCTATTGAGAAGAATCAGAAATGGATTATTGCTAATCATAACATGCATAGTCTTTATCTCTTCCATAATGATCCAAGAATGCAAGCTTTTTATGCTAAGGCAGAATATACCCATATTGATAGTATGCCTCTATTGTTCATTGGAAAGCTCTTGGGTTTTCCTATGAAACGAGAACAAAGGGTAACCTATGCTGATTGGGTATGGCCTTTGATGGCAGAAGCATCTGATAAAGGTTGGCGTGTATTTTATTTAGGTTCAAAACCAGGAGTCGCTGAAAAAGGAGCAAGTATTTTGTGCCGCAGATTTCCTGGGTTACAAATTGCTTGCGCTCATGGCTATATTGGCATAGATAAAGATAGTCAAGAAAATCTTGCTACTCTGGCTGCAATTAATGCTTACAAACCTCATGTATTGATGGTGGGGATGGGTATGCCACGCCAAGAACGTTGGATTTATGAAAATCTTGAGCATATTCATACCAACAGTATTTTGACCAGTGGAGCCTGTATTGACTATGTAGCAGGAGCAGTACCCACTCCTCCTCGCTGGATGGGAAAGGTGGGCTTGGAATGGTTGTATCGCTTGTTATCTGAACCTAAAAGACTTTGGAGACGTTACTTACTTGAGCCTTGGTTTCTAGCCACTTTATTTTTACGAGAAATTTGGAGTATGCCAAGTCAACAAAAAAATAAAATGCTACTATTTCTGAGTACAAAATTTCATAAGTTTCTAGCTTGATTGAGTCTTGCCAAGCCTTACCAGTAGATCGATAAATTCGTGACGAATTGATCGATCTACTGTTTTAAGGCTAGGCTTAATCATTAATTAGTGAGCACGGTTGATTCAACTTTCGTGCTTGTGAATAGCGAAGAATCTTTCTATGTTATGACTTACGCATTAGGTACGAAATGTAGGGGCAATTCATGAATTGCACCTACGGAAAATCAGGGCTTTCACTGCCTTGAAAACGTAAGTCCTGTATCTATTTCGGTTGGAATAATAGTTAAAAGCTCTATTTATATGTGGGTGGAGTATAAGTTGCTTGCTCAAAAGCCTGGGCAATAGCATTACGGGCAGATTTAGGTTGCAGGTTCTCATCGAAGGGAAGCGGACGCAGAAATTTCCAGAGATTTGGATTGTCTCTAAAGGGTTGTCTTGGCATCCAATCGGGATGGCGTATCCAGGTATGACGGTCGGTAAGCCCCCATGTAATTACAGTATCGACTTTAGCCGCAAAGCACAGGTCAAGATATCGCTTGTAACTGTCGGCTACCATCTGGTCGAGCTTTTGGATACTATCGGGTAGTGGGGCATCAATAATAATATCTAATTCTGTAATTATTGGTTTCACTTCAATATCATTAAGGCGTTTTAAAACAGAATTAAATCCTTTCTCGTCAAAAGAATATGCAGTAGAAAACCATAGATGCGATTGGATACCTGCCCCATCAATTTTAACGCCGCTATTTTTCAGATATTCGACCATTTTTAAGAAACGGTCTGATTTCCATGTAGCGCCTTCGATGCCGAAATCGTTTAGGTAAAATTTCTTGCTGTTATCAACTGAAGCGGCAATTAAAAATAAGTCTCGAATTAATTCTGGTTTTACCCCTCTACGCAAACCGTATGTAGGGTTGTCAGTATCCTGCTCATTATCAGCGATAATTTCATTGGCAATATCCCAAGACTTTAAAACCTTGCTATTACGATAATGCCCCATGACTCCCTTAACATGCTGTTCGATCATTTTAAGAGTGGGGGGGTATGTTGCCCAGTCTGGTCTTCCCATGTGCCAGAAAAGGGTATGCCCGTGCATGTCTATATTATACTTTTGGCAGAAATCAGCGATCGCATCTGCTGATTCAAAGGTAAATTGTCCTGGCTGTGGTTCAGTGGCGTTCCATTTTAATTCACCATTCGGTGTCACAATCGAACATTCACGAGCGATCAGGTTAGCGTAATCTTTCTCTTTTAACAAAATATCACTAGAAATTGCTGCGCCATAACGCTTTCCTTTGGATGCAGCTAATTCCCGCAGAGGACAATTTGCATTATTAGTATAATTTGCTACGACTTTATTTGTGCTATGGTCTTCTTTTTGCTTATCCTTTTGTAAAAACCCCATAGTCAATAACGCAGAAAGGGTAGTATATCCTGCTCTTGTTAAAAATTTTCTCCGATAAGGCATAAATTATACTTGTTAATAAAAAACACATTGATTATTATTTTACCGGATAAAAAACATATTGATTATTATTTTACCGTTCTTCCCCCAGAATCTACGGTTTTTCTCCAAAATCAAATCATACTCTTATACTAACTGGCAAAGATCAAAATTGATCAGTATTACATCTAGCGCAAAACTAGGTTAAAATATAACGCATGTTCAATTTAAATCAGTCAACTATGTTTTTAGATATCAGCAATAAAGATGCTAGGTTAATTTATAACGATTGTTCGATATAAATTATCCGGATCATGCCTAAGATTGTTGACCATGAGCAATACCGTAAAGAACTGCTCGACAAGTGTTTTGATTTATTTGGCCAAAAAGGCTATGGTTCCATCACTATGCGTCAAATTGCTGAAGTATTAGGGGTTTCTACTGGTACGTTGTACCACTATTTTCCTAGCAAACAAGCTCTATTTGAGCAATTGGCCCAAGAGATATGTGAGCAGGATTTAAGTGGGGCATTAGCTGAACTAGAAGGAGCGCAAACGCTACAAGAGTCAATGGAAGCACTAGGAAGATATTTAGTCAAAAACGAAGATTACTTCATTAAATGGACTTATATTTGGATTGATTTTTGCCAACACAAAGGCTCTAAAGAAATGTTAAAAAATAGTGTTTTCAAGCGGACTAATCAGCGTTATCAAGAGGCAGTCTGCGATTTTTTGGGTATTCAAGATTTGGTATTGGCTTCTTTTGTCTTGAGTTTTGTAAACGGTTTAATTCTGGAGAAGTTATGGGGGAATGAAACAATTGATTTTATTGAACAATGTGCGTTGTTAGGCAAAATGCTGACGGCATATTTGCCGCAAAATACAGCATTAATCAAAAATAAAACAGTTTTTATATCAGGTTTTGAGAGCTAGGTTATGTACTTTATGCTTGTTGCAAACTGCTGTATGTAAGTAGGTAGAGGTAATTAAATATAATAAAAAACCTCACCCTCAATCCCTCTCCGATATTTTGGAGAGGGAAGCCGGAGGTAGGGTGAGGTTTTATATTTAATTTGAACCACTTATTTAATATAGATAAAATGTGTTTTTTTAAAAGGAAAAGACATGGTTCAAAAGGTATCAGAAAAAACTTCTAAAAAAGGGTTAATTACATTAGTAATTGTAGCTACTGCTATTACAGGTGGAATTGTTGTTTATGGGATTTCTCAGTTTTGGTTAGTTGGTCAAACTGAGAAATCTGAGCCACTTGAAACCACGCCCAAAAGCCAAAAAGTAACTGCATTAGGACGGCTAGAACCGGAAGCAGAGGTAATTAGCTTGTTTGCACCCTTAGCATTGGATGGCGATCGCATTGCCAAAATTCTAGTCAAAGAAGGCGATCGCCCTCAAGCCGGACAGGTGGTAGCAATTTTAGACGCACGCGATCGCTTACAAACTGCTGTAATACAAACCCAACAACAAGTCAGAGTTGCTCAAGCTAAACTCGCTCAAGTGCAAGCTGGAGCAAAGGCAGGAGAAATTCAGGCCCAGCAGGCAAGCGTTGAACGTCTCCAGGCCCAATCCCAAGGAGACAAAACAGCGCAACAGGAAGCGATATTTCGGATAGAGGCGCAGTGGCAAGGAGACAGAATAGCGCAAGAGGCAACCATTAAGAAGCTAGAGGCAGAACTCAAAAATGCCGAAGCCGAATATCAACGTTATCAGCAGCTATATTCTCAAGGGGCAGTTTCTAATTCTTTGTATGACAGCAAAGGCTTAACCGTAGAAACTGCTAAACAACAAGTAGACGAAGCCAAAGCAGTTCTTAATCGCATTAACACCACTGCTAGCAAAGAACTCGCCGAAGCCAAAGCAACACTCGCCCGCACTAATGCCACTGGCAGCAAACAAGTCAGTGAAGCTAAAGCTACGCTGACCAGTATTGCAGAAGTCCGACCTGTAGACGTAGCCGCAGCCAAGACAGAAGTTGAAAATGCGATCGCAACTTGTGAATGGACTACCTAAAGATGTCAGAGTCCTCACTCTAGAAGAGTTTGCCAAAGTGGAGAGAAGTTACTGGGAAACTAGTACTGGCATTGGTTTCATTTTCGGTTTAGGTACTGGAGTTGGGTTTATCGTTGGCATCGTTATTGTTTACCAAATCCTTTACTCTGATGTTTCTGATCACTTGCCAGAATATGCCACCCTCAAAGCAATGGGATATACCGATAACTATCTCTTGGGAGTTTTAATTCAAGAAGCTTTATTATTGGCTATCTTAGGTTTTCTGCCTGGATTCATCCTTTCTTTTGGGTTGTATCAAGTCACCTACGCTGCAACGATGCTTCCTATTTTCATGAAAATGGAACGAGCGATCCAGGTTTGGATTTTGACTGTGATTATGTGTAGTGTTTCCGCGGCGATCGCAATGCAGAAGTTACGATCTGCTGACCCTGCCGATGTTTTTTAGACACGATTAATCGCGTCTGTACAAAATTAGTAATTATCTCCCCCATACCCAATGCCCTATAAAATCTTATGTTGCAAAAATCTTTACCAGTAAATTCAGATTCAACATTTTCTACTTTAGAATCTGTAATTTCTATTAGTAACCTCAACCACTACTTTGATGAAGGTGGGCTTCGCAAACAAGTATTATTCGACATTAATTTAGAGATTAAGGCTGGGGAAATCGTCATCATGACTGGCGCCTCTGGATCAGGGAAAACCACCTTGTTAACTTTAATGGGTGGATTGCGTTCTGCTCAAGAAGGTAGTCTCAAAATCTTAGGAGAGGAAATATGTGGTGCGAAAAAGCAACAATTAACGAAGCTTCGTCGCCAGATTGGCTATATTTTCCAGGCGCATAACTTGATGACTTTTTTGACAGCAAGAGAAAATGTGCGAATGTCTCTAGAGTTGCATGACAATTTTCTGAATCAGGATATCGATGCCAAAGCGATCGCTATTTTGGAAAGTGTCGGTTTAGGCGATCGTGTCGATTATTACCCAGAGAAACTATCTGGAGGGCAAAAGCAACGGGTTGCGTAGGCGTAGCCAGCCGTAGGCATCGCTCGTGCTTTAGTTAGTCATCCTAAAATTGTCTTAGCAGATGAACCCACAGCTGCACTCGACAAAAAATCTGGGCGCGATGTTGTGGAAATAATGCAGAAGTTAGCTAAAGAACAAGGTTGTACAATTTTGCTAGTTACTCACGATAACCGCATCCTCGATATTGCCGATCGGATTATTTATATGGAAGATGGTCAGTTGAAGACCGATGACACAGAATCTACACTACAAGCAAGTAATACCAATTCGTAATTCGTCAAACTTACATAAAGTCAAAGTAAAGATTAAGTCGAATTCAATAAGCAAAATACTTAATTGCTTTCTCAAAATTAGGACTTACGCAAAAAGTGCTAAAAAGCTTAATTTATCGAACCGCCAAGACGCCATCTCTACGAGAGGCTTTGCCAACGCGCAGCGTATCGTTAGAGAAGAACGCCAAGAATCGTTCAACAGCTTGCTGTCCTAATATAGTCGTATAAATTAGGTTTCTAGCTCTGATTAGGTTAAACTTTATGGTGGCAATGCAAAAAAGTGAAATAAATTATACTGTGACAAAAACTATCTAACTAAAAAACTCAATGAGACTGTTAATAATAAAGAAAACGCCAATTCCACTCAAAAGGAAGGGTAATATTTTACTGATCCAACGATTTATTCGATAATAAAATACTTCTAAATAACTAATAGCTTTGTCATTTAATACCAGATAGACAGCAACTATTATTAATAATGGAAAAATAAAAATAAAATCGTATAATGCCCAAATTAATATAAATATTGGGATTGAAAGATGGGCATCATTCATTTGCTTGAGGGCAGCAATATGAGGCAATGCAGTTGGAGTTTCCACGGCGACAATCGTAAAACCTAAGAAAAAAGTGTGCAGTGGCTTGAGTGAATGAGGGTGTAAAGTTTTTGTAGAAGCATTAAAAATTTTTGGTGCGTTACATCCTACAATCAATAGTCCTATTCCTGCAAATAATTGTAATCCATAAATACTCTTACCAACAGAATTTAAAACTTCTTCAATTACTTGTCTCATACCCCAAAAAATTAACAGTCCTGAAATGAAAAGTCCAACATATTCCCCAAGTGTAAAAGCTAATGCACGGATAACAGGCTTCGGTGTACTCAGTAGATAAATTTGCACTACAAAGCCGTTAGGATTAATACTACCAAATACTGAGATTGCTGCCAGAGAAAGTAAAAAAAAGGTCATATTTGAATAGCAAATTGGTTTTGAGTTTTGTTAGTCAATCTTAAGTAGGAGAGAAAAAATAAGCTACCTCTCATTCTGTTTATCCTACAGAAATTTTATTTTGACTTTAGAAATGACTTCTGACGGTTAAGTAAAATATATCAGAGATTCCCGAACCTATACCCCACAGAAAAAAATAAATTTCCTTAAAGTCTTATCAAACATAGATTTTGATTATTGAGTACATTATTAATACATATTAAGAGATGCAGTATTGCAGATGAGATATTAAGAGATGCAGTATTGGTTGAAGGTTAACTTAAGAACCAGAAATCCATCAATAAACTATCCTTTAAACGCGGAGTAAATCCTACCGTTAAATCTTCAATGCAGAAAATAAGTAGGTAGACATAACTAAATATAAAGAATCTTAGTTTGTAGTGAGCGATTTATCGCTCAGAGCAAAGATTATCAGGACTAAAGTCCTTACTACAAACTTTAATTCTCACTTTCTAATTCTGGCTATTTCTGATTGTTATATTCATGTGTTCTGATAATGCAGTTTAGAGACAAAGACAAAAATAAAATTATGAACAAAACCTTTGCAACCATCGACGGAAATGAAGCTGTCGCCCGTGTCGCTTACAAATTAAATGAGGTAATTGCCATTTATCCCATCACCCCCTCTTCAGCTATGGGTGAATGGGCAGATGCTTGGTCAGCAGAAGGTCGTCCTAACCTCTGGGGTACTATTCCCAGCGTCGTGCAGATGCAGAGCGAGGGAGGAGCCGCAGGTGCTGTGCATGGGGCATTACAAACAGGTTCCTTGAGTACCACGTTCACGGCATCTCAGGGATTATTGTTGATGATACCCAACTTTTACAAAATTGCTGGTGAACTGACTAGCGCTGTAGTTCACGTTGCAGCCCGTTCTTTGGCTACCCATGCGTTATCAATTTTTGGCGATCATAGCGACGTGATGGCAGCCCGTGCGACTGGTTTTGCTCTGCTGTGTTCCGCTTCGGTGCAGGAAAGTCAAGATTTTGCTCTGATTGCCCATGCTGCTACGCTGGAGACGCGAGTCTCGTTTATGCACTTCTTTGATGGCTTCCGTACCTCCCATGAAGTGCAGAAAGTCAAATTGCTCTCAGATGAGGATTTGCGATCGCTCATCCACGATAACCTAATACTCGCCCACCGCAGCCGTGCGCTGACCCCAGATCGTCCAGTATTGCGCGGTACTGCCCAAAACCCCGATGTCTACTTCCAAGGACGGGAAGGCGCTAACCTTTATTACAACGCTTGTCCAGATATTGTCCAGCGGATCATGGATGAATTTGGAGAACGCACGGGAAGGCATTATAAAATCTATGAATATTACGGCGCTAACGATGCCGAGCGCGTTATCGTTCTTATGGGTTCAGGTTGTGAAACCGTCCATGAAACAGTCGATTACCTTAACGCCCGTGGTGAAAAACTTGGCGTGGTGAAAGTGCGACTTTACCGCCCCTTTGATGTCCAAAGGTTTGTTGCAGTATTACCAACTAGTGTAAAAGCGATCGCTGTCCTTGACCGCACCAAAGAAGCAGGTAGCGCTGGGGAACCGTTATATTTAGATGTTGTAGCTGCTATCCATGAGGCGTGGGGAGATAAGAGAGCAGGGGGAGAAAATACTTTCTCATACCCTAAAATTATTGGTGGTCGTTACGGTCTTTCTTCCAAAGAATTTACCCCGGCGATGGTGAAGAGTATTTTCGATAATCTCGCGCAAAGCCAGCCGAAGAAGCATTTTACTATTGGGATTAATGACGATGTTACTTACACTTCTCTAAGCTTTGACTCTAATTTCTCTACAGAATCGGATAATGTTGTTAGGGCAATGTTCTATGGGTTAGGTGCTGATGGCACTGTTGGGGCTAATAAAAATTCTATCAAGATTATTGGTGAAGAAACCGACAATTACGCCCAAGGCTACTTTGTCTATGATTCCAAGAAATCTGGCTCAATAACCGTCTCTCATCTACGTTTTGGTAAAGAACCAATTCGTTCTACCTACTTGATTGACCAAGCTAACTTTATTGGTTGTCATCACTGGGGATTTCTGGAACGCATAGATATTTTGAAAGCTGCTATTCCTGGGGCGACTTTGTTGCTTAATAGTCCATACAATGCAGATAGCGTCTGGGAATATCTGCCGATAAAGGTACAGCAGCAAATTATTGATAAGCATTTGAAGTTATACGTAATCAATGCTAGCCAGGTTGCCCGCGACAGTGGCATGGGTGGCAGAATTAACACTATTATGCAAGTATGCTTCTTTGCCTTAGCGGGTGTCTTGCCACAAGAAGAAGCGATCACTAAAATCAAACAAGCCATTGACAAGACTTACGGTAAAAAAGGCGCTGAAGTTGTCCGCATGAACTTGCAAGCTGTAGACAAGACTTTAGACAACTTGCATAAAGTAGATATACCACAAACAATCCCAACTTCTAACTCCTCACTCCTAACTCCTAACTCTTCACTTAACTCTGCTCCCGAATTTGTCCAAGAAGTTCTAGGCAAAATCATGGTGTGGGAAGGTGATGATTTACCTGTTAGCACCCTACCTGTTGATGGCACTTTTCCCGTAGGTACTGCCAAGTGGGAAAAACGTAACGTTGCCGAAGAGATACCTGTTTGGGAGCCGGATGTCTGCATTCAATGTGGTAAGTGCGTGATGGTTTGTCCGCACAGTGCCATCCGGGCAAAGGCTTATCAAGCAGATGAGTTAGTTAATGCACCAGGAACCTTCAAGTCAACGGGTGCAAAAGATAAAGACTTTGCTAATCAAAAATTTACCATTCAAGTTGCCCCAGAAGATTGCACAGGATGCACTATTTGTGTAAATATTTGCCCTGCGAAGGATAAATCTGAGCCATCGCGGAAAGCGATTAATATGGCACAGCAATTGCCATTGCGGGAACAAGAGCGAAAAAACTGGGATTTCTTTTTGAGTTTACCTAATCCTGACAGGCGATCGCTAAAATTAAACCAGATTCGCCAACAACAACTGCAAGAACCTTTATTTGAATTCTCTGGTGCTTGTGCAGGTTGTGGTGAAACACCTTATTTAAAATTATTAACACAATTGTTTGGGGATCGGGCCGTCATCGCCAATGCTACAGGTTGTTCTTCAATTTATGGTGGGAATCTCCCCACAACACCTTGGACAACCAACGCCCAAGGACGCGGCCCTGCATGGTCTAATAATTTATTTGAAGATAACGCCGAATTCGGTTTTGGCTTCCGTCTTTCTCTCGATAAACAAGCTGAGTTTGCGGCAGAATTGTTGCAAAAATTGGGGAGTGAAATAGATGAAAACCTTGTCTACTCCATCCTGAAAGCTGAACAAAAATCTGAGGCTGACATTTGGGAACAGCGCGAAAGGATAGAACTTTTGCAGCAGAAGTTAGATGAAATCGTCACTTTCGATCCTAATCTAAAATCTAAAATCCAAAATCTAAAATCCCTCGCCGATTACTTGGTGAGAAAAAGCGTCTGGATTGTTGGCGGTGACGGTTGGGCTTATGATATTGACTTTGGCGGCATCGATCATGTAATTGCTAGTGGTCGAAATGTCAACATTTTGGTGATGGATACAGAAGTGTATTCTAATACAGGCGGTCAATCTTCTAAAGCTACGCCACGAGCCGCAGTTGCTAAATATGCCGCCAGTGGTAAGCCAGCACCTAAGAAAGACTTAGGAATGATTGCCATGACCTACGGAAATGTCTATGTAGCGAGTGTAGCCCTTGGTGCTAGAGATGAACATACCCTGAAAGCATTTCTGGAAGCAGAAGCTTATGATGGCCCATCATTAATTATTGCTTACAGCCATTGCATCGCTCACGGTATTGATATGACCACAGGGATGAATCATCAAAAAACTCTGGTAGAATCAGGACGTTGGTTGCTGTATCGGCATAATCCAGAGTTGCTCCTCCAGGGTAAAAATCCCTTGCAATTGGATATGCGATCGCCTAAACAATCGGTAGAACATTCGATGTATCAAGAAAATCGCTTCAAGATGCTCACCAAGAGCAAACCCGAAGTAGCCAAGCACTTGTTAGAACAAGCCCAAGCTGAGGTAGATACACGTTGGCAGATGTACCAATATCTGGCAAAGCGTGATGTTAATGACTAAGTACATGCGTATAAATATAAGGGACTGACAAATAAAAAAACATCCCAAATTTTCTTGTGGGATGGGTGTCCGCACTACGTGCCGCTACGCGAACACCCGTCCCATATTCGGGCGGGCAGGATGCCCACCCCACAAGATGGATATGTTTATTTCTTGGAAGTCCCTAATGTTATTGCGTTCGCGTAGCGTGTTGTAGAGAAGAACGTACTCCTACAGAGAACCAAGCTAGGCGTACCGTCTCCACTCATTGCGATCGCAATGAGTGGGATTGCTTCGTTTCTCGCAATGACATATTATATCATGTCCGGGTAATTAATTGTGATTCCCATAGTCATTGCACCCTACCCCTTAATCCCCTCCTCGCAGGCGGGGAGGGGAGACAAAACGCAGCTTTGGCTGGGGTTCTTCGGGTTTAATAAGTAATCAAGCGGACATGATATTACAACATTGCGATGTTGATGAGAAACATCGTAATGTTCATGGGAAACATCGTAATGTTGATGAGAAACATCGTAATGTTGATGAGAAACATCGTAATGTTGATGGGAAACATCGTGATGTTCATGGGAAACATCGTGATGTTCATAAGAAACATCGTGATGTTCATAAGAAACATCGTGATGTTGATGAATAACGCTGTGCTTTAAGTTGTATTAAAGGCGAACTTTAGTAACGACAAAATTAATGGCTTGAGTGGCAATGACTTGCTACGAGGTGATGCTGGCAATGATATTCTCATCGGCGGTGCTGGTAATGATACTCTTGTCGGTGGTGCGGGTGCTGACAATTTCCTTTACAATACCAATGCTCCCTTTGCCTCTTCTGCTGTTGGTGTAGATACCATTAGTGACTTTAACAGTTCTCAAGGTGACAAGATTATCTTAGATAAGACTACCTTTAATGCAATTACTTCTGTTGCAGGAACAGGTTTTAGCAACGCCAATGATTTTAAAATAACTTCTTCAGTGGCGACTAGCACGGCAAAAATTGTCTACGATCCTGTGAATGGGCAGTTGTTCTACAATCAAAATGGCAGCGCGGCGGGTTTTGGCTGTGGTGGTTTATTTGCAACTCTAACTGGTGCGCCAACTCTCACAGCATCAGATTTTGTCTTGCAAGCATAATATCATGTCCGCTTGATTAAAAACATCTAATTTACACCCACTCAATTAATTCAAAAATTTCTCCACGCATCTAACAAATATTTCTACACCCATTCCCAAGGCGGTTTCGTCAAAATCAAACCGGGGATGATGATGGGGATAAGCCAAATCTTTCTCTGGATTTGCAGAACCTAAAAAGAAATAGCAACCAGGAACCTCTTGTAAGAAGAATGACATATCTTCAGCAGCCATAGTTTGGCATTCTGGCACAATACCCAACGGGGTTTCTACCACTTCTTCTGCTACAGTTCGCACCAATTCCGCCATCTTCATATCATTAATAACTGGTGGATAAAGTGACCAGTATTTTAAGTCATAACTCGCACCATGACTTTGACAAATTCCAGCAATAATCTGCTCAACCCTCTGGTTGAAAAAGCCTTTTAAACTAGGATTAAAATACCTGACAGTGGCACTCATTCTCGCTGTATCAGCAATCACATTCCGCTTGGTTCCAGCATGAAGTTCGCCCACTGTCACCACTGCTGAATCAATGGGATTCACATTCCGAGCGACAATGGTTTGCAAAGCATTTACAACTTGGGCAGCAACTACCACGGAATCGATAGTTTGATGGGGTAGTGCGCCGTGTCCACCTTTGCCCAAAATTGTGCAGTTAAAGCACTCCACAGCAGCCATCAACGCCCCAGAACGGACACCTACTGTTCCCAAGGGTAAATTATTCCACAAGTGCAAACCAATAATCGCGTCAACATCAGGATTTTTTAGCACTCCAGCTTCAATCATCGGCTTTGCGCCTCCTGGTGATTCTTCTGCTGGCTGAAAGATAATTTTCACTGTACCGGAGAAGTCTTGGCGATGCTGCTGAAGATAGTAAGCTGTACCTAATGCGATCGCAGTATGTCCATCATGTCCACAAGCGTGCATTACTCCATCATGCTGCGATTTATAGGGTACTTCGTTGAGTTCCTGGATTGGCAAAGCATCCATATCTGCCCGAATCGCTAAAACTTGGGGAGTGGGGAGTGGGGAGTGAGGAGTGGGGGGTTTGTTACCTTTGATGGTGGCAACAATGCCAGTTTGGGCAATGCCAGTTTGGTGGTTAATTGCCCATTCTTGCAGCTTTTGTGAGACAAACTCAGCCGTTAGTTTTTCTTGAAAACCCAACTCTGGTTGTTGATGCAATCGCCGCCGCCACTCTACTAATTGCGGTTGCAATGAACGGATTGCCAATCGGATGCGAGATAAATCAACAGAAGAAGAATTGGGAAAGGTAGAAATCATTATGACAAACGAGTTTAAGTACAGCTAACGCAAGTTTATTTTCTTAGTTTATCGTAGGGAATTTCAAAACCTCAAAGAGTCCTATCGGACATCCTTCTCCAAAGCATCGGAGAGAGTCAGGTTTTATTTACTACCTAAAACTAGGGTGAGGTAAGTAGGTAGACGTAATTAAACATATAATAAACCTCACCCTCAATCCCTCTCCAAAGTATCGGAGAGTCAGGTTTTATTTACTACCTAAAACTAGGGTGAGGTAAGTAGGCAGACGTAATTAAACATATAATAAACCTCACCCTCAATCCCTCTCCTTACTAAGGAGAGGGAAGCCGGAGGCAGGGTGAGGTATCTTAGGGGTAATAGACTTAAACCCCCAGAATTTGTTAAAACACTTTGGGATTTGGGGAAGTGCGAGTGGAAAGCAGTATTTTGTTTTCGGCTGGTTTTTCTAAGAAATTTTCGGATAGTAATTTGGTCAAAGCATCGGGGTGTAGTTGCCAGTTTAATAATCCCGATAACCCCATGACTAAACCAAATATAGTTGGAACTAAGGCGGCGTAGAACAACCATTTTTTCTGAGATAAAGATGTAATAGCAAATAGCGATACCGAGAGCGATAAGGAAGCATCAGCTAAATCAAACTGGTCGTCATGGTAATTAAGCTGGTCATAGGTTGTTTGATCTTTTTCGGCAACTAGCTTCTGTTCCTGTTTTTTCTGGTCTTCTTTATCGGCAATTAGTTGATAAGCGGCAATCTGTTTTTCATACTCAGCCCTGACAGCAGAAGGTTGAGAAACAGATTGAAATTTGAGTTGCACCACATTTGATTTGGCTATTTCTTCACGAATATTACGAGCCTGGTATAACGCCCAATCGTCAATTTTATTTGCTTGAGCTTGCTGCATTGCCTGAACTATATTATCGTCTTTGACTTTGCAGATGCCCATAAAAGTTGCAAGCAATGCAACTGCAATTGCAACAGCACTATTTAGACGGCTTTTGCGTTTTTCGCGGTTAGCTGGGGTTTCGGGTTCATCATTTTCATCTTCAACCAGGTCGATTGGGTTTATGTCCATATCGTTATACCAATTTCACTTAAAGATAATAAAACAGGAGTCAGCATACAGAATTAATAATCAATACAGTTCAAGCCTAAAACTCAACTTCTACGTAGTTGAGGAACGAAACACAACACTTTCTTGACTTTGTTGGGTAACATGAATGTTCTACCCAACAAAGCAATTTTCTTAAGTGAACCGTATTGAATTCAGAATACTCTACCCATAAAAAAATAGAGTTTTAAGCATTATTAGTTAAAATTAATTCTGCAACCAACCAGCCATCACTGCAACTATCAAAAATACACCCATTGCCAAGCGGTAGAAAATAAAAATCAAGGTACTGTGTTCTTCCAGGTAGCGTAAAAGTCCCCAAATTGCTAGAAAAGCGGAAATGCTGGCAGAGATTAAGCCTACCAATAAAGTCAACCAACCAGATGCACTCAGCCCTGCTGTGCTAAGAGTGTGGAGTTCTACAGCACCCGCCAAAATCACGGCTGGTAAGCCCAACAAAAAAGAAAATCGGGCTGATGTCTCGCGTTTCATGCCCAAAAATAACCCAGCAGTGAGGGTGGAACCAGAGCGAGAAACGCCAGGGATTAGGGCGAAAGCTTGAGCAATTCCTACCCAAATGCCATCCCAGAGGGTGAGGTTGTCGAAAGTGCGATCGCGTCCTCCACGTTTTTCGGCGATCGCCAACAATCCTGACATAATAATTGAAGCTGCACCAATAACTACTAACCCTCGCATCGGTGAGTTGCAGGCGTTAAGAATTGGTTTGAGTAGCACACCAGCCACAGCAATAGGCAAGGTTCCTACCAATAAACCTAACATCAGTTGCAAAGAACTAGATTGATAATCTTGCCCGCTAATTGCTCTAACTGTCTCTCCTGTTAATTTTTTTAAGTCTTGCCAAAAATAGACTAAAACAGCAGTCAAGCTAGCTAATTGCATTGCTGCTGAAAAAGCAGACCCCGGATCTTTGAGTCCCAGTAAAGTTGGTACTATCCGCAAATGAGCAGTACTGCTAATTGGTAATAGTTCTGTAATTCCCTGAACGATGCCTAAAATAATCACGTCAATCCAGCTAAGGTTAGCAAAGTCTAGATTCACTTCACTACCTGTGCTACAGACTGCATTCGTCACCGCAAAAGAAAGCATCATGATGTCAGGCGTAAATAATTTATTTTTAATCAAACACCGATAAATTAACTTATGCCAATGACGTTTCTATGACTAAGATATGCCACTTGAATGACATTTAAAACTCATGTTTGGCACAGACGAAAGCGGAAGAATGAAGTGGTGTTGTAGTTCAAAATATTAAATAAGGCAGGTAAATCCTGCCCTGTGTGTCACCAAAGTTAGGTTAATTTCATCTTTCCTTACCATTGCACGTCTTATTGACAAAGCTATTACCAAGTTATGTCATAACTGTGACTGCACGGTTGTAAGGGACTGACAAATAAAAAAACATCCGTAAATTTTCTGGGAGCATCCCGTCAGGTGCAAAAACTTTGTGTTTGCCCTCATCCCCTAACCCCGAATCCCATCATATGGGATTCGGGGAACTAGAATTATGTCTCCCCTCTCCCATAGTTGGGAGAGGGGCTGGGGGTGAGGGCAAAACTCATACACTCCGAAGATTTCAGCTTAACTTGACACCAATGCTCAATTTAAAATGTCAGCGTTTCCCAATCTAAATCTGATGCTACTTGAGCAAGTTTATCTAAATCACTCAGGTTATCTAAATATGGTAAGCAGCCTAAAACTGGTGTATTCGTAAGTGATTGAATTAATTGGGGTGGTGTCCAGTCGGCTATTTCTGCATCAGTTCTAGGTTGTACGCAGTTGAGCACAATGCCTTTGAGATTGATGCGCGATTGTCTAGCTAATGCTACGTTCGCCACTGCTTGAGCGATCGCACCCAATCTCACTGGCACTACCAATACCGTTGGTAAACGCCATTTTCCTGCTAAATCAGCTACCGTTAATTCTTCAGTTACAGGCGAACCTAATCCCCCCAAGGCTTCTATAAGCACAAAATCACGTTGCGATCGCAATTTAACTAAAGCTTGCCAAACTACTGCTAAATCTACTTGGCGATTTTCCCGTGCTGCGGCGATCGGCGGGGCTAAAGGTGCTTGAAAGTACAAAGGTGTAATTTCTTCTGAAGATTGTTCTAGTGTAAATAGCTTTTGATACCACTCGCGATCGCCAATCCCCGATTGAATCGGTTTCATAATTCCCCAGCTACGCTGCGGATAATATTTTTGCCAATAGGCTGCTAACGCTGTTGTTAAAACAGTTTTACCAGTTTCGGTATCAGTTCCAGTAATCAGTAGTGTATTTAACATTAATTCCTTTGGCCAGAAAATGGTTGTGTTCCATCAACTGGCGGAAAACTTGGCGTTTCACCAGTGGTTGGAATTGGGGTAGGTGTTTGTGTAGGTATTGGGGTAGGTATTGGGAAGGGTGTCTCTGTGGGAATTGGGATAGGTATTGGGAAGGGTGTCTCTGTCGGAATTGGGGTAGGTATTTGTGTAAAAATAGGAGTGGGTGTCTCTTTTGGAATTGGGGTAAGTGTTTGTGTAGGTATTGCTTTGGATGGTGTTTCTAATCCAACAGTCAGGCTGTAATTGCTTTCGGCAACTCCTGAAACCAGTGTTAACTCAATAGTATATCTATCAGTAACCAGCAATAGGCCTTTATATGATGTTACTTGTTGAACATTCCGATCAATTGGTTGTTGATTGGGACTGAACACTGTTAGCAAAACGTTGCTTCCTGGGTCAATAAAGGCAGTTAAATTGTCACCTTTGTGACCAAAAAAAGTATATTGGATGATTTGATTTGTTTTGAGAGTATCTGTAACTGTGATTGGGTTAGATGCTTTAAGATTAAGCTGCCTACTAGATATGATAGGTTGTTCGGGTGTGGGTGTAGATGTGAATGTAGTACCACCAGAAATAACTGGTGAAGGGAAATTTTGTGGAAGCGTCTCATTTGGTGTTTTCGACTGACTGCGGATGGAACTTACCAACGCCCAAGAACCAAATCCGGCTACGATCACTACAGCAGTACCAATTGCTGCGATCGCTAAGGGATTATCCAAGACTGAGCTAGCCGAACTTGGTGGAATTACAGGATCGGGTTGTTTTTTGGGCGATGCTGCTGGGGGTACTGAGTCAGGACGGCGACCAACAGCGATTGTTTGCAAGTTAGACCTATTCAAGGGCGGAAGATTGACTTGCTCTAAAGATTGTAGTGCTTGAGATACACTAACAGCGCTTTGATAGCGATCGCTGGGTATATGACTTAACATTCGATTCAACACTATGGCAAAGAGCGGATTAACTGTTACCCACCGTTGCCAATTCCAAGTTACTTGGTTTTGGTCAAATAGATCCCTTGGTTCTTTACCAGTCAGCAAAACAATTGCACTCACTGCTAATGCATACAAATCACTACTAGGATAAGCTCCCCCTGTTTGCATTTGTTCACTAGGAGAGTAGCCTAATTTTCCCACAGTGGTTTCTGGCATTGCGCTAAGAGGCGATCGTAAACGAGTTGCCAGTTCCTTTACCACCCCAAAGTCAATTAACACAGGTTTAGCGTCACTATCTCGCAAAATAATATTTTCTGGCGAGATATCTCGGTGAATAATCCCTCGATTGTGAATATGCTCTAAAACAGGTAGCAACAACTTTATCAACTGCAATACTTCAGCTTCTGTGAAGGTTTGACCCACAGCTTGGCGTTCAGCCAGCAGAGTTTGGTACGTTTGACCTGCAATGTAGTCCTCCACCAAAAACAAACGTTGGTCTTGCTCAAATCTTTCCCGGAATTTCGGGACTTGTGGGTGTTCAATTTGATATAAAATCGCCGCTTCTCGGTGAAAAAGCTCTTGTGCCTTATCCCAAGCCAAAGCCTCGGTTGCTGTTGAAATCAATTCCTTGATCGCGCAAAGTTCGTTAAAGCGCCTTTGGTCTTCTGCCAGATAGGTTCTACCAAATCCTCCTTGTCCGAGAATTTGAATTATGCGATAACGGTTTTGCAAGACAGTGCCAACTGTAAAGGGTGGTTGCATGAGCGAATGATTGAGTGTAGTAGCAACTGAGGAGGAAATCACCCACAAAGATTTAAGTCCAAGAGGCGACGGACAGTTACCTGCGGCAATATTCTACTATACCCAATGGGTACACCCCCACCAGAGCTAGGTTATTTCGTAGTCCATTTAACAGCCCCCAACCCTCAATTCAATTTATCTTCTTGGAAAAACGAGAGATTTTGAAATATGGAAAATTAACTTGAGAATCCAGTTTATACAACTTGGTCATGTCTTTTTCAATCAATCCTTTGGGAAATAGATGTTCCCGATTAACTACTATCAAAACTGTATCCGCACGATTTGTTAAATTATCAATTTTTTCTGCAAAATTTTCATCATTAATTCCCTTTCTTAATGGATTTCCAAATTCGTGTCCATTCAGACTTTGAAAGTCACCGTAGTATCTAAATAATCTGGGATGGCCAAATAAAATTACAGATTTTGTAGAAGAGGTACGATTTTTTATAATGTACTGGATCGCAGAGCGGTAGTCATCTTTCTGATAGCGTTCGTTGAAGTAATAGTTAAAAATAGAATAAATATTCATAACTATCAGAGATATGACAGCTATTTGAGCAAACTGAGACACTCCATAGCGCTTTGAGCTAATACCACTCCTTTGACTCAAAACTGATGGTATAAGCATAGCAAGTGGTAACCAAAGATAATAAGAGTGACGCGGTACCCAATTAAATTTGGTGACTATAGCTAAGAGCAATCCTAGTAAAAATGCTATGACAAAAACAGAAGCAAAGAATAAATCAGGATGCTGCTCTCTGTGATTTTTTATGTGTTTCAATAAAACTTTTATTAAAGCCAAAACAATTACAGTACTGACTATCACTAATAAAAGTATGTGAGGCAAGTAACTAAGCGCAACCTGTACTTTATTATCGCCATGTAATTGCTCCGTTGAAGGCCCATAAGTTGTTCCCACTAAAATTCCATACAACACAAAAATAATATTTTGAATTATGGGGAATCCTAAGCGAGAAACTTCAATGCTTTCTGGATCAGTTGCTCCAGGTAAAGTCAGGTAATATAAAACTGGCGGTAAAGATAAAAACGCAGCAGGAAGCCACCATTGCAGCCATTGCCTGAAATTTCTATAGATGGCAATATGAGAGAGACATAAAGCTACAGTGGAAAAGCAGAAGTTAATATTAGTAAAAATTCCTATGGCAGTAAAAAGACTGAATAGCCATATTGAAGTACCTTGATTCTTTTCATTTTTAACTAATGCTGCGCTGAAAAAATATAGTTGAAGTGAAGAAATAAAAATTGCTAAAGCATAAATTCTTGCTTCTTGGCTGTAGTAAACACAGAAAGAACTGAATGTTATGATTATTAAAGACCATAAAGCGTGCTTTTTTCCATATATCCGCAAAGCAGTAAAATAGATAGCGATAGTTGAGCCAATTCCTAAAAGAGCAGAGAGTGAACGAAGGGCAAATTCACTTTCACCAAACATCTGACGCCACAAAAACAAAAGTATAAAGTATAGTGGTTGAAATCTATCACTATTTCTGACGTTTCTTACATTCGTAATGCTCTCTTGAAGTGTCGAGGCATCAGTCAGACTTAAGGTCAAACCCTCGTCATACCAAAGACTCTGTTTTGTCAACAGAAAAAAGCGCAGGAAAACACTCAAAACAATCACTATTAAAACAAATAGATAATATCTCGACCATTTCTGGTTGAAACTTTTAATCATAATTCTATTTCCTCCTCATCACACTACAGGAATTACTGTTGTACAGCTTATTTACATCAAACTTTCAAAACAAACAATTAAGCAACTGCTTCAAATCAATATAATCAGTTAAGCATAGTTTCACTGCTTACTTAAAGCAATTGCCCCGATACCGCTCAACATCAAACCCGCTCCTAACCATTGCAAAAATAAGATTTTTTCTCGCAAAATTACAGCACCAGTGATCATTGTAAATATAATTGTTAATCCTATTACTACTGGATAGGCAACAGATAAATTTAGCTTTCCTAAAACTACCACGTAAAAAATTGTACTCAGTCCATAAGTACAAATCCCTCCTAGTAAATAGATATTTAACGGATTTTGTCCAGATCCTAGTTTCAATAGATTTTGAGCCAGTGTATTTAACCCGACTGTGATTAGAATCAGTAAACTAAAAACTATCTGGTTATTCATGGGGAAAATTTAGTCACTTTATAAGGTAAATTTTTTGAGAAAAAGAGCAATTTATAAGAAGCTTTCATAGCCAGTAGCACCCTCAAAATCCCAAAGTTCGCCTCGATATGGATAAGGTATTTGCACCCATTTACCAGCGAGTCTTTCCCACCATCGGGGCGGGTGCGGTAGACTGGCAACTTGCATGAAGCCACATCCACAAAGTAGTGAGCCGACAAAATCTGTATGTAAACTATCACCAATGACGATTACATGTTTTGCGGGTAGGCGCATATAAGTTATTGCGTGTCTAAATGCAGGACGAAAGGGTTTTTTCGCTGGACTAAGTGCTGGAATATCAAGCCGATGAGACCAATATTTGACGCGATAGCGACGTTTGCCATTTGAAAGGATAAAAAATTGTAATCCGGCTAACTTTGCTTGCGTAATCCAATCTTCTGCATAAGGAGATAGGTAGCGATCGTCTTCCGAAATAATTGTGTTATCTAAATCGAGAATAATTCCTTTAACGCCGCAAATCTTAATTTTCTCAATTTCTATCTCAGCTAGTGTATGGACATGTCGTGGAAGTTTATGGCGTTTATCTTTCATTTCATCCAAAAATTCCCTTGCCGAAAATTTTATTAACAGATTTACTAGATTTATTCGATCAGCCCTTGATATTTCAGCAAGAGAATCACAAAGCAAGTGATCACCCAACCAAGTACAGTTAATAGAATGGGTAAATCTTTTAATAAAACTTCTTCCGGTCTTTCACTGCGTCCACCGTGCTCAACATTGTCGTCACTGGAACTGGTAATTTCCTGAGGATCACTCAGCAGTTGATAGCGAAAAATTCCATACAAAACAAACGGCAAAGTGAGTAGCATCCAAGAGGTGCGGGCCCCATGCAAGTAAGGGCCTGCACTCCAAAGAGTATAGGTGATAACCGTACAAGTAGTGACGACATTTTCCATGCGAGCCAGTAGGGGCAAGGAATAGTATTTGAGGACAGAACGAGGCTTGTTGCCTTTAATTTGTGCTAACCGTAGTTCTGCTTTCCGCTTTTCAATACCCAAGAATAGCGCCAGCATTGCAGTGCAAATTAAAAACCAACTAGATAAAACAATGCCAGTAGCAGCAGCACCAGCATAAGCTCGTAGGACAAATCCGGTAGCGATCGCTCCAACATCCAAAATCACTATCCGTTTGAGTCGCAGATTATAGGCGATCTGCAACACGGCGTATGCAGTTATGGCTGTACCCAACTGGGGCGATCGCAACCACCCAAAAATTAAAGCACTACCCAACAGCACCAATGCCATACCACTAGCAACACGGGTGCTAACCAATCCCGCAGCAATTGGCCGCTTACATTTTACAGGGTGCTGACGGTCAGATTCAACATCTGCGATGTCATTGATTAAATAGAAGCCACTTGATGCACAACAAAATAATACAAATGCCAATAGGCTACCTAGCATAGATTGCACGTTGATGCTAAATGCAAACAAGGGCGCTGCAAACACTACCAGGTTTTTTGTCCATTGTCGCGGTCGCATAGCAGCTAAATAGTGCGCCGACTTCTTAGAAGTAGTTAAAGATTTTTCTGCTACTGAATTACGTCGAGAGTCCATAAGTATTTCCCATTTTTATGTCTCAGGAGAATTATATTGAACACTTTTTCTAGATTTAATTAAAACTTTTTTAGTAATAATACTTACAAATCTTTACCTAGATGATAATACTCTTCTTGATTAATGTTTTGGTATCATGAAGAATCTTTTTATTAAATCTTTATTTAAAATTTATCCAATCTTTATCTAAAAATTTGATTGTGTGTGAGTCCGTTGTATCCACTGCTATCGTCTTCTAGTTTATGTAATTGCCGTTTTTGTCAATGCGTAAGGTTTTGAATAATAAGCTACTATTGCGGTACTTAGTTGCAGGTGCTATACTGCTATACTGGATGAGAACAAGCTTCAATATCACTTAAGTTGTAAATGCTTTAGTGTTAGCTATAAATGAGGTAGTTAGAAGAACCTACTACACCAATGTTTAACTCAACCCAAAAAATTTGAACTATAGACCTAGTGGACGGACTAAATGTCCGTTAAGCTATCAATAGTTTGCTTGCCAAAAAAATTAGACAGTTAACGAATGATAATTTTATGGAAAAATGTTTAAATTTTGTATAGAAGATTCAATAAAACTCACAGATGTTTTTTTAGGCGATTTCTCGGTTAAACCTATTAAATCTCCAATGATAATATTGCTATGAATGCACATAGAGGATCTGCTGTGCTCAGTTCTGCAACTTTCAAAGTGCAACCATCTGCAACAGGACTGAGCGAGAATCATCGCCTGCGGCTGTTTTCTGGCTCTGCCAATATACAACTGTCTCAAGAAGTTGCTCGTTATGTGGGCATGGACTTGGGGCCAATGATTCGCAAAAGATTTGCGGATGGAGAGCTTTACGTTCAAATCCAAGAATCGATTCGGGGTTGTGATGTCTATTTAATCCAGCCATGTTGTCAACCCGTCAACGATCATTTTATGGAATTATTGATTATGGTTGATGCCTGTCGTCGAGCTTCTGCGCGACAGGTAACGGCAGTAATTCCCTACTATGGCTATGCCCGTGCCGATCGCAAAACCGCAGGACGAGAGTCAATAACCGCCAAGCTAGTTGCTAACCTGATCACTGAAGCAGGTGCCAACCGCGTTCTAGCAATGGATTTACACTCGGCTCAAATTCAAGGCTATTTCGATATCCCCTTTGACCATGTTTACGGTTCGCCAGTCTTGCTGGATTATCTAGCAAGCAAAGAACTGCCCGATCTTGTGGTTGTTTCCCCCGATGTTGGTGGTGTAGCGCGAGCCAGAGCATTTGCGAAAAAACTGAATGATGCCCCACTGGCAATTATTGACAAACGTCGTCATGCACATAATGTTGCCGAAGTTTTAAATATCATCGGCGATGTTAAAGGCAAAACGGCAGTGTTAGTGGATGACATGATCGACACTGGAGGAACGATCGCTGAAGGAGCGCGATTACTGCGTGAAGAAGGAGCGCGTCAAGTATACGCCTGTGCAACTCATGCAGTGTTCTCTCCACCAGCTATGGAGCGGTTATCCAGTGGCTTGTTTGAGGAAGTGATTGTCACCAATACAATTCCTATACCAGAAAACAATCGCTTTCCCCAACTAGTGGTGCTGTCAGTAGCTAATCTCTTAGGAGAAACTATCTGGCGGATTCATGAAGATACTTCAGTTAGTAGTATGTTCCGCTAGCCAGATACACAGACTATCATTTGTGTTACAAGCATAAATTACCCACGCTGTCCTCTCGATCGGGTGCAGCGTGGGTTTTTAGTTATTACTGTCTTTCTTTAGGAACCTGAACCTTGAAAACTAAATAATCTAACAAAAATGGAGCGCCATTTGCAGTAGTAAAATGGATACAGCACTGCCAAATTAGAATACTTTAATTCAGTTTGGCTAAAGAGGACAAAAGGATGGTTACAACTCCTAAAAAAGTGATTTCAGTTTTACCTCTGGAAAATGGCGATCGCTTATCTCGCTACGAATTTGAGCGTCGCTATCAGGCAATGCCGCATTTAAGAAAAGCTGAACTGGTTGAAGGAGTTGTGTATATCATGGCATCGCCACTGAGAATTAAAAGTCATGGCGAGCCACATGCAGACTTGATCGGGTGGTTGTGGAACTATAAAACGGCAACGCCTGGGGTTGTTATGGGAATTGAACCCACAGTGCGTTTAGATCCAGATAATGAACCACAGCCTGACGCGGTACTATTCATTCCGGGTAGACAAGCATTGATTAGTGAGGATGATTATATCCAAGGCGCACCCGAACTGGTAATAGAAGTGGCAGCAAGCAGTGCAGCCATCGATTTACATGATAAAAAACGCACTTATCGCCGGAATGGAGTACAGGAGTATATTGTCTGGCGAACATTAGATAATCAGTTGGATTGGTTTACGCTGCAAGCAGACGAGTATGTTTCGCTACCAACCGATGAGCAGGGAATTATTCGCTCTCAGGTGTTTCCGGGGTTGTGGTTGTCAGTACTTGCCTTACTCTCAGGAGAAATGGTAACAGTGTTATCTGTGTTACAAGCCGGTTTAGCTGCCACAGAACATCAAGAATTTATGCAAAAGTTAAATGAGAATATCGGAAATAGGGAATAGATGTGTACTCAATACTGCGTAAGTTTTGAATATTTGTAGGTTGGGTTGAAGGTAGTGAAACCCAACACTGGTTTACAGAAAACTCTTTCTCTCTCTGCCCCTACGAGGCTTTCTTCGTTCTCATAGGAAGTTAAAAATATGAAAGCTAAAAAAGTTAAAATTAAGACTAGACCTGGGATTACTGATGAGCTTATTCATGATTATCTTACGCAGTTCGGTTTAATAGAAAATCATTATATTTGCGGTACACCTAAATTAAATAGTGGGATAATATATTGTTTATCTTATGACAAGAAAATTGTGACATTTTTAGTTTAAGACGATCAACTTAATGGAATATACATAAGGTATCTTGAAAAAATGGGAGTTCCTGTTTTTGAGGATTCTTTAGAATGTGATGATTATGGAAAAGCTCTCTTGGAAAAGGCTAACAAAAAGATGATAAGCTAAAATACATCTAATTTGCATATCAAAATTTTAAGTAAGTGGGTCAAATTAAATATAAAACCTCACCCTGCCTCCGGCTTCCCTCTCCTTAATAAGGAGAGGGATTGAGGGTGAGGTTTGACTCCGGCTTCCCTCTCCTTAATAAGGAGAGGGATTGAGGGTGAGGTTTTTTCTTATGTTTAACGATACAACCAAACCCTGAGTAGTGAAAGTAGTTGCTCTGTATCTACAGGTTTGGTGATGTAGTCAGAAGCCCCAGCTTCGATGCACTTTTCACGATCGCCTGGCATGGCTTTAGCAGTTAAAGCAATTATTGGTAATGAGCGAAACTGTTGTTGCTGGCGGATGGCGCGGGTGGTTTCGTAACCATCCATTTCCGGCATCATGATGTCCATCAAAACTAAATTAATCTCAGGATTAGTTTGCAGCTTCTCTATACCATCTCTGCCATTTTCGGCAAACAGCACTTGCATTTGATAGCTTTCTAAAAAGCTGGTGAGGGCAAAAATATTTCGGAGGTCATCATCCACAATCAAAATTGTCCGATTCGCCAGCACCGGATCGTTTTGGTGTAGTTGCTCTAACATTTGTCGCTTTGGTGGAGGCAAATTTGCTTGCACCCGATGCAAAAACAGGGCAGTTTCATCTAACAACCGCTCTGGCGATCGCACATTTTTTATGATAATTGTCTCTGCTAGTCCCCGCAATTGCGTTTCTTCTTGTCGGCTGAGTTCTTTGCCGGTGTAAACGATGATCGGCAGTTTTAAAAGCCTGGGTTCTTGCTTTATTTGCTCAATTAGTGTAAAGCCGGTCATATCCGGCAGACCGAGATCGAGTACCATACAATCAAAGTGATGCGATCGCAAAATCGACAGGGCTTCTGCCCCTGTACCCACTGCTGTACTCTGAACATCACTATTACCGATCAGTTCAATAATGCTTTGGGCTTGTACGGGATCATCTTCTACGATCAGGAGATTTTTTACCTGACGTTCAATAAACCCTTTAATCTCAGTTAAAACCTGAGTTAGCGCTTCTGGAGAAACGGGTTTTTGGAGATATGTAATCGCTCCTAGTTGTAATCCCCGTTGCTGTCTTTCATCAACAGAAAGTATATGCACTGCTATGTGTCTAGTATCTGGGTTATGTTTCAGACGATCTAGCACTGTCCACCCATCCATCTCTGGCATGTGGATATCTAGCATAATTGCATCGGGCTTAAACTGTTGCGCTAGTGCTAGACCTTGTTTGCTGTGTAAAGCAACAATAGTTTTAAAGCCCTGTTCGCGGGCCATATCTAGTAAGATGCGGGCAAATTTATCGTCATCTTCGATAATTAGCAAAATGCGATCGCCCGGTTGAATGATTTCCCGGTCATCTGGAATATCGTTGGGTAAGCTGGGAACGACTTTCGCTGATGGAGAGATGTCTTGAGTTGTAGGTCTATTTTCGACTAGAGGCACTTCTTTTATGGTCGATAGTGCGTTAAGGGAGGTGATTTGCCCAGAAGGTGATGGAGTGGGAGTATTTTTACCCTTCCCTTCATGTCGCCTGGGCAAGTAGAGGGTGAAGGTGCTTCCCTGTCCTGGTTGGCTGACTAGTTCAATTCTCCCGCCCAACAGTTGAGCCAGTTCGCGGCTAATGGACAACCCCAAGCCTGTTCCCCCGTACTTGCGGCTGGTTGTGCCGTCTGCCTGCTGGAATGCCTCGAAAATAATCTTTTGCTTCTCGACTGGAATGCCTATACCTGTGTCGCTAACTGCAAAAGCAATCATGGGATTATCAACTTCGGCTGTCTCAGAAGACATGCCAATTTGTAACTTCACCCCTCCTTGTTCGGTAAACTTAAAGGCGTTAGCTAAAAGATTTTTTAGCACTTGTTGCAGACGTTTGGAGTCGTTATAAATTGTCGGTGGTAACTTTTCATCTCGTTCAATAGTAAACCTGAGTTTTCTATTGTGGGCAACTTGCCGGAAAGTCTGCTCTAAAGATGTCTCCAAATCTGCAAAAGCAATTTGCTCAATATCGAGCGACATAGTACCCGACTCGATTTTTGCCAAATCTAGAATGTCATTGATCAATTCCAGCAAATCAGTGCCAGCCGAGTAGATAGTCCGACTGTACTCTACCTGTTTGTCGGTCAAGTTTTTCAGGGAGTTATCTGCTAGCAGCCTTGCTAAAATTAACAGGCTATTTAGCGGTGTCCGTAGCTCGTGGGACATATTCGCTAGAAATTCCGACTTGTATTTAGAAGACAACTCCAGTTGTTCAGCTTTTTCTTCTAAAGACTGCCTCGCTCGCTCAACTTCGCGGTTCTTGCGGGCAACTTCCTGATTTTGAACTTCTAACAATTCTGCCTTTTCTTCTAGCTCCTCATTTAGTTGCTGTAATTCTTCGTTAGACTGCTTGACAACAAATTGCGATTCTTCCAACTCCTGCGCCTGTTCTTCCAAGCGTTGATTGCTCTGCTGTAATTCTTCTTGCTGGTTTTGCAGTTCTTCTGTTAAAGCAACAGACTTTTCAAGTAGTTGCTGAGTTTGCAATTGTGAGGCGATGTTATTTAAAAATACACCCAGAATTTCACTTAATTGCTCTAAAAATGTCAGATGCAGATGGCTGAAAGGCCCAAACGATGCCAGTTCAATTACAGCATTCACCTCTGTCTCAAACAGGATAGGCAAGACAATAATATTTAACGGTGGGGCTTCTCCCAACCCGGAACTGATACGGATATAGTCACTAGGAACTTCTGTTAGCAGGATTCTTTGTTTTTCTAAGGCACATTGTCCCACCAATCCCTCACCCAAACGAAACTGATTTGCCAGATATTTACGCTCTTTATAAGCATAGCTACTCAACATTTTCAGTACAGGCTCGTCGTCTCTTGAGTCCATGAAATAAAAAACACCCTGCGATGCCCCAACTAGTGGTGCTAAGTTTGACAAAATCAGGCGAGACGCAGTTTCTAGATTTCGATGCCCTTGGAGCATCTGGGTAAATTCAGCTAAATTAGACTTTAGCCAGTTTTGCTCGTCATTTTTTTTATTTGTGTTTCGCAGATTAACGATCATCTGGTTGAAAGTGCGTGTCAAAACACCGATTTCATCGTGGCGATCGCTATCTGGTAAACTCACCAATAAATCCCCATCCGCCATTTTTTCTGCTAAATCAGAAACTTGCTTTAGCGGTGCTGAGATATGTCTGGTTAAGGCGAATCCAATCAAAGCTAAGATTAAAGAAAATAAGGGAATACTATATACAATGCTAGCGATCGTTTGCCGAGCAGCTGCTTGTGCCTTTTCAGAGCGCTGTTTCAGCAGTGTATTCTCCTCAGTTTTCATCGCCTGGATAACTTTGCTAATCTCAGTCATCAGCCGCTCGCCTTGGTTTGTTAAAACAACCTTCTGGGCAACTTGAAACCCAAAGTTTTGACGTAAGTCAATGGTTTGTTTAAGTTCAGCCAGCTTTTGGGTGATTAGTGGCTGTAAAATATCAAGCCGACTCTGTTGCTTGGGGTTATCTGCCGTTAATCTCTGAAGTTCATTGACTTTTTGATCTAGGACTTGAATGGCAGTATTATAAGGGTCTAAATAGCGCTGTTCTCCAGTAATAATGTAACCGCGTTGCCCAGTCTCAGCATTTGTCAATTGCAAATTGAGGTCTTCAAGCTGACTTAACACCTGGTAAGTATGGCTTTCTTTGGCCGAAGTTTCAATTAGCTCATTGGTGCTTTGATAGGAGATTAGACCAATAGTGGCCAGAGTTGCCAAACTTAGGGCAAAACTAATTCCAATTTTGGTTCCAATCTTCAAACTTTTCAACATTATTCCAGGCAGATATTCCAACAATTGATATTTTTTGCACTATATTGATTTGAAATTCTTGATTTTGCTCTATGATACTTGTACTTAATAATAGAGCAATATAAAAGTCCAAATTAAGCTCATTCAACCAGAATATCTATAATATATAGTGCCTTATCCAATTTTTTGGTGAGACCAAATCCTTTTAAATTCTTATATCTTTGTGTCCTACCCTTCTCCTTCGGAGACGCTACGCGAACGGGAAGCCACTTCGTGTCTATCGGTCTTTTGCGGTTCGTTTTTCTTTCTTGTACTTAAATATGGTTTAGCATAGTTTAGCGCATCATCCTACAGAATTGGTCAGAATTGGTATTATCCTGCTAAATATACAGTTTAGCCCTAATTTTACTTCTTTAAAATAGTATTTGGGTACAAACTTAAAGTCTTATACAACTTATTAAACGAATTCAATCGGGTATTCTAACCGACAAAACTGATGAATAATCGGCGTTTTTGCACGACCACAAAATTGTAAATTTGGTGGGCAACAATAAAGTCGCGGCTCTGAATCCCCCATTAATTATGACTTCTGAATTCTTCTTAAAATATATTTAAATGATTATGTAATTTACAGTAAAAACAAAATACTTTCCTAAAAATCATCGGTAATATGTACCATTCCTAGATGGTGTCAAATCTCTTACAATTAAGATTGATGTTTAAGTAACGCTCATCGGTGAAGCCTTATTAAGGATAATTAGGTATTAACCCAAGCCTATTGACTAAAAACCTGGCGATCGCTTCTAGTTGGATTAACTACAGATGGGCTATAGATACAAAATTTTTCAATTTTCTGATTCTCTAAAATTGCTCTCGCACCTGCCATGTAGATATCAGTACTATTTACGACTAATAAGTAATTGCCAAGGGTCACTTGATGATCATAATATCTAGCTATATCCTCAGGAATTCCTAAACTAGTATAGTTATCTTTGCAACTGCTAATATTTACCTCAGTAATACCATTCAGTCTGTTTGTATCCTTAGCAATCACCGAAACTTGAGCCATAGCAAAGCCAGCTATTTTTAGTTCAGTAAGTGCTTTTTCTGTATCTTGGCGTGTAGAAAAAACAGCAACTGCATTTTTATAACGACTATTTGGAGTCAAGTATGGCTCATAATTACTCCACTGTTGAATATCACGGCGATTAAAAATCCTTTTAGCAAGACGAATCTCTATATCTACGCCGGTTAATATCACCAAATAATAACCTTTGCAAATTAAATCGCTGTAACCCTGTGCTTGCTCTTTAGGAATTTCTAAACCTAGCAGCGCATGATGCAAATCACCTGCGGTTACATTGATCGCCCCACCTCTTAAAGTGGTAGCGATCGCTGTTGCTTTTGCGCCGGCTAAAATCACTCGTCCTATACCAGGAATTACCCATAGAACTAAACTGACTAATAAGCCGGTAATACCGCCTAAAGCACCACTTGTAAAAGCTTCAGCATCTTCTGAGGATGTATTATTGCCAGTGCGATCTTTAACTTCAACACTAGCAATATCGCTTTCTTCTTCTACATTCCCTGCAATTACTGAAACTTTGTGCATGGGAAAATTCGAAGCTTTTAATTCCTCAAGTACCAAATGTATATCGGAACACCTAGCGAAAACTCCTATAGTTGTTCGCTCTTTTTCTAATGTCATTTTATCGGTTTATTGCAGCTTAAAGCAATTCCCAAAAGGGTTAGCTGATATCAGGTAATTACACAGCCCGGCGAGTCACTAAACCCCAAAGGAAAATCAGTAGCATAGCGCCAAGAACAGCAAATAAAATGCTTCCAAGCGAGAAAGCTCCAGCAGATGCGGCAGCTGCCGAACCACTTCCCAGTAAAGCTTGGCCTAAATAACCCCCCACTACTGCTCCCAGTATTCCTAATACAATTGTGGAGACAATACCGCCACCTTGGGTTCCTGGATAAAATAACTTAGCTAACGCACCTGCAATTAAACCCAAAACCAGCCAAGCAATAATGTTACCCATTGAATTTCTCCTTCCTTGAGAATCTTATTTGTTTGCCTTCGACTATTTCATATTAAAGTTTCCAGCCAAAATTCCTGATCTATCTAGAGAACTAATATCAAAAATCTTTAGATATCATTTGAATATTCACTCCTTTGTCTTTGAGGATGAATATATAAATTTAGTAAATTTAGTATTTGACTCTAAGTTACGGTTATGCAAAAATTAGAGTTGGGAGCATCACTTTTGCAAATATTGTGATTCTACAAAAGCCGTACTAGTAGACCGGGCGCGTAATAAACATACCATTTCAAATGGCCTAAGAGTTTGGAATACAATTATTATGCGTAACTTCCCCTACGGGGTTGACTTCCGCCTTGGGGTACTAGTTGCTCACAGATCGGGAGTGAAGACTATAGAAAGAGCTAGTTGATAAAGTTGGCGACGGGGAAGGGAGGTAAATTTGGCTAACTGACGGCTAGCTTGCGATCGCGATATCCCCTGACTAATTAACTGCTTCAATTCGGCTTTCAATTCTTCTTCTGTCAGTTGGGGCTGACTGTCCGCAATTCCTGCCACTAGTAATGTATATTCACCTTGGGGCTCTCGTTGGTTATAGTGAGCGATCGCTTCGGCAATTGTCCCCCGCCAAAATTCTTCATACAATTTAGTTAACTCCCGCCCCAGCACAATTTGGCGATCGCTTCCCCAAACAAGAGCTAAGTCTTGTAAAGTATCTCGCAAACGGTGCGGCGATTCGTAGAAAATCAATGTGCGAGATTCTGTTTCCAGAGATTCTAAATATTCTTGTCTCTGTTGGCTTTTAGCTGGAAGAAAGCCTTCAAAGACAAACCGATCCGTTGGTAATCCAGATGCACTCAAAGCCGTAATTGCTGCACTAGCCCCAGGAATGGGAACTACTGCAATTCCCGCCTCAATGCAGGCTTTCACCAGTTCATATCCAGGATCAGAAATACCTGGCATTCCAGCATCACTCACCAGAGCGATCGCTTTATTATTAACTAAATGCTCTAATAATTCTGGGATACGGCTGGTACGATTGTGTTCGTGGTAACTCACCTGGGGAGTCTTAACTTGAAAATGCTGTAATAGTTTCCCTGTGTGACGGGTGTCTTCTGCTGCAATGATATCTACATTTTGTAAAATTCTTACGGCTCGAAAGGTTATATCTTCCAGATTGCCAATTGGTGTGCCGACAACGTAAAGTGTTCTTGGTTTTGGATCGGTTTGCATGAGTAAAAGTTAAGAGTTAGGAGTTAGGAGTTAGGAGTTAGGAGTTAGGAGTTAGGAGTTAGGAGTTAGGAGTTAGGAGTTAGGAGTTGGGAGTTGGGAGTTGGGAGTTGGGAGTTGGGAGTTGGGAGTTGGGAGTTGGGAGTTGGGAGTTGGGAGTTGGGAGTTAGGAGTTTGGAGTTAAAAATAATAATTTATGCACCTATACGAAAATATATGATAAATGAATAATCCAAAATCCAAAATCCAAAATCCAAAATCGGCTCGTGGGTTATTTGTAGGTTTAGTAACTTTAGATTTGATTTACCTTGCTAACTCTGCTCCTAAGAATAATCAGAAAATTGTTGCTACTGACTATAGTGTGGCAGCAGGGGGGCCAGCTACAAACGCAGCTGTGACTTTCAGCCATTTAGGAAATCACGCTACAGTCTTGGGTGTAGTGGGTTCTCACCCAATGACACAGCTAATTCGGGGGGATTTAGCAAATTACAAAGTTGCGATCGCAGACCTTGAGCCTACCACTGATTTAGCGCCGCCCGTCTCTTCAATCATTGTCACCCAAACCACGGGTGAACGAGCTGTAGTTTCTATCAATGCTGTCAAAACTCAAGCCAACAGCGCATCTATCCCGCCAGATATTTTGCAAAATGTCGATATAGTACTGATTGATGGACATCAAATGGCGGTTAGTTATTCTATAGCCCAAATGGCTAAAGCCAAGAATATCCCAGTCGTAATTGATGGTGGAAGTTGGAAGCCTGGATTTGAGCAAGTTTTGCCTTTTGTAAATTACGCCATCTGTTCGGCTAATTTTTATCCCCCTAACTGCCAGACTGGAAAAGACGTTTTTACCTATCTGAGCGGATTTGAAATTCCTCACATCGTTATTACCCACGGACAAAAACCAATTGAATACTTGAGTTGCAGTAAAACTGGTATCGTAGATGTACCGCAGATTCAAGCGGTTGATACATTAGGGGCTGGAGATATTTTCCACGGCGCTTTCTGTAATTACATTTTAAGACAAAGCTTTACTGATGCACTGGCTCTGGCAGCTAATATTGCTGCTGATTCCTGTAAATTTTTTGGCACTCGGCGCTGGATGGATTTAAGATAATTCGTAATTCGTAATTCGTAATTCGTAATTCGTAATTCGTAATTCGTAATTCGTAATTCGTTAAACTAAGTATCGCTGTGCCTCACGAATCAGGTTATACATATTTTTAGTTCAGGCCAAATTAATGAAAGACTTAAAAGAAATATTAGCGATCGCTCGTGAGGTAGGTTGGGGTGCAGCAGATATACTGCGCTCGTATTATCACGGGACTGCAAAAGACCCTGATTTAGAAGTACAATATAAACAAAATGAGCCTGTGACGGTTGCCGATGTAGCTGTGAGTCAATACATTTTGCAGAGACTACAAGCAACTTTGGGTAATGAAGATTTTGCTTATATCAGCGAAGAAACCTATCAATCTCCAAGTGGTGTAGCGCAGCCTTCTACCCCTTGGGTATGGATAATTGATCCTTTGGATGGCACACGAGACTTTATCGAAAAAACTGGAGACTATGCAGTTCACATTGCTTTAGTCAAGGAAACACGCCCAGTTTTGGCAGTGGTGGCAGTACCAGAGGTTAAAAAGTTATATTATGCTACTAAAGGCGGGGGTACATTTGTAGAAACTCGTGATGCTTCTGTTCCTATACAAGTGTCCTCAGGCAAACGAATTGAGGACTTAACCTTAGTCGTTAGTCGTTCTCACCGCAACCAACGCTTAGATTATTTACTACAAAATTTACCCTGTCAAAATCATAAATCTGTGGGTAGTGTAGGCTGTAAAATCGCCACCATTGTCGAGCAACAGGCAGATATCTACATTTCCCTTTCCGGCAAGTCTGCGCCCAAAGATTGGGATATGGCAGCACCAGAACTGATTTTAACAGAAGCAGGTGGTAAATTTACCCACTTTGACGGCACTCCGTTGCAGTATAACACCGGTGATATCAATCAATGGGGAGGTTTGCTGGCTAGTAATGGCGAATATCACGAGGTGCTATGTAAAGAAGCAGAAAGGATTTTAGCGCAGTTGGAGCATAGCTAAATGGGACATTTGAGGATGAATATTTTTTAATTTGCTTTGAAAAGAGTTAGCCATGTTATGATTAGCCTGACTACCCATAATAATCTTTACGCCTTAGTCCGCAGCTTAATTTTCAAAACACTAAATCTCAGGGCGATCGCTAGTTGATTGCGATTTCCTGTTAAAAGTGTAACTTTTATAATACAAGCAACAAAAGCTAGTCTTTGGAGAAGTCTACAAACCTACCTTTAAGGTTTGATTTGTGAATAAAATTCACAATAAGACGATATTCAAAGGCTGAATGTCGTGCTAGACTCATGGATATAAAGATTATTTTCGGTTGAGTAACTCGTTTTGATTTCTAAAAAGTGTCTCTCCGAATTTAACTCTCTACACTCCCTGAATTCGGAGATTTGTATGTCAATTTACGTCGGGAACCTGTCCTATCAGGTTACAGAAGATGACCTAAAGCAGGCTTTTGCAGAATACGGGACAGTAAGTCGTGTTCAACTACCCACAGATCGGGAAACAGGCCGGCCGCGTGGGTTCGCTTTTGTGGAAATGGAATCAGACACACAAGAACAAGCTGCTATTGATGCACTTGATGGTGCTGAGTGGATGGGACGTGATTTGAAAGTGAACAAAGCTAAACCTCGTGAGGAAAGAAGTAACTCCTCTCGTGGTAGCTGGGGTGGCGCTAATCCCCGCCGCAACAATAATCGCTACTAAGTCGATTCCTAAAAATTTCACATTTAGAGTCTCCAGCAGAGTGCAGCCTTTGGCTTGACTCTGCTGGAATATTTTATAACTATACCGTATGACTCTCGCTAGATAAAAATTAGAAACCTTTGTTGTAATTAGTTTTTATAAATCTAAGGGTAGGTTGCAATAAGCTAAAAAACATCTAAGTAGGTAGGCAATATAAAACCAAACTATGTAACGAAACTCTGTATTTGGCTCGTAGTTGCGCTTTAGCGCTAAAGCGCAACTACGAGCAAGTGATGATTATTTGCGCCCACTTACTTAATTTGCATAACCCTTATTAAATAGAAATCTTGTGGGGTGGGCAGGAAAGCCCGCCCAGTATATGCAAGTTTATTTGTGGAACAGCTTACAATACAATACAGTTCAGTTAAGCATTTTTTTCTTCTCTCAGTGTCCTCTGTGCCTAATAAGGTTCGTTAAAAAAGAAGCAAGTGGCGTTTGAGGAACGTAGACCCAAAGGGGCTTAAGGCAGGGTAACCCAACATATTGGGGTGTTTGTTGGGTTTGGCTTAAGCTGAACCCAACCTACGAATATTCAAAACCTACAAATATTTTATTTTTTCAGAGTAATAAAGAGCGATAGTTTGTTGAGTTCCATTTGCGGAACTTGCAGCAATATAAATGTATCTTCCTGTATATTCATAAAGTATTGTAAATATCGTTAGTCTGCAACCCTTGGCTCTGGATTTTCAAGAAAATGTTACGACTTTATCATTTATTATTAGGTCTTATTTTGCTGATGTTAATACCAGTGGCAGCAAAATTTATTTTTTCTCAATTTTCTGCACCCAAAGTGGTAGAATCCCCTGCCGTTGCGAAACTTAGTAACGCTAATGAGGGAAATATTTGGCAGAAAATTCTGGGAAATACTGCTGTTCCAACGAACTGGCAAGTCGCTCCTTGTAAGGGAAATGCGCCTTTATTGTGTGTCTGGTCCAAAGGAGAACTTTTGGGTACAGTTGAGATTAGCATTTACCCATTAGCAAACAACGAGGATTTCCAAAAGAAACTCGTAGCAGCCGGGATTCCACCTGGTTCTCAAGTGGACTACCAAAGTTCTAAATACCAAACCCAGGTATTAGCAGCACTCAAAGCTTGGGTTGCAGACCACTACGCGGCGTTTGCTAAAGATCGTCAGGGGGAATATGGAAAAGAGATTACTTTCTTAACCTACCCACCCGAACCAGTAACCGTTGGTAAGCTTCAGGGAATCCGCTATGGGTTCGCCGGACTCAAGCAAAAAGGTGGAGTACAAGAGCAACATATCGGTCATGTTGCCTTTGATGGCACTAAACTTTACGTAATTACCACTGCCTTTGACCCAGGTTCGCAAACAGGTAAGTTTGACAAACTAGAAAACTTAGCTATTTTTCAACCTTACTTATATGCGATCGCAGCAGATTTGCGTTTACCCTAATTGGTATGGGGCATTGGGAAGAGGTAGAGCGTCTCTTAGCAGGAAGCAGAGGAAGAAAGAGCTAATTTTTTATTCTCCCCCCTGCTCCCCACTCCCCACTCCCAATCAACCTAAATCTCAGCTACCGCCCGTTCAATCAAGCGACGTGCTAAAGTTTGCGTGCCAGTATGTTCATAGTAATTTGTTGCTACATCTAGGAACGCTGCGAGGTAGTCTAACTTGTCATCGGCAATATCGACAAAACTTTGCAAGTTGTGGACAACTTTTTGTGGCGTTAAATTATTTGCGTTGACTAACCCACTCATCCAACCTTTAACTGAGTCAAAACTTTCGCCGATAAAGTTGAGTTTACTACCAGCATTGTTGCCTGGAATCACATCTTTAATATTTTGGAAAGTCGAGTTTTGTTCTAACTCCTGTGGATTTGTCTGATTAAGCCCAGATATTGCTTTACTGATGAAGTCAGTCCCGAGAGGGATCAAACCATCAACGCAAACTAATGCCACCATGCGGATAAGCGACTCACCACTATACTCACCTAAAGAGGCGACAAAATCCCCAATACTATCTCCAGGAATGCCGTTAATTTGACAAAAGGCTACCAATTCAGCGACTAATTTTAATGTCAAATCAATCGTTTGGGCTTTATCAGGTTTGGGAGTGACAGAGTTTAAAAAACCGAATAATGGAATTTTCTCACCAACTTTGTTAGCTAAAGCTGCTGCACCAAGTGCTTTATCTGTACCATCAACGGTTTGATATAACCACAAGGCTGTTTGGTATCCTTGAGATTTGTCGTTGAATAGATAAACCGCTCTTTCACCAATTTGCTGAATTAAATCTTCGTCGTCTTCGCCAGTAACAGTCTTAATGGTGTTGACAAAGCCGATAGTATTTTGCCACTGGCCAGGAGCAACAAAATCGAGAGAATTCAACATAGAAATGGTCAAGCCACCGGTTGGCAATTGATCAACTAAATCAACAATCGATTTGCTCACAAAAATCTCCTTATTTAGGTTTTGTTATTTGAAAGTTCGTAGTACAAATCATTTCAGTTTAGCCAGACCATTAAGATTAAACTTCTTTAGCCAATCTTCGCGATCGCTAGCTGTAAATGACGGATCGCGGGAAAGTGCTTTTACTTGGTACTTACCTACCAAAATTGCAGTTTGCGTCTTACCAATTTCTACTGCGGGATAACCGCCAATTTTTTTGGTGCTTTTTGAGAACTTTGCTACTGTACTAGGTGTGCTTGTCGTATCAGAAATAGACAGCAAGGCTATATCTTTACCGCCTTTTTTCAACTTCGCTTCCGCAAAGCCTTTTTTCTCTTGGGTATAGACGCGCTGGTAGCCATCGCCTGCATCAGGGAAAAGTTTATTAAATTCGCTACCCTGAGTTGCACTCTTAGCAACCGCTTGACCGCTTTTTTGTTGAGTGCTTTCTTTTTGCGCCTGGTCAAAACGTCCAGGTGCTTTTGGAGTACAGGCTGTTGTCAGTAGTAAAACTGACAGCAACAAAGCAGCTACTACCCTACGCCCACGGTGTAAAATCATTCCTGGCTTCTCCTTATACTTGAGCTTTGAGGCAATTATCTGCGCTGCTAGCAATTATTACCCGTAAAATTTACTTTTTGATAATATATTGACTAATTTCTGAACTATAGCGGTCTAATTTTGATGCAACACCCATCATTTTGCACTTTAAAAAAATGTACCAATTAACCCAATGCAAAAACGCCCCCCCTTTCGGGAGAGCGTCTTTTACTTATAGATAATCGTGAAGATTGTATCTTAGATTATGATTAACCGTTGATAGCAGGAGCGGTAAGAGCTACAGGAGCAACATCTAAAGCTGCCAAATCTAAGGGGAAGTTGTGAGCGTTACGCTCGTGCATTACTTCCATACCCAAGTTAGCGCGGTT